>CAKAPG010000001.1 GCA_916715765.1 uncultured Atopobium sp.
GAATAGCTGGTTAAAAAGTGGCGAGCAAACTCTGCACCAGCAGCACCTTTACCGCTGTGAGCGGCCGGATTAGCAATGATAAGCGTGCGTCCAAGAGGGGATTGAGACATTTTGCACCATTTCTACAAGCGCTGCTGTTGAGCGCGCAGTTACTAAATAGTCTTGTCACCACATATCCAAATAAAATAGTGGAGAAAACAGTTCAACAACGTTTCAAGTTTAAACGGCTTTGTCTGTCTGTGCTAGGATAAACCATACAGAAATCGGTAGAAAAGGATAGCGCGTGAGCGAGTCTTCAACACAAACTAATAATGCGCAGGACACAAGCGTAGTTTCTGCAAATACTAATAGTGCAAGTCTTGTAGCTGTTTCTGCTCGAGATGCATGGTATCCAACACACCAGCGCGATCAGTTCATTTTGCGTCAGCTGGTAAGCAAAGACTTTAAGCTTAAGTATCGTCGTTCTATCCTGGGCGTTGTGTGGTCGGTTTTGAACCCACTTTTGATGATGACCGTTATGGCGGTTGTCTTTTCTACCTTTTTGGGTAACCGTGCCGAAGATGTTGTGAACTATCCTCTGTATCTTATTCTTGGTAATACAGCATTTCAGCTGATGAACGATGCAACAACTATGGGAATGCGTTCAATTATTGATGCATCCAGCCTGCTTAAAAAAGTCCGCATCAACCGCGTTGTATTCCCTGTTCAGAAAGTACTTTTTGCGGTTGTAAACTATCTTTTCTCGCTCATAGCTGTTGGCATTGTCATGCTTGTCTTCCGCATCCCGCTCACAATTTACGCCTTGCTCACACCTGTAGCTTTGCTACTTTTAGCTTGTTTCTGTATTGGTCTTGCAATGCTTCTCTCGGCCCTTGCGGTCTTCTTTAGAGATGTTATTCACCTGTGGAGTGTTGTGACTACGGCCTGGATGTATGGTACGCCTCTGTTCTACTCCGTTAATATCATGTCGCCTTGGATGCTTCAGATCGAGCGTTTTAATCCAATGTTCCACTTTGTAACGTTTATTAGAGACTGTCTTCTTTTCCAGAAATTCCCTGCAACAAGCACCATTTTAGGTTGCCTTGTTTCTGCAGTTCTTGCCCTAGTTATTGGCTACACCGTCTTCCACAAACTAGAGAAGAAATTTATTCTGCACATTTAACGCCAGGCTATCTCTTTGAAATAACTTTATAGCAGAACGTTTCTGGGTGGCTGCGAGTTTGCGTAAAGCCAAACATAACGCCTCTCGAGTTAAACGAATGGCTCTCTACCACCGCTACGCAATTAAAATCTCCAAGCTCTAAATGTTGCTGGTCTTCTTCAGTTGCCAGCTCAACACTGATGGTTCTTTTGCTCTTTAGAATTTTCATGTGAAGCGTGTTCTCTAAATACGCAAAAATCGAGGTTGCCGCATCGTCTTTGCCTAAATTTCCCACTGCGGATGCCAAGAGATAATCGTTATCTATTTGGCGAGAAGATCCGTTGAGTTTGCGGATTCGAACAATGTGAATAAGTTCTTCTCCCGCCCTAAAACCAGTTTGATGAGAAATGTCATCTGTGCATGGTACATGCTCAAAGACAATGACATCCGTATCAGGTATAAGATGATTTCTATGGGCATATTCTTGAAAGGACTCAAGTCCTTCTAGTGAGCCAATAACTTCACTTGGTTTTTTCTGCCATATGACACGCACGCCCCTGCCATGAATTGGTTGAAGGAGCGCTTCATCCGATAGGAGAGTAAGTGCTCGTCGAACAGTGTTTCTTGAGCAAGAATATGTTTTGGTCAGCTCCATCTCGGTGGGTAAAAAAGACTCATAGGCGTAGGTACCGTCTAAGATTTTATTTTTCAAATCCTGATAAATCGTATCGAATCGTGCACTTGGCATAGTATTTCCTTAACAGGCTGCTGAAGTTCAAAGTTACGTGTTCAAACTACCCTTGATTAGATAGTAGCTTTATAAAAATGAAACAAACATAAAATGGTTCCTTTCATACCATTTACCGACAATTTCATACCGTTCGGAAGTGAGTTGTTTAAACAACTTGATACTACAAATATACTTTTCTTTGTAGACGTAAGCAAAATTGTTTTGACAGTGTGTCAAAGCATGGCTTATGAAAATCATGAGAAGAGACGTCAACCTAGCAAAGGGTTAGGAGCGCTCTCTAAGGAGGAGTCTTATGTCTGGTATCAATCGTAGGCAGTTTGTCACCTTAAGTGCGTCAGCTCTTTGCTCACTGGGTCTTGTTGCTTGTGGCGGAAATAACCCCTCAAAGCAGGGAGATTCTGATTCAGCAAAAGGCTCAGTTTATTTTCTAAACTTCAAGCCTGAGTCTGATCAGCAGTGGAAAGATCTTGCAGCTAAGTATACTGAGGAAACTAAGGTTCCTGTAAAGGTAGTAACTGCTGCTTCTGATACTTATGCACAGACATTCCAGTCTGAGATTAACAAGGATGCTTCTGTAGCACCAACACTGTTCCAGACAAATGGTCCTTCTGGTCTTATTGGCGTAAAGGACTACTGCATTGACCTTAAGGGTGCCAAGATCCTGGATGAGCTCACTAATGATGCTCTTAAGCTTCAGGAGGATGGCGTTGTCTACGGTGTTGACTACGTAGAGGAAGACTACGGCATTATCTACAACAAGAAGCTGCTTGAGAAGGCAGGTTATAAGGGAGACGATATCAAGGACTTTGCTTCCCTAAAGAAGATTGCTGAAGATATTCAGGCTCGCAAGGCAGAGCTTGGCGTAAAGGGCGCATTCACCAGCGCTGGCCTTGATTCCAGTTCTGACTGGCGCTTTACCACACACCTTGCAAACCTTCCTTTGTACTATGAGTTCAAGGATACTGGTGATCCAGAGGCTAAGGAAATCAAGGGAACCTATCTTCCTAACTACAAGCAGATTTTTGACCTCTATATCAACAACGCTACATGCAGTCCAACTGAGCTTTCTGGCAAGACTGGCGATGACGCTGTTGCAGAGTTTGTTAACGGTGAAGCAGTCTTCTACCAAAATGGTACCTGGGCATACAATGACATCAAGAAACTTGGCGACGATGCCCTTGGTATGATTCCAATTTACATCGGCGTTAAGGGTGAAGAGAAGCAGGGTATGTGCTCTGGCGGCGAGAACTATTGGTGCGTAAGCTCCAAGGCAGACGACGCTTCCCAGAAGGCAACGCTTGACTTTATCTATTGGTGCGTAACTTCTGATACTGCTACCACTGCAATTGCTGAGGAAATGGGCTTCACCATTCCATTCAAGAACGCAAAGGCAACTAAGAATGCACTTGCAAACATTGCAGCTGAGTATGCAAAGAAGGGCAATGAGCCCGTGGCTTGGGACTTCATTTACATTCCTTCTCAGGAGTGGAAGAACAACCTCTCCAGTGCGCTTAAGGGCTATGCAGCAGGAACAGAGGGCTGGGATGCTGTTAAGTCCGCATTCGTTGATGGTTGGAAGACTGAGAAAGAGGCTAACGCATAGTAGTCCTTCTAGTAATACTTTGATTGGTGAGAGACGAGAAGAGAGATCTCTCTTCTCGTCTCTTGTTATTGGAGGGTATCTCTATGGCTAAGATGTTGAAGCGGTGGTGGCCATTATTTGTTCTGCCCACAGCGCTCTCTTTTTTGTTTGGCTTTATGATCCCGTTTGTTCAGGGATTCTATCTTTCATTTTGTAAATTTATTACCATCAGTGATGCTAAACCAGTTGGTCTAGATAACTATGTAGCAGCTTTTTCTGACCCACAGTTTGCTCATGCTTTTTGGTACACCGCATTATTTGCGCTTGTCTCAACAGTTCTTATTAACGTGTTGGCGCTTGCAATTGCACTCGCTTTAACTCGCAAGAATCTTAAGGGCACCAATTCATTTAGGACTGTCTTTTTTATGCCAAACCTTATCGGTGGCATTGTTTTGGGTTACATCTGGAATATTTTGATTAACTGTGTGCTCTCTATTGTGGGCGAGCAGCTTCTTGCGCTTAATAGCATTGCTGGATTCTGGGGAATGATTTTCCTTACCCTTTGGCAGCAGGTTGGTTACATGATGATTATTTATATTGCCGGCCTGCAGTCTATTCCAAGTGACTATCTTGAAGCAGCGCGAGTTGATGGAGCAAATGCTTGGCAGACACTTTGGAAGGTAAAAATTCCAAACTTAATGTCTACTATTACCATTTGTCTTTTCTTGACGGTAACAAATGGCTTTAAATTATTTGATCAGAACCTGGCACTTACTGCAGGTGAGCCTAAGCATGCAACCGAAATGCTTGCTCTTAATATTTACAATACCTTCTACGCTCGACAGGGAGCAAAGTGGATGGGTATCGGCCAGGCTAAAGCTGTTATTTTCTGCATTCTAGTTATTTGTATTGTCATGATTCAGCTGAGAGCCACCAGGTCAAGGGAGGTGCAGCAATAATGAAGCGCGATCAAATCATTAATAAAATTCTTGCTGTATTCTTTACCGTTCTTTCTCTTGCATGGATTTATCCAATGGTTATGATCTTGATGAATTCATTCAAGGAAGAAACAACTATTACTACATCTACGGCATTTGATTTTGTTACATCAGAGAACTCTGCAGGTTTTGCTAACTACATTGCCGCTTTAGAGAAGCAAGGTTTCTTAGCAGCCTTTGGATATTCTCTAGTAATTACCATCACATCTGTTGCACTGATTTTGGTGTGCTGCTCAATGTGTGCATGGTTTATTGTCCGTGTAAAAAATCGCATTAGCAACATTTTGTACTACCTGTTTGTTTTCTCGATGGTAGTGCCTTTCCAGATGCTTATGTTTACGCTGTCCAATATGGCAAATACGCTTGGATTTAATACTCCTTTCAATATTTGCTTTATTTATTTGGGCTTTGGCGCTGGTCTAGCAGTATTTATGTTTGCTGGATTTGTTAAGACCATTCCACTTGAGATTGAAGAAGCTGCAACTATTGATGGTTGCAACCCACTTCAGACGTTCTTCCATGTTGTTTTGCCTATTATGAAGCCAACGTATATTTCTGTTGGTATTCTCGAAACCATGTGGGTCTGGAATGACTATTTGCTGCCATATCTTGTACTGGATAGGACTAAATACCAAACTATTCCAATTTTGATTCAGTACTTTAGAGGTGGATATGGAAAAGTAGAGATGGGTCCAATGTTTGCCTGCATCATGATGGTTATTATCCCCATTGTCATTATGTATTTGCTGTGCCAGCGCTACATCATCAATGGTGTCATTTCTGGCGCGGTAAAAGGCTAAATCTCAATGTATTGCAGCAGACTATAGGCATTTCTGAAAGGTTTTATCATGGCAGAAATCGTTTTAAAGAATATAAAAAAGATTTATCCAAATGAGAAAAAGCGCAAGTCTCTCTTTGGTAAGAAAACTGAACAGAAAAAGAGCAACCTTGAGGTAACTGAAGAAGGCGTTGTTGCTGTTCAGGATTTTAATCTCACTATTAAAGAGCACGAGTTTGTGGTGCTTGTTGGTCCTTCAGGTTGTGGAAAATCTACTACGCTGCGTATGATTGCAGGTCTAGAAGATATTTCTGCTGGTGAGCTTTATATTGACGGAAAGCTGGTCAATGACGTTGCGCCAAAAGACCGCGACATCGCAATGGTCTTCCAAAGCTATGCGCTGTATCCAAATATGACCGTCTACGACAATATGGCGTTTACCCTTAAGCTTAAAAAGGTTGATCCTCAAGTCATTGACGAGAAGGTCCGTGCAGCTGCAGAAACACTGGGTATTACGGCATATCTTGATCGTAAGCCAAAGGCGCTTTCTGGTGGTCAGCGTCAGCGTGTTGCAATTGGTCGCGCAATTGTCCGTGATCCAAAAGTCTTCTTGATGGACGAGCCACTTTCAAACCTTGATGCAAAGCTAAGAAATCAGATGCGTACAGAGATCATTAAGCTTCGTCAAAAGGTCAATGGAACTTTTGTCTATGTTACACACGACCAAACAGAGGCTATGACCTTGGGTGATCGTATTGTCATTATGAAAGATGGCTTTGTTCAGCAAATTGGAACTCCTCAAGAAGTGTTCAATAGGCCCGCAAACCTCTTTGTTGCTGGTTTTATCGGCATGCCACAAATGAATTTCTTTGACGCACATCTTATCCGCGTGGACAATGAGTTCCATGTAGAGACAGAAAACATGTCATTTGATATTTCTCCTGAGATGGCAAATCTGTTAGCACAGTCTTGGGTAGCTGCACCTGCAACAGACGTTATTGTTGGCATTAGACCAGAGCAGATTTATCTGACTGAGCCAAATGAAATTGGTGCTTTTAAGGGCAATCTTGAAGTAAGCGAGCTCATGGGTTCCACAGTTCACCTTCATGTTCATACTGATGACGGCAACTTTGTTCTTATCGTTCCTGCAACTGAGCTTGCAAAACGAAATCTCAACATTGGCGACCAGGTATGGTTTAAATTTGAAGATAACGCCGTTCATCTCTTTGATAAGAACACGCAAGATAATCTAGTTAAGTATTAAAGCTTTGTACTGGCTTATCTTGAAAGAGATAAGCCAGTACTCTTTTTGCGAAAGAGGCAACTATGGGACGAGCAAGCGGAGTGCTTTTGGCCGTTTCTTCTCTTCCAAATTCATATGGGATTGGCACGTTTGGCAAAGAAGCCTACGATTTTATCGATTTTCTCGTCAGAACTAAACAAAGGTATTGGCAGGTCTTACCTCTTACTACTACAAGTTATGGAGACTCTCCTTACCAGTCGTTTTCTGCAGCAGCAGGAAGTCCTTACTATATTGATCTAAAAGACCTTGAAAAACTTGGATATTTGAAGTCAGATGACTTTGAAGATATTTCTTTTGGGACTAGCAAAACTTGCATTGATTATGGTGCGCTTTTCGTAAATCATCGTCGCTTGCTTAATCGTGCTTTTGATAGGTTTGTGCAAGATGTACCTGCTGATTTTGAGAAGTTCTGCCACGATCAAGCAGAGTGGCTTGATCCTTACGCGGAGTTCATGTCTTTGAAGGAAGAGTTTGGTCATAAAGCCTACTGGGAGTGGCCAAAACATTACCAGCAAAGAAATGAAACAACTGCACAAGAGATTAAGAAACTGCAAAAGTCAGTTTTGTATCACAAGATGACTCAGTATTTCTTCTTTACTCAATGGGCAAAGGTTAAGGCTTATGCCAATAAAAGGGGAGTGCTCATAATTGGCGACCTTCCCATTTATGTCTCGCGCGATTCTGTTGAGATGTGGGCACAGCCAGAACTGTTTAAAACGGATGAAACAGGACGGCCTATTGCGGTTGCGGGTACTCCTCCCGATCAATTTTCTTCTACCGGTCAATATTGGGGAAACCCCATTTATAACTGGGAGTATATGAAAAAATCGCACTATGCATGGTGGGTTTGGCGAGTACGAACAAATCTTGAAATGTTTGATGTGCTTCGAATCGATCATTTTAGAGGCTTCGAGGCATACTGGGAGATTCCTTACGGAGCTGCAAATGCCACAGAAGGCAAATGGACTAAAGGTCCAGATATGGAGCTGTTTGAGGAGCTAGAGAAACAGCTTGGAAAGCTTCCAATCATTGCAGAGGATCTGGGTTTGATTACACCAGAACTTATTGTCATGCGAGAAAAAACTGGTTTCCCAGGAATGAAAATCTTGCAATACGGATTTGACGGAAAGCATGATTCAAGAGATCTTCCTCACAACTACACTGCAAATACCATTGCATATGTAGGAACACATGACAATCCAACGGCTCGTGGTTGGTACGAGACACAGGCTACTGATAGAGAGCGTGAGCAGGCAGATATCTACCTGCATCGATCAAAAGATGAGCCAATTGGTGAGGCGCTTTCGCGTGGAATTGCAGCTTCTGTGAGCGACACTTGTATTCACACCATGCAAGATCTTCTCGGCTTAGATGATTCTGCACGCATGAATATTCCGGCCACTGTTGGCGGTAACTGGTGTTGGCGTATGAAGCAAGGGGCTATCACGCGTCACACAGAAGATTTCTTAAGAACTATCACTGAGATGTACTTCAGGGTGTACAAAGAGGAGAAGTAATGAACTTAGACACCTTATCTCTTCAACAATTTGGTCAGCCACTGTCTGAAATTACTGACAGTCAGGTTTTTGAATTACTGCTTCAGGTGGTTAAGAGTAAGTCAGACGCTCTACCATTAAACAATGGTAAGAAGAGGCTTTACTACATCTCTGCAGAGTTTCTGATTGGAAAACTGCTTTCAAATAACCTCATTAATCTGGGAATTTATAACGAGGTAAAAGAGCAGCTCTCCAAGGCAGGCCATTCATTAGAAGATATTGAAGAGCTTGAAGTTGAGCCTTCGCTTGGAAACGGTGGCCTTGGTCGATTGGCAGCATGCTTTATCGATTCTATGTCAACTCTTGGCCTGCCAGGCGATGGTGTGGGTCTTAAGTATCATTTTGGCCTTTTCCATCAGAAGTTTTTAGACAGACAGCAAACCACTGTTCCAGACGCTTGGCTTTCTGATGACAGGTGGCTTGAAGATGAGAAGACGTCATTTACCGTGGAATTTGGGGATTTCTCGGTGACGTCTGAGCTCTATTCCATTGACGTTTTGGGATATGACCGAACAAAGAAAAACAGACTTCGCTTGTTTGACTTGCAAAGCATTGATGACTCATTAGTTTCTGATGACGCTATTGATTTTGATAAGACTGCATTAAAGAAGAATTTAACGCTCTTTTTGTACCCCGATGATTCTGATGAAGACGGCCAGCTTCTTCGCGTTTATCAGCAATACTTTATGGTTTCTAATGCTGCACAGTTGATTGTTAAAGAGGCAGTTGAGCGCGGTAGCAATATTCACGACCTTGCTGACTATGTTGTGATTCAGATTAACGACACGCACCCAACAATGGTAATTCCAGAGCTTATTCGTATCTTGACTGAGAAATACGAAATCTCGTTCGAAGAGTCTGTAGACATTGTTTCTTCACTGGTCGCGTACACAAATCATACGATTTTGGCAGAGGCTCTTGAGAAATGGCCCCTTAAATTCATCGAAGAAGTTTCTCCAAAGATTGCTTCGATTATCAAAAAGCTTGATCAGCGCATCCGCAGTACCGTTGCTGATCCAAGCGTACAAGTCATTATTGATAAGAAAGTTCACATGGCTAACCTTGCCATTCATTACGGCTTTAGTATCAATGGTGTTGCGGCACTTCATACTAAGATTTTGGAAGAGACAGAACTCAAGCCATTCTATGATTTGTATCCAGAAAAGTTCTCAAACAAGACTAATGGAATTACGTTCCGTCGCTGGTTAATGGGTTGTAATCCTGAGCTCGCAGAGTATCTTGATACGTTATTAGGAGATAGTTGGAGAACAACTGCTCATCTCGAGGGACTTTTAGAGTATCGAGACAACGAAGAGGTCCTCAATAAACTACAAGACATCAAGCAAGCTGCTAAAGATCGAATGGTTAAGTTTTTACTGGACAATCAAGATGCAAGGGTCAACGCTGATTCCATCATTGATGTCCAGGTAAAGCGTTTCCACGAATATAAGCGTCAGCAAATGCTATTGCTTTATTTGATTTGGAAATATTTTGATATTAAGTCCGGACACCTTCCAAAGCATCCTATTACTGTCATTTTTGGTGGTAAGGCTGCACCAGCATACGTGGCTGCTCAAGATATCATTCATGCAATTCTTGTACTCTCGTCTTTGATTGCAAACGATGCAGATGTTTCACCATATCTTCAGGTGATAATGATCGAGAATTACAACGTTACTGCAGCTGAGCATGTTATTCCAGCAGCGGATATTTCAGAGCAGATTTCGCTAGCTTCTAAGGAGGCTTCTGGAACTTCCAATATGAAGTTCATGCTTAACGGCGCTGTTACCGTTTGCACAGTTGATGGTGCAAATGTAGAAATTGCCGACTTGGTAGGCGAGGAGAATATCTACACGTTTGGCGCGTCAAGCGATGAGGTTGTGGACCTCTATGAGCGCAAAGGGTATAAAGCAAAAGAGTTTTATAAGAAGCCCCAGATTAAACCACTCGTTGATTTCTTAATTAGCCCAGAGTTTATTTCTCTTGGAAATAAGGAACGCCTGGAGCGACTTCACAAAAACTTGTGCTCAAAAGACTGGTTCATGACGCTTCTTGATTTGGAGGCATTCATTTCAACAAAAGAGCGCGTGTTTAATGACTATGAGGATAGGAGAGCGTGGCTTCAGAAGTCTCTTGTCAATATTGCTATGGCAGGAACATTCTCGTCTGATAGAACTATCGCTGAATATAACGATGAGATTTGGCATCTTACTTCTGATAAGTAGATGTAAGCAGTACGGACTAGTAAACTACCGCTTAAGCCTAAGCCAGCGGTCTAATGCAGTCTTAATGAGCAATCTTAACGAACGGCCTAGACTAGTAGTCTAGGCCGTTTGAATGTGTCCCTTTAGCGGTTTAATGTACGAAAATAATATTTGATACGTCCTCGTCTGCACGAAAATGTATGAAATGAGCTATGGTATATGCATAAATATTCACCCTTCACGTTGAAAGAAGGATGTATGAACGGAACTTCTGTTAAAAGCGTAAGAAGTGCTTGGTTTTCTCGCTTCACGGTTTTAGCAATTTGCATGTTTTTTGTGGGCGCAATTCTGACGTTTGCCCTTCCACGCACGGCATTTGCTGCTGACCCAACAGTTTATTCTGAAGATGTGGATGGTGCTCCGCTGGATGGTACACATACCTCGGCAAATCCATTCCCAGATTTCATCTCTGATGCTGAGATTCAGGCAGAGATTAATGCTCAGGCTGCCAAGCCGCGAGAGGACCGTACGGGCGTCATCGCGCGTTATTACTGGGTAAAGCCTGATGGCACTGCGCTCAAGCTGGACATGGATCCAACTAAATATTCCGTTGCGCAGATGATTGCTGAGGGCGGAGAAATTCGTGCGTACTACGTCCTTCTCGGCGATGCAGAGAATTTGATCAACTTCCCACAGAACGATCCAAATGGTTATGGCCTGCGCAAGGTAGCTGTCTCAGCTCATGCTGCCGTTGATACCTACAAGCCAATGGATGCAACAGGTGCTCTTTCGGGCGGTGGTCCAAAGACCAATTTGATGTTCACTGTCAAGGTAAATGGCCAGTCCATCATGGGTGGTAATTCATATGAGGAGCCCGCTGCTGTATTTACTGCACCAGTTACAGCTCGTCAGTACATTGAGTTCTCCGCGCCATTGAACATCTCTGATAGGTCTTATCAGCTGGGAATTCAGGGTGGCATTAAGAAATCTTGGGGAGGCACTCACGCATACACCAAGCGTTATCCTGCGCGAGTCATTGATACCGCAACAGCCGTGTATCACTATGTCGACGACCTTGCGTACAGGCAGCTTAACGGCCTTGGCCTCAGTGATCCTATTGCTCAAAGAAATGCTGGTCTTCCTATTTATGGTAATGGCGCAGTAAGCGTTCTTGGTCTTGATGATCTTGCTGCTACGTATACAACTTCTGCAGCGTTTGAGGATCGTCAGGTATCTGCTCGTTACAACACAAAGGGTCATGTCGTGTATATGCCTGAGTATGCTGGCGTTACTGCAGATGACTCTGTTGCTGGCGGTAATAAATTTGAGACCGATCCATCAACCAACATGTTGCTGACTACTGTTCGCAAGTCAGTCGACGAGATCAAGGCTGCAGGACCTGGTGATTCTTACGTCTATATCGCAAATGATATTGACGTTCCAGAGGGAGCATCTCTTGCGATTGGTACTTATAACTCTGGCCCTCGCGATAATTCCGTTTTGGCTCCTGGCTTCAATGCAGACGGTTCTGTAAACCGTACCAGGCAGTATTACCTCACGTATCGTGCCGTTCCATCTCCTTTGAAGCTTGTGAAGACTGACTCTGACGATGCTTCTAAGCCTGTTGCTGGCGCTACTTATAGCCTCTATAAGGCTGACGGCACACTGCTCAAAGAGGGAATCACTACTGGCGCTGATGGTACTTTCACATCCGGTGATATTCTTACAAAGACAGAGCTAACCGCACTGGTTCAGAATACCGCGGCAACTGCAGACTTACTGACCAAGGGCATTTATCAGGATGGTGATAAGTTCTATCTGACACCGGGCGATTATTATCTGGTTGAGACTGCATCTCCTGAAGGATATGAGCTCAATACAAATCAGATTCTATTTACCGTAGCTCCTGCAACATTCAATGCTGCAGAGCAGACCATTGTTCCTGCGGAAGTTACCACAGCTGATAAGCCAATTACTCCTACACCAACCCCAACGCCAGATCCTAATCCAGAGCCAAAGCCTAAGACTCCTAAGAAGAAAAGGTCTAACCTGCCAGATACCGGCGATGCAATGTCCATTGCAAGCGCACTTGCAGCTGCAGGTATTATTGCTTCTAGTCTTGCGTATTCTGTAAAGGTTCGCCGTTAGTTCTTGGTTTACAGATTACAAGTGCTAAAGAGGCTGTGCTTCGCACAGCCTCTTTTTTGATGCTTGCAGTTTGGTAACCGTTGCAACAAGTGGGCGCTGACCTGCACAGTCTGTGCGATCGATGCTGTTTGAGGACTAGTTTATCGTGCAAGCGGTAAAAAATGCGTTTAGTTGGAGATTTCATTTTTCTGCATACAATGTTTGCCCAGATAAAAGTTTTTAGTGCGGTAAAAAATCGTCTTAGTTGGAGATAAATCGGCTAATTTTCAATTTTCATTTCCAACTAAACGGGTTTTTTACCTTTTTCGGCACATAATTTTGAGCTCAAAAATTATGTATTCATAGAAATGCATTTAATTACATAAATATGCAAGGAAATTAATCAAAAGTAGATGATGACAAGTAAATAGAAAAATTGCTAATAAAATGTCCGGGAAACAGGGAAGAGGCACAGGAAAAAGCCGCAACGCACTTAAAAGTTATCAGCGTGTTTGACAGAGTCACAGTAAGAATAAGCAGAATGAGCAGGGAATAAGCAGAGTGATGCTTAGAGCAGGGAAGTGATGGAAGAAAAATAGGGAATTTTATGGAGCGGCGGACGGGACTCGAACCCGCAACAGTCAGCTTGGAAGGCTGATGCTCTACCAATTGAACTACCGCCGCAAGGGTAAAGCAAAAAGAAAAAATGGTCGGGGTGACTGGATTCGAACCAGCGACCCACTGCTCCCAAAGCAGTTGCGCTACCAAGCTGCGCTACACCCCGAGCCGAGAGAAAAGTATAGGTGACAAATCGCCCGAGAGCAAGAAGAAATTGCAATCTTTTTGAACTAATTTTCGTCTATCAGATTTTTCTATTTTGTTATGTAATCGAAACAATGGATGACTATGCTATTCGTAACCACTTCGAAAGGGGTTTTATGAGCTACTCATCTAAGGTAATTGCACAGCTTGAAGAGCGTTACGCAGATCAGCCTGAGTTTATCCAGGCTGCAAAAGAAGTCCTAACTACCATCCAGCCTGCGCTCGACGCTCATCCAGAGTTCAAGAAAGCCGCTTTGCTTGAGCGTCTTGTCGAGCCAGAGCGCACTGTTATGTTCCGTGTTCCATGGATTGACGACGCCGGCAACGTTCAGGTCAATCGCGGATACCGTATCGAGTTCAACTCCGCAATCGGACCTTACAAGGGCGGCCTCCGTCTCCATCCAACCGTTAATCTTTCTATCCTGAAGTTCCTCGGCTTCGAGCAGATCTTCAAGAACTCCCTGACTACACTTCCAATGGGCGGCGGCAAGGGTGGCTCCGACTTTGATCCAAAGGGCAAGTCCGACCGCGAGATTATGGCGTTCTGCCAGTCCTTCATGACCGAGCTTTCCCGCCACATCGGTCCAAATACCGACGTTCCAGCTGGCGACATCGGCACCGGCGCACGTGAGATCGGCTACATGTTTGGCCAGTACAAGCGCCTCCGCAACGAGTGGACCGGCGTCCTGACCGGCAAAGGCCTGTCCTTCGGCGGCTCCCTTGCTCGCACCGAGGCTACCGGCTACGGCGCGGTTTACTTCCTCACTCACATGCTTGCCGAGAAGAACGATTCACTCGCAGGTAAAACGGTCTGCATCTCTGGTTCCGGAAACGTTGCTACCTACGCTGCCCAGAAGGCACAGCAGCTGGGAGCAACCGTGGTAACCGTTTCCGACTCCTCAGGTTATGTCTATGACCCAGATGGTATCGACGTTGAGTTGCTGAAAGACGTCAAGGAGGTCCGCCGCGCACGCATCAAGGAGTACGCCGACGCACGTCCTTCCGCAACTTTCTTCCCAGGTGAGCGTCCTTGGAGCCAGAAGTGCGACATCGCCATGCCATGCGCAACTCAGAATGAGCTCGAGCTCGCTGACGTGCAGAAACTTGTTGCCAACGGCACCAAGTACGTCGTCGAGGGTGCTAACATGCCTACCACCCTCGAGGCAACCAATTACCTCATCGAGAACGGTGTCTTCTTCGCACCTGGCAAGGCTGCAAACGCAGGCGGCGTAGCAGTTTCCGGTCTTGAGATGTCCCAGAACGCCGAGCACCTTTCTTGGACGTTTGAGGAGGTAGACTCCAAGCTTCAGGGAATCATGGAGAGCATTTACACTGCTGCTTCAGAGGCTGCCGCAACGTACGGCCACCCTGGCAACCTGGTCTTTGGCGCAAACATCGCCGGCTTCCTCAAGGTTGCAAATGCAATGATGGCTCAGGGTGTTTGCTAGTTTGCATCGCATTTGGCGAGAAACCCGTTGTTGCAGCACATAATTGAGTAGGCTGCATTATTGGTTTAACGTAAGAATCAAAAAGGACCTTGGTCTTCCAAGGTCCTTTTTGTATCGCTTATTGATTGCAGTTTTCTCGCGCTTTACGCTCTTGAAACGTCCTGTGCTTTACGCTCGTGAAACAAACACGTTTCCCTCGATGAAATAGCGCTTTGGAGCATCAGCGTTTTTGCTGATGCCAACACGAGGTGAGCGTCCAATCGTTTCTCCTGGTAGCAGGGGAGCATAATCCAGCACCAGCGGTTCAACTGTTAGGTCATGCCCATACAGAGCCTTGTCGATGCCAAGCGCAGCACACACTTTACCTGGGCCGTTAGTAAGGTCGCGCAGCTTGAGCGGGTGCTTGCGCACACGCCCCGCCTGTTCTGCCTCGTGCCCCGCCTGCGCTTCGCAGTCATGACCGGCGCTCGCAGCCTCGCGCCCCGCCTGCGTTTTACCCGCACGCCCCGCCTCGCGGAGCTCGCGCATCACCTCTACGCCCTCAAGAGGCTCAACGGCGCGCACTAAACATCCGCTGCCAAAACCCTCAGGCCCGCATACCACATTGCAGCAGTGATGCATGCCATACGAAACGTACACGTACAGATGACCTGCAGGTCCAAACATGGCTGCATTGCGATCGCTAGGCCCGCCAAACGCGTGACTTGCAGGATCGTCTTGGTCGTACGCCTCGGTCTCCACAATTCTTGCAACTAGTTTGCGTTTCTCGCCATTGAGCGTAAGTGTCCTTGTCAGAGTGCACCCCAGAAGCAGCGGTGCGGCCACATCTGAGGGATTCTCTAGAAAATCTGGAAACATGCCATCTCCTTTATTGGTTATGCGCTACAATACTACCAACCTTTAAGGACGGTGCGAGACACCGGCAAGGCCCATAGCGTTGAGTGCGCATGTTCGCTGTTGAGCCTCCATAAGGAGTGCTCTTTTTTTATGGCTCGGCATGCTCGTACGCAGATCGGAGAGTATATGAATCCACTGGCAAGTGCCACCCCGCAGCCTCGCGCGCTGCTTGTTCTCGAAGACGGAACAACCTTCGAGGGGAGGTGCTGTGGTGCTAGCGGAGAGACCTTCGGCGAGATTGTTTTCAACACGTCCATGACGGGCTACCAGGAGATTATCTCCGATCCAAGTTACGCCGGACAGATTGTCACGCTGACCTATCCGCAGGTAGGCAACTACGGCATCGATCCTGCGGTCATGCAGCGAGACACCCTGCACCTGCGTGGCTTTGTCGTGCACGACATGTGCTACGAGCCAAGCAACTGGACATCCAAGCAGAGTCTGCCAGAGTTCCTGCAGGAAAACGGCGTCGTTGCTATCGAGGGCATCGATACCCGCGCGCTGACCATGCATCTGCGCGACTTTGGCGCACAGAAGGCGGCCATCTCCACCGAGGACCTGGATCCCGCCCACCTGCTCGCGCGCGTCCAGGCATCGCCCAACATCTCCGAGCACAATTTTGTCCCTGACGTCTCCGTTGACGCACCTCACGTGGTTCCCGCTACGTCCAAGAAGCGCTTCAACGTTGTCGCGTACGACTGTGGCGAGAAGAACGGCATTCTCCAGGGTCTTGCGGCAAATGGCTGCGAGGTCACGGTTGTACCGTGGAACACACCTGCAGAGGACGCCTTGGCCTACAACCCAGACGGCATCTTCTTCTCCAACGGCCCTGGCGACCCAGAGCAGGTTGACGCTACGCAGGAGGCCGCTCGCGGCGTTCTGGGCAAGGTTCCCGTCTTTGGTATCTGCTTGGGCAACCAGATGCTCTCCATTGTCGCAGGTGCAGATATCGAGAAACTCAAATTTGGACACCATGGCGGCAACGAACCAGTCATGAATCTTCTGACCGGCAAGGTAGAGATTACTGCTCAGAATCACAACTACGGTCTGGTTTTCCCAAGCTTGGGCAAGCTTATTGCAGAGGAGTCCGGTGGAATCTCCGAGCACTTTGACAACCTCTGCGAGTGGTCCGCAAGGCGCATTGCTCCTGTTGTCCAGACAAAGGAGTTTGGTCGCGTCAGGCTCACACACGTCAATCTTAACGACGGAACTCCAGAGGGCATTCAATTCCTGGATATTCCAGCGTTTTCGGTTCAGTATCACCCTGAGGCAAGCCCAGGACCTCACGATTCATCCTACTTGTTCAAGGCATTTGCTCGTTTGATGGAGGGACAGTCTGACTATCTTGCCATCGACGTTCGTGAGGGGAGGCGCTTCTAATGCCAAAGCGTACTGATATTAAGAAAATTCTGGTCATTGGCTCTGGTCCAATTGTTATTGGTCAGGCTTGCGAGTTTGACTATTCCGGCACTCAGGCATGCCGTGCCCTTCGCAAAGAGGGTTTTGAGGTTGTTCTGGTTAACTCAAACCCAGCAACCATCATGACTGACCCAGAAACTGCAGATAGAACCTACGTTGAGCCAATCACTGTTGAGTCCGTAACCCGCGTCATTGAGCGCGAGCGTCCTGATGCCCTTCTGCCAAACATGGGTGGCCAGACTGCTCTGAACTGCACCATCGGCCTTGGCGAGGCAGGCGTTCTTGACAAGTACAACATCGAGGTCATCGGTTGCAACCTGGAGTCCATTCGTACCGGTGAGGACCGCGAGCTCTTTAGCGAGGCAGTCCAGGACATTGGCCTGGAGGTTGCTCGTGCAGACATCGCTCACTCCATGGAAGACGCCCAGCGTATCGTTGCCGAGCTGGGATACCCTGTGGTCATCCGTCCAAGCTTCACCCTTGGCGGTGCGGGCGGCGGCATTGCGCACACCCCAGAAGAGCTCGTAGAGATTGTTGAGCAGGGCCTCTTGCTTTCTCCAGAGCACGAGGTACTGGTAGAGGAGTCCATTGAGGGCTGGAAAGAGATTGAGATGGAGGTCATGCGAGATACCGCAGGTAACGGTATTGTTGTCTGCTCCATCGAGAACCTCGATCCAATGGGCGTCCACACGGGAGACTCCATCACCGTTGCGCCAGCTCAGACGCTTACCGATGAAGAGCTCCAGAACCTCCGCGACTACTCCATCGCTATTCTCGAGCGTGTAGGTGTTGCCTGCGGCGGCTCTAACGTTCAGTTTGCGGTCAACCCAACAAACGGCCGCGTCATTGTCATTGAGATGAACCCTCGCGTCAGTCGTTCTTCTGCGCTTGCTTCCAAGGCAACTGGCTTCCCCATTGCAAAGATGGCTGCGCTGCTTTCTGTTGGTTACACGCTTGACGAGATTACCAACGACATCACCAAGGCAACTCCTGCTGCCTTTGAGCCTTCTATCGACTACTGCGTAGTCAAGGTTCCTCGCTTTGCCTTTGTCAAGTTCAAGGGCACCAGCCGCGTGCTGACCACCCGTATGAAGTCGGTCGGTGAGGCCATGGCTATGGGCAGAACCTTTGAGGAGGCTCTGCAGAAGGCGCTTCGCTCCCTGGAGCAAGACCGCGCTGGTCTGGGCGCTGACGGCCACGATGTCTTTGACGAGAAGAACTTTGATGAGCTGGTCAGTAAGCCAACACCAGAGCGTATTTTCTATGTTGCTGAGGCTCTGCGCAGAAACTGGAGTGTTGAGCGTATCCATGATATGACGGGCATTGATCCTTGGTACCTGCATCGCATGGCAGGTATCATCAACGCCGAGAAACGCATTAAAGAGCTGGGTCTTTCTGGTCTCACCACAGAGAACATGCTTGCTGCCAAACAGCTGGGCTTCTCGGATGAGCAGCTTGCACACCTTACCGGTACCAAGACAGACGTTGTCCGCGCCGTTAGGGAAGTGCTGGGTGTTCGTCCGCAGATTAAGACTGTGGATACCTGCGCTGGCGAGTTTGGCGCAACCACTCAGTACCACTACGTTACCTATGAGAAGGGCAACGCTACAGAGTACGTTGAGGCAGAAAAGCCACGCGTCATGATTCTTTCCGCAGGTCCTAATCGTATTGGTCAGGGTATTGAGTTTGACTACTGCTGCGTTCATGCTTCGTACGCCCTTCGCGAGCAGGGCTATGAGACGGTTATGGTCAACTGCAACCCAGAGACCGTCTCTACAGATTATGACACCTCTGACCGTCTCTATTTCCAGCCTCTGACCTTTGAAGATGTCATGGATGTTATTGAGGTGGAGAAGCCAGAAGGCGTTATTGTTACCCTTGGTGGTCAGACTCCAATCAAGCTTGCACGCGCCTTGAAGGACGCTGGCGTTCCTATCATGGGTACTCAGCCAGAGGCAATTGACCTGGCAGAGGACCGCGACCGCTTCGCAGCCCTTCTGGATCGCCTGAACATTGCCTGCCCACCATCGGCAGTTGCTTCTACCATGGACGAGGCTCGCGACGCTGCACGTCGCATTGGCTACCCACTGATTGTCCGCCCAAGCTACGTTCTTGGTGGTCGCGGTATGGCCATTGTCTACGACGACTCCGACCTGGTCACCTACATGGAGTCCGCGACGCACGTCACGCCAGACCGTCCTGTCTACCTGGACGCCTTCCTCGAGGACGCCATTGAGTTGGACGTTGACGCTCTCTGCGACACCGAGGAGTGCTATGTGGGCGCCGTTCTGGAGCACATTGAGGAGTGCGGTATTCACTCTGGTGACTCCGCTTGCTGCTGGCCGCCCTTCTCGCTCTCTGAAAAGATTGTTGACCAGATTAGGACCATCACCAAAAAGCTGGCGCTTGCCTGCGGCATTCGAGGTCTGTTGAACATCCAGTACGCCGTTCGCGATGAGCACGTCTTTGTCATTGAGCTCAACCCTCGCGCTTCTAGGACCGTGCCTTTCTCGTCAAAGGCAACTGGTGTCTCCCTGGCTAAGTACGCATCTCGTATTATGGCTGGCGAGAAGATCAGCGAGCTTAGAGCACAGGGTCTGCTCCCTGATGAGAACCGTACCGTCGACTACTACGCGGTCAAAGAGGCGGTTATGCCTTGGTCTAGGTTCCCTGGTGCTGACTCAATCCTTGGACCTGAGATGAAGTCCACTGGTGAGGTTATGGGCATTGCCCGCACCTTCCCAGCAGCGTACGCAAAGACTCGTGAGGCAGTTGAGAACAAGCTTCCTGAGCAGGGCTCCGTCTTTATCAGTGTGTGTGACCGCGATAAACGCGCTATTGCTCCTGTTGCTATGGCTCTGGAGAACCTTGGCTATGGCATCTACACCACAGGTGGTACGGCTAAGACGCTGCGTGCGGCTGGAATTGACTGCACTACCGTTAACCGCATTTCCGATGGTCATCCAAACGTGGTTGACCTCATGCGCGATAAGACCGTCAGCTTCATTATCAATACACCTCACGGTCACGAGGCTCACAGCGACGGTACTAAGATGCGTGCAGAGGCTGTCAGCCAGGGTATTACCTGCGTCACGGCAATGTCTGCAGCTACCGCTCTTATCCAGGCGCTTGCGGCAGCAAGAAAGAGCGAGCCTGAGACTTTTGCGCTGCAAGATCTTTAAACGTGCTTGGAGTATGAGCTTTTCACTTGAACAAGACCGGTCTTGAAAAAGGTCGGTCTTTTTTCGTGAGGGAAGTGTTTAGAATGCGAAGTTCTCCTAGTGAAGAGCGCAAAAGTTTGTTATTATTGCAAGGCTGCATAAATATGCGGGCGTGGCGGAACTGGCAGACGCGCTAGATTTAGGTTCTAGTGGACTAAGTCCGTGGGGGTTCGATTCCCTCCGCCCGCACCATGCAGAAATTTGGTTAAGAGCTGGTACACCAGCATTTGTTACGAGACACTGGAGGAACGTTGAACATCACCGTTACCGCAGATAAGCCAGTTGACGAGAAACTCACCGTCAAGGTTACAGTTCCTGCTGCAGAGGTAGACGCTGCAATTAAGCAGGCTTACAAGGACATTGCAAACAAGTATTCCTTCCAGGGTTTCCGCAAGGGCCGCGCACCTCGTCCTGTCATTGATGGCATTGTTGGCCGCGAGGCAGTCCTTGCTCAGGCAACCAACGATCTTCTCGGCGCAGCAGAGCCACAGCTTCTTGAGGAGCTTGACCTTGTTCCTGTTGGCCGTGGTGATTACAACCAGGACGCAGACCTTCCTGTTGAGGGTCAGGATTACTCCTATGAGGTAGTCTTCAACGTTCGTCCTGAGGCTAAGCTTGATTCTTACGATGCTCCTGCAATCAACATGCCACCAAATGAGGCAACTGAGGCTGAGGTTGATCATCAGATTAAGCAGCTTCTGTCTTACCAGGCTAAGTTTGAGAACACCAAGGAGAAGCGCGCTGTCAAAGAGGGCGACACCATTGGTGTAGACATCAAGAACATTGAGGGCGCAGCTCACATGGAGGGCGAGGACCGCGTTCTTACCCTTAATGGCACCCAGGCTCCAAAGGAGCTTGAGGAGGCACTCATCGGTATGAAGCCAGGTGAGGAGAAAGAGGTCAAGTGGACTCACAGCCACACACACGGCGATGAGGTTCACTCCCACGATTACGATATCAACGTCAAGGTTGTTGCTCACAAGAAGTCCGTCACTCCAGAGCTGACTGACGAGCTTGCAAAGAACACCTTTGGTTATGACACGGTCGAGAAACTCCGTGAGGCTGTTAAGTCTGAGATTGAGTCTGACAAGAAGAATTCTCTTCCAACTCTTAAAGAGGACCGCGTTGTTGAGGCTGTAGGCAAGCGTCTTCAGCTTGAGGAGGTCCCAGAGGAGTACAAGAACGAGGTCTTTAACGAGATTGCCCAGGAGTTCCTGAATGGCCTTCAGCAGCAGGGCATGAGCCTTGATATGTTCCTATCTGCACGTGGCATCAAGACTGATGATTTCATCTCTGATCTTCGCGTTCAGGCTGAGGAGCGTGCACGCCAGTCCTTGGCTCTTGATGCAATTGCTGCAGAGCTTAAGCTTGAGGCAACTGAGGATGATATCCGCGCAGAGTTTGAGCGCGCTAATGTTCCTAACATTGAGTCTGCAATTGAAGAGTGGCGCAAGGCTGGCCGTCTTCCTGCAATCCGCGAGTCCATTCGTCGTTCTAAGGCTCTTGATTGGCTGCGCGATAACGCAACCGTCACTGTTGTCGATGAGATTGCTGAGGCTGCTAAGGAAGAGCAGAAGGCAGAGAAGAAGCCTGCTAAGAAGGCTTCTGCTAAGAAGAAGGCAGCTAAGAAGGACGAGGACACAAAGAAGGACGCTGAGTAGTCCGCAACTGGTTGGGTTTCTCGCCAGAAAGACTGCGTCAAAAGTTGCAGTTACTTTGAATTTTTCATACCCCGGGTTAGAGACATGCTTCCCGGGGTATGTTTCTAAGAAAAGACCTTTGAAGGAGGATTATGCATTATCCAACAAACACTCCAACCATTCCGTATGTTATTGAGCAGACTCCTCGTGGTGAGCGTAGCTATGACATCTACTCCAGACTGCTCAATGATCGTATTGTTTTCTTGGGTGAGCCGGTAACGCGCGATTCTGCAAATCTTGTTATTGCGCAACTTTTGCATCTTGAGAGCCAAGATCCAGATAAGGACATTTCTCTCTACATTGACTCTCCTGGTGGAGACGTTTATGCAGGTCTGGGCATCCTTGATACCATGAACTTTATTAAGCCTGATGTCTCTACCATCTGCGTCGGTATGGCAGCTTCTATGGGCGCTGTTCTTCTTGCAGCAGGTGCAAAGGGTAAGCGTCTTGCGCTTCCTAACTCTATGGTTATGATTCACCAGCCATCCAGTGGCGTTCAGGGTCAGCAGACCGATATCCAGATTGTTGCAGATGAGACAAAGTGGATTCGCCAGCGCATCAATGAGCTGCTTGCGGATTATACTGGACAGCCTATCGAGAAGGTCAATGTAGACACCGAGCGCGATAATTATCTTCGTGCACAGGAGGCTTGTGACTACGGCCTGGTTGATCGCGTTATCTCTTCTCGTAACGACCAATAATTGTTCTCGTATTGAGGATTTAAGTTATGGCTAATGACCAGAACTTCTCGCCTTTTGGCGGATTAGATGAGATGCACTGTTCTTTCTGCGGAAAGAGTAGGTCGCAGGTAAATAAGCTTATCCAGGGTCCAGGCGGTGTCTGCATTTGTGATGAATGCGTCTCTACCTGCTCGGATATGATTGATGAGTCTCTTGGCTTTGATGAAGATTCAGAGATTGAGACTCACTCTGATGAGCCTGTTATCAAAGACCTGCCAACTCCACACGAGATTTACGATGAGTTGTCTCAGTATGTAATGGGCCAGGAAGACGCTAAGCGCGCTATGTCGGTTGCAGTGTACAACCATTATCGTCGTATCCTTTCTGGCAATGATGAGCCTCAGGAGGGCCAGGAGGACGTTGAGATTGCAAAGTCCAACATCTTACTGCTTGGTCCAACCGGTACTGGTAAAACCTTGCTTGCTCAGACACTTGCTCGTTTTCTTGAGGTTCCGTTTGCTATTGCTGACGCAACAACCCTTACCGAGGCTGGTTACGTTGGTGAAGATGTCGAGAATATCCTGCTTAAGCTTATCACCGCTGCTGACGGCGATGTTGAGCGTGCTCAGGTAGGCATTGTCTACATCGATGAGATTGACAAGATTGCTCGCAAGGCCGAGAACCTCTCTATTACTCGTGACGTCTCTGGTGAAGGTGTTCAGCAGGCACTCTTAAAGATTCTTGAGGGTACCGTTGCAAGTGTTCCACCAACAGGCGGTCGTAAGCATCCTCAGCAGGAGCTTATTCACATTGATACCACCAACATCTTGTTCATCTGCGGTGGCGCTTTTGTTGGCCTGGATAAGATTGTTGCTGACCGTATTGGTAAAAAGGGAATTGGCTTTAACTCTGATGTTGCTCAGAATGTCAAAGAAGGCGAGTCTGAGCTTATCTCCAAGGTAATGCCTCAGGATCTGCACAGGTTTGGCATGATTCCAGAGCTTCTGGGTCGTATTCCTGTTATTACTTCTACTCGTGAGCTTGGTGAGGATGATCTGATGAGCATTCTCACAGATCCAAAGAATGCTCTTACCAAGCAGTACAAGCGCATGTTTGAGCTTGAGGGCGTAGATCTGGAGTTTACTGAGGATTCACTCAGAGAGATTGCTAAGAAGGCCTTAGCTCGTGGTACCGGAGCTCGTGGTCTTCGTGCAATCTGTGAGTCTACGCTGCAAGAGACCATGTTTGACCTGCCATCAGATTTGGATATCACTAAGGTTGTGGTTACTCCAGAAAGTGTTGGCGGAGAAAACGCTCCAGAAATTATCAGGGGCAAAAAGGGCTAGTAGTTTAGTAAAAATCAAAAGAAAGTCTATTTTGCGCACCGCTTTGGCGGTGCGCTTTTTTCTATTCCAAAATGTAATAACAAATATGAAAAATATGCCGATGACCTCGCGCTTATTAGTCTTTACAAATTACGTGCCACTTGCAGCTGAATGAATACCGTTTAGAGAACATATTGAAAAATACTGCATCGTTCACCCTATTTTTTTTATCTTTTATTCCAAGATTGTTTTAAGGAGAGAATGAAGAATAGAGGAACAATGAAAGCCAAAAAAGTAGCTGCAGGAATTGTGGTACTGATACTTGTAATTGTTTCTGTTCTCTATGGTGTTGTGGAATATAACTACCACGGGCACCTGTATGAGTGGTGCATTCCTGCAATGAGGCGGAATGCTGCTCAGTATTTTATTGATAATTGGCGTTCTGAGTTAGGGCAGGAAGATTCAGTCTGGATAAGCCAGTCTGGATTAAATGATTTGAAAGTTGAAGACTTGCAAATCTCTGGTCCGGTTCAATTTGTCTATTCAAAAGATGGAGAGCTTTTTTGTAACTCCGTGTATTGGATGATTTCCAAAAATGGAAACTTCATTGGATACGTGATGCAAGATCTTGGGCCGCATGCCATAAATGCGCTATTAGGAAATGCTGAGTCCTACCACATTCAATTTAAGAATGTTGATATTTTTAATACAGCAACGCAAAATGGCCAGAGCAATAGCTGTGTATGTCTAAAGATTATCAATACTTCAAATGCAAGGGCAGTAACAGACAATATTGATTTGTGTATTGGTAATCAGGTGGCATACTCTCAGTCCATGAGTGGAGAAATGCAAGAATATCAGCGTGATCAACTGTTTCAGGATAAAAATTCTGAGTGGATTAATAGAATTAACCAAATTGCTCAGAATGCAAATCTCAATAAGCGAGAAAAACTAACTGACGTAGTAAATTAGTAATTAATGTTATGTTTGTACAATATACATTGTCACTATAAGATCTTTTAAGGTGCGTAGCTTGTGTGGGAGTTTTGGTTAAGAGGTGGTACGCTCTGCAGTTATTACGTAAAAACTAATGGTTTACAATAAATTGCCCTATTGTACAGCGAATTTTGTTAGGTAATGTTGACAATATGTAACTGATTTGCTACCCTAAAATAAGAATCTTATGGTTGCACAGAAGTAAGCATTGCTTCGCAACTACCTGATTACTTGTATTTATTGTTTTAACATTTACAAGAAGGTGAGGTGGAGCATTATTGAAATCACAGTAAAATTTTTTTTCTGATTTTATTGTTTTATCAAAAAAATATTCAAGGTTTTTGTTTGCTTAATAAGGGTTAAGTAGAAAGAAGATGAAGTAATATGCAATTCTTCGTTGAATCTGCTTCAATCGATATTACATATAAATGTAATTTAAGGTGTAGACATTGCTTTGACTTTGCTGGAGAAAATTCTCGCGATGAGATTGATGATACAGCTCTAGATAATATTTTTGAATCAATAAGTAAGTATGAAATGAATTCAATATGTTTATGCGGTGGAGAACCCTTGCTAAGGCTTAACTCCGTTATCAATGGATTGCAAATACTAAAAAATAACAATTCTTCTGGTAAAGTTGCGATGGTTAGCAACGGCCTTCTATGGAGTCAATCTATCGCTGATTCGCTAAAAGAAGCAGGTCTCGACTTAGTGCAGTTTAGTTTAGATGGAATAAATGATATTTCATATGACTTTATTAGACAATCTTCAGGTAAACTATATAAAGTTTTTGATGCAATAAAATATGCAAAGAATTCTGGACTTACTGTAGTTATTTCTAGCATACCCCATAGAAAGAATTATGCGGAGTTTCAAAATTTAATTAATTTATGCGATGAGCTCGAAGTGAGTGAATTGCGTGTGCAGCCACTCATGAAACTTGGTAGAGGTGAGAATAATTATAAACAGTTGTCACTTACGCCAAAAGAAAATGAATCGATAGCAACTTTATTAGCTTCAAAGAGAAATTCGATGAAGACGAGATTAATCTGGGGAGATCCTATTGATCATTTTTACATGTATCGAGAATTAAAATATGTACCTCAAATATGTATTAATGCATTTGGTGAGATTGTCCTCTCTCCGTACTTACCTATAACAATCTGGAACTTACGCAAATACTCACTAAAGGAATATTTTGATTTAAATATCCCAGTTCACGCATTAAAACATGAAACTATCAAAAATCTTATTTCAGAAATACATGATATTTCAGATTTCACAAGTCACCATAAAGATATGCCCCTTTTATTTCTTGAATCAAATATCGATCTTTCAGAGGAGTTAAAGGAGATGGCTTTATATGCATAACTGTCAGCGCCTGATTAAAATAAACGAAAGCAACATGAAGGAAGTGCTTTCGTGGATTGAAGTTTTTAACGAGTCCTATCATAAGCAAATTATAGATCCCGTGGGTGTAGTTGACGGAGTAAATTTGAGTGGACGTTACATAAGACAGCTCTTGTTTAGTGGGCAATTCGATTTTTATGAAATTGTGGAAGCAGAAAGTAAAATAATTTTAGGCATTTTGGTAGTTGCAAATAGTCAGATCGTTAAACTACGAGCATCCTCACTTATACTTTTCGCAACAAATTATGAGATAAACCTATCAAACTGTTTTATGAATAAGGGTGAAAACTTATACGTCATATCTATTGCAATGGATGCTGGAAATTATCTAGCTGTAGGTTTTAAAAACTTAGCAATAATACCAGGCCATAATAATTCGTTAAATTATCTCTATCTTTTAGTGGGAGCAGAAGATGAAAATAAAATCAATTGAACAGATAGTTCCAAAATTGCATGAAGGAACCAGATTAAAAAGTACTCCGAGCGGATATATCCTCTCGTCTGGAGGTGTATATGCGCCTATGAATTTAGATGCAGCTGCAATTGTTTCAAAGATAGATGGTTCTAAAACTATAGAAAAAATTTGTCAGGAATTATTTGAAGAGAAATCGAATATAGATGATTTCAATATTCTAGGGACTATAGTGCAACGATGTATCGCAAAAATCTGGCAGCAAGGTGCTTTTTTGCAAGTAGACGATAATTTATCCATGGCGTATTATTCATACTATTCAAACAACTGTTTTTATAGTCCTTATTTCTCCTCAGATGTAAATCTAGAGCCTGTATATTTATCCCCTATATTTGACAGTAAACATTTTTCAAATATTACAGAATTTAAAGAAATTTTTGGATCGTTTTGTTTGTATGTAACACTATTAAATAGTAATAGTGAAATAAAATCTCAGTATTGCTTTCTAAAGACACAAGTTAAGGATCTATATTTTATATATGCAATTTATGGCAATACGCCGACTGTTGATGACCTTAGAGAAGTAAAGCAATATCTTCAAAACAATCCACTTGACGAAGAAAACCACATTGAAAAAACTGAGAAAAATGATTCAATTACTTTCATTGTGTATACATTGTCAGATTTAAGAGTTGACACTTTACCATTTACTTTAATACAGAAGGGAGTTATTCAAGGCGAAGTTAATGGTAGAGATTTAATTATAAACTTTTTATGTATTTAAATGAGGTGATTGTAATGGATGGATTTGATCCGCAGGTAGGCAACCTTAAACCAGTAAACAATGGATCTCAGCCAATGGGTGTGGCAGTAGCGGGCGTTTTGGTCTGGGCTGGTGCTGTTTATGATGTTGTCCTCGCTGTAAATTATGGTGCAATCGTGAATGTTGGATTGGCATTTATGGCTGCTGCAGCGACTGTCGCAAATGTAGTCACAACAGTTAATTGATTATTAGTGCTGCCCGTCGTTAGGAGGGCAGCACTGAGTTTCATTTTTTGGAGTGAATATGGATAAGTTATGCTTCTTTTCAGCTTCTATACTGTTAATGCTTATATCCATACAATGGTACAGGAATAAATGGCTCATGTTGATGTCTGGCTATAATACCATGCCTGAGGAAGAAAGAAAGAAAATTGACATAAGACCATACGCCATCGCAGGTTCACGCAGTATGGCATCTGGAAGTTTACTTATGTGTATTTATGGTATCAATACATTGGAATTAAGCATCGCAAAAGAATACATATTAACTGCACTTATCATTTCGTGGATGTTATGTATTTGGTCAATAATAAGTATATTAAAACTAAATTTTTGTAAATAACGTGTACTGCGGTTTAATTTAAAGTGTTGATTTGGGTACATAATGATTAATTCAAATTGGCAATATGTGGCAAATATAAGTGGCTTGTCAGACTTACTCGATGGACTTGATCCTACATTTATATCGAGTCTTTCGATCTTGGATCTTATACAACAAGGTAAAATTGACAAGAGTCTACTACAATTATCAATGTTGTTATTATCAAATGCAGTGATTCCAAAAAATGAATTACAGGGAGCACAAGTAGAAGACGTTGTTAGATATCTATTAAGTAACGGAATATTGTGTGAGGAAGATGGTTTGCTCTCAACTAAAGGGCTCGTTCTCAATAAATATCGAGGCGTTTGGTTCTTTACCGAGCAATATAGCGCACACTCTCAAGCATATTTTGGTCCAGACTCAATTGCACTTGCCAAGCGTCTTTTTCCATGTGCTGGTAAAAAGGCACTCGATATGTGTGCTGGCACTGGGATTCAATCATTAATTCTAGCAAAATGTGGAATGCAAGTTACATCGGTTGAATCAAACATAAATATCGCACATCTATACAAGGTCAACGCAAAAATAAACAATGTTTCTAGTGACGTAAACTTGGTACTTAATGATGCAGGTAGTTTCTTAGATTCATGTTCCGATAAATTTGATTATGTGGTCTCTAATCCGCCATTAGTTCCGATTCCAAAACAAATTCCATATCCATTAACAGGAAATGGTGGACTTTATGGAATTGACATTACTCTAAAAATTATTGACAATCTTCCGAGAATGTTAAATGCATGGGGCGAGGCACTAGTCTTAGGATTGACGCCCTCAACCACTCCAGGTTTAAGTAAACAACATCCACTAATTAACAGACTTAATAGTATAAATTTAA
This sequence comes from uncultured Atopobium sp., assembly GCA_916715765.1. Taxonomy (GTDB): domain Bacteria; phylum Actinomycetota; class Coriobacteriia; order Coriobacteriales; family Atopobiaceae; genus Lancefieldella. Next base: position 29,029 of record CAKAPG010000001.1, read on the forward strand.
GTTGTGTAATTACAATTTTGTCAATTGAAAAATTAAGCTCCACAAGCGAATACATTCAAAGCGTCTCTGTGTCTTCTTACTGTTACGATAGCACACAATTTACTTCTGAGACAGATTGTTCAAATAAACTATATAAAGCATTTAAAGATGAAAACTTGCAGTATATAGTTCAATTTACACTCAGAATAATTAAAGATAATAATGACGGAAATTTGCTTATATATGATCACTCGGGAAAGTTAAAACAATCTCGTCTCTGGATGATTTGAGGTACATACATGTTTATGTGGGTAATCGGTAAAATTAAACATTTAAGAGGCTTCAAGGGTGTTATCTTATTATCTATCATTAGTTTTGCAATAAATGCGATAACCCCCTACTTAAATGGAATTTTATTTAACTTATTGGCGTACAATACAAGGTACGAAATAATAATTAATGTTGCTATTCTAGTTGCGTTGTTTGGAATAGGCAACTCGATATTTACATATGTTTTAATCCGAGTTATAGCAATATTAAAGGCTGAAACTTACATCTTATTACTGAAGCTAAAAGTACGAAATTTATATGAAATACCATATAATATTCTTGAAAATGTTGAGTTATCAGGCCTTTCTCAACAAATTCATTCGGATATTCAAATAGTTTCTGACTTCGTTCTCTCAAACTTTACTAAGTTCATTTTGAACAGTATATTACTTTTTGTTTCGTTTTATATGATGTTTGAACTAAACCAGTTGTTATTTATATTAGGATTAGTTTTGAGCTTAACTTATTCCTTAATTGTGTACTTACTTAAAAATCCTATATCAAAAAGGTTGACAGACAAAAAGCAAAACGATGTAATCTTTTATCAAAAGTACTCATCGCAACTTCTGTTATCAGAAATTTTGTATGCTAGTTCGAATTCGGAGAATTCAGTATCTTATTTAAATAGTTGCTTTGTACCTTTAAACGAAAGCATACGAAAATTGGTAAAAATTCAAAGTATTTATCTATCTAGTGATTCCGTGACATCAGCTTTATATCAGGCAATTTTATTCATACTCGGAGGCGTTCAAATAGTTAATAAAAATTTATCATTAGGTGATTTTGTTACTATAAATATGTATTTTAATATAATTATTAATTTGGTTAAATATTATATAGGTTTTTATAATACATTTCTAGATGCAAAGATTTCGTATAAGCGTCTCGAAAACTTAGAGAATTTAAAAATCCCCAATCAAAACTCTGGAATAAAAATTGATCACTTAGATAGCATATGTTTACGCAACTTTTTCTTTTCTTATCAATCAAATAATGGAATAATTGACGTAATAAATAATTTATCAACCACATTCAGGAAAAATACTTTTCATATTATACAAGGTACAAATGGATCAGGAAAGACTACACTGCTAAAAATACTTCTCGGGCTATATGAAGGCACTTCAGATAATCTCGAATACAATGGTGAAATATGCAGCAAAGTTGACACATTCTATTTGAGAAAACATTGTATTGCATATCTGCCTCAGTCTTTTTTTAAGCCCGATATGAGTCCACTTGAGTTTCTGTCTTTGATGTCTTATGACGAAAACATAAATGTAACTTTACTAACTGAAATTAGTAAAATACTTAAGATTCCTTTTGAGAACTGCCAGAGATTATCTGGAGGCGAGCTTAAGAAGCTCTACCTTAATGTTGCATTGTCAAAGGATTCGGATTTTTTAATTTTAGATGAACCCACGAATGATCTTGATGAACTTTCAAAACATGAACTAATCAATTACTTAAAAATGAATCCAAAAAAACAAGGGATTATCGTTTCAACGCATGACAAGGATTTGATTGATGCAGCTGATGAAATAATACGCCTTTAATTATAATCTTATATTTGTAGTTTTGAAAAAGAGTCACCTATTGGTTCTTCTTGTAAAAGCTTGCTTCAAAGTCCTCAGTATTAAGTGGCAGACCAGGTACCCATTAAAGTACTTCACACATGAACTGAACTATCTCATTGACGCTGTTAAACCCATCTGCACATCGAAAATAACCTCATTATGTACGTGCACAACTACATGATTGTCTGCTTGTCTGAGTCTCACCAGTGCCTCCTCGAGGATGTCTCTCGGTATGACCTGTGTGATATTATCCACGAGTTTACTGCTGTAGGTCTAAAGTTGTTGGAATTTGTGACTAGTATCAAGCCTCTAATACGTGACGCCTTCGTTTCCAAAACGGTTCTCAGTAATTGATAAAGCTTCTTTTACGGTTGTCTCATCGTTATAGTGTTTCACAACCTACTTTCAACAACCTTTATATGCGACTACTTGTAACCTTTATTGATGGACTCAACAAGTGCATAGATCCCAACATCGGAGTGCTAACTTTTCAATTCAGATGCATGTAGTAAAATTTCGGATATCTCACTGTCAATCAGTCCAACTACCGCTTTGAAGCAATCTTTTACTAGTGTGAGATTTTATTCAGTACGGGTTCGACGGGCGGTATGAATGGTGAAGAACTGACGCCAGGTATCTGCCTTAAAGTAATCTTGGACATGATGTGTTAGTCGTGCAGCAGGCCTTATAACCTTATTTGTCTAAGAAAACAGTTCTTCTACCGCGATGACTTTGGAGTCGTAGTTTCGACGCCGTCTTGGAAGATGTTCATCGACATCTCTTAGATATTGTAGAGCACATCAAAGGTTATAAAAGTGCTCAAGACATAAGCCTTATCTGAGGTTTGTTGTAGCTGATACCACTACCCTTTGACCGTACTTAAGGTCAATGATGTGAAGAGTAGTCTCAGCTATGATGAGGGCATCTCCTATACCAAAACCATCAGGCACTCAGCTCGAAAAATTAAGATACTTCTCAACAGACGTGTACATGTCAGTACACATCACCTTGGCATGCTCGCTCAGATATACTTGGCCAGAGTATAAGTAGCGGTTCCTTCCTCGGTAGTTGTTGGGTCTGTTGCTCACTGGGGAACTTTTACCCGAAGAAGCATAGAAGGTGTTCAGCGAAGTCACCGATGCCGTGCTGAGGATGCAGAAAGCAGAGAGAATGGGTACTAGCGTTAAGTTCCCCCCTTGGCTTTTTCGAGAGCCTCTGCGAAGTGCGCGGGATTCTACCTCAGAAAGTGCTGCGGTACCACAGGAGCTAATGACACCATTAACCACCTTGTGTTTGTCCGCACGAGATAACTCAGTCATCACGGCGCGTATGTCTTCTAGCGTGATTGCAGTAGCAGGTGTTTCTGCCTGAGTTTTTGCTTTGTGCTTGGACTTTGGTTTAGCTTAGCTTCTGCATATGCTGCCTTTGTTTCTGACATAGCAGGTGTTCATAGGCTTTATGCACAGCTTCAGGGTCAGTAAGCCCCGAGAGGAGATTTTCGATTTGCTTATGTGAAAGTGAACAGCCTCCTCATGGTTTTGAATCACCTCTCATTTCTTTGATAGGAGAAATGAGAGGTTTACTTTTGCGTTATAGATTACCGCCACCAAGTTTGTTGTATGACGTTATAACTTTGGTGCGAGTTTTGGTGCCTGGTGGAAAAACGGTGTCAAACAAAGGCATAATGCCACGGAAAAGTACACCACTTTGCACGCGGTGAGAAAGACCTCTTACCGTTCGTCTTGACTCTTCAAGCTGTGAACGGAGCTCCTCAAGATAAGGGGAGCGGCGAGCATAGAACCAGAATAAACCTGCAAGGTCTGAATTTGGATAGAGCCAAGGTCTGTTGTCTGGTCCTGCAAAATGCGCAATGCAGATATTTTTGCGAGCTTCTTCGTATTCTTCTCGCACATCTTTTGGCGCCTGAGCAACAATGTGATCACGGCGAAGGAATTGCCAATCTACCAGGTAATTCCATTTCATGTTAATGCGGAGATAGTGACCGTTTACAAATCTGTTAAGGACATCTTGATCAAGCCAACGCCATGCACGCATGGTTGAGACCTTAAGAAACTCTTCAGGAGAAATCTGCTTTCTGATTTCTTCCAGGTTCATCAAAATGACGCCTGCCTGGAAGTAATCGTGAGGATCATCCATGCCCAGTTCATTTTTAAGGTAGGGACCAACTGTGGCGTCATAGCCATCAATCTGACCAATAGTATCAGCGTCGCGTGTAGCACCTACCAAGTATCCTGTGACATCGATATCGTAGAGCTCTGCAATATCGGTATTAACCACCAGGTCAGAGTCAAGGTAGATGGCTTTATTGACGTTAGGAAGCAGTGAGGGAGCAAGTAGTCTGTAGTAAGTTTCTGGTCTAAAGTGACCATGATGTGGAAGCTCAATATCACCAAGGGCAGCATCAACATCTAAGAAACCAACATGGACGTTATCAACAAGCTGAGCCTGACGAGTAAGCGTAATCATGCTGGTAGGAGTGAGGTCACGAGTCAAAACAATGATGTCGTAACGACGCTCTGGATTGACATTCTCAATGATGGATTGAATTGCTACAGACAAATACGGCACAAAGTTATCGCTGCAGGCAAATACAAGCACAACGTCATTAAGAGCAAGTCCCAGCTCATCGGATGAGCTTGCAAGCATTGCTCCAGAAAGTTGCGCCCTGCCTGTTCCAACAAGGCGTTGTGTGGGTATTTTACGTAATCTTCTCATACGTAAGACTTTAACACTTAGACGCCAAAAACGCCTGCTGTGTTTGACATAACTTCAGTTTGCACAGAGTATCCACGGGCCTCACTGAGTCCATAAAGAGCTCGCTTAAGGCTGTCCACAATGTCCGGAGCGTTAATGTCCGTGTGATCATTGGATGGAAGGTCAGTCTCGGTAAGCAGTTTGTCTTTTGGGTACACCTTAGCGTACTCACGGCCGCGCTTAGTCTTAAGGCTCATCTCACCAACAGAGAACCAACAACCAAGCTTAATAGCCCTTTGGAGTTCGTCTGAGCTACCGCTAAACCAATGGATGATAGGAACGCACGCTTGAGCAGCTCCTGTCTGCTCAAGAATATCTAGCACCACATCAACGCTTCTCACGGTGTGCATCGAGAGCACCCGAGGTTGGCTGTTGTGTGATAGTTCTGCTGCGCGCTTGCAAATCTTCGTAAAGGCCTTTACCTGCAGCTCTTGCAATCCATCAACACAATAGCGAGAAGAAAAATCTAGTCCAATCTCACCAATGTAAGGCGTCTGCTCCATAAGCTCTAGCAGGAGCTCTATATCCTTTTCAGTGACGCGACCGTCAGAAATATACCAGGGGTGCGCTCCAAGTCCCACGCAGATGTTGTTTTGCGAAAGCTGAGGAGCAAGTTTCAGGTAGCCGTGAGGAGTAACACCGCAGGTAAAGAGACCTAATCCAGCCTCACTAGAACTTCTCGCTACATTGAGTGGGGAGTCCATAAGATTTGCGTGAACATGAGCATCAAAGTATGTGAGGTTACTCATGGTCAAGCCCTGAAAGATGCAAGATGACGTCCGAGGCAATCATTTGACCCATAATAGGAGGGTAGTAGGACATAGTTCCTAGCTTGGCAGATTTGCCCGTTGCGCCCTCTGGTGCAAAAACTGGTCGCGCTGGCTCGGGGGAGTAGAGCACACGGAAGTCAGCAAGGCCGCGCTTCTTAGACTCTTTTCTCATCACCCTTGCAAGAGCATCGGTATGCGTTTTTGAAAGCGTAGTAATCTCCAGGAGTTCTGGGTGGATTTTATTGCCGCCACCCATGCTGGAGATGAGGTAGATATCGTTTTTCTGACACCACGCAACAACAGCCAATTTGGCAGAAATGGTATCGATGGCATCAACTACAACATCTGGTTTTGGAAGAGCAGAGAGCTGCTCGTCAACGTTGTCTTTAAGCAAAAACGCGTCAAGGGTGACCACATGAGCGTCTGGATTAATGTCCAGAATCATCTCTTTGGTAACGTCAACTTTTCTTTTTCCAATGGTACTCACATAGGCAATAGTCTGCCTGTTTAGGTTGGATGCTTCTACTGCATCGGCATCCACTAAAACAAACGAGCCTACACCGCCTCTGGCCAGCGCCTGAACACAGTTTGAACCAACGCCACCAAGTCCTAAGACCATAACGCAGGAATTTTGAATCTGTCCAAGGCGATCTTTCCCCAGGACAAGTTCAAGTCGAGCAGTGGCTTCAGGAATTGTGGCAGACATAGAACTCCTCATAAAATGTATCTGCAGATAGTATTTATTGTTCAAGAGTATAGAGGGCCTTAAAGTAATGATTTTGTTGCATAAGTTCCTCAAACGAACCCATTTCGATAATACTACCTTCCTTCATCACAATAATTTCGTCAAATTTTTTCAGTTGAGCTTCCTCTAAGTTGTGTGTAATAACTAGGCGTAATGTGCCTGTGAGATTTGTTATTGAATTTATAATTTGGTCAGTAGTTGAATGGTCAAGTGCTGATGTAGCTTCATCAAAAAATAGAACTTTAGAACCTTTTAACAAACTTCTTGCAATACAAATTCTTTGACGTTCGCCACCAGAAAGGTTTGAACCTGCTTCACCACATTGATAACTCAGCTTATTTTGTTTAATGAAATCTGTAAGACCAGCTTTTTCACATGCTTGGAAAATAGCATCTTTTGGGTGACTTTCGAACATAGTAATGTTGTCTTCAATTGATGCATTGAATAAGAAATTCTCTTGTTGTACGAGTGAAACATTTTGATAGAGACTCTTTTTATCAATAGTTCTTAACTCTAAGTCATCATAAAATATATTTCCTTGATAACTTAAATTGCTGCCCATGAGCAGATTAAATAAAGTAGATTTTCCAGATCCTGATATTCCAACAATTGCATAACTTTTATTAGGCAGAAGTTTGATTGATAAATTTTTCAGCACAGCTTTATTTTGTTCGTAAGCAAATGAAAGATTGTTGATGACTATTCCTTTTGTAACTTTATCTAATGTCTGTTGCCCCTCTTCTTCTTCATTGTCAGCAAGAGTCTCAGAAAATTTTAAAATCAAATCATTTGAAGCCTTACGCGATGCGAGTACCGGTGGAATTGTTTGTAAAGGGAGACTAATGTAATTCATAAGTAACGTAGCCATAAGAATTACACCAGGTGTTACTCCTTGATTTGAAATACAAAGATATGTACCAGCAATCAAAACAGCCCATTGAGATAAGCCGAAAGCACTCCAACTCAGAGTATTAATGAATCGAGTAGTTTTTCTACTTTCTCTTTTTGAGCTTTCAAGAGCGTTATTGTCTTTTTCAAAAAGTCTCACTGCAGCCTTTGTTGCTCCGTAAGCTTTTATCAAAGGAAAGCCTTTTACTAGATCAGTGACTTGGGCAATGAATTGACTAGTTTTCGCAGAAGATTCTTTTTGAATTTTTCCGAGTGTTCCACCTAGCTTTACGCCAATGATTAGAGGAAGAATTGAAGCGGCAATAGCTACAAAAGTTAATGGAATGCTTTGAACCATGAGCATTATGAGGGCCACAATGAAAGATATGCTATCGCTTACCAAAGAAAACATCTGTTCAAGATATGTAGTCTCTATAGTATTTAAATCATTAGTAAGTGCAGATACATAAACGGAACTACCACTTGCTTCAAACGAGTTTATACCTTTTTTCAGCATGTATTTAAATGCAGTGTTGCGATAAGAGTTAGCAGCATGATAGAGATAATTAGGAACAAAATAACGAACCACTAATTTATTTGTAATTGCTGAGATTGTTAATATGGCGGCAAATAGACAACCTTGTAGAAAATCATTAAATGATCCTGACACAGCGGAATTCATGAGAATTGAAGTTATGTAGGGTGAACATACCGTAACTAGTTCTAAAGAAGTTGTAAAGAAAAAGGAGCCGAATAACAACTTTTTATTACTCCAAAAGAGACTCCGCTTAAGGTCATTTTGAATTTCTTTAACAGTGCTTTTCATGTCAAACCTTCTTTACCTGTAGAAAAAGTTGTTGACTATACTTTTGATTTAAATGTTGTTGATTTTTTTCAATCAATTTTAGTGTTTGATATGTTTGTTATGGCTTCTTTCAGCTAAAACTTTGAATTGAATGTTGTGACAAATCAATACTACTACTTTTTATACAAAGTGTAATTTTTTATATGTAAAATTAAAATTACATTAATATATTCCCCTAAACCACATCTGTTTTAATGCATTATACTGTTCAAATGGTTAATAGGAATACTGCTAAAAGCATATGAAAGGCAAGATTACTGTGGAAGAAATGCCCAAGAATTATGATCCTCAGGCAGCTGAGCCTGAGCTCATTGAAAAGTGGATTAAGGCAGATTGTTATGGTCGTAGCAAGGGAACTGAAGACCGTACAGTAGTTATCCCTCCACCAAACGTTACCGGCATCCTTCACATGGGACATGCCATGGATGACACCATCCAGGACACCTACATTCGTTATTCTCGCATGCGCGGTTATTCAACTCGTTGGATTCTTGGAACAGATCACGCAGGCATTGCAACCCAGACTAAGGTTGATAAGAAGCTTAAGTCAGAGGGCATTTCTCGCCTGGAGATTGGTCGCGAGAAGTTCCTGGAGGCTTGCTGGGATTGGACGCGCGAGTACGGCGGAACCATTGTTTCTCAGATCAAGCGCATGGGCTGCTCCATTGATTTTAATGACGAGAAGTTCACTATGTCTCCTGAGTACACTCAGGCAGTGCGTAAGGTCTTTGTTGACTGGTATCATAACCAGCTTATTTATCGTGGTAAGCGCATCGTAAACTGGTGTCCTCATTGCGAGACTTCTATTTCTGACGATGAGGCAGAATATGCTGACGAGAAGGGCCATCTTTGGTACCTGCGCTATCCACTCAAAGAGCCTGTTAATGGCGTTGAGTACATTACCGTAGCCACTACTCGTCCAGAGACCATGTTGGGTGATACGGGCGTAGCTGTTTCTCCTCAAGACCCGGAAAAGGCTGATCTTGTTGGAAAGACTGTTATCCTGCCAATTGTTGACAGAGAGATTCCAATCTTCTCTGACTGGCATGTTGACGCAGGCTTTGGTACTGGTTTTGTTAAGGTAACCCCAGCTCATGATCCTAACGACTTTGCTATGGGTCAGACTCACAATCTTGAGCAGATCAACATCTTTGATGAGCATGCTGTTGTGGTTGACGGCTATGGTGAGTTCTCTGGTCTTGATAGAGATCAGGCTCGTGAGGCTATTGTTGCTTGGTTTGAAGAGCATGGCCTGCTTGATCACGTTGAAGACCTTGATCACTCCGTTATGCATTGCTACCGTTGCGGTACTACGCTTGAGCCATGGCTCTCTGAGCAGTGGTTTGTTGCTGTCGATAAGCTCAAAGAGCCTGCAGCACAGGTAGTCAAAGACGGTCAGGTAACCTTCCATCCAGAGCGCTGGACTCAGACCTACCTCACTTGGATGGAGAACCTCCGCGACTGGAACATCTCCAGGCAGCTTTGGTGGGGACACCGTATTCCTGTATTCTACTGCGATGATTGTGGCTGGCAGGATGCACTTATGGAAGACACCGATGTCTGTCCAAAGTGCGGCGGCCATCATGTTCACCAGGATGAGGATGTTCTGGATACCTGGTTCTCTTCTCAGCTGTGGACTTTTGCAACACAGGGTTGGCCAAACCATCCTGAACAGCTTGAGGGTCACCACCCAACACAGGTCCTGGTAACCGCTCGAGACATCATCGCTCTTTGGGTTGCTCGCATGATTATGAGTTCGCTCTATTTCACCAAAGAGATTCCATTCCATGATGTCTACATCTACGCAACCATTTTGGCTAAGGACGGCAGCCGCATGTCCAAGTCAAAGGGTAACGGCGTAGATCCTATGGATCTGATTGCTAAGTATGGTGCAGATGCAATGCGTTATAACCTGCTTACGCTTATTACCAACAACCAGGACGTCAAGTTTGATGCTGTTCTTGATAAGAAGACTCGTGAGCTTATTGAGTCTCCAAGAACTGATCAGGCACGTTCATTTGTTACTAAGATTTGGAATGCAAGTCGCTTTGTTCAGATGAATCTTGACGGCTACACTGCCGGCATGCCAAAGGCAGAAACGCCAGAAGACGCATGGATGTTCTCGCGCCTTGCTAAGGTTGTAGCAGAGACAACTGAGCAGCTTGAGACCTATGGCTTTGGCGAGTATGCCCGCAACATTCAGTCTTTCTTCTGGAATGATGTCTGCGACTGGTACATCGAGCTTTGCAAGGGCCGCCTTCTGGATGGAACTCCTGAGGAGCGTCTGCAGGTTCAGCGCAACCTTGTCTTTGTCCTGGATGTCAGCATGAGGCTTCTGCATCCAGCCATGCCATTTGTTACCGAGAGCGTTTGGGATGCCCTTCCTGCATCTGGTCTTTTGAGTCACGATGCGGAGTTCTTGATGGTCTCTGAGTGGCCAGACCCACAGGAGCTTGCAAACTTTGTTGACGAGGCAGCTGAGCATAACTTCTCGCTTGCTAAGACTGTTGTTTCTGCTGTTCGTTCTTCTCGCGCTCGTTATAGGCTGTCTCCAAAGACAGACCTTGCTGTTGTGGTCAAAGCTCCAGCACAGGATGTTGCAGCTCTAAAGGAGCAGGCAGCGTTCATCCAGAACGTTGGCCGTGTAAGCTCGCTTGAGGTTGCTGAGGCTCCTCAGAAGCCTGCTGGTTCTGTTTCTGTCACCGACGCTGGCCTTGAGATGTACGTTGTTCTGGGCGAGCTTGTTGACCTTGCTGCAGAGGCTAAGCGTCTTCAGAAGGATCTTGAGTCCGCAAAGAAGGAGCTTTCTGGTGTGGAGCGTACCCTTGCTAACGAGGGTTTTGTTGCTAAGGCAGCGCCTGAAGTTATCGAGAAGAAACGTGCACGCGCAGAAGAACTTACTACGCTTGTTGCGCAGCTAGAGCAGCAGATTGCTGACTTCTCATAGGTAAAACTTGATGCGGTGTAACAGCCGCATCATGTGTTTAGTACGTGCATGCAGTCCACTTTAGGTTAGGAACAACATGTCTGAGGTTAAATCCGATATCGAGATTGCTCAATCATCCGAGATGCTTCCCATCTTTGAGGTGGCAAAGCGTGCAGGTATTCCAGAGGATCTTCTGGAGCCTTATGGTCGCTATAAGGCAAAGCTTGATGCACGTGCTCTGGCAGATAAGCCTCTTCGCGGCAAACTTGTGCTGGTAACTGCCATTAACCCAACGCCAGCAGGCGAGGGAAAGACCACTACCTCTGTTGGTTTGGCCGATGCCTTAACCAGCTTGGGTCAGTCAGCCATGTTGGCTCTTAGAGAGCCTTCTTTGGGTCCCGTCTTTGGCGTCAAGGGCGGTGCTGCAGGCGGCGGATATGCTCAGGTAGTTCCTATGGAGGACATCAACCTTCACTTTACCGGAGACTTCCACGCTATTGGCGCTGCAAACAACCTTTGCGCCGCCATGCTGGATAACCACATCAAGCAGGGTAATAGCCTCAACATTGATCCACGCCGTGTTGTGTGGAAGCGCTGTGTTGACATGAACGATCGCCAGCTCAGAAATGTTATTGATGGTCTTGGTGGCATTGCAGATGGCATGCCAAGACAAGACGGCTTTGATATTACCGTTGCCTCCGAGGTTATGGCTGTATTTTGCCTTGCTTCGGGTATTAAAGACCTTAAAGAGCGTCTGGGTAGAATGGTTATTGCCTACACCTATGATCGTAAACCCGTTACCGTCAGCGATATCCACGCAGAGGGTGCTATGACGGCGCTGCTTAAAGACGCTATTCAACCCAACCTAGTCCAGACGCTTGAGCACACACCTGCTCTTGTCCACGGTGGACCTTTTGCCAACATTGCTCACGGCTGCAATACGGTTGAGGCAACAAAGACTGCTCTGCGTCTTGCAGATTACGTTGTTACCGAGGCTGGCTTTGGTGCAGACCTTGGTGCCGAGAAGTTCTTGGACATTAAGTGTAGAGCTACCGGTCTTACTCCATCGGCTGTTGTTCTGGTAGCAACCGTTCGTGCTCTTAAATACAACGGAGGCGTTGCTAAAGCTGACCTCAATCAGCCAAACGTTGACGCTCTTAAAGAGGGCATTCCTAATCTGCTTCGCCACGTTGACAATATTCAGACGGTCTACGGACTTCCTGTAGTTGTTGCCATCAATGCATTCCCAACCGATACCGCTGAAGAGCTTGCTCTGGTAGAGGAGGAGTGCAAGAAGCGTGGCGTAAATGTTGTCCTGTCTGAGGTTTGGGCAAAAGGTGGAAAGGGCGGCCAGGCTCTGGCAGAAGAGGTTATGCGCCTTTGCCAGACTGAGTCTAAGCTCACCTTTGCCTACGATGTTAAAGAGTCTTTGAAGCAGAAGATTACAGACATTGCCACCAAGATTTACCACGCTGATGGCGTTGATTTTGCTCCAAGTGCCGCTAAGCAGCTTCAGCAACTTGAAGAGCTTGGCTTTGGAGAGCTTCCTATTTGTATGGCAAAAACTCAGTACTCATTTACTGATGACCAGACCAAATTGGGAGCTCCAGAAAACTTTAAGATTACCGTGCGAGAAGTTCGTGTTTCTGCAGGTGCTGGCTTTGTGGTCTGTCTTACCGGCTCTATTATGACCATGCCAGGACTTCCAAAAGTTCCTGCTGCAGAGCACATTGATGTTCTTGATGATGGAAGAATTGTGGGTCTTTTCTAATGTCTTATCCCTCTTCACCTGAAGAAGTAGCGTTTACAACGTATAGTGCAGACTCTTATGCTCAACACCTTGCTGCCAAAGAGCCTATCCCAGGTGGTGGCAGTGCTGCTGCTTATGTAGGGGCACTTGCAGTGTCTTTGGCTTCAATGGCTGGTGTGTACGCACAAGGAAAACCTGCCTATGCTCAGCATGAAGACGATCTTGCAAAATACATTGCTCGAGCTGGTGCACTGCGCCAAGACTTCATGGAACTTATGGATGAGGACTCTCGTCAGTTCTTGCTGGTTTCAAGCGCATTTAGTGTGCCTAAGGATAATCCAAAGCGTGCAGAGATTGTTGAGGATGCTCTTAAAGAAGCAGCTCAGCCTCCATTGAAGGTTATGAGAAAAGTGTGCGAGTCTATTGAGCTTCTAGAAGAGATGCTCATCAAGGGGTCTCGTATGCTTCTATCCGATGTAGGTTGTGGCGCTGCTCTTGCGCGTGGCGCTTTGATTGCAGCTTCTCACACGCTATTTGTAAACACGCGCTCCATGCACGACACAGCGTATGCTCAAACGTTGCTTGATGAGGCAGATAAGCTGCTGGACACCTATGTATCACGAGCTGATGCTGTAAGTGATGCGGTGAGCGCACAGCTTAGACAGGAGGCATAACGTGAGCTCAGAGATTATGTCACAGGAGCTTCGTGGAGCTCCTGTTGCTAAAGAAATAACCGAAGAACTTGCTGCTCAGGTTAAGGAACTTCGTGCACAAGGTGTAACTCCTAAGCTTGTTATTGTTCGCATTGGACAGAAAAACGATGACCTTACGTATGAGCGTGCGGCTTATACGCGTGCAGAGAAGGTAGGCTTTGAAGTTGAGACCATTGAGCTTCCAGAAGACGCTACACAAGAGCAGGTAAATGCTACGTTTGACCAGGTTTCTGCCGACGCATCGGTGCATGGTTGTCTGCCCATGCGTCCTTTTCCTGCTGGAATTGACGAGCATGAAGCGCTTCAGCATCTAGCTCCAGAAAAAGATGTTGATTGCGCAACTGATTCTATGCTGCTGGCAACACTTTGTGGAACTCCTGGTGCTCTGGGACCTTGTACTGCAGAGGCAGTTCTTGCGCTTCTCGATTTTTACCAGGTATCCCTTGAGGGAGCGTCTGTTGCAGTTGTTGGTCGCTCAAACGTCATTGGTCGTCCAGTTGCTGCGCTTTTAAGCGCAAGAAACGCCACGGTTACAGTGTGTCACAGCAAGACCAAAGACCTTGCCGCTACGCTTAAGCAGGCAGAGGTTGTAGTTGTGGCTGCAGGACGTGCGCACCTTATTGGGGCTGACTGTGTAAGAGCTGGACAAACCATCATTGACGTGGGTATTAACTGGGATGAAGCAACTCAAAAGCTTGTTGGTGACGTCAATACAGAGCAGGTAGCTCCTCTGGTAAGTGCTTATACTCCTGTTCCTGGCGGTGTAGGTAGCGTGACAACGGCAATTCTTGCTCGCCATGTTGTTGCCGCAGCTCAAAGAACGCTTGTATAAGAGTGAAAGGTAGGTTGCCTCATGGCAGCGGAAAATAACTATAAAGAGCTTGACCAAGAGCGCGTAAAAGCCGCGGTCAAGGAGTTTTTGCTTGCTATTGGTGAGGATCCAGAGCGAGAAGGTCTGCTTGATACACCAGACCGTGTTGCTCGTGCTTGCGTGGAGCTCTTTGGTGGTATGCAGGAAGATCCTGCAGCTCATCTACGCAAGCAGTTCCATGAAGAGGGCAATAAAGAGATGGTTATTGTCCGCGACATTCCTTTCTCATCTACCTGCGAGCATCACATTTTGCCTTTTGTGGGCAAAGCGCACGTTTGCTACATTCCACAAAATGGTCGTATTACCGGCCTTTCCAAGATTGCTCGTTGCGTCAGCGGATATTCTCGTCGTCTGCAGGTACAGGAGCGCCTTACAGGCCAGATTGCTGACGCTATGGTAGAAGAGCTTGATCCCTTGGGTGTTTTGGTGGTTATGGAGGCCGAGCATACGTGCATGAGCATGCGTGGCATTAGGGCATCGGGTGCTTTGACCACCACGTCTGCGGTTCGCGGCATTTTTAAGACTAACGAGAAAACCCGTGCAGAGGCTATGCGTCTGCTTGGTCTATAAGAGGTATGTGCGCTATGAGCTATTCCGTTCCCTTTTCTGTGCCTGAGCTGAGCTACGAGCAGTCTTTAAAGGTGCTTCACGATACAAAGAAGTTTGGTATTCAACCCTTGTTGGAGAGCGTGGAAGACATGCTCAAAGAGGTGGGCAACCCTGATCTCTGCTTTAAGAGTGTCCAGATCGCAGGTACCAACGGCAAAACGTCTACCTCTAGATACACTGCAGCCCTGCTCAAAGGAGAGGGTCTCAAGACCGCCCTGTACACGTCTCCTGAGCTCATCAGCTATACCGAGCGCATGGAGATTAACGGCACGCCCGTCTCTGAGGCGTCTTTTGCTCACGGCGTTTCAGCTGCTCAGGTAGCGGGGGAGCGCGTCAACGCTCAGCGAGCCGCCTTGGGCGAACGTCCTTATGACATCACCGAGTTTGATCTTTTGACCGTTGCAGCCCTGGTTGTCTTTGCTGAGGAAGAAGTTGACGCCTGTGTGCTTGAGTGCGGTATGGGCGGCAGGTGGGACGCAACAAGCGCCACTCAAAACATCACCTCCGTTGCCATCACGGGCGTTGGCCTGGATCACACGCGCATCTTAGGCGATACCCTTGAGGCTATTGCTGGCGAGAAGGCCGCCATCATCAAACCTGGTCGCACCTGCGTGCTTGGCGTGGGAACGACAACTCCTCAGAGCGTCCAGGACGTATTCTTGTCCCAAGCAGCTTCTGCGGGCGTTGTTCCAACCCTTCTTGTGGCTGACAAGCCACAAGACGTAGAAGGTGAGGTTTCTGCTGGTCAATCGTCTGACCATCCAGAGCTGCCTCACGCACATTTCTTTATTACCAAAAAGCCTAAGAGCATTGGATTCCCGCTGGAGCTTACGGTTGTCACTCCTCGTGCAACCTACGAAGATCTTGCTGCACTTAAACCAAGCTACCAGGCAGCAAACATTGCTCTGGCAACCTGCTTGGCCGAGGATTTTCTTGGACGTCCGCTTGATGCAGAGAAAGCATTTTTCTCTACAACAAGATGTCCTACACCAGGTAGATTCCAGCTGCTTCAGCCAAAGCCTTTAGTCCTTATCGATGCAGCTCATAACCCCCAGTCAATTGAGACGTTCTTAACTGCTATTCGCTCAATTGAGCCAGAGATTACTAATCGTCCCATGCTTTTGACTGCTGTTTTTGCAGATAAAGATGTTAAGGGCATCGCAGAACTTCTCGCCAAAGAGTTCCCTGAGGTAGCGGTAACCCAGACCGATAACGATCGCGCCATGGATGCAGATGAGCTTGCTGAGCTGTACAAAGCCTGCGGCGCTAACGTGGTAGCTGTGTATAGAAGCGTTCCCGAAGCAGTGGACGCATTGCGCGAGAAGGGCTTTGTAGCATGTGGAACAATTTCACTTGCTGGCGAGGTTGCTGCACAATTTAGTGATGCTTTGGTAAAATAAATTTATCTGCGACATTACGCTCCATTTTGAGGCGGTTTGTCGTACGATTTAGGAGAGAACAAAAAGCCAGCAGAAGGGGCTGTCAGATGCAGGAGATTCTTGATCAGATTATTACACCTGAGGTACGTATGGTTATTTACCTCATGGTTATTTGCGTCGTAATGCTTTATATCCTTTCCATCATCTACGTTATTCGCGATGCTCAGCGTCGTGGCGCAGAACCTTGGTGGATGTGGGCAGTCATTTCTGTTGTTCCTGTTGTTGGTCTGCTTGCATACGTTATTCTGCGTCCAAGCAGCTACCTCATTGACCGTGAGGAGCAGGACCTTGATATTGCCCTTCGTGAGCACCAGCTGTCTCACTACGGCATCTGCCCTAAGTGCTCCGCTCCAATCGACCGCGATTTTATCGTGTGCCCAATCTGCAATACGCAGGTTAGAAACGTTTGCCCAACATGCCATCGTCCACTGAACGCAGACTGGAAGGTTTGCCCTTACTGCCGTACTCGCATTCAATAACGTTTGGTTTTGTTCTTTATGATGGCAATCTGGTGTTTTACAACAGAGACTATGTAGGCGTCTGCTCCTAAGCTCCTGTGTGAGCAGAGTAGGCGCCGTGCCTGTTTCTATGAGTAGCTACCTCTGAGGGGTTTTACATGAAGGTTTTATATAACGACGGCCATGTTGGCGAGATTAACGATGCAGCTGAAGAGCTTGAGGTTATTCGCCACGATGCAGCTCACCTGCTTGCTCAGGCTTTGAAGCGTCTATATCCACACGCACAGTTTGCCTATGGTCCAGTAACCGAAAACGGTTTCTACTATGACGTTGATCTTGGAGACACTAAGGTTAACGAGGATGATTTCCCAGCTATCGAAGCTGAGATGAAGAAGATTGTCAAAGAGAACCTCAAGATTGAGACTTTTGAGCTTCCTCGTGATGAGGCTATTGCCTATATGAAGGAGCGCGGCGAGTCTTACAAGGTTGAACACATTGGCGATCTTGCTCCTGACGCACACATCACCTTCTACAAGCAGGGTGAATATGTTGACATGTGCGTTGGTCCTCACATGCTCTACACCAAGGGTGTCAAGGCTTTTAAGCTGACCAGCATTTCTGGTGCGTATTGGAAGGCCGATAAGAACAACAAGATGCTCACCAGAATTTATGGTGTTGCGTTTGGTTCCAAAGATGAGCTTGCTCAGTACCTCAAGATGATTGAAGAGGCTGAGAAGCGCGACCACAGGAAGATTGGTCGCGAGATGGAGCTCTTCATGATGTCCGACTTTGGTCCAGGTTCTCCATTCTGGCTTCCAAACGGCATGGCTCTGCGCAATGCTCTGACCGATTACTGGCATGAGATGCAGGCTCGCTTTGGTTATCAGGAGGTTCAGACTCCACTGATCCTCTCGCGTTCCCTTTGGGAGACTTCTGGTCACTGGGATCACTACAAAGAGAATATGTATACCACCACGGTAGATGAAGAGGACTTTGCCATTAAGCCTATGAACTGCCCTGGTGCTTGCTTGATTTATAAGTCCAAGCCACGTTCTTATAGGGATCTTCCTATGAAGCTGGCTGAAGCTGGCCTTGACCACCGTTACGAGATGAAGGGTGCTCTACACGGACTGTTCCGTGTTCGTGAGTTTACTCAAGACGATGCCCACCTCTTTATCCGCCCAGATCAGATTACTGAGCAGGTCACGGATGCATCTCATCTCATTACCGCTTACTATGCACAGTTTGGCTTCCCATATCGTGTTGAGCTTTCTACGCGCCCAGAGGATTCTATGGGTTCTGATGAGGATTGGGAACGCGCTGAGCAGGGTCTGCGTGATGCACTTGAGTCTATGGGTATCGATTACGTAGTTAACGAGGGCGACGGTGCTTTCTACGGTCCTAAGATTGACTTCCATCTGACCGACTGCCTCGGTCGTTCTTGGCAGTGCGGCACTATCCAGCTTGACTTCCAGCTTCCTCACAACTTCCAGCTTGAGTACATTGACTCCGACGGCACCAAGAAGCAGCCAATTATGATTCACCGCGCTGGCTTTGGTTCCTTCGAGCGCTTCATTGGCATTCTGACCGAGAACTATGAAGGCAAGTTCCCTGTCTGGCTGAGCCCATGCCAGGTCAAGGTTCTTCCTGTCTCCGAGAAGTCTCGTCCTTATGCTCATGAGGTTGCCGAGAAGCTTGCAGCTGCTGGTATTCGCGTTAAGGTTGACGACCGTGACGAGAAGATTGGCTATAAGATTCGTGAGGCTCGCTCACTTGACCGTGTTCCTTACATGCTCATCCTTGGTGAGCAGGAGGTTGAGGCAGGAAACATTTCTGTCCGCGACCGTTCCAACGAGACTCACGTTGCAGAGCTTGACGAGTTTATTGCTCAGGTTGTCAAAGAGAATGCGGAGCGCGTTGGTTAATAGGGTTTCGGACAAAGTGCAGGTTATGGGTGGCACAGCGCAGGATGGCGCAGGTGGCACGAAGAGTGTCGGCGCAATCGACGGCGTCACGCAAACCGCAACCGACGTTGTCACACAAACTGCAACCGACGTTGTCACGCAAACCGCAACCAATGTTGTAGCTGAATACGTAAAAATGACAGGGGCAGGCCGTGCGCGGCTTGTCCCTGTTTCCTATGTAGACGAACTTCTCGCCACACTGGTTTCGGGCGGTGTAACCGTCGTGGAGCCGCTTGCTGGCGTGCCCGTTGAGGTGTGCGACATCAAAGGCAGAGCTGCGGCAGGGGAGCTGCTTGTGGCGGATGTGCGTACGATTGGAGCCGAGTTCAGCCCGGCATGTCGTCTGGGAGCAGAGATCGCAGTAGCCGAGGACGCTCGGGTGCCGGGATATGTTGTCGTGTGCATGCGGAAGTGCTGCATACCGTGGGTAGCAGAGGCGGTTGAAGCCAAGGCGTGCTCTACAGATGACGTGACGGTTTCTGCTACGGGAGCGGAAAAGCAGACGAGTGCACGGGTTTCTCGCCACGCGGCGAGCGACGCGGCGCAGGTGGTTGCCGCGTACCTGGCGTGCCATCCGCGCGTCGAGGCGGTGCGCTATCCGGGTCTCAAGACGGACCCGAGCTTTGCGCGTGCAACATCGCAGCTGGTGGGTGGATTTGGCCCGTACGTGGATTACATGTGGAGAGAATCGCCAGGTGAATGGCATAGATTTACAGCAACTGATGAAGACGCCAGAACGCAGATTATAAATTTTGAGAGACTCGGTTAACGGTAAGCACTTGTTTAGCAGACCTTGGTATAATTTGAATTAATGTTCCTAAATAGAAGGGGATTTTATGGCAAAGAAGGCTACTCAAATTGAGGATGTTGATACTTTGCTCAAGCGCCTCGAAGAGATGCGCGAGGCACAGGCAGAGTTTGCAACATTCACTCAGGAGCAGGTCGATAAGATTTTCTATGAAGCTGCTCTTGCGGCCGAGAAAAATCGTATCCCTCTTGCTCGCATGGCAGTTGAAGAAACTGGCATGGGTGTAATGGAAGATAAGGTTATCAAGAACCATTACGCAGCAGAGTATATTTACAACAAATACAAGGACATGAAGACTTGTGGTGTTGTAGAGGATGATCCAGCTGCAGGTTATCGAGTTGTAGCCGAGCCAATGGGTATCGTAGCTGCAGTTATTCCAACCACTAACCCAACTTCTACCGCAATCTTTAAGACACTTCTTGCCCTGAAGACAAGAAACGCCATTATCATTTCCCCACACCCACGCGCTAAAGAGTGCACCATTGCTGCCGCTCGTATTGTTCGCGATGCTGCCGAGAAGGCCGGCTGCCCCAAGGGTATTATCGACTGGGTACCAGCTCCTACCATTGATATGACTGCAGCAGTCATGAGCAACGCTGACATCATTTTGGCAACCGGTGGCCCAGGTATGGTTAACGCAGCTTACTCTTCCGGTAAGCCTGCTCTGGGCGTTGGTCCTGGTAACACTCCTGCTATCATCGACGATACCGCTGACATTAAGCTTGCAGTTAGCTCCATCATTCACTCCAAGACCTTCGATAACGGTATGATTTGCGCTTCTGAGCAGTCTGTTACTGTTCTTGATAGCGTTTATGACCAGGTTAAGAAGGAGTTTGCTGATCGCGGCTGCTACTTCCTGCAGGGTAAAGAGCTCGACGCTGTTCGTAAGACCGTCATTGTCAACGGTGCTGTTAATGCAGCTATTGTTGGTAAGTCTGCTCACTTCATCGCAAAGACTGCTGGCGTCGACGTCCCAGAGAAGACCAAGGTTCTTATTGGTGAGGTAACCTCTGTTGAGCCTTCAGAGGAGATGGCTCACGAGAAGCTTTCTCCAGTTCTTGGTATGTATCGTGCAAAGAACTTTGACGAGGCTATTGCTAAGGCTGAGCGTCTTGTTGCTGATGGCGGCTATGGTCACACCAGTTCTCTTTACGTCAACATTAACGAGAAAGAGAAGATTGCTAAGCACCAGGAGGCAATGAAGACCTGCCGCATCCTGATCAATACTCCTTCCTCTCAGGGTGGTATTGGAGACCTTTACAACTTTAAGATGGCTCCATCCCTAACCCTTGGCTGCGGCACCTGGGGCGGCAACTCCGTCTCCGGCAACGTTGGCCCACAGCACCTGCTTAACTACAAGTCTGTTGCAGAGAGGCAAGAGAATATGCTTTGGCTTCGTGTACCTGAGAAGGTCTACTTCAAGAGGGGCTGCATGCCTCTTGCTCTCCGTGAGCTTAAAGAGGTCTATAACAAGAAGCGCGTCTTCATTGTCACAGACCAGTTCCTATACAAGAGTGGTTTCACCAAGACCATCGAGGAGACTCTGGATTCCCTGGGCATCGTCCACTCTTCATTCTGGGATGTTGCTCCAGATCCAACCCTCCAGTGCGCTCTTGAGGGTGTAGCTCGCATTCGCTCCTTCGAGCCAGACTGCATCATCGCAATCGGCGGCGGTTCTGCTATGGACGCAGGTAAGATTATGTGGTCCATGTACGAGAACCCAGAGGAGAAGTTTGAGGACATGGCAGCGGACTTCTTGGATATCCGCAAGCGTGTCTACAACTATCCTAAGATGGGCAAAAAGGCATTCTTCGTTGCTATTCCAACTTCTTCTGGTACTGGTTCCGAGGTAACTCCATTTGCCATCATCACTGATGCTGACAACGGCGTTAAGTACCCACTTGCAGACTATGAGTTGCTGCCTAACATGGCAATTGTTGATACCGACAACATGATGAGCCAGCCTAAGGGCCTGACCTCTGCTTCTGGTATCGACGTTCTTACTCACTGCCTCGAGGCATTTGTCTCCATGATGGCATCTGACTACACAGATGGCATGGCTCTTCGCGGCATGAAGCTGGTCTTTGAGTACCTGCCACGTGCTTATGACAATCCAAACGATGTCGAGGCACGCGACCACATGGCAAACGCTTCCTGCCTGGGCGGCCTTGCATTTGCTAATGCATTCCTGGGTGTCAACCACTCCATGGCTCACAAGCTGGGCGCTTTCCACCACATTCCACACGGTTGGGCAAACGCAGTTATCCTTACTCGCGTTATGCGCTACAACGCAGCTGAGCGCCCAACAAAGATGGGTACCTTCCCACAGTACGATCACCCACACACTCTTGCACGTTATGCTGAGGCAGGTCGTTTCTGCGGTGTTACCGGTAAGGATGACCGTGAGGTCTTTGAGAACTTCGTCAAGAAGATTGAGGAGCTCAAGGCATACATCGGTGTCAAGGAGACCATCAAGGATTACGGCGTAGATGAGAAGTACTTCCTTGATACCCTGGACGAGATGTCTGAGCAGGCATTCGACGACCAGTGCACTGGCGCAAACCCACGCTACCCACTTGTCTCCGAGATTCGCGAGCTCTACCTGGATGCTTACTACGGTCGCGAGCCAGGCTTCTACGAGGACTAATCCTCGCACCCGCGCGCCGCGTCGCTAGCACGTCCGCCTCGGAGCACCCACCGCGAAGCGCGTCCGCCGCGAGCGTCCACTGCGGAGCGCGTAAAGCACAAAGCAAGAGCCGGTTACCTAAACACCAGGTAACCGGCTCTTTTGTTAGCTTTCTAAACTTTTCGTCTAACTGCTTGATGGGCAAATTTAAATGAATCCATGTTTCCAGATTCACAAAACACATCTATGTCACATAATCTGTCAAAAAAGGCTATACATTGCTCCAAAAATGCGTGTTTAGTGCAGAATATCTTCATTTGATGTGCTATTAACATCGAATTTTGCAGATTATCTGACTTTGCTGTGTTGTCACATAGGGCATTTTAGGGATAGTTAAACTTTATATATTAGTTCATTCATAAATCTGTATATTGAATCAAGTTTATTCATCAGAATGAATTGCTCATGAGAATACTGGCGCAGCGTCCGCTTGATCCGGTACAGATTGCTGTCTCCCAAGTCTTTTTTAATGCTCAGGAACATATTTTGCATTGCTAGCTGATTCCTGTAGATATCCGCATTTACAAAGTACTCTTTAATACTCACCGAGTTCAGTTCATTAGTTCTTTGATTATCTTTTCTTTGCTGGTAGAAGTCATCATGATACGCACCGTTATATTCGATAGCCACTAAATTTAATCCAGACAAATTTGACTTAGACATCTTGCCAAAAAGTAAATCCAATCTTCTTTCCTTAGCTTGTAACTCCGGGTTTATCTGGTCTTTTATTACATACGATTTATTCAACGCAATCGGCATTTGATTGAAACCACCTTCACAATATGGGAGAGCAGATCTAATTGCCATCTTTACTTCCATGGGAGAGGCTGCATCAGAAAAGAAAAAGCGCATATTTTTTTGTGTGACATGCAATCCAGGAGAATAAGATTCAAGCGCATTTAATAGAGAGGCAAGCTCTTCCGCACTTACCAACGGCGTATTAAATTCGCAGAGGTCACCGTTTGGGAGATGACCATAACTAGCCATCATTAAATTCGCAAGCACAATCTGATGAAGAGGACTTTTATTCCTAGAGAGCAAGCAAACAGCTAGGGGAGGCGCAACACAATAGACATTCTGCCCCAGATCAATAAGGGAGCCTGCCGGCAAAAGACATTTGAACTGGTGAGATACTCGCTCATCGCAAAATCTTGTTCTTGAATTGTTTCTTAATAGCTCATGGGTAGTTTGCCCTAAGACAATACCATATGTTTTCCTCAGAAAACAAAGCTTTTCATCGTATATCTCGGTTGAACACGCCGAATACGTCGCGCGCAAATCCCTTGTTGTCCGTTGCAACAAAACATCTTCATTTCCGCGCGTCTTAAGTTGCGCGCAGATTTGTAGTGCAGTTTCATGCGAGAAAACAATATCCATTCGTTCCTCCTTAAAATGAGAAACGAATATAACAGCAGGATTTTTCAGTAGTTTGACAGCAGTTTGACAGACTTCCGTTTCTGTTCTGCCAAAACAAGATAAGTCCTCTCATTCCCGCAGGTAAAAGAGGACTTGATAACAAAGCAAATTAAAGTTCAAATGAAACAGTCTGATCAATCAACACAAAACTTATATGACTAATCAATACACTAGCTAGACGTGCTTGTAGGTAACAAACTTGAAAGCGACGCCTTCCGGAGTCACACCGCCGTCTTCCTCGTTACAAACCTCCCATGCAGGGTCTTCGTCCAGGTTGGGGAAGTACGTATCCGCGTCAACCACGGTGTCGTGCTTCGTGACGTACGCGTAAGAGCACTTGTCGAGAAGGGCGCGGTAAATCGAAGCTCCACCAAGAAGCCAGACCTTCTCGGGAGCTTCATCCTTAACTAAACGAAGCGCTTCCTCAGCTGACGACACAACCTCTATGCCTTCGACCTGGTAATCGGCGTTTCTAGAGATGACGATGTTGCGGCGACCTTTAAGCGGTCCGCCAGGGAAGCTCTCCAGCGTCTTTCTGCCCATGACAACTGTGCAGCCGCGCGTATGCTCAACAAAGTACTTCATGTCGGCCTTGTTGGGGATGAGAAGGTCTCCGTCGCATCCGATGCCCCAATCGCGTGTTACAGAAACAATTGCGTTCATGTGGTTCTCCTGGCAAGTATCGTCTTACGTGAAATTACACCCTAAGCCGCGTTTAAACGGCAATCGGAATGTTCTTGACCTGCGGACCGTGCTGATAATCTTCGACAATGAGGTCGTCAGTAGTGAAGTCGTAAAAGTTGGTGACGTTAGGGTTCAGGCTCACCTTTGGTGCGTCAAAGGTGGGGCGAGAAATCAATTCTTTAACAATGTCAACGTGGCGATCGTAAATGTGAGCATCGGCAATCATGTGAACCAGCTCACCAGCCTCCATGCCGCTGACCTGCGCAACCATCATGAGTAAGATAGCGTACTGGCAAACATTCCAGTTGTTAGCTGCAAGAATATCCTGGCTACGCTGAACAAGCAGTAGGTTAAGTGTAGGTTTGTCCTTACCTGCTTCCTGAGTAACGTTATAGATTGCGTTGAATGCGCAAGGGTAGAGGTTCATCTCCGAGAGGTCGGCAAAGGTATACAGGTTGGTCATAATACGGCGGCTGAACGGATTCTCCTTGAGGTCCTTGAGTACACGATCCATCTGGTCATAGTCGCCATCGGAGTAGTGAGAGACCTGTCCAACTTGATAACCGTAAGCCTTGCCAATGGAACCAGACTCATCAGCCCATGAATCCCAGATGTGTGAGTTAAGATCGTTAACGTTGTTGGACTTCTTCTGGTAAATCCACAGGACCTCGTCCATGGCGCTCTTGAGCGCAGTGCGACGAAGTGTCAGCGCTGGAAACTCCTCGCGCAAATCATAGCGATTGCAGACGCCAAACTTCTTGATTGTGTATGCGGAGGTACCATCTTCCCAGGTAGGACGGACCTTCTCGCCCTCGGTGGTGGTGCCGTTTTCAATAATGTCGGAGCACATATCAATAAAAATGCGATCTGCTTTGCTCATATTCAATCCTTCAAAATACCGTTCAAAATGGAATAAACACCTGCTAGTTGTACGTATAGCAAGTCTTTTCCAAGTACATTACCAGTTGCTGTCAGTATAAGCGCTGTAGGGGTCCCCAAAAAGCGGGCTTGTACTCGTACGAGTGTCCGCAACACAAGAACGTCCCAATCCCGAGAGCATCATAATAACTATAAAAAATAGCAAGCCCGCAGGAAAAGGAGAGCCATCAGGCATCTGCGACGGATCGTTTGGGTCGAAGTCAGGGCCCTCGTCGCCAAATTCATGCCTGTTGTGCCTGGTATCTTGGTTGTCGTCTTTCTTTGCCATCAATCCTCAATCAAACGCTTATACTTTGATGATACCCGTCGTCGCCCAAGGATTTCATGGCGAGAAACCCCTCTTTTTGTCACTCCACATTCTCTGCAAAGTATTTTGCACACGACGACTTGTTTACGCCTGCAGCTCGCTTACACCCGCAACATCCGCGCCCGTAGCACTCTCGTCCGCGGCTTACGCGTCCGCGGCTCCTACAGGTGCTGCGACGCAAAAATGTCGTTCCAGAACGTGCCAAGCTGCTTGATAAGCTCAATGTCCGCGGGAAGCCATTGCACGTCAAGCAGCTCGTTTTGGGCAAGCCAACGAAGTTCCGAGTGAATCTCAGAATCCACGACAGGCTCTTCAGACTCGCTCAGCGTGCAGATATAGCAATCCATATGCAGGTCAAAGGTGGGGTAGGAGTAAGCTATCGTGTCATAGAAAAACGCTGCCTGCACCCTACAGTGCAGCTCTTCCTGAATTTCTCGACGCAGCGCCTGCTCAGAGGTTTCTCCAGCCTCAACTTTTCCGCCAGGAAACTCCCAGAAGCCAGCATTATCCGCATCAGCCCTACACGCGGCAAGAATTTTGTTGTCTTTATAGAAGATAGCTGCAGCTACATTGACTGTTTTGGCCTCGGTCATGTTATCCCTCCAGCCTGACTGTTGCAAAAACGGTGGAACTCTCGGCATCTTTGAGCACTACCGAGAAACCCGTCTCATCGGCGTATACCTGGGGAGTAATGGTGTCGCCCAAGTGCGCCTGGCTCCTGTACTGCACCACAATGCGACGCAGCTTGTGAGAATAGCCAAGGGCCA
The DNA here is from genome assembly GCA_916715765.1 of uncultured Atopobium sp. Lineage (GTDB taxonomy): Bacteria > Actinomycetota > Coriobacteriia > Coriobacteriales > Atopobiaceae > Lancefieldella. Next base: position 55,295 of record CAKAPG010000001.1, read on the forward strand.
CAAGCGTGTCAACAGCCATGAGCACGTATTGAGCATTGTTGACGTGCTTGTTTGTATCCAGGTGCTGCTGAGAAACAAGAATGGCTGGACCATCAACAGCATTTCCCTCAAGTGTAATTTTTCGAGGAGTTGGTGGCAAATCTACGCGAGGCTCGCCAGTAATGTAGACGTTTTCGCTTTCTGGAACACGAGCAGCCTTGCCTTCATTGATATCCATCAAATACCAGGTAGAGTCCGCTTTTACGATGGTTGCGCCGTCTGCATCATTAATAACAAACGACCTAGATGCTTGAAGACCCTTCATCTGATACGACCAGGTACCTACGCAGATCTTCTCGCCAAACTGGGGAAGACGGTCAACTTGGATTTGCCACGTTGCCAGAACCCATGCGTATCCCTCGCTGGCCAGTTGCTTAAAGCCGCGGCCAATATCTTCTGAGTGGAACGTCGAGCAGTCCTGCAAATAGTTCATAACGCCTACCAGGGAAAGCTTTCCGGTCTCATCACACTCGCTATATCTAACTCTACTTTCAATGGTGTACATACAAATCCAAACTCGAAATCAGCGTTTGCTGAGGTATTACAATATGTCGAGAAACCCGTCTAGTTGTCCCATGGGAACGAACCCGGCAAGTGGTCTCTGACTTTTTGTGTGGTATCGTCAAGTTTCTTCTTAGTTACCTGGACTTTTTGCGAAACCTGTTGAGCCTTTTGGGTGGCAATAAGAGTTGCATTCTGGGCCGCCGCATTTGCCTTTTGAGCTGCTGCGTTTGCTTTCTGCGATGCGTTTTGCGCTGCAGCGCTTACTTTTTGCGAAGCATTCTGTGCGGCTTCTTCAACCTTCATTGATGCATCTTGAGCTGCGGCTTCAACTTTGTGATGAGTGGTTGGTCCGTTCCAAAGAAGACTGGCAACCGTGTCCAAAAAATAAAGCGTAACCACAATAAACGCCACAACCGAGACAGTATGCTTGGAGAAAATCATCAAAATATTAAGCATCGTTGGGACTAGCACAAAAACTGAGGTAACAGAAAACGCACCAAATACCGTGCTGGCCTGGGGACAAATTCGACCATGCAAGTTGAACTTAAACATAGAGTAGTCCCACCACTTCTTTTTAAAGCGACGCTCCAAAAAGAGTCCGGTCGAGTACTCAATAACTGTGGCTAAAACTGCACCAATGATAAAGACAATAATTGGATTAGAAATCTGGCCTAGTACCAGCCATTCCGCAAGCGCTCCAATGCCATAAATAGGGCAGGTAGGACCAAAAAGAAAACCGCGCTTGGTAAATTCTCCCTCAACAACGGAGCAATAAATGGTCTCGTACACCCAACCACCAAAAGAAATCAGCGCAAAAATTATGACCATCTGAGGCAGATACTGCACAAAGAGCTCAATATTCTTATCGAGTGCAAAGAGTGTACGTAGCGTCTCAGTCATGGTGCTCACGAGAGGTTTCCGTAATCCATGTAGTCGTTAAACTCATCTGACTCACTGTTTGTTGTGCCCTGAAAATCGCTTTCAGGTGTCGAGAAACCCGTTGGGCGGAAACCCTCTTTTTTGTATGGATTGCCTGTCAGCGTTTCTGCAGTTGAACAAGCTTTATCGCAGGTCGTTACAATCCAAGCCTCTTTGGTATGAGGGGGAATAGGAACCAGAGGAAACATGTGGTGCAAGATGATGTCTTCCTCAACAGGGGTTAAATCAGGGAAATCCTCGCGGGCATTATCAAGTGCATGGCGAGGGTGCGTAAATCCGTGCCAGTTGTCTGGCGCGGCCTCGTGATCATGCCAATCATAGAGGTAGTAGTCATGCAGAAGCGCGCCACGCACAAGGGCATGCTCGTCAACTTTGATGCCAGCATTCATGGCAAATGCAAGGCTGCTATAAGCAACCGCAATAACATGGTCGAGAGTGCTGGTAGTTCCATGTTGTGTAAAAGTTGCAAGTTGGTAGAGTCTTCCGGACTTCAAAATAGGAGTCGAAAGCTCATCGAACCTCTCGCGAATTTTAGAAACGTCAACCAAAAAATATCCCATCAACTGTGCGCACACATCAGAATTTTGCGTGCGTACCTTAGCAATGTATCTATAAAAGATTAGTTAATCTGACGGTTACGTGCAATCTTTTTGGCTGAATGTTACGAAAACGAAAGAAAAGAAAACGCGCTCCCTGAGAGTATAGAAAGTGCCGTTTACCTGCTCTTATACTTTCTCACTGTAGGGGCTCATGTGGTCCACCACAACGTTTACCACGCCAGGAAGACACCTAGCAGAATAGGCATAGATGTCGTGGCAGGTGACCTCGCCATTTACTTCCAGTGGCATAGGCGCAGTTGATTCAACGGTAATTTCTTTGCCGCTAAAGCTATTGAGGTAGGGCCTACCAAGCGAGTCTCCCGTGCGATCAAAGAAGCCAGAAAGCAGTGGGCGTACCAGTTTTGCAGTCATGTGAGTCTCAATGACAATAACCTCAAGCAGACCGTCATTCATGCGATTACCAGGAGCTAATTCAATTCCTGCTTGCATCATGGAACTGTTTGCAATAAGGCAGCCAATGCCCTGAAGCTCATGCACTTTGCCGTCAACAGTAATTTTGAAGTCGTGTACTGGCGGCATAAGGTTGGCTAGGGCTGCAGTAAAGTATGCGGCTTCTCCGAAAGTTTGTTTGTGGGGGATAGCTGAACGCATAATTTCTGCGTCAAGGCCTGTACCGGCCATTAAAGGAACTCCAGCTACATGGGTTTCTCCCGATACTGTGGTCCAGGTAATCTCACCCAGATCAAGCTGAGCGGTCTGAAGGTTTCTGCAGGCCAGCGCCAGTGCGTTAGGTTCAGGAGCGTTTCCAATACTTGCTGCCAGAAGATTGGCGGTTCCAGAAGGGAAGACCAAAATAGGTGTCTGGCATCCTCTAAGGCCATAGAGCAGGCTAGATACGGTGCCATCTCCGCCCGAGAGCACCACTACGTCAAAATCTTCAGGCTGAACAGAACTCAGAACCTCATCTGTGTGCCAATGGCTTTCAACTAGCTTTACCAGGCATTCGTCGCCGCTTTTCAGAAGAGCGCGCTCAAATTCAAAGATTGCGTCAGAGCTAAAACCCGAGCAAGGATTGTGAATGATGAGGGTTCTCATATATCCTCCGAAGATTTGCGACAAGCTGGTATATCATTTTGATACGTATGAGTGTATCGCTTTACGTTAGGTACTTAATCGGCAATTGGATGGACGCATTGTATATAGCAACCTCAGAAGAACTTTCCGCATTTTGTGAGCGAGCAAAGACTTCGCATATCCTTGCAGTTGATACGGAGTTTCTTCGCGAGAAAACCTACTTCCCCAAGCTTTGCCTGGTGCAGGTTTCCACAGGTTCAGAGATTGCTGCGATTGATCCCTTGCTTATCGATGACCTAACTCCGCTTAAAGAGCTCCTGGAAAATCCGCAGATTGTCAAGATTTTCCACGCGTGCTCACAAGACCTTGAAGTCTTGCTAGAAAAAATGGATTGCGCATGTGCTCCTGTATTTGATACGCAGGTAGCAGCTGCATTTTTGGGCATGCGTCAGCAGGTGAGCTACGCCGGTCTGGTAGAAAATTTTGCTAACGTTAAGCTTGCTAAGGCTGAGTCTTTAACAGACTGGTCAAAGCGACCTCTTGATAAAGAGCAGCTGGTATATGCCGAGGACGACGTGAGATATCTTCCGGCAATCTACAATCAAATGGTCGAGAAGCTCATCAAGCTTGATCGTCTGAGCTGGGTAAAGCCAGAGATGGACCAGCATACTAATATTGAGCAGTATCGTCGAGACCCTTATCAGGCATATCTTCGTTTAAAACGTTCTGGCTCGCTTACGCGCAGACAACTTGCTATTGCTCGAGAGGTGTGTGCCTGGCGAGAAGAAACTGCTGCTAAAAGAGATGTCCCACGTAAGTGGGTGCTTTCTGACGAACTCATTATTGAGATTTGTCGCCGTGTTCCTACAACACCAGATAGACTGCGCAAAATCCGCGGCACTGAGCAAATCTCTCAAGGTGGGGTAGTGCATCTACTAGATGCAATTAAGCGTGGACAAAAGACACCCGCAGATCAGTGTCCAAAAATCGAGCATCACGCTCATCCTTCAGCTGGTTCTGAAGGTGTTGTTGAGCTTATGTATGCTCTTATTAGGATTGTTTCAGAAAAAGAGGGAATTGCGTCTCCGTTAATTGCCAATAAAGATGATCTTACTGATTTGCTTTTGGATAGGTCTGACGCAAGACTTAAAACCGGATGGCGTTATCAATTAGTAGGCAAGCAGCTTGTTGGACTACTCAATGGCGAGGTAGGACTAACAGTTAAAAATGGTCGAGTAGAGCTACTGTAAAAGCAGCGTTTTACCTAGGGCCAAGCATGATTACTCTTACAAACCTGACTTTTTGTCCGGTGAGTTGGGTATACTCATTTTTATACATAGATAGGAGAAAAACATGTATTACTCAGGTGCGTTTATCCCATACGTTGTTCTAGTAGTTGCCTCGTTGGTGCTCGGATTGGGTACTCAGTGGTACATCAAACATGAATTTAAAAAGTATTCTCTAGTTCCTTCAGGGTTTAATGCCACTGGCGCTTCTGTTGCTCGTACCATGATGGACACTAACGGAGCGGCCAATGTTGGCATCAAGAGAATTTCTGGTGAGCTCACCGATAACTTTGATCCACGTGACAATTGCCTGCACCTTTCTGATGCAAACTTCTCTGAGGGTAGCGTAGCTTCAGTTGCTGTTTCTTGTCATGAAGCAGGTCATGCTGTTCAGACCGCTAAGATGTACATGCCATCTCGCGTTCGTTCCGCTCTTGTTCCTGTTGTTAATTTAGCATCCGCAGCATGGATCTATGTCTTTATTGCTGGTGTCTTGCTAAATGTTTCAGGCATGACCGTGCTAGCAATTTGGCTGTATGCATTTACCTTCTTATTCCATATAGTTACGCTTCCTGTAGAGATTGATGCTTCAAGGCGTGGATTAGCCTTTTTGAAGGCAAATGCTCCTGCAGGCTTTGACTACAATGGCGCAAAAAAGGTACTGATTGCCGCTGCTCTTACTTACGTAGCCGCTGCAATGGTTTCTGCACTCCAGCTTCTATATCTGCTTGGTTCTTCCAGAAGCAGGAATTAGTAATGGATCAGATTCAAGAGAAAGAAGATTCTGTTCTTTCAGTATCTGATGCGGTGCTCTTTGCAAAAGATGAAGTTGCCTCAATGCCATCTATGACGGTGGTTGGAGAGGTCTCTGGATTTAGGGGTCCAAACTATAAGTCTGGGCATTGTTACTTTGACGTAAAAGACCCTGTTAGTTCTATGGCAGTCATTGTCTGGTCAAAGATTTATGCTGCTAGTGGCATTACGTTGCAAGACGGCATGAAAATCCAGATGACAGGAAAGTTTGATATTTACGCTTCAAGCGGCAAGCTTTCTTTTCATGCGCGTACTATTCAGATCGCCGGAGAAGGAGACCTTCGCCAAAAGGTGGCACAGCTTGCTAAAAAGCTAGAAAAAGAAGGTCTTACAGATATTTCCAGAAAGCGCTACATTCCAGAGTTTTGCACACGCATTGGTGTTGTTACTTCACTTTCTGGCAGCGTCATTGATGATGTTAAGCGTACGCTTGCGCGCAGAAACCCTCTTGTAGAGCTTGAGGTATCTGGCTGTGCTGTTCAGGGTACTCATGCACCTGCAACTATTATGAGAGCTCTCCAGGTTGCTGCAACTACACGGCCAGATGCAATCTTGCTAGTGCGTGGGGGTGGCTCATTCGAAGATCTTATGTGTTTCAATGATGAGGGGGTGGCTCGCGCTATTGCTGCATGTCCAGTTCCTGTTATCACGGGCATTGGCCATGAGCCCGATACCACCATTGCAGATATGGTTTCTGATAGAAGAACCTCAACGCCAACTGCTGCTGCAGAGTCTGTGGCTCCCGCTATTAGTGAGTTACAAACTACGTTTAACAACAGAATTTCTCGCCTTGGAAATGCTACAAGAAAGATTTTGCAGTTCTATAAAACGGGACTTACATCTGTTGAGCAACGCTCTAACTTGGCAATGAAAAATGCTCTAGCAAGTAAAAAATTCCAGTTAGAAAAGCTGTCTGACCGTCCTTGTTTGAAAGACCCTGCTTATATTATTTCTACAAGAACAGAAGACCTTAATCAGACTGAGCAAAGGCTTATGGACGCTCTGCCAGCGCTTCTTGCAAGAAAGAAAGAGACGCTTTCTGTTGAGTCACAAAGGCTAACCAGAGCTAGTTCTGCCATGCTCCATCCACATGAGGCTTTGCTGTCTTCGCTTGCAGGAAAATTAGACGCGCTTTCTCCTCTAAAGGTTCTTACAAGGGGATATGCATATGTCCAAGATGAAAAGGGATCTGTCATTAAAACGGCCAAAGACGCCTCGGTTGGAGACTCTTTGCTGGTCAAAATGACGGATGGAACAATTAAGGCAACTGTTTCTGACATTGAACTTTCATAGATAAGGGGAACAACATGGATACTAAGAAGACCGAAGAGCTGACTTTTAAAGATGCTTCTATTGAGCTTGAGCAGATTGTTCGTAAGCTTGAGGGCACAGATTTGGAGCTCGAGGAGTCTTTGGCTCTGTATGCTCGTGGCGTTGAGCTGGTAAAGGATCTTCGTGGAAGGCTTGATACTGCAGAGCAGAAGGTTAAGGTTCTGCTTGATGAGTCCCAGGCAGGAGCTGCAATTACTGATACAACCGCAGCGCCTTCTACTGCATATTTAGATGAGTAAAGGAGAGGCTATGTCTGATTGCATTTTTTGTAAGCTTGCTAACAAAGAAATCCCTACAGAGTTTCTCTATGAGGATGAAAATGTTGTAGCTTTTAATGACTTAAATCCTCTAACTCCTGTTCACGTTCTTGTTGTACCTAAGAACCACTACGACAACATTATTGATGGTATTCCTGCTGCAACCCTTGAAAGTGTTACTAAGGCTATAGCTGCGGTAACAGAAAAGACAGGAATCAAAGAGTCGGGATTTCGCGTTATTACCAATACTGGAAAGCATGGCGGCCAGTCAGTCAATCACGTCCACTTCCATGTTTTGGGTGGCAGACAACTTAATGATTCAATGGGTGAAGAATAAAAATATTCAAGTTTTTTGCTTGTCTATTAAACTCCGGGGTATCTTGGGGTTTATGATGTCATGCGGTTATGTTTGTTTGAAGTAGGCGAGGAAGACTTAGTAGTCTTTTCTGCTTCACGGAAAGAGGAGTCACATGAACGTACTGGTTATCAACGCAGGTAGCTCATCTCTTAAGTATCAGCTTCTTGACGTTGACACCCGCGAGGTTTACGCAAAAGGAAACTGCGAGCGTATCGGTATCGAAGGTTCTTTTGTTGGTCATGAGGAGCTTGGTGGAGAGAAGCAGAAGCTTGAGGTTGCTCTTCCTGACCACAAGACTGCTATTAAGCATGTCTTTGACATCCTTAAGACTCTTGATAAGCCAATCGATGGCATTGGTCACCGTGTTGTTCAGGGTGGTTGGTACTTCCCAGAGTCTGCTGTTGTAGACGATAAGGTCTTGGCTCAGGTTCGTGAGGTTGCTCCACTTGCTCCTCTTCATAACTATGCTGAGGCTGATGTTATTGAGATTTGCCGTGAACTCTTCCCAGAGGTTGGCAATGTAATCGTTTGCGATACTTCTTTCCACTTCAATATGCCAGAGAAGGCACATCGCTATGCTCTTCCTCGCGATGTTGTTGATAAGTACCACGTCCGTAAGTATGGTGCTCACGGTACTTCTCACCGCTACATTTGGCGTGCAACCAATGAGTTTACCAACGGTCAGACTCACAAGCTGGTTAGCTGCCACCTTGGCTCTGGTGCTTCTCTTTCCGCTATTGAGGATGGTCGCGATCTTGAGACCACTATGGGCCTTACTCCACTTGATGGCCTTATCATGGGCACTCGTTGCGGCACTATTGACCCAGCTACTGTCTTCTATCTCTCTCGCGTTGGTGGTTACTCCATCGATGAGATTGACACTATGATGAACAAGCAGTCTGGTCTTCTCGCTCTGTCTGGCCATTCCGATTCTCGTGATATTGAGGATGGTGCTCACGCTGGCGATAAGGACTGCCTGCTTGCACTTGATATGTTCTATTATCGTACGTCTCAACTCATTATGGAGATGGCTCAGGCTATGCACGGCTTTGATACCATGGCATTCTCTGCTGGTATTGGTGAGAACTCCGACGAGATGCGTCTTGGCGTTGTTAAAGAGCTTGAGTGGATGGGTGTCAAGATTGATGAGGAGAAGAACAAAGTTCGCTCCGGCGAAATCCGTGACATCTCTGCTCCAGATTCAAAGGTACGCGTCCTGGTTGTACCTACCAACGAGGAGTACATGATCGCTCTTGACGTTCAGGAGCTTCTGGGTAAGTAAGCTTTACTTACAATCCAAAAATATTAACTCCCGCAAACATTGCGGGAGTTTTTTTATGAAGATATAGATAGTTCTTTGACATGAGTACTTTCGAACTTTATATTTTTAAGTAATAAGTTAGAGTTTCAAAGAAATCTTATTGTTTTGTACAGCTATTTGTGTGCAGATAAATAAATCTTTGAACTAGCTGTTAGGAGCATCATGCAGTCTAAGGGTTTAGTTAGCAGGTCTTTGAGCTTTGCAGTTATGTTTGTGCTCACTGTATTTGCTGCGCTCACTGTATTCAACACAAAAGCACAAGCTGTTGAGTACACACCAACTATTTCAAATGCTAGCTATACAACATTAGTTGGTAGTAACGTGCGTGTAAATTTTGATTATGCGCTCAACAATGGTGCTCCTGCACAACCAGGTGATACCTTTACTATTACGCTTCCTCCAGAGCTAGAGAATAATACTCCAGCTCCTTTTGAGGTTATGGGTGTAGATGCAAACGGAAATAGTATTTCTGTTGGTACTGCAACTCCTACCAGTAACCCTAATACCATGACTGTTACCTTCAATAACAATATTGCGGGTCTTCTTAACGTTCATGGCCAGATGTCTTTCTCGCTCAATTGGTCAAGCACAATTGCACAGAGAGGCAATGGCAGCACTACGCTTAATATTGGTAACACCAGCCTTAACATGACGTATGGCGGTTCTATTGCCGCAATGGATACTGCAATTACTAAGTACAACAGAACTGGTGCAACTGCAGAGACAACCTATACGCTTCCTTCTGGTGCAACTATTACAACTGGAAATGATTATTACGTTACCAGCTGGGTTGTTAACCTAACTCCATCTGATATCACCCAGGTTGGTCTGCTTAATACCACTGTTAAGGATCAGATTGTCAATCCTTATACCGTTGATGCATCAAAGCTTACTGGTACTGGCGTTAATCCTTCAGACGAGCTTGCAGGCCCATATCTTAAGCACTCTTTTGTTCTCCACCTTATTAACGGTGCTGTTCAGACTCTTTCTGCAGATCAGATTCTTCCTGCAATTACCTTTACTCCTAATGGTTACACTCTTGATTTTGCTCGACTCAATAATCAGGTTAACTTTGCTGGTTTCCAACCACTTATCCAGGATTGCTGGCTTGAGTACAAGACCATTGTTCCAGCCAACGTTACCCAGGTAGACAATAGAGCAACTCTTGATTTTGATGGCAACACTGATAACTTCACTCGTGAAGGTTGGTGGATTAATCCTCGCGGTGCCGGTACTGCAACTGGCGAGCAGCAGGTAAGCGTTTCTGTATCCAAGGTTTGGGAAGATCAAAATAACGCTGACGGTACTCGTCCTACTTCAGTTACCGTACACCTTTATGCAGACGGCGTAGATACTGGTAAGAGTGAGGTTCTCTCTGACGCAAATGGCTGGACTGCAACATTTAGCAACCTCGATAAGAATCAGGCTGGCTCTACCACAGCCATCACGTATACCGTTGTTGAGGATGAGGTTGAGGGTTATACCGCTGAGGTAACAGGTGATGTTACCAGTGGCTTTACTATTACTAATACTCACATTCCTCCAACTCCAACCACTCCACCTTCAGAGACTCCTAAGAAGCCAAAGCAGTCAAAGAAGAAGGAGCCTAAGCTTCCTTCAACTGGTGATGCTTCCTTTGCTGCAGTATCTGTAGCAGCTGCATCTTCTGTTCTTATTGCAGCTGGTGTTCTTGGTAAGAAGCGCGTTCAGTAACGCACGCTACAACAACGTAAGTTAAACGTAAAAGAGCCTGTGAAAATTATTCACAGGCTCTTTTCTTGTTCAAAGCGTTTCTCGCTGTCTATTAGGCTACAAAATGAAATGCGTCACGAGGTGTTTTATCGTGTCCAACTACCTTGCCGCAATACACAAAACCAGCATGTGTGAGTGTTGTAGTCATAGCGACATTTGCTTCATGAGTATCTACTCGAACGTTTGAATAGTTCTCGCAAATCCAGTTGAACATAAAGCTTGCAATTCCGCTTCCTGTATATTTAACAGCTACTCGATGAATGACAACATAATCGAGGTCGTTTATCCAAGCGCCTTCGGTAATATTTGTATATGCTTCGTCAGGGCCAGGTAAGAGCGAGAAACAACCAAGAATTTCTTCTGGTTTATTTTCTTCACAGACTACAAAAAGGCCGCGGTTTTCATAGTCAGCAACAGCATCTTCTAAAAGTGGGTAATTCTTGGTCCACTGAAACGTGTTGTTATGCTGAGCCATGGTCTGGCGGCCGATGTCATATAAATCTGCAACAGCGCTGAGGTCTTTAGCAGAGGCTCTTCTAATAAACATTAGAAGACCTTTATGCTCAATGTTTTAGCAATACTTTGGCCAGGCTCAAGGTTTATCATACCTGGCTTGTGTTCAAAGACGCCATCAGTATCAACGGTGTCTGCAATGCCGCACCATGGCTCAAGAGCAACAAATGGACAACCAGGAGCAGCGCTCCAAATACCCAGGTAATCAAAGCCCTCAAAATCCATCTGAATGCCATGGGCCTCAGAGGAAGCTTCCGCATTAGTCGTCAGCGTAATGCGTCTATCAGGGACGTCCTCAAGCGTGATGGTCTTCTCGCGATCAATGAGCTCCCAAGACAGTTCAAGCGTGTCAGAGTCCACAACAAGCCTTTGTGGAGTCGCGTAGTTACAGAGACCCTCATCAGTAATGGAAGGGCCGTAGCTGGTCCAGGAGCGCGTAAACGATAGATGATATTGGTCCAAAGAGGCTGCCTCAACACCAGGGATCGGAATATTGAATGCAGGATGCGCGCCAAGAGTGAACGGCAGCACAACGTTTCCCGTATTGGTGACCTCATACGTTTGCGTCAGCGTATCACCAGCTACCGAGAAAATCAGCTTAAGTTCAAAGTCATAGGGATAAGACTTGCGAGTCTCTTCGGTACTTTTTAACTGGAGCGTTACAGAAGAGGGACTCTGCTCGACAACCTCAAACTGGTTGAGGCGAGCAAGTCCGTGACGCGCAAGAGAGATGGTACCTTCCGCAGACTCTGCTTCACCGTCTTTGAGAACGCCAACAATGGGGAAGAGGATAGGAGCTCGTCTTGGCCACCAGTTGGAATCGCCTTGCCAGAGGTATTCCGACTCACCTTTGCTTAAGTTCATGAGCTGTGCGCCCATGGTGTCAATTGAAGCGGTAAGAGAGTTGCTAGAAATAGAAATAATTTCAGACATAAATGCCTCCAGCTAAAGAATAAGCCAGCCTCTTTTGAGACTGGCTTAGTATACCAAGTTAGAAGGGCAGAAAGACTAGTTGTTGTCTGCCATCTGAGCCTGAACAGCAGTAATTGCAACAACGCCAACAATGTCGTCAGCAGAGCAACCACGGGAGAGGTCGTTAACAGGACGAGCAATGCCCTGAAGAATTGGACCGTATGCCTCAGCACCACTGAAGCGCTGAACAAGCTTGTAGCCAATGTTTCCAGCCTCAAGGTTAGGGAAGACCAGGATGTTTGCGTTTCCTGCAACCTTAGAGAATGGGGCCTTGAGCTTACCAACCTCAGGAACAAGAGCTGCGTCAAGCTGAAGATCACCGTCGAGTGCAAGCTCAGCGTTCTTCTCGTGAGCAAGCTTTGTGGCCTCCTGGACCTTCTCGGCAGTTGCACCGCCAGCAGAGCCCATAGTGGAGTAGGAGAGCATGGCAACGCGAGGCTCGTCGCTCATGAATGCGCGCCAAGAATCAGCGGAAGCAAGAGCAATCTCGGATAGCTCCTCTGCAGATGGATCAATGTTAAGACCGCAGTCAGCAAAGAGCAGGGTGCCGTCCTCGCCAAAGTCAGTAGTGGTGCTCATGATGAAGAATGCAGAAACAAGCTTGGTACCAGGAGCAGTCTTGATAATCTGCAGTGCAGGCCTTAGAGTGTTTGCGGTAGAGTGGCAAGCGCCAGAAACCAGACCGTCAGCGTCGCCCATCTTAACCATCATGGTTGCAAAGTAGGTGGCGTCATTCATCTGCTTGCGAGCTTCCTCAATGGTGACGCCCTTGCGAGCACGAAGCTCAGCAAACTTCTGAGCATATGCCTCATGACGCTCGTCAGTAGCAGGATCTACTACAGTTGCACCTGGAACATCAATCTGCTCAGGATCGCCAAGAATAATGACCTTTGCAATACCCTCTGCAACAATCTTCTTAGCTGCATCGATGGTACGCTGGTCCTCGCCCTCTGGAAGAACAATAGTCTTTACGTCGGACTTAGCGGTTTCTTTCATACGGTCAAGAAACTTGCTCATGTGTCGTGCTCCAATCATATTTTGACATCTGTGCCTCGTTGAATTTTGCACTTCTCAACTTGTTGTTTGTACAAAAGCCAGACACAAAAAGCCAAGAAATGCATTTTCACACAATTGAACATTTTACGCCTAACGGCAGAGCTTTGCGCCCCGCATGACTCACTTTATGGCCACGTGTTAAAATGAGTGAAGTTTCACATACAAATCCTGCGCACTTAGGCGCACATGGAGGTTTACATGTCTATCAATCATGGTCTTCCTGTCGGTTTTAACCCCGACAACTACGATGTTATTGTTGTTGGAGCTGGCTATGCAGGCGCAGTTGTTGCTCGTCGTATGGCAGAAAACTGCAATTCAAAGGTTGCAATCTTTGAGCGCAGAAACCACATTGCCGGCAACGCTTACGATCGCCTTGATGACGCAGGCGTTCTTGTTCACGAGTACGGTCCACACATCTATCACACCATGAGTGACCGCGTTCACCAGTTCCTCTCGCGCTTTACTGATTGGACTGACTACCAGCACAAGGTTCTGGCTAACATTAACGGCCAGCTGATGCCGGTTCCTTTTAACCACCAGTCTTTGAAGCTTGCCTTTGGAGAAGAGCGTGGCGAGAAACTCTATCAGAAGCTGGTTCTTACGTTTGGTGAGAACGTCAAAGTTCCTATCATGGAGCTGCGCGAGAAGAACGATCCAGATCTGGAAGAGATTGCTGACTACGTTTACGAGAACGTCTTCCTGCACTACACCATGAAGCAGTGGGGTAAGACTCCAGACCAGATTGACAAGTCCATCACAGGTCGCGTTCCAATCTTTGTCGGCGATGATGACCGTTACTTCCCAGGTGCAACCTATCAGGGCATGCCAAAAGAGGGCTACACCAAGCTCTTTGAGAACATGCTTGACCATGATTTAATTGACGTCTTCCTAGATGTTGATGTCCGTGACATCATGAAGCTCACCGCTTCTAACGTGGCTGTTTGCGAGAAACCATTTGCAGGTGAGGTAATCTACACCGGCCCTCTGGATGAGCTCTTCAACCTTGATCAGGGCGCTCTGCCATATCGTACGCTTGATATGCAGTTTGAGACGCTTGACCAAGATCAGTTCCAGCCTGTTGGTACCGTCAATTACACCACCAGCGAGGACTTTACTCGCATCACTGAGTTCAAGAATATGACTGGTCAGGTTCTTCCTGGTAAAACAACCATCATGCGTGAGTACTCGCACGCCTATGTTCCAGAGAGTGGTCAGACTCCTTATTACGCTATTCTCGAGCCAGAAAATCAGGAGCTGTATCGCTCTTACAAGGAGCGCACTTCTGGCATTCTGAACTTCCACGCAGTTGGTCGTCTTGCTGAGTATCGTTACTACGATATGGATGGCGTTGTTGCTTCTGCACTGGAACTTTCTGACGAGCTTATTGCTCATCAGGCATAGGGAGCTTGCATGAAAAAGACAATTACCTTTGGTATTCCATGCTATAACTCTTCTGAGTACATGGATCACTGTATTGAGTCTATTCTTGAGGGCTCTGATTATGCCGATGACGTGCAGATCGTTATTGTTGATGACGGCTCTGTAAAGGATGATACTGCCGCTAAAGCTGACGCTTGGCAGGAACGTTACCCCAACATCATCAAAGCAGTCCATCAGGAAAACGGCGGCCACGGCATTGCTGTTATGAAGGCTGTTTCTCATGCTGACGGTGTGTACTTCAAAAACATTGATTCAGATGACTGGGTAGACGGGGACGCTCTGAAGACCTTCCTTCAGCAGCTTCGCACCTTTATTGCCTCTGATAATCCTGTTGACCTGGTGCTCTCCAACTACGTCTACGAGCACGTTGAGGATAATACCCAAAACTTTGTGGACTATCGCGACGCGGTTCCAACCAACAAGATTATTGGTTGGGACGAGATTGGTCGCTTTAAACTGTCCCAGTACCTCCTGATGCACGCAATAACGTACCGCGTTGAGGTTCTACGCTCTGCAAACATTCAGATGCCTGAGCACACCTTCTATGTGGATAACGTCTATGCCTACGTTCCATTCCCTAAGGTAAAGACTATCTATTACGTTGATGTTGACCTGTATCGTTATTTCATTGGCCGAGACGATCAATCAGTTAACGAGAAGGTCTTAACAAGTCGCGTTGATCATTATTGGCGCGTAGCGCGCAATATGATGCACGCATATCACATCTACGACGACATCTCTTCTCCACGTCTTCAGACGTACATGATGAGCTACTTCACTATCATCATGGCTATCTGCTCAGTCTTCTCTAAGATGAGCGACCGTGAGGACGCTATGGACCAGCTTGAGGAGCTCTGGGATGAGCTTCGCGCTTATGACAAGAAGATGTATCGCAAGGCTCGCTACGGTCTTGTAGGCACCGCTACAAATCTTCCTGGCAAGATTGGCAAGACAGTCACTATTGGTGGCTATCGCGTTGCTCAGAAAGTTGTTAAGTTCAACTAAACGTTCTTTCAAATCTAAAAGCAAAACCCTCGCATCCTGAACTGCCTCCCATTTCTTATGTCCAAGAAATGGGAGGCAGCTCATATGCGGGTGATTATGATTTTGCAGCGTGTTAGCGCAGGCTTTTAGGCCTGGCGCACAAAATAGCGCAGCTTTGGTAGGTTCTGCGGAAGAATCGACATGTTCTTAATCAAGATAGCCAGGTAGCTAGGCGGTCACACTACCTGATATGCATCTCTATGCATAAACTTCATCTAATATGCTTAAACAAGAATAGACTAATATAAGAAATTTAACTATCGATAAATTTAGTATCTAAGGAACACACCTAAGTCAGATATTCTGCTCAATTGCGGGCATTTTACACATCTAATGACGATAATCTGCATGTTTGTGGTAATTTCAGCGTCATGTATACGTCTTTTTGACAGATTATCTGACTTAGGTGTGTTTTGAACTGCCTCCCATTTCTCGTGTCCAAGAAATGGGAGGCAGTTCATCCATGGCGATACGAGGGTTTTCATTTATAGAAGCAGCTTTAGTGCTTACGACCTGCAAGAGCATGCTCTAGATAGTCATGATTGCCGGTAAATTTAACCAACTCACGAGAAAGCAAAGAGACGGGGAGTCCCACGACATTCTCGTAGTCTCCTTGAATGTTTTGTACCAGATAGCGACCATTTCCCTGAATGCCGTAAGCTCCAGCTTTGTCCATTGGCTCACCAGAAGCAACGTAGGCAGAAATTTCATCTTCAGACAGTTCAAAGAAGGTAACATCTGTGGTTTCTACAAACGTTACAGCGACAACAGCTGGCGATCCATCAGGAGAGGGGGACTTAAAAGCCTTAAAGCGTCGCAGAGCAACACCGGTGGATACGTGGTGAGTCTGGCCAGAAAGCTTAGAAAGCATATATTTTGCGTCTTCAACATTTATTGGCTTGCCAAAAACTTCACCGTCGTCTGTCCAAACAATGGTATCTGCTGCAAGAACAATCTCATTGTTGAGCTGCTCAAAGTTAGGCTGCTCCATGAGCTTATAACACACCGCAATGGCTTTTTCTTGAGCCAGGCGCTTTACCAGTGCAAGGGGCTTCTCGTCCTCTCTACAAATTTCGACAATATCAGCAGGTATAACCTGTGGATCTATACCCATAGACTGCATAAGCTCAAGGCGTCTAGGGGATTGTGATGCAAGAATCATGTGTGTTCCTATCGATCGTGCTTATGCTGATACTGTACCCAAAAAAGAAGCCTGATAGGCGAGAAACCCATCAGGCTTACATGCTAAGAAAGAAAAGCTAAGCTAAAACTAGTCAAGCTCAATAGCGGTGACTGGGCAGCCATCGCAAGCCTCCTGTGCTGCGTCCTCTGCAGCCTCAGGAACCTCTTCCTCAATAGCGTGAGCAAGACCGTCGTCGCCGATCTCGAATACCTCAGGAGCAGTGCTCTCGCAGAGACCGCAACCGATGCAATCCTCATTAACTGTTGCCTTCATAATACATTCCTCTCCGTATCTCGAGCCCCTTACTCGAGTAATACTTATCTTGCATTCAAGACTACTTGATTGCAATGTATTTTTTACACGTTTCTTTGCTGTTATGCAACAACAAAGGCGCAGATAATTGAAAGAACATTACTTGAAGTAGTAAGTGCACATCTGACCTGCATATATAAAAGGTTTAATTTTTAGAACATCCACTCCAATTAGTACAACTGTCTTGTTGGGGACAGTCTATAACTCTTTTTTGAGCATAACAATTTCGCTAGTTCTGTACTCTTCAACAAATCCATTCTTTAAAAACATCGTGACTGATGGATTGTCTATGGCGATATCATCATAGAGCTGCTTAATACCGTTCTGTTTAGCTGCGGCACAGAGCAAATTTAATCCAATGCTGCCATAGCCCTTTTTTCTAAATGGAGCATAGACTATGACATCTGCCATATAGAGATTTTGATCACTGTCGTAATGGTAGGCGACCTCTCCAATAAAATGGCCGCCGCCATCCTTTAAATACCTGTAATAACGTTTATTCTCATGCTTTACAATCCAAAAATCATACCAGCCATGCCACACTTCTTTTGGAAAGGGAATTGTTCCTCCCCAGGCATGGTTATATGCCATCGTTTCTTCGTCTGCCATCATCTTCTGACGAAACCAAAGATCTTCTAATGACGGTGTATATAGAGTAATAGGACTTTTACATTCTTCTTTCATCAGTAGGTTCACGCGTCCTTTTCTTGTCTGTTTTTGGAACCACATTTGATGCTCTTAAATGTCTTTTTCAGCCTCTGCTTGAGTCTCCGCTTGAGTTTCCACCGTATCATTTACTGCGGACTGTTCATTTTGCACTGTGCTTTTATAGAAGGAGCCAGACAGTCGATCAAACAAGAATCGTTTGTTCATCAGCATCAGTATAACGGTAATGATAAATAAAAGAATTAAAGCCGCAAACATAATGGGAAATAGTGCAAGGAAAAGCATCGACTCTGGAGTCTTATTAAACTCATTAGTCAAAAACAATAGGCCGTCAGGAATCAGATGGAAATAGATTGTGATGAGTAATCCTCTTAGCATAGTGCGAGAAATTCTTTGTTTCTCGTATGAGAGCTTAGAACGCAATAAGGCACTACCAAGTGTTTTGCCATTAAAGAGGGGAACTACAGCAAAGTAGAGAGCAATAAAGAGCGAAAAAGGAAGCGTAGTGTTTGAGAGGTTATAAGGGATGGACACAATAAATGTATCAATGAGCAGTGATAGGCCAACACGAATTTGTGTAACCTGTGAGCCTGCCTCAAACGATTCCTCGTCAATTTTGTCTCTAGAAGGAAGTAGCCACACGGCTAACGCTCCAAGAGCATATCCAATGCAACCACCTGTAGTGTTTTGAATAATATCGTCAATATCGGCAAGGCGATACGGTCCTGGATATAAGAAATAAAGACCAGAGAGCTGAGTTAGTTCAAAGAACAGACTGAGAAGCGCAGTAAGCAAAAGCGTCTTTTTAAAGCTGCATTTGAAATAATAACGAAGATACATGCCAAAAGGTATGAGCATCAAAACGTTAAAAGCAGGAACGTAAAACGTTGGATCCTTAATTGAAAGAACCCACGTTGCAGGCTTAGAAATCTCAAAAGGACTTTCTTTTAAGAAATCAAAAACAAAGGAAAAGGGAACCAGATTAAGCATCTGTGTGTAGGTGGTATGCACGGTATCTGGATCTGGCAGGGGCAGAATTACCAGGAAGTACATGGTAAGTAAATACAAGACAAAGGAATATAAAATCAAAGTCCTAAGCTTATTGATAGAACCGTATTTGCGATAGTTGATAATCATATAGGGCAGAGTGATGAAAAATGCCAAAACAGGAAAGACAAGCATGGCAAGTTTGATGGAATTTATATATCCCATTGGATCTCCTGAATAACCCTATTTAAATCCGCTCAAGTAGGCAAACGTTTTCCACATGGAAGGTCTGTGGGAATAGGTCCACCGGGGTCACACTTACTGGTTTATATGAGCCAATTTCAACAAAGCGTTTAAGATCACGCGCTAGTGTTGCAGGATCACAAGATACGTAGGCAATAGCACGCGCAGACTGCTTAGAAAGTTGCTGAATAACCTCAGGAGCAAGTCCTGCACGAGGAGGATCAACAATAATCACGTCAGCATCTGTATCGGGGAATTCTCTGCCTGCGTCGCCGCCTACCGCATCAACGTTATCAAGCTTGGCCAGTTCAAGATTACGGCGAAGATCTCTAACAGCTGGACCATAAGCCTCAACAGCAGAAACAAATCCTGCACGCTTTGCCAGAGGAAGGGTGAAGGTTCCTGCTCCACAGTAAAGATCCATAGCCTCATCGTCTGGCTGAACATCCAAGCCAGAAAGCACAAGCTCAACGAGTTTCTCGGCACCTTTAGTGTTGACCTGGAAAAATGAAGGTGCAGAAAGCTGCATCTTCTGACCATCAATAAGCTCGCTCCATGAGCCGGAGCCGCTTAGACGCTCAACTCCTACAACACGGCGTGCCTTACTTGGGCCTTTGGTCATAACGCGGACAACACTTGTTGCTTTTACGGCATCACCCAAAACGCGGGCTATTTGTGTGCGTGGGAAGCCGCTCGGAGCGGTCCAGAGCGCCACCTCAAGCTCTTTAGTGCGCCTAGACACTCTGATGCCAATACGTTCTATATCAAGCTCGTGAGAGCCCGAGAGATAGGAGAGGGCGCCGCTTACGGCACCAACTGCCTTTTGATTGCTTTTATCTAAGAGCGGACAGTCTTTAATGCGAACAATGTCCTGTCCGTTAGGTGTATACATACCTACCAGCGTTTTATTGCCATTGCGTTTAAACGCCAGTTCAATTTTATTGCGATAACCCCATGGTTCGCCAGGGGAAACAATGTCTTTTACCAGCTCAGAAACATCGTCGTGTGAAAAATGCCCAATGCGCTCAAGAGCAGATATCACGCCGTTACGTTTCTCGACAAGTTGCTGCTCATAGAGCATGTTGCCCCAAGGGGTGGCACCCGTGAGTGCTACAAATGGATTGGGGTGAGGGTCTCTGAACGCAGAAGCTTCCAAAACCTTTACAAGTTGTGCGCGAGAAAACCTATCTGTGTCCTCGGTAATCCGTACGCTGATAGTATCTCCAGGGACAGCGCCACCAGAGATGAAGACCGTTTTTCCTTCTTGGGTATGAGCGATGGCGTCTGGGCCATAACTCATACGTTCAACATGTAAGGTGAGCTCAGACACTTAGTAGACCATTCCCATTGCTTCACGAACCTCGTCGAGTGTGGCGTTAGCAATAACGTTTGCGCGAGCATTTCCATCGTGGATAATATCGCGAATAAGATCTGGCTGAGCTGCAAACTCTGTGCGCCTCTGACGAATTGGCTCAAAGTAGGAGTTAACTGCATCGATGACGTAAGCCTTGAGAGCTCCGCCGCCGCCCATACCAATCTCGGCAGCAATCTCTTTTGGATCACGGCCAGTACAAATGCCAGCAGTGGTAAGAAGCGCAGAGACACCAGGACGGTTGTCTGGGTCAAAGGTAATCATGCGCTCAGAGTCAGTCTTGGACTTTTTAATGAGCTTAGCAGTTTCTTCGGCTGTCATAGAAAGCGAGATTGCATTGCCATAAGACTTACTCATCTTGCGTCCATCAAGACCTGGAATCAATGGGGTAGAGGTGAGAAGGCCAGAAACCTCTGGGAACACCTTGCCGTAGCGCTCATTAAAGCGACGGGCAATCTTAGAGGTAATCTCAATGTGAGGCAGCTGATCGCGACCAACAGGAACAACATTTCCTTTACAGAAGAGAATGTCGCATGCCTGGTGAACAGGATAAGTGAGGAGAAGGCCTGTGAGAGCATGTCCGGACGCTTCCTGCTCTGCCTTAACGGTTGGATTTCTATGTAGCTCAGACTCGGTAACAAGCGAGAGGAACGGAAGCATAAGCTGGTTAAGAGCTGGAACTGCAGAATGCGTGAAAATCATAGTCTTCTCTGGATCAATTCCGCAGGCCAGATAATCAATAACCATATTGTAGACATTGTCTGCAATATGCTCGGTAGTGTCTCTGTCTGTAATAACCTGATAGTCAGCAATAATAATATTGGTATGAACACCAAGATTTTGGAGTCTTACGCGCTCAACAATAGTGCCAAAGTAGTGGCCAAGGTGAAGCCTTCCGGTAGGTCGGTCACCAGTAAGCATGTTGTACTTTCCTGCATGCTCTGGCAGATCTGCTTGAATCTCATTTGAGCGACGGAGCGCCGCCTCGTAGCTGCCCTCATTTGGCATAAAAACTCCCAAACTTTCAAGTTCGTATGCAGCGCCTCACTGAGACGCCCGCGTTTCTAGTCAACAGTGCTTATTCTATCGCAAAGACGGCCGAGCGCCTTTGAGGCTGGCGCGGACTTCTTTCCAATTAGGATAGAAGGTGGAGAGAAGCTCAGGCGGGACTGCGAGCATTTCTTGAGCAAGAAAGAGCAACGCAGATCCAATCAGATTTGGACTCGATAAAGGCGATTTTAGTTGCTTTGGAAGTATACCACGGATAACTTACGTCAACGGTTGTTTGGTGGTGATGTTTAGTCGCATTGTCTTAATTGTACATATCTTCTCTTTGCAAATACTTGTTTCAAAACAGTAATGCCAACGGCGAGAAGCAAGAGAGCAAACGACCACACTGTAAGAACAATGAGTGCAGCCATAGGTTTCAGATTGACATATTTTAAAACCTGAAGTGTTGGCCAAATTCCAAGATAACCAACAATATTTCTCACATCAAAATATGTCATGGGAAGAAAACGAATTAGGGAGGTATTGAAATCTCTTACCGAGAAGTACCTCGGATAGAGAGGCAAATATACCAACACCGTTGTTACTGCACAAGCAATAAGAGAGGATGTTAAAAGATGTTTGATGGCGCTGTAAATACAATGAGTACATAAGGTAATGAAAATTGCAGAACAGAGTACAATCAGTAATCCTCCCAAGAAACACTCTAGTGCATTGATTGAAACTATTTCTCCTGCTCTACGAAATACGATGGGATAAGCTATAACGCCGACTCCATTTTTAACCAGTGCAAAAAGAAGTGTTGGAAGCAAGGCGGCCAGTATTAGAAGCATACTTGCAATACAGCTTGTTGTTGTCTGTAAGAGTAAGCGCTTTGTGTTGCCAACAACAGTAATTCCCAACAGTTTTTTCTCGTCTGTTGTGAAATGCACCAGTAAAGATACGATTATTGCAGAACCAATAAGCAGTAGTGGCGTACGAACTTCAAAGAGACTGGCTCCCATTTCTATAAAGGGATAGTTTTGGCTGTTTGGGTAGTTTACTGCATCTCCAAGCGAACTCATTGCCACACAATATAGGAGTTTTGCTTGTAGGTCGTAGGGAGATTCGGATGCAATAGAGCGGCCTGATTGAAAGTGATACAGTTCCGCTTGAATGAGCATAACATTGTTTTCAAAGTACTCTGTTGATGAGGTTGATTCGTAAATATTCTTTTTCAGCTCAAAAAGCTGTTTTTCAGTCTCAAGATTTTGTGCAAAAGATTGATTTTTAAGTGCAAACTCGTAGTTTGCCTTTGCATTTTCGTAGTCCTCTTTGCTTTGTTCACGTGTTATTTCGTCCAGTATCCAAGCAGGGCGAAGTGGTTCATAAATCGGAGCAGCAAAAATAGCGGCTAAAATTATGATTAATATCCAGATAATCGGATTTTTCAGCAATACTTTTAAAGTGCTTTTGATATACCACATAGTCAACCTCTTTTTGGTTTCATTGTCGTATCAGTCGTTATCTGGCATGGCTAGCCATAATACCGGTGATAGATGTCTCTGCAAGAGGCCGTCAGGGGAACATGAATCAATTTTTTATCTCTGACCAAAAGCAAATTATCACACACTCTATCAAGTTCTTCCGGCATGTGTGAAGAAACAATGACTGAAGCGCCATCTTGTGCCATGCTTTGCATCAACTTTCCAGCCATTTCAGTTCGGGTGAGATCAAGGGCTGTAAAAGGCTCGTCTAACAGGAAGTATTTTGCACCGGAGATATATGCCATAGCCAGAAGTAATTGAACTTTCATACCCTGAGAATACTTTCTTATTGGTAGTTTCTTAAGTTCCTGAGCGCTAAGTTTTTCCAGTGCTTCGTCAATGTTGCGATCAGATTTCCAGATTTTTTTGACCGTTTCTAGGTGGAATTTACCATTCATCGTCTTATAAAAAAGCGAGTCATCACTGGGGGCAAAAAATATTTGAGGTTGATAGTGCTTTGAGTCTATGATCTCAATAGAGTTGGCCTCAATAGCTCCTGATTGCAATAGTTTTAGATCGCCCGCTATTGTTTTGAAAAGTGTGCTTTTTCCATAGCCGTTTGGAGCCATAAGACCATAGACGACCCCTGGTTTGAACGAGGTGGAATTATCGGTGAGGACTACCTTGTTTCTGTAACCGATTGTTACGTTTGTCAACTCAAGCATGGTCCGTCCTTCTTTCATATCCAAGCACTATACATCCCTTTTTGAATTCCAGGATTAGACAATTTATAAAATAGGTACCAAATGTCCACGAAATCAAAACATATAGACCACCAAGAGGGTCGAGAAGAGCTATAGGTGTTTTGGAAAAACCGAAGGCTGTATCTCCAACGTAACCAACAACCTTGGTTGTATCAAAGAAACCGATCGGCAAGTATTCAAGCCATCCTCTCAGATATTGATGTTCTCCGGGCATGAAAGGAATCTTCGCAGTGTATATAAGGACAAGCCCAAGAAAAACAGAAACAAATTCATTTTTTACCAGTGCATTGAGGCTTAAGGTAAAGGTGGCGAGAAATATGTTCGCCAGGGTCATAAGTGACAGTGACCAAATCGCACATTCAAGAGCGGTAAGCTCAATGACACGGTTTGCTTGAACCAGGACGACCGGATAGGTAGGGTTGCCTATGCCGTTACGGATATACGCGGCTGCAAAGAGCGGTAGAAATGCAAGAATACTTAAGGTTGCCGCCAATACCGAAGCAACACATACCTGATCCAATAAGCGCCTGAAAGATATAAAGCCTTTCTCGCCAAAAAGACGCTCACGTTGAGCCGAGCGACCTATGACAAAACTTACTATCAAAGCGGGTAAGAAACGAATGCAATCAGGTGTGTAGTGTAGCGTCTCGGAAATCGCATAGAGAGCCGGAAGCTTTTCTTCTGAATCATAAAACGATGTTAGATCCAGTTTGCTAAGCTTATTTGATAGAGTTTTATGTGCCTCATAATATGAGTAGCCGTATTTTGCCTCTCTGACGACATCAAATCTTTGAAGCATATATGCTTGGTAAAGATTGTATTTTTCAAAGAAAGTTGTTGGGACGGCTGAAATATTTACGTCTCCGAGCAAGTCGATTTGATGAGAAATATCAAGGAATTCCTCGGAGGTTCGGGCATCTTTTTGGTACGTGCCGGCCTTTTTACAAAGGTCATCGTATTCGTTGCCGGTTTCATAAGCTCTTGCGTAGTTCATGCCGTAAACATCGGCATTCAGAAATAGTGGGATTGTCAATGCGGCCGCAAGAATAATGTAAGACGCCCATACGAAGGAATCTTTTATAACAAGCTGAAACAATTTTTTGCAATACCACATATCTCCTCCCGGCCGCAGTGGGAAAAGAACACAATGGACACCGCTACTGTCTCTTTACAACAAATCTACTACGTTTTAAAAATCATGTCTATAATACAATTGTATTTAATCATTTTATAAATGATTTTAATAGTTAGATTAATTGTCATGGTTGCCATTAATCCATCGAGTTGCCCAATGGTCCTAAGGGTAACTTGCTCCAATGCAAAATATTTAAGTATAAGAATATTTCACAAATATCAAAATAGGAGTAAACTGGAAAATAACAGGTGAGACGTGTGTTTTGGCAACCTGATAGGAGGAATGATGTTTAAGAAAGCAGTAAGGCGCTTGGGTATTGTATTCTCCATATTGGCTGTGTTTGGAGCTATTGCTTTAGGTAGTCAAAAGATTGTACTTGCTTCTGAGTTGGATTCTGATTCAATTGAGCCAACGGAACTGGCTGAACTTCTGTATATGAAGCAGTATCAGGATGTCGATTATACTTTTCAGATTTTTGTCTTCGACAGTGGAGGCTCAACAGGGAGAATTAACCTAACAACTAAGAGGATTTATTTTAATAACACTTACAAGAGTCACGGTCCCATTCAAACCAATCGAGTACGTGGTACGTATAATGGTGGAACTGGCTACATGTATACCTACATGTTCTACTACGAGTGCAATTAATGATTGATTTTCACGTCTCACCTTAAATTGCTACCAGCAGCTAAATGGGCTGCTGGTAGTTTTATGAAAGTCGTTTGCGTTCAAGGGCACGAGCAATAAGGATTTGCTTGCGCAGCTCTGAAATTTTTTTTCCGTCCATAGCGGGAGTATCAGAAAGCCTGTAAGGAATGCCTAGCTCTTCATACTTTTTTACACCCATCACATGATAGGGAAGTACGTCTAGTCCAATAACATTGTCCCAGTGGGCAATAATCCTACCAACACCTGTAAGCTCTTCTGCTGAATCAGTAATTCCAGGTACTACAACATGTCTGATAAGAACTTTAATGCCTCTACGGTTAAGCTCATCGCCAAACGCAAGCGGTCTTTCTGAGCCAACTTCACAAAGACTAATGTGGCCCTTCGGATCAGAGTGTTTGATATCAAGAAGCACTAAATCAGTGTTATCAAGCACACGTTCAAATTTCTCTGGAGTATCTGGATTGTAAGCGACGCCAGAAGAATCAAGACAGGTATGAATACGTCCGCGAGGATCATTATGCGCTGCCTCAAAAAGAGCTCCAACAAACTCTGGTTGGGCGAGTGGTTCGCCACCAGTAGCCGTAATTCCGCCGTTTCTATAAAAAGCTCTATTACGGTTAAAGGTGGCAAGAATTTCTTGTACCGATTTTTCTGTTCCAATACCAAATTGCCAGGTATCGGGGTTATGACAATAGGCACAGCGCATGGGACACCCCTGGGTAAATACAACCAGGCGAGTTCCAGGACCATCTACGGTGCCAAAGGTCTCAATAGAGTGGACCCGCCCACAAACTGTGAGCGGGTCATTGAGATCCATGTGAGTATCAGAACAAGACATGGACAAGAAATCCTTAGAGAGCGTCGTGGAAGGTACGAGAAATAACGTCGTCCTGCTGCTCTTTGGTAAGGGAGTTGAACTTAACAGCGTAACCAGAAACGCGAATGGTCAGCTGAGGATACTTCTCTGGGTGTGCCTGAGCATCAAGAAGAGTGTCCTTAGTAAATACGTTAACGTTGAGGTGATGACCGCCCTTCTCGGCATAGCCATCAATCATGTTTACCAGGTTGTCAATCTGCTCGGAAGCTACTTCGTTGGACT
This sequence comes from uncultured Atopobium sp., assembly GCA_916715765.1. GTDB lineage: Bacteria > Actinomycetota > Coriobacteriia > Coriobacteriales > Atopobiaceae > Lancefieldella. The sequence continues at coordinate 81,459 of CAKAPG010000001.1, forward strand.
GCATGTGTTTCTCCTTACGAGTTTGTTGACGAGAAAAAACGTGTAGATAGATCTTCTCGCCAGGGCTTGTTATTTACGATCCTCAGCACCTTCAGCTGCGGATGGGTCTGCTTCACAGGCGCAATCAATCTTGTTCTCAATCTGAATGTCAAGATTCATATCTGAGAAATCGATGTGCTCAAGATCAAGCTCGCTGCCATGGAAGTAAACATCGGAGCCTTTACCAAGAGCATTAGGAATGATTGAGAAGGTATTGGAAATACCGTCCTGTGCGTCGTTGAATGGAAGCTTAGCAACGGAGGCCAGGGAAGCAACAGCACCGTGAGTATCACGGTGGTGCATTGGGTTAGCACCAGGAGCAAAAGGAACGCCAGCGCGGCGGCCGTCAGGGGTGTTGCCGGTAGCCTTACCATATACAACGTTTGAGGTAATGGTCAGGATAGAAGTTGTTGGAACAGAATCACGGTAGGTGTGGTTCTGACGAATCATGTTCATGAAAATCTCAACGATGTCATGAGCAATGGTGTCAACGCGGTCGTCATCATTACCATACTTAGGGAAGTCGCCCTCAGTGACGTAATCGGTAACAAGGCCGGTCTCATCGCGGACAACCCTTACCTTTGCATACTTGATTGCAGAGAGGGAGTCAGCAACAACAGAAAGGCCTGCAATGCCTGTTGCAAACCAACGATGAACATGCTCATCGTGCAGAGCCATCTGAATGCGCTCATAGCTGTACTTATCGTGCATGTAGTGGATTGCGTTAAGAGCGTTGACATAAACGCCTGCAAGCCAGCGCATCATGTCCATATACTTGGAGAAGACATCATCGTAATCAAGGTACTCGCCCTCAACTGCACGGTACTTAGGACCAATCTGCTCGCCGGTCTTCTCGTCACGGCCGCCATTGATTGCGTAAAGCAGGCACTTGGCAAGGTTTGCGCGAGCACCAAAGAACTGCATCTCTTTACCAACACGCATGGAGCTGACGCAGCAAGCAATTGCGTAGTCATCGCCATGATAGACGCGCATAAGATCGTCATTCTCGTACTGGATAGAGCTGGTAGTAATAGAAATCTTTGCGCAATAGCGTTTGAAGCCTACAGGAAGCTTAGTAGACCACAGAACGGTTAGGTTAGGCTCTGGGCTGGTGCCCATGTTCTCAAGGGTGTGGAGCCAGCGGAAGCAGGACTTGGTAACCATAGAGCGGCCATCAATGCCAATGCCACCAATGGACTCAGTGACCCACTGAGGGTCTCCAGAGAAGAGCTCGTTGTACTCAGGAGTACGGGCAAACTTGACCATACGAAGCTTCATAACCAGGTGGTCAACAATTTCCTGAATCTCAGACTCAGTAAAGGTACCACGAGCAAGATCGCGCTCTGCATAGATGTCCAGGAAGGTGGTGTTGCGACCAATGGACATTGCAGCGCCATTTTGCTCTTTAACAGCAGCAAGATAGCCCAGGTAGAGCCACTGAACAGCCTCTTTGAAGTTCTCAGCAGGGCGGCTCAAATCAAAACCGTAAATCTCACCAAGCTGCTTGAGCTCCTTAAGAGCACGAATCTGCTCGGAGAGCTCCTCACGGTGACGAATGGTCTTCTCGTCCATGACGGTGCTGGTGCCATTTTTCTGATTTGTTTTATCGGCGATAAGAGCGTCAACACCGTAGAGAGCAACACGACGATAGTCGCCGATGATGCGGCCGCGGCCGTATGCGTCAGGCAGACCAGTAATGATGTGGGAGTGACGGCATTTACGCATGTCCTCGGTGTAGACATCAAAAACGCCTGCATTGTGAGTCTTGCGACGATAGGTGTAGAAGTCAACAATCTCTGGGTCAACTTCATAACCGTAGGCCTTGCATGCAGCCATTGCCATACGAACGCCGCCGTCTACCATCAGAGCGCGCTTGAGGGGCTTGTCAGTCTGGAGACCAACAATCTGCTCAAGTGGTTTGTCAATGTAGCCAGCCTCGTGGGAAGTGATAGTGGAAACCTGCTTGGTATCCATATCAAGTACGCCACCGTTTGCGGTCTCTTGTGCAAAGAGATCCATAACATCCGCCCAAAGCTTTGTAGTAGCCTCAGTTGGACCAGCGAGGAAGGAATCATCACCGTCATAAGGGGTGTAATTCTTCTGAATGAAGTCTCGGACATCAACAGCTCTTTGCCAGTTGCCACCGACAAAGCCGTCCCAAGCCTCCTGTGCTGGTGTTTCCTGCATAGCACACTCCTTTTTACACGGACAATGTATATGTCCGCGTTCATGCTGAGCGTGTTGAGTGGAGCATAGCCGCTCAGCAGTTTACAAATAGCAATCTTGTGACTAAATTTGACAGCAGGTATGTCTTTGGACAAATGACGTCAAATATTAGTTGCGACCTCTAACTTTACTCAATATATAGTGCTAGACAAGTGACAATTACGCAATATTTTGAGAAGTTAGAAATGGTTTACATTTGCGCAGGTCAGGAATTTGCTAAAAATAAAGCTATATAAAAATTGTTGAGAATTAGTCACATTTATTGCGACAGGTGTCTGTTTCTTCTCCAAATGTCCACAAAAATGTTGTTATTCTTAGCTAGAGAGGAGGCTTTATGGATACTGCGGCATTAGAAAAACAACGTTTGCGAGAAGAACGCCTAGCAGCAAGAGAAGTTCTTTCTGAGCAAGAGAGGTCCGTGCTTGATGATCGCATTACTCAGAAACTTCTTGCAACCTCTGAATATGCAGAAGCAACTACTGTTTTAACGTATGTTTCTGTTTCATCTGAAGTTTCTACCAGGATGTTTATTGAGTGCGCTCTACGCGATGGGAAAACGGTAGCGGTACCTCGTTGCCTACCTGGACATTGTTTAGAGTTTGTTGCCATCGCTTCATTGGAACAGCTGGTAGCGGCACCATTTAACTTGTTAGAACCAGTAAAAGAGCTGCCTGCTGTAACTGAGGACCAGAAGAACAATTCAATTTGCATTGTTCCAGCGCTTCTTGTTGATACAAAGGGGTATCGCTTGGGTTATGGTGCTGGTTTTTATGACCGGTTCTTGTCTACGTACCCTGGCAAGAAAATTTGTCTTGCTTACCAGCAAAATTTGAGCCGAACAATGCTTCCTCATACAGCATTTGATGTTGCCGTAGATTTGGTGATTACCGAGTCAGATGTACTTACGTGTGTATAAAAAACCTGCTGTAATTTAGCGTTACAGCAGGTTTGTGTTTCTCGCCAAGTGGTTATAAGCAACTGACTATGCTTCATCTTTGAGATGAACCGCCATCAGTTGGATTGCCTCTCTGTAGCTGTCAATTCCTTTACCAGCAACTGTAGCAAAGCATGCGTCTTTTATATAAGAAATCTGCCTAAAGTCTTCTCTGGTAGAGATGTCAGTAAGATGCACCTCAATCATGGGAATTTGAACAGCAAGTGCCGCGTCGAGCAGGGCAACTGAGGTGTGTGTATAGGCGGCAGGATTGATAATAATGCCATCGTAGCTACCCAGGGCGTCCTGGATTGCATCAACTAGATCACCCTCATGGTTTGATTGATAACACACACAATCAGAGAAACCTTGAGAGAGGGCTTCTTCCTTACAAGTCTCTATAAGGGTTCTGTAGTCAGCTTTTCCATAAATCTCTGGCTCACGAATGCCCAGCATGTTGATGTTCGGGCCGTTGATTATGAGTAGGCGAGGAGCGTCAAGGTCATCCTCATAGTTGTCTTCAAAGTCGTCTGCGTCTAAGTCAGAGGCAAGGCTGTCAAAGTCTTCTTCGTCTTGATCAAGGGTATTTTTTTGAGTAAGCAAAGAGATTAGCTCATCCACCTCTTCGTTGTGCTGTGTGGGAAGATCTACTCGCTTCTCATCTAACGAACAAAAAGTCTTTTCTGGCTCACCCAAAATGTGACTAAGGGCATCATTTACTTGACGCACAAGATTGGGGCCAAAGACTACCTCAAGTCCGTTGGCGCCTTTTCCTACAATACCAAGAACACCAGTGGCTGTGGCCAGCTGTTCATGGTCTATAAGCGTCATATCATTGATGGAAAGGCGAAGTCGCGTCATGCATACTTCGTTGTGAGTTAAGTTTTTTGAGCCGCCTATTGCATTTAGGATCTCGTGAGCAATAGCATTGCTGTCCATTGGATATCTCCCCAAGTATGACCGCATATCAAACACTTAACCGTTTGACTTGGTCTAGCATCCTCGTAGTCTTATGAATACACATCTACGAGGCATAAGTATAGGGGCTTTAACGTGCCAAAATTCAAAATCTACGAACCATCCGGTGAACGGTTAAAAAATAACTGCGAACGCTTACTGTTATGTTTAAAGTGTGTCGAGAAGACCCTTGGCATCTGCGTCTGGACTACCGAGACAAGAAAAGGTTACGTCAGCCCATGCTTCATAGAGAGGTAGTCGCTCTGCAGCAAGTTCTTGTATGCCAACACTTTGTGAGAGTGGTCTTCCTGCAAGAGCCAATTCTTCAAGCGGGCGCGTAAGGTAGACAAGCTTGCCGTTTTGACGGAGGAGCTGGTAGTTTGAAGGTGTAACAACTACGCCACCTCCACAAGAGATCACCGCACCAGTCATGCTGGAAATCTCTTGAATTATCTCATGCTCTAGACGCCTAAAAGCCACTTCACCGTGTGTTTGTAGGTAGGTTGCCGCTTCACAGTGAGCTTTCTGTTTGATGAGAAAATCAGTGTCTATCCAGGGACGATTCAGGAGTTTTGCCAAAGCTTCTCCTGTAGAGGTTTTTCCAACTCCCGGCATACCAATAAGCACGATATTTTCTTTTGAAGCATGGAGCTCACGCGAGATGTTTTCTATCTGAGAGCCTGATACATCCTGTCTCAAAAAGAGTGAGCTTGCCCTAGCTGCTTGAGCCACCAGCATTTTTAAACCATTTGCATTGAGTATTCCAAGACTTTCTGCGTCTAAAAGAAGCTGAGAGCGCAGCGGATTATAGATAAGATCAATCACGCATTGGAGGGAAGTAAAAGCAGAAAGTTCCTCTTTTGAAAGAGGAGAAACACCAGCATGTGAGGACATTCCTACTGGCGTTGCATTGACAAGAAGATCAGCGTCATAGTGGAGTTTAAGCTGGTCATAGGTAATTGCGTAGTCTACATATGAAGAACTTTCGTGAGGGTTCCTGGAGACTCCTACAACATATGCACCGCTTTTTTTGAGCGCATAGCAAATTGCCTGACCAGCACCACCAAAGGCCCCAAAGACAATCGCTTTCTTTTGGCTTAAGTTGACCTTGAGGCTTTTAATCAGATACTCAAATCCATACACATCGGTATTGTCTGCTGCTATAAAACCATTAGCATCTTTTACCAGGGTATTTGCCGCTCCTATAGCTTGTGCATCCTCAGAAGCTGAGTCCGCAAGAGCGCAGGCATCCTTTTTGTAGGGGATAGTAACGTTCAAGCCCTGCCAAGGTTGGTTTTTGAGAAAACCCTTCAGCTCAGAAGCAGAAAGCTCATGAAGCTGGTAGGGAAAAGACCCCAACTTTTCATGAATTGCTGCCGACCAACTATGAGAGAGTTTCTCGCCAATGAGGCCGTAAGGAGCAAGAGGGGCTGTAGGGTTACTTAAACCTTGTTGTACAGTTTTAGAGCTCACGAGATGTCTCCTGAACTGCCTTTGCAGCGTTCATCAAAACCTCAAGCAACTCTAAAGCATAGGGTTCAAGTTCATTAGAAACAGAGGCTTTAACCTGATCTCTTTTGGCATCTTCTCTTGAGGAATCAAGAACAGCAAGGTCCTGCTCTTTTTTGTAAGCACCAATTTGTTTGGCAACCGCAATCCTCTGCTCAAAGAGATCAAAGATTTGCGCATCAATTGAATCGATTTCCCGGCGAAACGTTTCTAGCTGATTAGTCATTGTTATATCCGTTCTGCTCAGAGGGCCAGGAATACAAGGTGTCGAGAAGGGCTAGCGCAAATGCGCTTTCAACGCAGGGCACAGCGCGTAAAACTGCAGTTACATCATGTCTGCCCTGAACAACAAGCTGCTCTGGTTTCATAGTCTGAAGGTTTACCGAATGTTGAAGAAGCCCAATGCTCGAGATAGGTTTTAACGCACATCTAAACCAGATGGGAGCGCCTGTTGAAATACCGCCAAGGATGCCTCCTGCATGATTGGTGGTTGGCACAACGGAGCCGTTACGCACTTCGTAAGCATCGTTATTCTCAGAGCCAAGTAAATTAGCAACTTCCATACCGCTGCCAAATTCTATGGCTTTAACAGCGGGAACACCAAAGACTGCAGTGGAGATGGTATTTTCTAGTCCGTGGAAATGAGGGCACCCAATACCTGCAGGAACACCCGTTGCCGCACATTCTATGATGCCGCCAACAGTATTTTTCTCTGAGCGCAGCTGCGTGAGGAGTGTGCGGGTTTTCTCGCCAGCTTGGGCATCAAGGAAAGGAAGCTCTTGAGGGTCAGCTTGAAGTAGCTGATTCATTTGGTGAGCAAGTAACTTGTTGGCCTCAAGTGAGTTGTCTACGAGCTCTAGGGGAGTATCTCTGACGTCCTTTATTTTGAGAACGTGAGCTGCAATGGTTAAGCCCTGAGCTCGCAAAATCTGGAGCGCTATTCCTCCCGCAATGCACAGAGGGGCGGTGAGGCGAGCGGAAAAATGCCCTCCACCCGTTTGCTTGTACGAGTCTCCCCATTTTGCCCAGGCAGAGAAATCGGCATGTCCTGGTCGTGGGACGAGCTTTGTAGCTGCGTAATCTTGTGGATGAACGTTTGTGTTAGGTAGCTCCGCCGTGAGCGGGGAGCCATCCAGAATGCCTTCTACTGAAATTCCAGAGACAAACTGTGGATCATCAGCCTCTTTACGCGGAGTATCCCACGGATGTGACGGAGATCTTCTTTGAAGGAATGTCTTGAGAGCTGCTAAGTCAACGGCAAAACCAGCAGGTAAACCTTCAATGGTGCAGCCGATTTTTGGAGCATGAGACTCTCCAAAAATAGAAACTTTTACTGTTGTCCCAAAAGTTGAGGTCATCATTTATGACTCCATACTGTGACAGACGCCACCAAGCTGCTTAAAGTGCTCAAAGAAAAGCGGATACGACTTATTGATTGCCTCTGCGTGGGTGATGACAACAGGACCCGTTGCATACGAAGCCAAGATAGTTGCCATCATTACTATGCGATGATCATTGCATGAGTTTACGATGCAGCTGGCGGGCTGTTTTCCTCCGGTGATGACCAGCGCTGTTTGATCTTCAGAGAGGGCGGCGTTCACGCCAAATACCCTCAGTGTGCTGCAGATGCTTTGGACACGGTCGGACTCTTTAAGGCGCAAGCGCTGAATATCGGTGAGCTTGCTAGTCCCAGGAATAAACGCAGCTAGCGCAGCAAGTACTGGAGCAAGGTCACACACTTCGGAGACAGAAATAGTAAACGGACGCAGGTGATCCATCATACAAGCTGCGCCTTTTTGCTGGCGAGAAACACGTGCGCCCACAAGCGATAACGCAGCCAAAATGGCCCTGTCTCCCTGGACGCTTTGCATGGAGAGTCCTGTGACCTCTACGCCTTGACCGATGGCGCCTGCAGCAAGCCACGGGGCAGCGTTTGACCAATCTCCCTCAATTGAATAAACGCCTGGACAGACATAGTGTTGCGGTTCAATGGTATAGGTGGTACTCGAGGCATCGAACGTGGCGGTAATGCCAAAATCTTGCATGACTTGTTCGGTTATAGCCAAATAGTCTTTTGATTGGATAGGTCCTGTAATCTGTATTGTTGAAGTTTCATTCAACAAAGATAAAGACAGCAAAAGCCCAGATATAAATTGAGAAGAAATATCTCCTGGTAGCTCAAACGAACCACTCGTAAGCTGACCTGAAACCTCAAGGAACTTCTCGTCCAACCAGGTAAAAGACATGCCGTGAGCAGAAAGCTCTGAAATAAGCGGATCAAGAGGCCGTGAGAAAAGTCTTCCTTCTGCAGAAATTGTGGCGTTTACGTGCAGCGCCCCAAGAAGGGGGAGTAAAAACCTAAGCGTGGTGCCAGATTCTTTGCAGTTAAGCTGCACGCTTTGAGGGCGATTCTGGTCCTTTGCAGGAACAACTCTAAATCCCTGTTTGGTTCTAGCGATGGTAGTGCCTAAAGCTTTAAGACAATCAACGGTTACTTGAATGTCCTCTGAGATGTAAGGACAGGTAATGTTAGTAGTACCGTTTGCAAATGAAGCGCAGATAAGCGCGCGATGAGCGCATGATTTGGACGGGATTGCTTCTACCGTTCCAAATAAATCATGAGGTGTTATTGAAACATCCATACTGTGTACGCTCCGTATCTACTTGCTTGATGTAAGAATACCGCAGTTGAGTGTTACAGAAGGATATGGTTAAAATGTTTGAAGATTAAAGGAGGAAGCAAGTGAATAAGCCTTTTAGCGCCGTAACTCAGGTTTTGCGTGGTTATACGTACAATCAGGTTAAAGCTGTCGTTGAGGTTCTTGTTGATTCTCCTGTACATAACGTTGAAGTAACCATGAACACTCCAGAAGCTGCCTCGTTAATTCAGAAGCTGTCCAGTGAATATAGCTCTGATATCAATATTGGTGCTGGTACCGTGCTTACTCTTGAAGATCTGCGGACAGCTCATAAAGCTGGCGCAACGTTTGTTTTATCACCAACGCTGCTCTCTGAAGAGATGTTTGACTACTGCAAAGAGCATGAGATTTTAAGTGTTCCGGGAGCGTTTTCGCCAACAGAGATTGCTCATGCATTTGCTCTTGGCGCAGATATTGTCAAAGTATTTCCCGCAAATGAGGTTAGTTATGGGTACGCCAAAAAGGTATGCGAGCCTTTAGGAAACTTACCGCTTATGGCGGTTGGAGGCGTTACAACAGATACTATTGCTGAAGTATTTGCTGGTGGTTATGCCTATGTAGGAACTGCTAACGGCATCTTCAACAAAAACGATATCCTAGCTGAAGACAAGACTGCTCTAAAACAGTCAGTACGAAAGCTTGCAGAAGAGCTAGAACGTCTAGGACGTTAGTCTTCTTTTGCTAGCTCAATCAGCTGTTTAAGTTCTGCAAATGACTTGCGCTCAATGCGAACATCACCAATGCCATAAATAAGCGCCATATCAATTGAATCTGCGTGGTTTTTCTTGTCATGAAGTGCTGCGCTGTAAAGCTCATCGGCAGTAAATAAAGTGCTAGTAGGAAGGCTATAAGCTTGTGTGAGTGTGGCGATGTTCTTAGCGTCTTCAACAGAACAAAGACCAAGCTTGGAACAGGCTTTTGCCAACATGGAAGTTCCAGCAGCCACACAGGAGCCGTGTCCTAGTTCAAAGTTGCTGAGCGTCTCAATAGCATGGCCAAGTGTATGGCCCAGATTGAGCAATTTTCTCGACCCTGCTTCTTTGAAGTCTGCTTCAACGATTGATTTTTTTATTTCAATACACGCTTGAATGAGTTCTTGCCTATGCGGCACGTCGATGACCTGCACAGGGTTTCTCGCCAGAGAGATTTTATTGAAGAGTTCATGTCCAGAAAGAACGCCATATTTAATAAGCTCTCCGCAGCTATCTTGCAAGAGGGGAGTCGGAATAGAGTTCAGCAGCTTAAGGTCAACAATAACCGCCCTGGGGTTATAGAAGGCTCCAACCAGATTTTTTCCAAATGGCAGGTCAATGGCGGTCTTTCCACCAATCGAGGAGTCAATCATTGCCAAAAGCGAGGTGGGAACGTGGATGAGCGCGCAGCCGCGCATGTAGGTAGCTGCAGCAAATCCCGCAAGATCACCAATAACACCTCCGCCAAACGCCACGACAATGTCTTCTCGCGTAAAACGGTTTTCTGCAAGGACGCTTACCAGCTTTTGATATGACTCAAATGATTTTGCGTGCTCACCTGTGGACACTGTGGCGGTTGTAACGGAGTAGCCAGCTGACTCCAACGAGGTAAGAAGCTTAGAGCCAAAGAGCTTGTTCAAATTTGTATGAGTGACCACAAGAATCTTTGACCCTGAGGTGCAGGAATGAATAAGGTTGCCGGCCTGCGCAAGCAGGTGATGCCCTACATGAATTTGATATGAGTCGGATGTTAGGTCAACAGAAATAGTATTCATGAGCTCCTCATTTGCTGGTTGTATTCATTTTAGCATGGGAAAATACCAGAAGAAAATTACGCAAACCGTTACAAAAGGCAGTAAGTAGGCTGGGGTATACTTATGCACCATGACTCCGTAGCTCAGTGGATTAGAGCGTTTGCCTCCGGAGCAAAAGGTCGTGGGTTCGAAACCCACCGGGGTCACCACGTGCAAAAAACCGGCCATCACTGACTGGAGATTGTTTATATGTCATTGCAAGACACTGCAGGCAAGAGTAGCAAACGTTTTGAAGAAACGTATGAAGGCTTGACGTCAAAAGAAGTTGCAGAAAGAGTTTCTGCAGGTAAAGTTAATACTAATACAGACGTCAAAACCAAATCTATTGCTCAGATTATTGCAGAGCACAGCTTTACGCTCTTTAACATAGTTAATGTTTTGATGGCGCTGCTTGTTGTTGTAACGGGACAGTACAGAAATGCGCTTTTCATGACCGTAGTTCTTGCAAACCTGGTCATTGGTATTGTGCAAGAGATTCGCGCAAAACGCATGATTGACCGTCTGTCTCTTATGACAGCTCAGAGTGTTTGTGTAATTCGTGACGGAAAAGATACCTTTATCAAACCAGATGAGCTTGTCATTGATGATCTTGTGCGCTTGAAGACGGGCGATCAAATTCCTGCTGACAGTATTCTTGTATCAGAGCACGTAAGCGTTGACGAAAGTCTTCTAACCGGTGAGGCAGAGCCCGTGCAAAAGACCACAGGAGACGAGCTTCTCTCTGGTAGTTTTGTCGAGAGGGGCAGTCTTGTTGGTAGGGTATGCCGTGTAGGTCAGGAAGGCTATGCTGCGCGCATTAACGCAGAAGCTAAGTTTGTAAAAGAGATCAATTCAGAGATTCTTACCACCATTAAGTCGATTATTCGCGCAGGTTCCATTGCATTGATTCCTCTGGGTATTGGTCTTTTTGTTCGTACCTATTTCATTGGTAACGCCGATTTGAATGAAGCGCTTCTTTCGATGATTGCTGCCGTTATTGGCATGATTCCTCAAGGACTCGTTCTTCTCACCAGCTCGGTTCTTGCTATTGCAACCATTAGGCTTGGCCAGAAAAATGTTTTGGTTCAGCAGCAATATTGTATTGAAACGCTGGCACGCGTAGATACTCTTTGTTTGGACAAGACGGGTACTATCACCACGGGAAACATGGAAGTTGCTCGTGTTTTGGATGCTTCGTTTACGCCAATTACTGAGGCCGCAGGCGCTCTGCAAGCGGCTGTAAACGTTGTCGGCGCAAACAAAGATGATGCTAACGATACGGCTACGGCAATCCTTGCGTACGCATCCAAGCAGGGGGTTCAAAGTAAACGCCCTTCTCGCGTTGTGGCGTTTTCTTCAAAGAGAAAGTACTCTGGCTGCGTCACTGAGGACGGACAGGCATTTGTTATCGGTGCTGCTCAGTTTGTGCTTGGTCCCGAGGCAGCAGACGTTATCGCATCGTCCGATGCATTTGCGTCCATTGAACGCGTGCTGGTTGCCTGTACCGTTGATGGATTTGACCAGAATGATACTTTCCAGGGAACTCCTCAGCTCCTAGGTTACGTAGTGCTTAGGGATCAGATTAGAGAGACCGCCCCACAAACCATTGCATACTTCCTCGACCAAGGCGTTGACCTGCGCGTTATTTCGGGCGATGACCCTCGTACTGTCTCGGCTATTGCTGAGCGAGCGGGTGTCCCTCATGCAGACGGCTGGGTAGATGCAACTACACTTCACACAGAGGCAGATATTGCTGCAGCTGTTAAGAAGTACCACGTATTTGGTCGCGTTACACCAGAACAGAAGCGCGAGCTTGTTATTGCACTCCAGAATCATGGCCACACGGTTGCCATGACCGGCGACGGCGTCAATGATATCTTGGCGCTGAGGCAGTCGGACTGTTCTATTTCTGTTGCTTCTGGTTCTGCTGCAGCTAGAAATGTTGCAGAGATTGTTCTGGCAGACAACGATTTTGCGCACATGCCAGAAGTTGTTGCCGAAGGTAGGCGCTCTATCAATAACCTTCAGCGATCTGCTGCGCTCATTCTCGTAAAGACGGTTTATACTGCGGCTTTAGCGCTCTATTGCATTATTGCGCCACCATACCCCTTTATTCCTGTTCAGATGTCGCTGCTTTCATTTGCAACCGTTGGCCTGCCATCGTTTGTGTTGGCGCTTGAGCCAAATCACGATCGCGTAAAGGGCAACTTCCTGGTCAACATTTTGCGCAAGTCACTACCTGCTTCTATTGCAGTAACTATCACGCTTGCGCTTCTTATGACTGCAGGTCATCTGTTTAAGTTGAACCTGTCTCAGGTGTCTACGATGGCGCTTATCACCACCGCAACAGTTAGTTTTGCGCTGCTTAGAAGGATTTCTTTGCCGCTCACCAAGCTCCGCGTTGCACTTCTTGTTGTATGCATTGCCATTGTGGTTGGCGGATGCACGGTAGCGCAGGACTTCTTCCGCATTGCACCTCTCACTCCACGCATCTTGCCGTACTTGGCAATTTGTCTGGTGATTTCCGTTATTATCTTCAACAGAATTTCCGAGCGTTACATTCACAACTATACAAAGGATCGATTCTTTGACCTGGTTGTGAGATTAATGGGAGGAAAGTCAACTTATAGCTCTTCTGCTGATATAAACGATTAAACTGAAGCACAAGCAAAGAGTTGTGGAGGGTGTATGCGTTGTCCAAACTGTGGATCTGAGGTCGATGAAGGGGCTTTAACCTGCCCTCATTGTCAGATTGATCTAAGTTTGACCCAAAGGATTCCTGTTACTCAAGCTCAGTGGTGCCCTCATTGTGGCGCCTTAGTTGGTGCTGCTGCAGAAAGCTGCCCCAAGTGCGGCCTTCCTTTGCCACAGGTAGCTCCTGCTGCCCGTCCAGCTCGAGCCATCAGGCCCACACGTAACATCAAGCTTCCAGAGATTGACGCCGCTTCAGCACCTGGCGAGAAGACCGATCCGCTCGTAGACGCAGAGTATGATGCATCCTCTTCTGTCGCAGCAGATCCCACTGTTCTGCAACAAATGCCAGCCGACAACGCTGATCCAGACACTACCAGCGCGTTTGCCTCGGTAAGTCGCAGGCCAGCTCCTCGCTTTGAGTCTGCAATCCCTTCCGAGCCTTCCAAAGAGAACCTCCCTGAAGCTGAAGGAATCCCTCGTACGCGCGTTATTCTGCTCTCAGCACTTCTTGTTACCTCGCTGGTAGTAGCTGCAATCTTTGTCATCACGCACCCGTGGGACCCTCAGGCAACCGATAATCGCGCAAAGGTTGAGGCGCCAGTCTCATCTACTCCTACCACCACACCTGTTACGCACCTTACGGGTCAAGACACCAGTGCAACTCAGCAAAATACAAGTTCGGATGCTGTTTTTGACGCACTTGATAGTGATTATCAGAAGCTTGGAGACCTCTCAAAGCGCCTTGATGATAACGAGAAGACCTTTGATCAGCTTGCTATTACTGGCTCTGATCAGGAGCGCGCTGATGCTCAACAGGAAGCAGAGCAGATTTCGCTGGATATTAGTAACGTCATCTCTGACCTTTCTAGTCTTGATGACTCCAACGGAAACTATCGTCAGACTATTGAAAATCTCACCAAGCTGGGTAACTGGCTTCGTAATCGCTCCGATGCTTTGAGTGAGGGATGGAAGCGCTCAGTTGCTTCTAACAATCCTTCTCAGGACAAAGACAACATCTTGGCGCCAGTTGATAACATCAGAGACTCCAGCGGCTCCAGCTCATACCAGAAACTTTTTGATGAAAATTACGTGAAATGGAAGCCACAAAAGTAGTAAAAAACAACCGTTCAGCTGCTTTAATTTCAAAAATCTCATCATACTGGTAAAATAATTAGATTAGAAAAGATGTTCTTTATTACTAAGGGTTTCTCGCGTTTTCTTCTCTTAGATGTAAAGAAGCTTGGAGGAATTATGTTTGGACTTGATCCATTGTATACACCAGAGCGCCAGGTTACTGGTACTGAGGTTGCCGTCTTTGATACCAACAAGGGAATCATTAAGGTTCAACTTGATGGTAAGGGCGCACCTATTCATGTGGCAAACTTCTGCGAACTTGCAGAGTCTGGCTTCTATGACGATACCAAGTTCCACCGTCTTGTTCCTGGCTTTGTAGTTCAGGGCGGAGACCCAAACACTCGTGAGATGAGTGTTGAGGATGTTGTGTTTGGTAACCCTGGTCCCGACGGAATTCCTGGTACCGGTGGTCCTGGTTATCGCATCAAAGAGGAGTTCACCACAAATCCTAACAACTCCCACGTTGACGGTGCTCTTGCTATGGCTCGTTCTCAAGATCCAAACTCCGCAGGTTCTCAGTTCTATTTCTGTCTTGGTCCACAGCATGGCTTGGATTCTGGGTACACCGTATTTGGCACAACTATCGAGGGAATGGATGTCATTTCCCAGTTAAAGGTTGGCGATGTCGTCAATTCCATTAGAATTGAAAACGCTTAAAGCCAAGTCGCACAGACTCTTGGAGGATATTGTGAATCAACAGGCATTTGAGTTAGGTAAATCTGCATATGATCAGGGCGACTGGTTTGTAGCTATCAGTCAGTTTGATGTGGCTAAAGAGCCAGGCGAGGTAAACGGTCAGATTGACCACCTTCTTGGAAACGCTTATATGAAGCTTGGACAGTTTGATTCCGCAGCTTCTGCTTACAAGTCAGCTCTTGCTGATGCTTCCTACGGCAAGGTTGGCGCTCTCTCTACTAATCAGGGTCGCGCACTTCTGGCTGCTGGTAGGGTACAGGAGGCTATTGCTGCGCTTACTAACGCTGTCCAGGACGCCTCTTACGCAACTCCTTATAAGGCACAGCTTGCTCTTGGTTCTGCATACGAGAAGATTGGTGATATTCGCAACGCTGGCATTGCTTACAGAAACGCTGCAGTTGACGAGAAGAACCCTAATCCTTCATCAGCACTTTGCAGCCTAGGCGCATGCTTCATGGGTCTGAACAGGCCTGTTGATGCTGTTGAGGCATATCGTACCGCTCTTGATTTTGCTAATCCTTTGGATAATTCCAATAAGATTTATGCAGATCTTGGTCTTGCATACGTTGCAGCTAATCGCATGTCTGAGGCAGTTGACGCTTTTACCCACGCCACTGCAGACGGCAGCTTTGTTCTGTCTAATCAGCAGCAGTCTGCTTTTGATGCAGCTCGCAAGGCTATTACTGCAATGACTTCTGGCAAGCCATCTGAGACTGATGCCTTCCTTCAGGCAGCTGGCTATGGTGCCTATGATCCACTGGATCCTACAGGTATGTCCGGCGAGCTCATTCCTTCTGCAGAAGACACCGGATTCTTCCAGATTACTGAGCAGGAGATTATTGAGCAGGATAAGAAGGACAAGAAGATTAGGCGTAAGCATCGCCATACCGGCCTTAAGGTCTTCATTACTATTCTTATCTTGCTTATCTTGGCTGTTGGTGGCGCTGGTTATGCTTACTATCGTGGCTATGGATGGCCAACCCAGCAGTCTGTTGTTCAGGATATTTTCAACGCTAAGGCACAGGGCACTGATATTGGTCGTTATGTCTCTAGCTCTGTCTCTAGCACAACGCTTCAGCAGATTTCCAACAGTCTTCCATCAAGCTCCGCTGTCACCATCAACGGTGTCGACCAGAGCATGACTCACTCTACAGTTAATGCTTCTGTCAGTCTTTCTAATGGCGGCAACGTTGACTACACCATTGAGCTTGTCCGTGATGGTATTGGTTGGAAGGTTGCAAGCGTTACCACTTCGTACGTAAGCCAGAATAACCAGAACTCCGGCACAACTTCTGGTACTAACGGCTCTAATTCGGGAACTACCTCTGGAACTAATGGATCTAACTCCTCAAATTCCTCTAATAGTTCCTCCAGCTCTTCAAAGTCTGGTAACTAGTACTAAACTGTTTTAACCGTTCTTTCTGCAGGATAATTACGCACACGCGTAGCACGTTTGATTGGATATCATGTCTATCTTCGATTCGCTCTTCGGAGAATATGGCGGAGACCTAGCCATCGATCTGGGAACTGCAAACACCCTTGTTGCAGTTCGTGGTCAGGGTATTGTCATCAATGAGCCATCGGTTGTTGCAATTGATAAAAGCGAGAGCCGCGTTCTGGCTGTTGGCGCTGATGCAAAGCGCATGATTGGCCGTACTCCTGGCTCCATCATTGCTGAGCGCCCTCTTAAAGACGGCGTCATTGCAGACTTTGATGTTACTGAGGTTATGCTTCGTTACTTCATCGAGAAGGCCCGTGAGCGCAAATATCCTTGGTCACCACGTCCACGCGTAGTTGTTTGCGTTCCTTCTGGCGTTACATCTGTCGAGAAACGCGCTGTTTTTGAAGCAACTATTCAGGCAGGCGCTCGCCAGGCATTCTTGATTGAAGAGCCTATGGCTGCAGCTATTGGTGCAGACCTTCCAATTGAGGATCCTACAGGTTCTATGGTTGTAGACATTGGTGGCGGTACTACCGAGGTTGCCGTTATCTCCATGGGCGGTATTGTTGTCTCGCAGTCCATTAGAACTGCAGGTGACGAGTTTGATCAAACTATTCTTGAACATGTTCGTGATGCGTATAACCTCTCTATTGGTGAGCGTACCGCAGAAGACATCAAGATTAAGGTTGGCTCAGCAGCTCCTCTTGCAGAAGAGCTTGACGTTGAGGTAAACGGTCGTGACGTCATGAGTGGTCTTCCAAAGACAGTTCGTATTGAATCAGAAGAGATTCGTCGCGCTCTTGATCGTCCTCTTGATGAGGTCACTAAGGCAGTTAAAGATGCGCTTGATGTGACTCCACCAGATCTTGCCTCCGATCTTATGTACTACGGTATTTTGCTTACCGGTGGCGGCGGAATGCTTCGCGGTCTTGATCAAAGACTTCGCGAAGAGACTGGCGTTCCCGTTAACGTAAGCCCAACCGCGTTAGAAAATGTTGTTACCGGTTGTGCAAAGGTTCTTGAGGCTAACGCATTGTCCGGTGGATTTGTTCAGAGTGCAGGCCAATAAATATGCCATTGTCTCATCAGATCCAGGGTGCTTCATCAGGCCTTGGATCTAACAATAATAAGCATACGGGCGGCCGTAGTTTTATTATTCTTTCGCTGCTTTCAATTGTGTTATTGACGGTTAGCGCTCGTATGGGTGCAGGGGGACCGCTCGAGATGGTTCGAGGCGGCTTCTCTACTATTACCATGCCTTTTAGAATGGCAGGTTCTGCTATTGCTATGCCTTTCCAGGGCATTGGTAACATTTTTAGTAACTTAACAGCTGACCAGCAAACGCTTTCTGACCTTAAGGCAGAAAACGAGCAACTGCGTTCAAGAAACGCAGAGCTTGAAGAGACAAATCAGTCCACGCAGCGTCTGCAGGGTCTTCTCGACCTCAAAAATACCTATAACCTGCAGTCCACAGGAGCTCGTGTTATCTCTGGTTCTACTGACTCGTTCAATAACACCATCGTGATCGACAAGGGAACTTCGTCCGGGCTGGCTGTTGGCATGCCTGTTGTTGATAGCGGTGGCGTTATCGGCCAGATTATTGAGTGTGGTCCTACAACTTCTACCGTTCGTCTTATCACTGACGAGAAGAGCGGTGTGGCTGCTATGGTTCAAAGTAGTAGAGCTCAAGGCATGCTTATGGGTTCTGCGTCAAGACAGATTACTCTTAACCTCATCAACACCAACCAGAAGGTTGCCGTAGGCGATACAGTTGTTACCAGCGGTCTTGGTGGCGTATTCCCTAAGGGCCTTCCTCTGGGTAAGGTTACCAGCGTTGAGGCAGCCCCAGGATCGCTCTATTACACCATCGTTGTTGAGCCTTATGGAAATGTCAGCACTAATGAGGAGGTAATGGTTATCACGTCTCTTTCTGAGGAGCAAAAAGCTACCGCAGATGATATTGCAGAGGCAGACAAGCAAAACACTCCAACAGCAACTGATTCAGACGGTAAGGATAAAGGCTCAAAAGACGGATCCTCTACGTCTTCATCTAGCGGTTCAACTGGCAGCGGTTCAACAAACAACACAACAAACACTCAGCAGAATGCAACAGTTGCTGCTCCAACGGGTAATACACAACATAACAGCGGAAGAACAGATTAAGGGGGATGCATGCAGGTTTCTGATAGAAATAAAAACACACGCAGCATCGCCGTTCTTGCTGTTGTTTGCTTCATTTTGCAGATTATGCTTACACCACAGGTTTCTTTTGGTGGGGGAGTTATCAATTTTGCACTGATTTTCTCGGCAGCTATTTCGCTGAGATATGGTGGTAAAACCGGCGTGATATGCGGCTTTATTGCTGGTCTTATGTATGATTTGACTTCTGCTAACCCTATTGGCCTCATGGCACTCTTGCTTGTGGTCAGTTCTTATTTCATGGGCCAAGAGGTAAGAGACAGAATCTCTGGCAATTTTGGTACTTCTATGGGTTTTGTTGCTCTTCAAACTTTTGGTGTCACCTTTATGTATCAGCTCATTAATTCTTTGATTGGCTCTGGTGGCAACTTCTTTGAGGGGCTGCTGTTTAAGTCTTTCCCCACCATGTTGTTCACCATTTTGGCAGCTCTGCCTGTTTTCTATGTACTTTCTCATTCCCAAAGGTCTCATTCATCTTTGGGTGGAACTTCGCTCTATCGCGGATCTCATCGAGCTCCACAGCGCCTTAAATAAGGGGTTAGTATGAATTTCACCCTTGTTATTCTTGCTTGTTGCGCTGTTGCAGCAATTGGTTTGATTATTGTTTACCTCACCTTTGGTAGAAAAGACTCGCCGTTTACCTTTGATATTGGTGGCGGCGCTCCCAAGGCGTCTGGTGGTTCTGACGGCTCTGCCGAGAAGACCCTCTCGTCCAGACTTATCGGATTTGCAATTGCTGTTGGCGGCATGTTTGCCGTGCTTATTGGTCGTCTTTGGACCATGCAGCTCTTATCGTCAGCTGACTATACCGAGCAAGCAGAGAGAAACCGTACGCGCACCGTTACTACCGCAGCTCCTCGTGGTCGCATTCTGGACAGAAATGGCGTAGAGATTGTTACTAACAGGCCAAGTCCAACGGTAGTAGCTCGTGCAGACGTTGCAGAAGACTACATTAAGCTGCAGATTCTTGCTAACCTTTTGGGTATGCCTATGTTGGCGGTGCGCAGAAAAATCATGGATACCTCTGATGGCGCCCAAGCGCTTCGCACGGTTTCTGTAGATGTTTCTAGGCGCGTAGTTGCCTACATTTACGCTCATGGCGCTTTGCTTGATGGCGTTTCAATTGAGGAGCGCACCCAGCGCGCCTATCCAAACGGTTCTCTTGCAGCTCATGTTGTTGGCTACACCGGAACCGTTACACAAGAGCAGCTTGAAAGCAGTAAAACTGCGGATGGCGGCTTTGTGTATGCCCACGGCGATATCGTGGGACAAACGGGTGTTGAGTATCAGTACGAGTCCGCTCTTCAGGGTGTTCGTGGTGAGCAAACGGTGTATGTTGACGCTGCTGGTAATGTTCTATCTCACTCAACGTCTATTGCTCCTCAGAGCGGCTCAGATGTTGTTTTGACCATTGATGCAAACATCCAAAAAGCAGCAGAAGCATCCCTTGTCAGTGTTATCAACACCGTTAGATCACAAGACTTCCAAGGTCGCAGTGCAAGTGTGGTGGCACTTGATTGCACCAACGGTGAAGTTATTGCTATGGCAAGCTATCCAACGTATTCACCTTCAATGTTTGTTGGAGGTATTTCCAGTTCTGACTGGGATACGCTTTCTTCTGAAGAGGCAAACTATCCGCTGATGAATCGCGCAATTGCTGGACAGTATCCATCTGGATCTACCATCAAAGCACTTACTACCTTTGCTGGACTCAAATATGGCATTTGTGACGGAAATTCCAGCTGGTATTGCACGGGTTTCTGGACTGGTTTTGGCGAGCAGTACGGTATGCACTGTTGGCTTCTTTCTGGTCACGGCACCGTTAATCTGATTACCGGTATTACCAACTCTTGCGATATTGTTTTTTATGAAATTGGTAAGGGCTTCTTCTATAACAACGATCATCCAGAGGGTATGCAAGAGACATTCCGTGCCTTTGGACTTGGTGCACTTTCTGGTATTGACCTTCCAGAAGAGGCATCTGGCCGCGTTCCTGATGCGGAGTGGAAGTGGAATTACTTTACCAGCTCACCTGATGATGCTCGTAAGTGGCAGGGCGGCGACAACTGTAACCTTGCAATTGGACAGGGCGATCTTTTGGTAACCTGCCTTCAGATGGCAAATGCGTATTGTGGCATTGCAAATCGAGGTCCAATTTATAAACCACATGTTTTGAAGAGTATTAACGCCAGAAATGGCAATGGCTCTGTTATTGAGTACAAAAACGAGGTCATTCTGAGCCCAGAAGAAAAAGACGAGCACCGAGACATTGTTGCTCGCGGCTTATATGGCGTTGTCTACGAGGAGTCAGCTACTCAGACTATCCACTGGACTAATCTGGATGTTACTGTTTGTGGTAAGACGGGTACTGCTGAGCAGCAGTCTATTGGCGAGCCCGTTGGTTGGTTTGTTGGCTATGCTCCAGCCGATAAGCCTCAGTACGTTGTTGCTGCAAACCTTGATTGTGCACCTGCTGGTGCTAGCTCTGGTATGTATATTGTTCGAGACGTCTTTGGCGCAATTTATAATCAGCCAGACAATGTTGGTAGGTAAGGAGGCGAGAAACCCATGGCACTTGATTCATCTGCAGTTACAAAACAGAGAATGAACTCACCTTTTAGGAGGCGTGGAGGTATTCCTTCAGGCGGCCTTGCCAAGAAAGAGAAGCTTACTGGTAAGAATATCTTGAGTAATCTCTATCTAGCACAGCTTGTTCCCGCGGCACTTCTCGTCCTCATCGGTATTGTGGTTATCTGGACCGCATCGATGAACATTGCCGAAGCTAGTTTTCCTAGGCACCTTCTAGGTATTGGTTTGGGCCTTGTTTTTGCCACGCTTATGTGGCGCTATGATTACAGAGCACTTTCAAATATGACAAATGTGCTGCTTGTTGGCGTAGTTGTATTGATGATTTTGCCTAAGGTTCCTGGCTTTGGTGTCTCGGTTAAGGGTATGACTGGTTGGGTTAATATCCCACTTGTTGGATTTAGATTTCAGCCGTCTGAGCTGGGAAAGATTGTCACAATCTTCCTTATGGCTTCGGTGTGTGCTCAGTATAATGGCAAGGTAGAAACGCTCAGAGACTATGTAAAGCTTTGTGGAACATTGATGGTTCCCTTCGGCTCCATTATGCTTTTGCCTGACCTGGGAACTGGCCTGATTATTTTGGTTATCGGAGCCACCATCATCATTTGCTCTGGTGCAAAACGTTCTTGGATTCTTGTGACCGTTCTTTTGCTCATTGCTGTTGTTGCTCTTGTTGTTGTGACTTCTATGATTCCTGGTATTCCTCACATTCTTAAGGAGTACCAGATGAAGCGTCTTACCGTCTTCTTGGATCCTTCCGTTGATCCATCGGGAGACGGCTATAACCTGCAACAGGCAAAGATTGCCGTAGGTTCTGGTGGCTTTATTGGAAAAGGACCAGGTAACGCTACGCAGGCAAGTGGACGATTCTTACCAGAAGCACACACAGACTTTGTTTTTGCACTCTTCTCGGAAGAGTTTGGCTTCCTTGGTGCATTCATTATGCTTTCACTTTTTGCATGGATGATTTTTGCAACCATTCTGTTTGCCATGAAGACCGAGAATACCTTCTCTAAGCTGGTACTTGTTGGTTGTGCAGCCATGTGGTCGTTCCAGGTTTTACAGAATGTTGGCATGTGTATTGGTATCATGCCTATTACCGGTATTCCATTGCCTTTTATCAGCTTTGGATCAACATCGATGATTGCCCAGCTCGTTTCTGTAGGAATCGTCCAGTCTGTTTACAGACATAGAACAAAGGCGGCATAAGCCATGGCAAAAAGAAACAGCTTGGGCAAACTTGCTACCTCTGTATTACAAGAATTCCGCGGGTCGCTTTCATCTCTAGAGCCAACTTATACGCATATCTACGTTGATTCCCTTGCTTCTGAAGAGGTAATCCTGGCTGTACATTCGTATTTTATGCCAGAGAGAACAGATGCAACGGTGCGCGTCTCTAAACTTGCCGACGGTGTTTCGTTTGTTTCTGGAGGCATTGGTCGCACGGGAAAGAATGCTGCTATTCCTGATATTGCGGTGATTATTCCTACGCCAACATCACAGTACGAGGATGCCCTTACCATGTTGGTAAGTCATTCAATTCCTTGTGCGGTGGTTGTAGAGTCTGCAGTTGAAGCACAACAAATTGCTGATACGCTCTACAACACGGGGCTTATTAGCATTGTTGCGGGTACCACTGAAGAAGTGCTCTTTGATCGACTCTCTTCATGGATTGCAACGGCAACAGAAAAATCAGTCTCTTTTGCGGCAGCGTATCCTCTTTGTAGAACTCAAGTGGTCAAACAGATAACAGCTGCTTGCGCTAAAGAAAATGCAGCTATTGGAGCTGTGGCGTTTGTTCCTGGCTCTGATATGCCGCTGATGACTGCGCGCCAGATTAGGCTGGCACTTGATATTACCGCCGCCTATAACATCAATATGAGTGTTGAAACCATCGCCGAACTTCTCGGCGTTGTGGGTGCGGGCTTTGGATACCGTACGGTTGCACGCACGGTCGCAGGCACAGTTCCAGGATTTGGCTGGGCGCTTAAGGCTGGCATGGGGTACGCAGGTACTCACACTACTGCTCGCGTCATTCACGCGTATGCTCGCAAAATTGCCGAGAAACGCGACGGGGTAGCAGCTGATTCTTCTACCAAAACCGGCACTTCGAGTGCTTCTACAGGCGCAAGCGCAACAGCAGACACAAATTCACAATCACATACCGTAGAGATAGCAACCACACAGTCCCTCGCTAAAAGATAGAAAGTAGACTATCGTGCGTGTTAAACGAGAAAATCTCTTCCATCTCATTGAGCCCATGCTTCCGCATGTCGAGAAACCCTCAAGATACTTAAATCACGAGTGGGGAGCAGTAGAGGAGCAAGAAGGTCCTTTTCACGTTTGTATGGTTTACGCTGACGTATATGAGGTGGGTCAGCCTAATTTGGGCATTGCTATTCTCTATAACGCTTTAAATAAGGCACCTCATATTTCTTGTGAGCGCGCCTATCTACCATGGACTGATATGGCAGCTTTGATGCGCAAGCGCAATGTTCCTCTGCTTTCGTTGGAGGGTGCTGCGCCTTTAGCATCTTTTGATGTAGTGGGCTTCACCCTTGCGCATGAAATGATTGCTACCAATATTATAGAAACGCTTGATTTAGCAGGTATTCCATTGCTCGCTGAAGAACGTGATGAAGAGGACCCGCTTATTTTTGGTGGTGGTCCTTCTGTTTGGAACTCAGAGCCGCTGTCCCCGCTCTTTGATGCAATTCTATTAGGCGACGGCGAAGAAGCACTGGTAGAGATGTGTGAGTGCGTCAGAACTTCCAAGCTTGACGGAGTTTCTCGCCAAGAGATTTTGCAGAGGTTGTCTGAGATCCAAGGTGTCTACGTACCATCGCTTTATCAGATTGTGCGTGACAATACCTCAACACGCTGGGGCTATGCGGTTCCTAAAGAGGGAAGTAGCGCTCCAAGTGTGGTTTATAAGCGTTGTCTGCCAGATCTTTCGGTGACTGATCCTGTTGCTCAGCGCATTGTTCCGTATACCGAGATTGTTCAGGACAGGCTGGCTCTAGAGATTCAACGTGGCTGTGCTCGTGGGTGCAGATTCTGTCAGGCCGGAATGACGTATCGTCCTGTTCGTGAGCGTCCAGCTCAGCAGATTGTTAAAGCAGGTGAGGAAGGCCTTTTGAAGAGCGGCTACGATGAGGTCTCGCTCACATCGCTCTCTACAACGGATCACTCTCAGTGCGGCTACATTCTGCGCCGTATGAACTCTGATTTGCGTAAACGCGGCGTGCGAATCTCCATTCCTTCCCAGCGTATGGACGCGTTTGGCGCGGAGATGGCAGACGCCGTTTCTACTTCAAGGCGTGGCGGACTGACGTTTGCTCCAGAAGCAGGCTCCCAGCGCATGCGAGACGTTATCAACAAAAATGTCACTGAAGATGACCTTGAGTCTGCGGCTAGAAATGCGTTTGAAAATGGTTGGCGCCGCATGAAGCTCTACTTTATGATGGGTCTCCCTACAGAAACCGACGAGGATATTCAGGCAATACCCGCAGTTGCTAAGCGTATTTTGGACATCGGCCGAGAAATTGGCGGCAAGGGCGTTACCGTTTCTGCTTCTGTTGCCGTATTTGTGCCCAAGTCCTACACGCCATTCCAATGGGTTGGCCAGATTTCTCGTGAGGAAGCCCAACGTAGACAGCAGTTGCTCTTGTCGTCAAATCACGATAGGGGACTCAAGATTGCCTACCACGATTCTGGAACGTCCCTGGTAGAAGGTGCGCTTTCAAAGATGGGACGCGACGGTTTTGATTTGATTTACCGGGCTTGGAAAAATGGTTGTAAGTTTGATGCATGGACCAGCGAGTTTAATCTTGATGCTTGGAATGCGGCAGCAGAAAGTCTGGGTTTCTCGCTCTCTGATATTGCAACAGAAACCTTTGATATCCAGGCAAAACTTCCTTGGGATCATACGTCCCCTGGCGTCTCCAAGGGTTATCTACAGCGAGAATACCGTCGAGCGCTGGATGAAGTTACTACACCTGACTGTACGTTTACCTCTTGTACGGGATGTGCAGTCTGCCAGACCTTGAAGGTGGACAATGTTTTGATGGGGGTGCGCTCATGACGGATGTGCAGGTAGAGAGCGTAGCTCCTGAGGCGGCTGAGTCCGTGAAGAAAGACTGGCGTGCCGGTGAGCCACAGATTCAGCCAGAGATTATGACGGAGCGCGGAGCAGAGATTTTTAGGCTTCGCGTGGCTTACAAGAAAGATGACCGTCTTGCATTTTTAGGACACCTTGAGCTCATTGGCACCATTGAGCGCTGTGTTCGTAGAGCTCAGCTGCCATTTAGGGTAGGTAATGGCTTTGCAAAGCGCATGGGCGTTCAGTTCTCTCAGGCGCTTCCTGTTGGCGCTTCGTCTGAGGCGGAGTACTTTGACTTGAAGCTCACGGAATATGTAGACCCGGATGAGGCGCTAGAGAGGCTGTTGTCGGCAACACCTCCCGCGCTTGCTCCGTTTGCTGCCAGCTACGTTGATCGGTCGCTGCCAGCGCTTGAAGCATGGTTGAATGCCGCTCACTGGCGATGTGACATTTTGGGAGAAGGTCTTAGGTCAGATGCGTTGCGTTGGGGGTTTGAGGATCTTCTCGCCAAAAAAGTGCTGACATACATGCGCGGAGACAAGCAAAAAGTAGTCAATTTAGAGACAACGTTTGCGGGCTATAAGATTTCTGAGAGCTCATATGAAACGTGCATTTCACTTGAGCTTGATACACTCCAAGATCCAAGAGCAGCGCTTAGACCTGCAGTTTTGATTTATGAGGCTCAAAGAATTGCAGCTCAAGCTGGAGTGGATGGCCTACAAGGCATTGACTCGTTGAAGGTGTGCCGAGTCTCACAGGCACACGTTTCAGAAAATGGACTCCTTGTGAAGCCTCTATAACATGTAGTTTTGTCTTGGAATTTTCTGAAATATGCAGTAAACTATTTCGAGTTGTGTTTCTCGCCGAGGGACATGGGACACCGACAGTTTCCCGCGGATGTCACAGGTCACGGCGGCGAAGATCTTTGCTCGGATCTTCAGAAATGCAAAGATAGTATTAATCGTTGCAAGAATCAGCAATGAAGGGTTACACACATGTACGCAATCGTAGCAACTGGTGGCAAGCAGTATAAGGTTGCCAAGGGCGACGTAATCAGCGTCGAGAAGCTTGATGCGCAGCCTGGCGATAAGGTAAAGCTTGATGTTCTTATGCTTAACGACGGCAAGAAGGTTGTTGCTGACGCTGCCACTCTTTCCTCTAAGAAGGTTACCTGTGAGGTTCTTGAGCAGTACAAGGACAAGAAGGTCCTCGTTTTCAAGTTCCACAAGCGTAAGCGCTATCACCGCGCCAATGGTCACCGTCAGAACCTTACTAAGCTGAAGGTTACCGCGCTCCCTACCACTCGTAAGGCTGCTGCTAAGGCATCCGACGAGTCTGCAGAGTAATTGGTCACTTCTGATATTGAGATAGGCAGGTAGCATTTATGGCACACAAGAAAGGTCTCGGCTCTTCCCGCAATGGTCGCGACTCACAAGCACAGCGCCTTGGCGTTAAGATTTACGGTGGTCAGGCAATCAAGGCTGGCCAGATTATCATCCGTCAGCGTGGTACTCACATCACTCCTGGCGTAAACGTTGGTCGCGGCAAGGATGACACTCTCTTTGCACTTTGCGATGGCGTTGTTGAGTTCAAGAAGGGCACTAAGCACGTCGTTAACGTCGTTGCTGCTGAGGCATAAGTTTTCTTGAACATTCGCAGTTCATTCAAGGGGTCCTTCGGGACCCCTTTTTTTGTTTCTCGCGGTATCTTACGCGTACCGTTCACAGTTTCTAATTTGTTTCTTACTGTATTTCTTGACACAATCTGGCAAAGTAATGGTATTCTTCTTACATTGCAATTTACGCTCTTGGGAGGAGGACATATCATGCGCGCTACAGGCACTCAGCAGTGGTGGTGGAACAACTTGTCTTTCTCCGGTCAGCGATGAGTTGCTTCTGCATACGCATTTAGAGGCTCTCGGGTGACCGAGAGCTTTTTTTGTGCGTACGTTTCTTGCTAAATCCGGATGGCGAGAAACCCGTGTTGTTAAAAATTTGTTTGTACGTTTTAGTTTTGCGTTAAAGGAGTTTGTATGTCTACAGAAAATCTCAATGAGGTTAACGCCACAGGTACAGAGACAGGATCTGCAGAGCAGGCACCACGTGTTGTTACTGTTTCAAAAAATGCAGGAGTATTGGACGTTACTTCTCTAGTCCTTGTTGCTGTCCTTATTGCTGCTGGTTTTATTCTTAACCTGACCGTTGGTAAGGCAATTAGTGCTATTGGAATTGGTCCAGAGTTTATTATTTCTTCGTTCTGCCTGGCTATTCTTTTGCTTAAGCCAAATGCTGTTCAGAGCCTGGTTATTGGTCTTATCGCAGCTACCGTTATTCAGCTGACCACAACTGTTCCTGGTGCTGATTTTGTTGCAGAGGGTGCAGCTTCACTTGTTATGTTTGCCTTCACAAGGTCTGCTCTTGCAGATAAGCCAGTAATGCCTGCAATTGGTTCTTTTGTAACCACTCTTATTTCTGGTCTGATCTTTGCTGCCATTGCTATTCCAGCCAAGGGTGCAACTATTGAGCTTTTCTACGTAATGCTTCCTGTCATCGTGGGAACCGCATTCTTTAATGCTATTGTTGTTCAGGTTCTTGCGGCTCCTCTTAAGAAGGTTTTGGGTCGATAAGTTCTTAGATACGCACTTATTTTCTGGAGAACACTGTGTCTATTATCGAAGTTCAATCTGTGTCATATAGCTATCCTGATAGCTCAGTGCATGCTCTGAATGAGCTGTCACTGAGCGTTCAGGAGGGTGACTTTGTAGGTATTGTTGGTCCTTCTGGCGCAGGCAAGTCCACGCTTGCTCTTGCGCTTTCCGGCGCTATTCCTCATCACTTCAGGGGAAGTTTCTTTGGAAAGATTCTTGTTGCTGGAATGGATACCTGCACAGTTGCGCTGACTGATATCTCTAAAATTGTGGGTTCTGTAACCCAGGATATCAACGCGCAGATGGTTGCTTCACTTGTTGAGGATGAACTTCTCTTTGGCCTTGAGAACTTTGCAGTTCCTCATGCAGAGATTCCAGAGCGCATTACCTATGCTCTAGAGACAGTTGGTATTGCCAACCTTCGCTTTAGAGAGATTGCCTCCCTTTCTGGTGGACAGAAGCAAAAGGTTGCTATAGCAGCACTTTTGGCGCTTCAGCCACAAGTTATGGTGCTTGATGAGCCAACAGCGGCCTTAGATCCAACGTCGTCCGAGTTAATCTTCCAGACCCTTTCAGAGCTCAACGAAACCAAAGGCATTACGGTTGTGGTAATTGAGCAAAAAGTGGGTCTTCTCGCTAAGTATTGCTCAAAGATTGCTGTTATGGACAAGGGTTCCATTTGTGCATACGGTAGCGGTGAGAAAGTGTTCTCTCAGGTAGATTTACTGCAAGAGGTTGGCGTTGATGTTCCTCGTTGCGTGCGCGTCTCAAAAGGCGTCTATGAGCTCTCTCATCAGTCTGAGTATGCTCACTTGTTATCTGAGGCGGACAGAGCTGTCTGCGATGAAACTGCACTGTCAGTTCAGTCAGCCGCCAAGCAGCTTGCGTGCTGTGTAGGCGCTCTCCAGCATCGCAGCATTTCTCTTACAGAGGGCTTTCAACCATCTGCTACTAATGACGTTGAGTTAGCAGGGGAGACATATCTTCCAAAAATAGATGGTCCTGTGGTCGCTGAATCGAGCGGCCCATTTGACAGAATTGGTGTTCTTCAAGACGTTGACCAGCCAAGTACTCAGTCTGTTCTTGATGTTATTGATGCCACCTTCAAATATCAGGATAGTACTGATGGCGTTGAGCGTGTCTCTCTCAGCTTGCACCCAGGCGAGCTTGTGGCGCTTGTCGGCCAAAACGGTGCAGGTAAAACAACTCTAACTAAGTTGGTAAATGGCCTGTTGCGTCCTCGATCTGGAGACATTCAAATTAAGGGCGCATCGTGCAAGGATTGGAAGACGTCGCAGATTGCTCAACACGTCTCTACACTGTTCCAAAATCCCGATTACCAGATTTGCAAAGAGAGCGTCCTTGAGGAGATTGCGTTTGGTCTTGAGCTTAAGGCTGTGTCTGCAGAGGATGCTCGCAAGAAAGCGCTTGAGGTAATTGATCGCATGGGGCTTGATGCGGATACGTCGCCGTTTATGCTTTCTCGCGGTCAGCGTCAGATGGTTGCGCTTGCGTCCGTGGTTGCCTGCGAGCCAGATATTCTTGTGCTTGACGAGCCAACTTCGGGCCTGGATTACAAAGAGTGCATGCAGGTCATGAATATGGTCAAATCACTGTGCGAGAAGGGCTGTGCAGTTCTTATGGTCTGTCATGACATGGAGGTTGTGCTGGACTTCGCTACAAGAATTGTCGTTATGGCGCATGGCTGCGTGTTAGATGATGGGGAAGTTACACAGATCTTCTCGACAGATGAGGTTTTGAAGGAAGCGTATGTTGAGGCTCCTCAGATGATTCAGCTGTCAAAGCTTGCTGGAGCGCACGTGGATTCATCATTTACTGGGCTTAGCAGTGCTTCAGAGGTGCTTGACGCATTGCAGCATCAGTTTGAGATTGCTCGTATTGCAGCCACGCTTAATGGTAAGGAGGCTCCTCGTGGGTAGTGTTATTGATTACACCGAAGGAACAAGCTTCCTTCATAAGGCAAATCCTGTGGCCAAGCTTGTGTTTGCGCTTGAGCTCTTTGTGGCCGCCTTTGCCGCCCAAGGAACGCTTGAGGTGCTTGCAGTGCTCGCGCTCACTATTTGCGTGGGAGTTGTCTCACAAAATGCTCAGAAGACTTTTAAGCTGGTATTTGGCTTTGCTGTCTTAGGTCTTATCTTGTGCGTTATACAGACGCTTGTTGCCCCTGCTGGTCAAACGCTCTTTTTATTCATCACGGTAGGCGGTTTGGAGCGCGGCTTTAACGTTGCCCTAAAAACAATTGCGCTGGCACTGCCGCTGCTTTCTATGCTCTCGCTTATGCGCGTAGAAGACCTCATGAATGCGCTGGTAGAAGTTGCGCATGTTCCTTATCCTTATGCGTTTACCATTGCAACGGTTTTGCGCTTTGTGCCTGTCTTTGCTTCAGAGATGAACCATATTATGGAGGCTCAGATGGCTCGCGGCGTTGAGTTTGATACCAAAAATCCAATTAAGAAGCTCCAGCTCACCATGCCTTTGATTGTTCCTTTGCTGGTAAGTTCCGTTAAAAAAGCTGATGCTTCGGCACTTGCGGCTGAGCAGCGAGGTTTCTATTTAAGAAATGCTTCATCTGCATTTAAACGCTATCCTTTGGCTCCAACTGATTTTGCATTGATGGCTTTTGGTGTGTCGATAATTGTTGTTATCCTCGTGTTCTCATAAGAACTTCTCGCGTTTTCACTGTGCTTCGCTGGTAAATGCCGTAACATTAAGGTATTAGAAGGAGGACACGTGGAAACTTTCACTGATCTTTGTCACATTAACGTTAAGGGCGGAGACGGCGGTGCTGGCTGCATGTCTTTTCGCCGAGAAGCATATGTACCAAAAGGCGGTCCAGACGGCGGAGATGGTGGTCATGGCGGCAATGTTGTCATTGTTGCAGATGCGCAGCTCTCGTCTTTGATTGATTACCGCTACAAGCACCACTTTAAGGCAGAGCGCGGTACTCATGGAAAAGGCGCTCGTCGTCACGGCTCTGATGGACAGGATTTGCTGCTCAAGGTGCCTCTAGGTACCGTTGTGCGTGAGCTTGACCCAGAAACGCAGGAGCCACTCTACGAGATTGCTGATCTTACTTCTCCAGGCGAGCAGGTAGTTGTTGCTCCTGGTGGTAATGGCGGCCGCGGTAACATTCACTTTGTCACCTCAGTGAGGCGTGCACCAGCATTTGCCGAGAAGGGCGAGCCAGCCCAAGACCATTGGATTGAGCTAGAGATGAAGCTCATGGCAGATGTGGCTTTGGTGGGCATGCCTTCTGTTGGTAAGAGCTCTCTTATTGCACGTATTAGTGCTGCTCGTCCAAAGATTGCTGACTATCCTTTTACCACCCTTGTTCCAAACTTGGGCGTTGTTCGTGCTCAAAACGGTCAGTCATTTGTCTGCGCAGACGTTCCCGGTCTTATCGAGGGTGCCTCTGAGGGCAAGGGTCTTGGTCATCAATTCCTTCGTCATATTGAGCGCACAGCGCTTATTGTCCACATGGTTGACGTTACTGGTGGCTATGAAGGCAGAGACCCAGTAGAGGACTATCACGCCATTAACGAGGAGCTTAAGGCCTACGCCTCAAAGCTGGCTGATCGCCCTCAGATTGTGGTTGCAAACAAGTGCGATATGCCTGGCACAGAAGATGCTATTGAGGCTCTCAGAAAAGCTGCAGAGGCTGACGGCAGGACTTTCTTTGCCATCTCTACCGTAACTGGTTTAAATCTTGATGACTTTGTTACCACCTGCGCAGCAGAAGTAGCAGAGCTCCGTAAAGAAATTGCCATTACCACGCCTACGGTTGACCGCAGTGAGGCTTGGGAGAACCAGCGTCTTCGCCGTGATAACAAGCTTCATATTGAGCGAGAAGAGCGTCATGCTTGGCGTGTCTCCGGCGGCCAGATTGAGCGCATGGTCATCCAGACCGATTGGGACAATGATGAGGCTGTGGCATATCTACAGCGTCGTCTTGACCGTATGGGTCTTGAAGTACAGCTGGCAAAGGCAGGCGCTGTTGATGGTGATGAGATTCGCATTCTTGAGCTTACCTTTACCTACGAGGATCCTAACAAGCCAAATACAGATGGCATAGAGATTTCTGACGAAGATAACTCTGACCAGCAATTTGATGATGTTGAGTTTGAAGATGTTCCATCTGATGCATCTCATATAGCTGAGGCTTCTTCAGAAACTGAGTAAGATATGGCTGTTGACGTCTTAAATAACATGCATCCTGGCCTGCCTCGTTTGGGACAGGATAAAAATCGTACGTATCGTTTGGGGATCATGGGCGGAACCTTTGACCCCATTCATAACGGCCACTTGGTAGCTGCAGAACAGGCATATGATGACCTCAATCTTGACGTGGTTGTTTTTATGCCTGCTGGACGTCCTGCGTTTAAACAAAATAAGGGAGTTACCAGGGGAGAAGACCGTTACTCTATGACGCTTCTGGCAACTTCAGATAATCCTCATTTTGTTGCTTCTCGCTTTGAGGTGGATTATGAGGGCATCACGTACACTGCTGATACGCTCAGAAGATTGCGCAAGATATACCCATCTAACGTTGAGTTTTTCTTTATTACTGGTGCAGACGCAATTGCTGACATTGTTACCTGGAAAGATGCGCAGACGGTAGCGGAGCTTGCTCACTTTGTTGCTGCAACGCGTCCTGGCTATGAATTAAGCCGTGCTCAAAAGGTTATTGCTGACTCACCGTATGACTTCAAAGTAACCTATCTTGAGGTTCCAGCACTGGCTATTTCATCAAGCTATTTGCGCAGTAGAGTCCAAAAAGGCCAGAGCCTTAGATATTTAACTCCAGATGCAGTCACAGGTTACATTCATAAGCATGGTCTTTACGGTGCCGATACAACACCGCTCGATTAAGCGGTCAAGCCAAACGACCTGCTGCTCAGATTGACATACGCTAGTAGCTAGGCCGAGTCAAATAGATGGATAGTAGGTTTTATCCAATATTTTGTAGGACATAATGGAAAGAACACTTATAGCAAAAGATATTGTTTACACCGCAGAACAACAGGCGCTCATTGATCAGCTTGAGTCTGATCTGAAGTCTCATATGCACCACAAGAATCCTAAGCGTTTTGCGCATTCTATCTCTGTGGGACTTTGTGCAGAGACCCTCGCGCAGGCCTATGGAGCAGATATGTTTAGCGCTCGTGTGGCAGGTATTTTGCATGATTGGGAGAAACTCCTTCCTGATGCAGAAACCATTGAACTAGCAGAGCGCTTTCGTATCCAGACAGCAGCTCCTTATCAAAAAATCGTAGGACTCTTGCACGGTCCTCTCGCCGCAAAAACCTTGCCAGCAATCTATCCTTGGCTCTCTGATCAGATTCTCAGTGCTATTCAAAAGCACACTGCGGGAGATCGTCAAATGAGCAAGCTAGACAAAATCTTGTATGTAGCGGATCTTATTGAACCCTTGCGACCAAGTTTCAAGTCAGTTGAAGAAGCGCGCGAGGTATATTTACGCGGCGGTTCTCTTGATCAGCTTTATGAGACGGCGTTTTGTGGCGTTATGATGTATGTAATTTCTACTAGAAGTTATTTGTATCCAAACTCAATTGCCCTATACAATGAGATGATTGAGAAGACATCTAAGTAGCCTGGCTACATGAGAAAACGGAGAAATTCATGGCTGTAACTTCACTTGAGCTTGCAAAGACTGCTGCAATTGCTGCAGATCAAAAGAAAGCTGAAGATATTCTTGTGCTTGACCTCACTGGTCTCAGTGATGTTTGCGATTACTTTGTTATTTGCACCGGCGGAAATGCTCGTTTGGCTGACGCTATTGTTGATGAAGTTCGCGAGAAGGTCACGGCAAATTGCGGCGTTCGTCCAATTTCTACTGAGGGCCGTGACGGCCTTAATTGGATTCTGATTGATTACGGTTCAGTTGTAGTTCACGTATTCCAGCCAGAGGTAAGGTCTTACTATCGTCTTGAGCGACTTTGGGCAGACGCTCCTCGTGTAGAGCTAGATATCGAGGGAGCTATGACTTCTGAGATTCCTTACGCTGATCTTCCAGAGGATGCTTTGGCTCCTGCTTTTGAGCTTTCTGAGGATGACCTGGTAGACAATCTTCCAGAATCTGCTGACCCAACTGAGTAGGTTTAGCGTCTTAGATTTGCTCGTTTTTGCCTGTAGGCATGGTGTCAGAAACGCGATGCTCAAAGCGTAGATCTCTACCATACTGCACAGCATCTGAGCCAAATTTATCTTTGAGTTTATCGGTTACCTCGGAGAGATGACGTAAGTCACTCCGAGGTTTCTTTTTTGTTGCGGGTCCAGAGGCTGCCACATCAAACGTGTCTTCAAATTGATCAAAAAGAGACGTTTGAACAGGCTTACTCTGTGTCTCATCTGTGAATGAGCTTATGCCAACACCAAGTAGTCTTACTGGCTGTCCTTCTTTCCAAATGGTAGAAAGCAGGCCAACGGCAATCTCTGCAAAGAGGTGCTCATCATCAGTTGGTGTGGACATCCTTTTTTGAGCTGTATGAGACTCTGTTGCAGAGGCTTTTACTTTGAGAGTTACGGTATATCCTTGGAGCCGCTTTCGGCGAAGACGTCTTCCTACAACGCCAGCAATGTGCCTAATTGCTTCTACGATTTCTTGTTTATCAAACAAATCTGTTTCAAAGGTTCTCTCGTTAGAAACAGACTTAACGTCACGAGGCTGGGCAGCTTCATGAACTTCAGAGACTTCTTTTCCTTGCGCGCGCAAAATCATTTTTGAGGCAGTATTGCCTACAAGGGAAGTGAGATACGTTGCATCTGCTCTTGAGAGTTCTCCAAGCGTTTTGATTCCCTGTTGATGAAGTACCTTTGCCATAGCAGGACCAATGCCACTCATTGCTTCAATGGGCAGTGGCGCCAGAAAGCGACCTTCTGTACCAGGAAAGACCGCAGTAAGACCACGAGGCTTTTCTTGCTCAGAGGCAATCTTGGCAATTGTCTTGTTTGTTCCCAGGCCAATGGAACAGGTAACGCCTAGCGCAGCAACTTTCTTTTGTATGCGCTTACAGATCTCCAAAGGATTTTCTTTAGAGAATCTGCCTGGAGTGATGTCAAAAAATGCCTCATCAATAGAAACCTGCTCAACAAGGGGAGTCTCATCTTTGAGAAAACTCATAACAAGAGCGCTCATTTCTGAGTATCTGTCATAACGTCCTGAAGTCCAAATTGCATGAGGACAAAGCCTTACCGCAGTAGCTGAAGGCATGGCAGAATGAACGCCAAACTTCCTTGCTTCATAAGAGGCGGTTGAAACAACGCCTCGTTTGTGGGGTGAGCCTCCAACAATTACAGGTTTTCCGCGCCACTCAGGATGATCAAATTGTTCTACAGACGCAAAGAACGCATCAAGGTCAAGAAGGCCAATAGCCTTACCATGCCACTCAAAATCACACGATTTACGTGCATTTTTATCTGATATGTCCTTTGATGTTTCCATAGAAATAGTGTATACTCTTTGTACAAATAGAACAAGTGTTTCATACATAAATTACGAGTACTTTTTGAAGAGAGCAAATTTATACTTTTCGAGGTTAATGCGTTGTTGTACACTTGTAACCCGATTTGTGGCTTTGCGGTGCAGCCCATCTAACATCCGAGGCACCGCTCGTATGGAGGAGTTTTCATTGGCAGTTAAGATTCGTCTGGCCCGTCACGGTGCCAAGAAGCGTCCGTACTATCGCGTAGTTGTCGCTGATGGTCGTATGCCTCGCGATGGTCGTTACATTGAAGAAGTCGGTCGTTATAACCCACTGACTAGCCCAAAGACGATTGATATCAACCTCGAGAAGGTTGACGAGTGGGTAGCAAAGGGCGCTCAGCCAACAAGCGCAGTTTCTCACCTCATTGAGATTGCTCGTACTGGTGCTCCAGTTGCAGAGAAGAAGACCAAGCTCTCCAAGAAGGCACAGGCAAAGGCTGCTGCAGCTGCAGAGGCTGCTGCTGAGGCTGCTGCCGCAGCTGCTGAGGAGTCCGAGGCTCCAGAGGCTGAGTAAATCGTGTCTGAATTCACAGAGCCCACTGAGGTAGACGCTGTCGATCAAGACATTCAGGAGATGCCTTCTGACAAGGTTGCTGATCTTGTCGAGTACATCGTCTGTGGTCTTGTCGATAATGAAGATGCTGTTGCACTCGACGTCACCGATCGCGAGGATGGAGCCTTGATTGAGGTTTCTTGCTCTGAGGAAGACGCTGGACGTGTCATCGGCCGCAAGGGTAGAACCATTAAGGCTATTCGTACTTTGGCTCGTGCTCTTGGCCAGCGTGTTGGCACCTCTGTTGATGTCGAGGTTGTAGGCTAATTTTGCGTAAACACTGGCGAGCAATTGCTCAAATTGTTAAAACGCATGGTAAAAGAGGGGAGGTTGTGACGGTTCCCGTTCACAGCCTTCCTTCTCTTATAGCTGAAGGCATGACAGTTGTTCCTGTTCCGCCTGCGCTTAAGGGCCCAAGGGAGTTCTCAGCTGTCTCTGTTGAGTCAGATGATAGAGAAGGTAGTCTTGTCACTTTTGAAGATGTAACTACCATCTCTGATGCAGAAGAGCTTGTTGGTAAAACGCTTCTGGTAGAAGAAGATTGTCTTCCAGAAAACTTTGGTCTGGTAAATGTTTCTCTACTTGTGGGTAGAGAAGTACGTGATAAAGAACATGGTTCTCTGGGTGAAATTACAGAGGTTCTTGTTGGACCTACACAAAATGTGTGGGTCATTGAGGGGCCTTTTGGACAGGTGCTGATGCCTGCCGTGGA
This sequence comes from uncultured Atopobium sp., assembly GCA_916715765.1. Lineage (GTDB taxonomy): Bacteria > Actinomycetota > Coriobacteriia > Coriobacteriales > Atopobiaceae > Lancefieldella. The sequence goes on from CAKAPG010000001.1 coordinate 117,877, forward strand.
TGAATTTATCAAAGAGGCCCCAGCCGAGGGCTCCATTACCGTCTCAATTCCTCAAGGCCTTCTTAGGTTAGGTGAGTAGCATGCGTCTAGAAACGCTCTCAGTATTTCCTGAGGTCTTCTCGCCCTATTTAAATGCTTCTATTATGGGCAGAGCTCAAAAGGCAAATATTTTTGAGTTCTATGCGCATGACTTGCGTGACTGGACGCATGATAGGCATCGTACGGTAGATGATGCTCCTTTTGGTGGTGGACAAGGCATGCTTATGAAGCCTGCTCCCATCTTTGAGGCAGTTCGTGAGATTTCTGATCAAGCGGAACCTAAGCCCCATGTGGTGTTTTTCTCGCCAGTTGGTAGGCCGTATTCTCAGGCTATTGCCCAAGAGTTTGCTCAAAAAGAACGCATTTTGTTTGTTTGTGGTCGCTATGAGGGCATGGACGAGCGTGTCTATGAGCTGGCAGATGACGTTATTTCTCTGGGAGATTACGTGCTGACGGGCGGAGAGCTTCCTGCACTTACCGTGATTGACTCGGTTGTGCGCTTGCTTCCTGGTGCGCTTGGTGATGAGATGAGCTCGCAGGATGAATCCTTCTCTGACGATGGTCTTCTCGAGTACGCTCAGTACACGCGACCAGCAAACTTTGAGGGGCGAGAAGTTCCGTCTGTGCTTCTATCTGGAGACCACGGAGCGGTTGCAGTCTGGAGACGACAATCCGCACTTGCTCGCACGCGTGCCTGGCGCCCTGATCTTCTTGAGAGCGCTCAGCTCACTGACAAAGATAGAGCGTATTTAGCAGAGCTTGATCAGCAATCTGGTGATAACAATGAGTAGTGGACACTCTAAAGTACTTGAAATTTTTGAATACCTGGTAATTGTGGCTGTTGCCGTTGCGCTGGCATTTTTTATCAGGACTTTTGTTGCTGAGGTGTATGAAGTTCCAACAGGCTCCATGCTCAATACCATTCAGCTGGGAGATCGTTTGGTAGGAGAGAAGCTCACCTATCGCTTTGGTGGTACTCCTCAAGCAGGCGATGTGGTTACCTTTACCAGCCCTCAAAACCCCGATACGCTTTTAGTGAAGCGTGTTATTGCCACAGCAGGTCAAACGGTTGATTTGCGTGACGGCGCTGTGTATGTTGATGGTCAGCTTATGGACGAGCCTTACACTGAAGGCAAGCCAACGTATTCTCTGGCGGATCGCACGGGTGCCGTAATTCAGAATTATCCGTATACTGTTCCTGCAGGTCATATTTTTGTTATGGGGGATAACAGAACAAACTCGCTTGATTCCAGATATTTTGGAGCAGTTGCGGTTTCTACCGTGACCTCTAAGGCAATGTTTATTTTCTGGCCCTTTGACCATGCTCGCGGGCTATAGTACTTACGTCGGACATTTGAGAGAAAGAACATCATGGGCGCAACACCACTAACGTTTCAAGATATGATTTTGACCCTTGAACACTACTGGGCAGAAAAGGGTTGCACGGTCATGCAGCCATACGACTCTGAGGTAGGCGCTGGTACCTTCCATACCGCAACTATCCTGCGCTCACTTGGCCCTGACGCCTGGCGTACCTGCTATCCACAGCCATGCCGTCGTCCTGCTGATGGACGCTATGGCGAGAACCCCAATCGTTTGCAGCACTACTATCAGTTCCAGGTCTTGCTCAAGCCATCTCCTGCAGATTCCCAAGATCTCTATCTTGGCTCACTTGCTGCTATTGGCCTTGATCCAAAAGACCACGACGTTCGCTTTGTTGAGGACGACTGGGAGAGCCCAACTCTTGGAGCTTGGGGACTAGGCTGGGAGGTCTGGCTCAACGGCATGGAGGTTACTCAGTTCACGTACTTCCAGCAGGTAGGTGGCATTGAGGTAGATCCTGTTCCTGTTGAGATTACCTATGGTCTTGAGCGTATTGCTATGTACGCTCAGGGTGTAGATTCCGTCTATGATCTGGTCTGGAGCTACCTGCCAGACGGCACGCCAATGACATACGGCCAGGTATTCCTTGAGAACGAGCGCGAATTCTCAACCTACAACTTTGAGGTCGCTAACATTGAGCTTATGCGCGAGAAGTTCGACGAGTATGAGGCAGAGTGCCATAGCTGCCTTGAGCGCAAGCTTCCACTCCCTGCATATGACTGTGTTATGAAGTGCAGCCACGCATTTAACTTGCTTGACTCTCGTGGTGCTCTTTCTGCTGTTGAAAGAGCTAACTATATTCTTCGTGTTCGCACTGTTGCTAAGGCATGCTGCGAATCGTATTTGGAGGAGGTTGCTTCTAAGAAAGCACCTGCATCAATTACTCAGGAGGAGGTGGCTTAAATGGCTGAGGTTAGAGACTTCCTGTTTGAGATTGGTTCTGAAGAGATGCCTTCTGCTCCACTGCAGAAAGCTATTGCTCAGTTTAATAAGCTCGTAGTTTCCGGACTTAAAGATTCTGGTTTGTCGTTTGGAGAGGTTAAGATCCTCTCGACACCTCGTCGTTTAACCGCCTACGTTAAGGATGTTGCTGAGGCTACAGAAGAGATTTCTGAGGTTAAGCGTGGTCCTAAGGCAGAAATTGCTTTTGATGCAGAGGGTAAGCCAACCAAGGCTGCTGAAGGATTTGCTCGTAAGTGCGGCGTAAGTGCTGATGCACTGACCCGCTGTGTAGATACCGATGGTCACGAGTACGTTTTTGCAGAGCTCAACATTCCTTCAGTTCCTGCTACAAAGATCCTTTCTGAGCTGGCAACTTCTTGGATTGCTGCTCTTGACTGGCCTCGCAGTCAGCGCTGGGGTTCTTTCCACGAGCGCTATGTTCGCCCCGTTCGTTGGCTTTGCGTCCTCTTTGGTTCAGAGATTGTTCCTGTTACGTATGCTGATGTAACTAGCTCAAACACCACCCAAGGCCACCGTGTTCTTGGACCTGGTTACCATGAGGTAGCTACTCCAGCTGACTATGAGCAGGTGCTCAAAAACGCTGGTGTTCTTCTTCAGGAGCAGCGCAAGGACGTTATTCTCGCCGGCATTAAAGAGGTTGAGGCTGCTCGTCCAGGATCTCACGTTGATATGCCAGAGAAGGTTTTTGAGGAGGTCATCAACCTTACCGAGTGGCCTCAGGTTCTTGTGGGCACCTTTGACGAGGAATTCCTCAACGTTCCTTCAGAGATTATTACTGAGTCCATGCTTTCCAACCAGCGCTATTTCCCAATCTATGACGCTGAGGGTAAGCTGACTCGCGAGTTTATTGTGGTTTCTAATGCAGACCCATCTTGTGCAGAGCGCGTCATTGACGGCAACGAGCGTGTTGTTCGTGCTCGTCTCGACGATGCTAAGTTCTTCTTTGAGGAGGATTTGAAGCACACGCTTGATGAGTTTGCTCAGCGCCTTGAGACCGTTGTCTTTCAGGAGAAGCTTGGCACGGTTCTACAGAAGACCCAGCGTATGGAGACACTTGCTGCAGAGATTGCACTCGACGAGACATCCAGCAAGGAAGAGGCAGAGCTTGCTGCTCGCGCCGCTCACCTTGCTAAGGCAGACCTTGTTAGCCAGGCAGTTGTCGAGTTCACCAGCCAGCAGGGCGTTATGGGTGGCTACTACGCAGAGGCAGCTGGCGAGAAGAGCGATGTAGCTGCAGCTATTCGCGAGCACTATCGTCCTCGCTTTGCCGGCGACGAGCTCCCAAGTGGCCAGATTGGTCGCTTTGTAGCTATTGCTGACAAGCTTGATACCATCTGCGGCATCTTTGCTATCAACGAGCCACCAACCGGCTCTTCCGATCCTTACGCTGTCCGTCGTGCAGCAATTGGCGTCATTGCGCTGGTCCGTTCTACCTCCAACCTTGATCTCAAGAAGCTTATTGCAAGCTCTCTGGAGCTTTACCGCCAGCAGGGTCTTTCCTTTGACGAGTCTGTTCAGTCTCAGGTTGAGCAGTACTTTATTGGCCGCCTTGCATCTATTGCAAAGGACGAGAAGATCTCTGCAGACGCTATTGAGGCTGTTAGCGCAATTGGCGTTATCAATCCTGATGAGTTCCTTCAGCGTGCTCGTGCACTTGATGAGGCGCGTCAGAACGAGCCTGAACTCTTTGAGGATCTTGCTACTGCATATGCACGCGCAGCTCACCTTAGTGACGCTTCTCTTGGCGTAGAAGTTGATACAGAGCTTCTCACTGAGCCAGAGATGTCATTGCTCGCTGCTTGCGAAGAGGGCCAGAAGCAAGTGGCTGCTGCTCTTGCTGGTGCAGACTATGCTGCTGCTGTTTCTGCACTGTCTCAGCTGCGTGAGCCAATTGATATTTTCTTCGACAAAGTACTTGTCATGGATGAAAATGATACCGTTCGCCGAAATCGTTTGCGTCTTTTGAACAAGTTTGCCCAGGTATTTAGTAATGTCGCCGATATTAGTGTGCTTTCTCGCAAAAAGTAGGGTACGCTTAGATTGATAAATGTTTGTATCTTTCTGAATACTTGACTGAAAGGGTTACAGCATGAGCGCACTTGACATTGATAACAACTCTCTTGGTGATGGTCTGCCTATCGTCTACGTTTTGTCAGACTCTCGTGGAGAGACCGGTGCCGCAGTAGTTAAGGCTGCTGCTGCTCAGTTTGGCGATGAATCCGTAGAGATTGTAAGGGTTCCAAACATTCATAGCGTTGATGATGTTCGTGCATACTTCAATGAGCATGAAGATGAGAATCGCCCTCGTGCAGTCTTCCACACCTTTGCAGATGGCTCTCTCAGAAGAGAGATTCGTCGTGAGCTTGATCAGCGCCTTATCCCATCTATTGACCTTCTAGGACCAGCAGTAAACGTTATTTCTACGCTTACGGGTGAAGAGCCAAGTCATGCAATTGGCGCTTTCTTTGAGGGAGTTACACGCTAAGAGAGTGCTGACGCCTCAAAATATCAAAAAGTTAAATGAGCATCCACTTTGGGTGCTCATTTTCTTTATGGAGAATTTCACAATTTGCAACCATAAGTTTGTAAATCATTCTGTGAACGGTCGATATTGACCGCTCACCGTTATTTTGTTCAGATGAATGGCGTAGGTTGGTAACATACTATGAATGTGAGGACAGAACCTACTTTGTTTGGTTTGATGTCTTTGCGTTCAATTGTGTTGGTGCACGCTTTGCGTGTGACAGTTTGAGAGTTTGGAGTGTTATGTCCGAGAAGCACGTTTACAGCTTCGGAAAGGACCACGCCGGTAACGATGTTACTGAGGTCGCTGGCGCATCCGTAGAAGAGGCAAAGTGGATTGTTGGTGGCAAGGGTGCAAACCTTGCAGAGATGTCTAAGATTGGTCTGCCTGTACCTCCAGGATTCTCAATTACTTGCCAAACTTGCGTTGCTTATTCCAACAACGGCAACGTCTGGCCTGAGGGCGTCACTGATGAGATTGACGCCGCAATGGCAACTCTTGAGGAGCGCATGGGCAAGAAGCTCGGCGATGCAGAAGATCCGCTGCTTGTCTCCGTCCGTTCCGGTGCTCCATTCTCCATGCCTGGCATGATGGACACTGTTCTTAACCTTGGTCTTAACGATGAGTCCGTTCAGGGCCTCATTAAGCAGACTGGTAATGAGCGCTTTGCTTGGGACTCTTACCGTCGTTTTGTTCAGATGTTCTCTGGCGTTGTTATGGGCGTCTCTGGACAGCTCTTTGAGGACGCAATTGCTGCTAAGAAGGCCGAGAAGGGCGTTAAGCTTGATACAGAGCTGGACGCAAATGACCTTCGTGACCTTGTAACTTGGTTCAAGGGCATCTTTGCTGCAAACGTTGACGTTAAGGAGCACCCAGAGGTCTCCAAGAACGGCTACGCTGTCTTCCCATCTGATCCTTATCTCCAGCTCCGCCTTGCTGAGCAGGCAGTCTTTGGTTCTTGGATGAACGACCGCGCAATCCTTTACCGCAAGCAGAACAAGATTCCTGATGAGCTTGGTACTGCAGTTAACGTTCAGGTCATGGTCTTTGGTAACAAGGGTGAGACCTCTGCAACTGGTGTTGCATTTACTCGTAACCCTGCAGACGGTACCAACGAGCGCTACGGTGACTTCCTGATTAACGCTCAGGGCGAGGACGTTGTTGCTGGTATTCGTAACACTGAGCCTATTGCAGACCTTGTTAAGGTTCCTGCACTCAAGGAGGCAGGCGAGGAGCTCTTCCACGTCTTTGAGATTCTTGAGGATCACTACGCAGACATGATGGACATCGAGTTCACCATTGAGAATGGTAAACTCTGGATGCTTCAGACTCGTGTTGGTAAGCGTACTGCTCTCTCTGCACTCAAGGTTGCAATTCAGATGTACGAAGAGGGTCGTATTACCAAGGAGCAGGCTGTTTCTCGTGTTGCTCCTGAGCAGCTCGATCAGCTTCTGCACCCACAGTTTGATCCTAACGCTGAGTATGAGACCATTGCTAAGGGTCTTAATGCTTCTCCTGGTGCAGCTGTTGGTGCTGCAGTCTTCTCTTCTGCAGACGCTGAGGCTTTTGCAGAGGCAGGCAAGCCTTGTATTCTTGTCCGTTGGGAGACTACTCCAGATGACCTCCACGGCATGGTTGCTGCAGAGGGCATCCTGACTTCCCACGGCGGCAAGACCAGCCACGCTGCTGTTATTGCTCGTGGTATGGGTGCTCCTTGCGTCTGCGGTGTTGATACACTCCGCATTGATGCTGCTAACAAGCGCTTCACCGTTGCTGATTCCGGCCTTGTTGTTAACGAGGGCGATGTTATCTCCATCGACGGTACCACTGGTGACGTCATCCTTGGTGCTGTTGAGCTTGTTCAGCCAGAGCTTTCTGGTGACCTTCAGACCATCCTTGCATGGGCAGACGAGGTCCGTCTTGACGAGTCCCGTGGTCGCGTCATTGGTGTTCGTGCAAACGCTGATAACCCAGCAGATGCTCAGACTTCCGTTGATAACGGCGCTGAAGCAATCGGTCTTGACCGTACTGAGCACATGTTCCTTGGTGAGCGTAAGCACCTCATTCAGGACTTCATCCTTGCAGACTCTGAGGACGTTAAGCAGCTTGCTATTGAGCAGCTTGGCCGTGCTCAGAAGGGTGACTTCCTTGGTATGTTCAAAGTAATGGACGGCAAAGACGTTGTTGTCCGTCTTCTTGACCCACCGCTGCATGAGTTCCTTGATTCCCCACGTGAGCTTGACGTTGAGATTGCTCATGATGAGGAGCAGGGTAAGGATGCCGCTGCAAAGCGTGCTCTTCTCGCTAAGTTTGATGCCTTCCAGGAGGCAAACCCAATGCTCGGCCTCCGTGGCTGCCGCCTTGGTCTTGTCTACCCAGAGCTCAACGTTATGCAGGTCCGCGCTATCGCAAGTGCAGCTGCAGAGCTCAAGCGCGTTGGTCTTGACCCTCGCCCAGAGATCATGGTTCCTCTGGTTGGCTTCGAAGAGGAGCTTATCCAGGTCCGTGAAGAGGTTGAGCAGACCATCAAGCAGGTTGCTGACGAGTACGGTGTTGAGCTCAACATCCCAGTTGGTACCATGATCGAGCTTCCACGCGCAGCTATCATGTCTGAGGAGATTGCTAAGCACGCAGACTTCTTCTCCTTCGGTACTAACGACCTCACCCAGACCTGCCTTGGCTTCTCTCGTGATGACGTTGAGTCCGCATTCATGCCTCTCTACCTTGAGCGCAAGATTGTTAAAACCAACCCATTTGCAACCCTTGATAAGGGCGTCGCAGAGCTTGTCCGTATGGGCGTTGAGGGTGGCCGTAAGGGTAATCCAAACCTCACCATTGGTGTCTGCGGTGAGACCGGTGGCGATCCAGAGTCCATCCACATGTACTACAACCTTGGTCTTGACTATGTCTCCTGCTCTCCATACCGCGTGCCAATCGCACGTCTTGCTGCAGCACAGGCTAAGATTCAGGCTAATGGTGGTCCACAGAAGATTGCTACTAAGTAGGTTTTCTTCTAGACACACTGCAACAAACTCTAGAGGGCGGCTTCGGTCGCCCTCTTTTGCTAGATGGCAATAACCTGCTATTATGTGATAAAGATGCAGGTACAAGGAGGGTCTATGTTATCCATTCAACGAGAAGATCTTGAAGCTCGTGAGCATCAAATCTTATCTCCTGAGGCGGCTCTTTCTGATCAAAGTAAAGGTCGCGCGATAGCAGAGGAGCCTGACCAGTACCGTACGTGTTATCAGTGTGATAGAGACCGCATTCTGCATAGCAAGAGTTTTAGAAGGCTTGCTCACAAGACACAGGTTTTTCTCGCCCCAGAAGGGGACCACTATAGAACCCGTCTTATTCATACGCTTGAGGTTTCGCAGATTGCGCGCTCAATTGCGCGCCCTCTTGGCTTAAACGAAGACCTAACTGAGGCAATTGCGCTTGGACATGACTTGGGTCATACACCGTTTGGTCATATTGGTGAAAAGGCACTTTCGCACGCTATTAGTTTGTATAGGGGAATGGACCCTGACGTCCCAGAAAATGAGCGTATTTTTGCCCATAACCAGCAAAGTGCTCGTATTGTTGAGTATCTGGAGAAAGACGGACAGGGTCTTAATCTTTCTCACGAGGTCATCGATGGTATTAGATGTCACTCAGGCAATCTACGTGCAGAAACAGCAGAAGGAAGAATTGTTGCCATATCGGACCGTATTGCCTATGTAACACATGATATTGACGACGCAAAACGAGCAGGACTCCTTTCGGAGGAGTATCTTCCAACTGAAGCTCGTGAGGTGTTGGGCAATAGTTCTCCTGAGCGAATTGAAAACATGGTTCACGATATTGTCTCGGAGAGTTCTCGCGTGGGGGACATTAAAATGACAGACTCCATGTGGGGTGCCATGATGACCATGAGAGCTTTCTTGTTTGCTAATTTGTATGCATCAGGGGATGCAAAATATGAAGAGCCTAAGGCGTATGACCTTATCATTGAGCTGTTCGATTATTTTGTAAATCATTTAGATGAGGTTCCTGCAGAATATAAGTGTCATGATTTTGATCATCCAGAGATTCAAGTAGCAGATTATGTTTCTGGTATGACCGATAGATACGCAACAAGAGTGTTTGAAGATCTTCGTCTGCCTCGTTCCTGGGGTAAAAGAAGATATGTAAAGTAAGTTTTATCCAAACTAACCCTTGTACAGTGGAAAATATTCACGTATACTTTTCGTCTGTGTGTTAACTATGTGTCGTTCGCAGGGGCGTCGGCACCTCTAGAGATGAGGAAACAATGGACTACATTCGCGCTATTGAGCGTCAGCAGATCCGCGAGGACATTCCTGAGGTCCGCGTTGGTGACAACGTAAAGGTTCACTATCGTATTGTCGAGGGTGACCGTACTCGTGAGCAGGTCTTCCAGGGTGACATCATTCGTCTTTCCGGCGAGGGTTCCCGTGAGACTTTTACCGTTCGTAAGATCAGCTTTGGCATTGGTGTTGAGCGTACTTTCCCACTTCACTCACCAAAGATTGCTAAGCTTGAGGTTCTTCGCCACGGTGTTGTTCACCGCGCTAAGCTCTACTTCCTGCGCGATCGTGTTGGTAAGGCTGCTCGTCTTCGCGAGAAGCGCTAATCAACTTCATATGCTCTTTAAAGCCGCCTCCGGGCGGCTTTTTTAGTACCATAGTCATGTGGTTTGGAGAAGACATGGCTGATTCTGCTAAAGACATAATTGCTCGTTTAAGCGATGCCCCAGAGGCTGAGGTATACGAACTCATAGCTCGTTATAGCGAAGACCCCCGTAAACAGGTTATCAAGGCTCTAGAATCAGCTAAAAAGCGCATTGAAAAAGAACATGCCGAGAAGACCCGTGTAGAAGAAATGTATCGCTTTCAGAAGGAGCTTTCTGGAGACGGACTTGTTGTTGGCGTTGATGAGGTGGGCAGAGGTTCTGTAGCTGGTCCTTTAACGGTTTGCGCGGTCTGTTTGCCAGAGGATCCTATCATCTATGGACTAAACGATTCCAAAAAATTAACTGCAACAAAGCGAGAAATACTAGCGGCACAAATTCAAGAAGTTGCTACAGCAATTGGCATTGCTCATATTGCGCCTCAAAGGATTGATGAAGTTGGTATGGCACAGTGTCTAAGAGACGCCATGCTACAAGCTGTTAAAAACACAGGTATTGAGCCTGACTGTGTCTTGATTGATGGAAATCCTATGCACATCCATCCTAAAGAGAAGACTCTTGTTAAGGGCGACGCACGTATTGCATCTATTGCTGCTGCTTCAATTGTGGCAAAGGTAACTCGAGATGCTTTAATGGTGGCCTACGATGAGGAGTACCCTGGCTATCACCTGGCAGAATGCAAAGGATATGCTTCTGCTGAACATATCGAGGCTATTGGTGAGAGGGGACTTTCTCCAATCCATCGTGCTTCGTTTTGTGGAAACTTTGTTAAGACGCAAAGACTGTTTTAATACATTCAATTTAAGCAATCAGATTAACTTTCAGACGCAAACAGGGACCCGTTCATTCTAAGAGGATTGAACGGGCTTTTTCTTTAGTCACGAGACAGTAACATCAAAATTTTTACTTTCGTCAGAGTTACCACGCAACTTAGACAGATAGTGGCCAAGTTAGTGTCAAAGTGCTCCTGCAAACTGAACTCTCCCACAACGAAAGGAGAGTTATGAGCAAGAAAGAAACAAGTAAGCATGCAGATGCAACATCTCATGAGGTGGAGGAGAAACCCTCATTACAGGAAGATCTAAAAGACCAAGACAAGAGCCCTCAAGATGATGACGAACAAGAGGGAAGGATTCCGCTAGAAGAGATGTCTTCTCGTCAAATTGGCGAGAAGGGCGAGGAGATCGCTGCAAAATACCTCATCAAAAGAGGATACAAAATTATCCAAACTAACTGGACGTGTCAGATTGGTGAGGTTGATATTGTTGCTCAAGATGACGATAACGTTGTGCTTGTTGAGGTAAAGACAAGACGCATCCTGAACAAAGATGACAGCATCATGCCTGAACTGGCGGTAAATAAAGTAAAGCAGGAAAAATACAGGACGCTTGCGCTTATGTATGCAGCGCTTCATCCAGCGCTTACTTCCATTAGGTTTGATGTTGTTGCCATCAATTTGGTGGCCCCAAGTACGGCAAGCTTGAGGCATTTAATTGGGGCTTTTAGCTGGGATGAGCAATGAGCCAAGCAACCATCTGCGTTCACACGGCAACTTTAAGAGGGATTGAGGCAATTCCTGTAGATGTTGAAGTGGGTATTTCAGGTGGCATACCTGGAATTACTATCGTGGGCATGCCCGACAGCTCCATTATGGAATCTCGCTCTCGTGTACGCTGCTCACTAAAAGCTTCTGGATTTACCATTCCTCGATTGCTGGTAACAATCAATCTGACACCTGCGGATATAAAGAAGACGGGCACGGGCTTTGATCTGCCTATAGCCGTTGCTATTCTCGCAGCTACCGGACAGATTCCTCAAGAGATTGTGCACAACAGGCTGTTTGTTGGAGAGCTTTCATTAAACGGCAAGATTTCTTCAGTTAGAGGTATGGCAGCGTATGCAATGCTTGCTAAGAAACTGGAAATGAAACTAATCTCCTCTTCAGATTGCAATTTGTTTGGTTCTGACTGGAGTCACGTCATAGGAATTCAATCATTGCTCAACCTGAGCTTAAGAGATCAATCATTCTGTAAGCCATTGGTTCAGCGTAAGCATGCTGTTGAAACAGCAATGCTCAGCGAGAATTTAGACTTTGAAGAGGTGATTGACCAGGAATTAGTCAAGCGAGCTGTCGTAATCGCAGCCACAGGAAACCTGGGGATGCTCATGATTGGCCCGCCAGGTGCAGGTAAAACAATGCTTGCTAAAAGAATTCCAACTATCCTGCCAGAACTCTCTAAAGAAGAACGCGATGAAGTATTGCTCATACATTCTGTAGCGGGGTGTGAAACAGATTCTATTCAAGCAGGTGTACGCCCCTTTAGGTCTCCTCATCATTCAGCTTCTGTTGCAGGCATGATTGGAGGTGGCAGACCTGTCATCCCTGGCGAAATTTCTCTTGCCCATAAAGGCGTGCTCTTTTTAGATGAGCTGCCCGAGTTTGCTTCTAATACGTTGCAGGTTTTACGTCAGCCAATCGAAGATGGATATGTACGTCTTGCGCGAGTGGATGGCATCTATAAGTTTCCTTCTCAGTTCCAGCTCATCGCTGCAGCTAATCCCTGTCCCTGCGGATACTTTGGAGATAAAACTCACACCTGTAAGTGCTCTCCAGGAAAGATTTCTACGTATCAATCAAAAATTGGAGGTCCTTTAATGGATCGAATAGATATTGTGTGTGATGTAGCTCGACCTTCTTCTGATCGAGTAATTCAAGGTGAGCTAGGACTCACGTCAGCAGGTATGCGCTCACTTGTTGTTTCTGGCAGAGACTTTGCTTCTTGGCGAGAAACCCGTGGAGTAGAAAGCTCTTCTCGCCAAAAGTATGTGGAGAGTTTTGATGAATCAGCGTTGCAACTATTGCATAGATTTGCTCGAGGACTTCATTTAGGAGGTAGGGCAATAACGCGTACTTGCAGAGTTGCGCGGACTATCGCAGATATTGCTCATCATGAAAAAGTGACAAAAGACGATGTATCTGAGGCAGTTGCCTATAGGTCTCGTTCTTTGGAGTAGCAATGCAGAGATGGGAGATTTCATCAGAAGATGAGGACTATCCAAAAGAATTGCTACTGCTCAACCATCCTCCCGAAGTGATATACGGAATGGGAGATAGAGGGGTTTTGCAAGCACCTTGTATGTCGGTAATTGGGGCTCGTAGAGCCACTCCATACGGCATGGCAATTGCAGAAATAGCTGGCAGATGCGCCGCGGATAACAATATTGTGGTGGTATCTGGCGGAGCTCTTGGCTGCGATTATATGGCGGGTATGGCTTCTCTTAATGCTGGTGGAAAGACTGTTGTAGTGGCAGGCTGTGGTGCAGACGTGACATATCCAACTACCTCTTCAGATCTTTTTGAAGCAGCGCGAGAAGGAAGGGGAGCGGTTATATCTTTAGATAGGTGGGGGACACCGCCGAGGCGCTATGCATTTCCCAGGAGAAATGCAGTAATTGCAGCATTAGGCAAAGTACTTCTGGTAACGGAAGCGGGACTTTGCTCGGGCACCATGAGCACTGCCGAATTTGCTAACTCACTTGGTAAAACTATTTATGCAATACCTGGATCTATCTTTTCTCCAGCTTCTGCTGGCACTAATAGACTAATTGCTGAAGGTGCTCAAATTATTCCTGACGAGACATCTTTGGGCCTTGCAATTTCTTTAGATTTTGATTGTTTGGTTCAAGAACAAATGAAGCATGATAAGAAGTTAACACCGCTTTTATCTGCTCTTATAGCTTCTCCTTCAAGACCAGAAGAGCTTGCATGGAGGTTGTCAGAAAACGTTCTTACTGTGCTTAATTCTCTAACTGATTATGAAGCTCGTGGAATGGTAAAAAGATTACCGGATGGAAGGTATACTCCTTCTAAAGACTTTTATTTGGACTCGTAGTGTGTGATAGGTGAAAAATGACGCAAAAAGTTACGGTAGTAGGCGCTGGTTTAGCTGGAAGTGAATGTGCCTTACAGCTTGCTTCTCGTGGTATTTCTGTAGAGCTCATTGAGCAGCGTCCTGTTGTGTCTTCTCCAGCGCATCACACAGACATGTTTGCTGAACTGGTATGCTCCAACTCTTTGAAATCTACTAAAGAAGACTCTGCAGCTGGAATTTTAAAGTCAGAGCTTAAGAAGATGAACAGTTTTCTGCTTCGTATAGCAGAAAAAAACTCTGTTCCTGCAGGTGGCGCGCTTGCGGTAAATAGGGAAGAGTTTTCAAAAGCAGTAACTGAGCAGATTAAAAATAACCCCAACATCTCTGTGACTCATGCAGAGGTTACAGAGCTTACTGATGAGCCAACAGTTGTCGCTGCAGGTCCTCTGTGTTCTGATAGCTTATACCAGGCCATTTCTAAGCGTGTGGGAACTGACAGAATGTCGTTTTTTGATGCAGCAGCACCAATTGTGTCTGAAGAGTCAATCGATCGCTCAATTGCATTTTCTCAATCTCGTTATGAGGATTTAGGAATTGGCGATTACCTTAATTGCCCCATGAATAAAGAGGAATACGACACATTTGTAGAGGAGTTGCTCGCAGCTAAGCGTGTTATTGGTCACGATTTTGAGCAATCCGATTTATTCCAGGCATGTCAGCCTATCGAGGAAGTGGCAAGAACAGGACATGATTCCATTAGGTTTGGAGCGCTAAAACCTGTTGGACTTATTGATCCTAGAACAGGTAAGCGTCCCTGGGCGGCTGTTCAGCTTCGTGCAGAAAATACAGCTAAAACAGCATTTAACCTGGTAGGTTTTCAGACAAACCTTACATGGGGAGAGCAAAAACGCGTATTTACGCTCATCCCAGGACTGGAGAATGCTGAGTTTGTCCGCTATGGCGTAATGCACAGAAACTCTTTTGTTGACTCTCCTCATGCGCTTGATAGATCATTTGGAATTCCTGGCACTTCTACTATTCTTGCAGGTCAAATTACAGGTACAGAAGGCTATGTCGAGGCGATTGCTTCAGGTTTGCTTGCAGCGCTTAACATGTATGCTCGTCTGTTGGGTGTTGAAATGGTTAAGCTTCCCTTAACAACCTCGTTTGGCTCTCTTGTGGGATATGCAACAAATCCAAACACCAAAGATTACCAGCCTATGCATGTTAACTTTGGAATTTTTGAGCCATTGGATGAGCATGTCAAAAGAAAAGACGAGCGCCGTCAGAAGATGGCGGAGCGCGCTCATAAAGATTTTGATGAGTATCTTGCCTCTCGCCACGAACTCTTTGATAGTGTAAAGCGTGATTAATGTGGGCATTTCTAAAGTGCAGGAAAGTCTCGTTGAACAATTTATTGAGTATCTAAGTAAGGTCAGGAATCTTTCTGAGAATACTTTAAGGTCGTATCAAACTGATCTTTTAGCATTTGAGCAGTGGTGCAGTAGGGAAGGCGTTGAGGTAACTAAGGTTGATCACAGAAACCTTCGTTTGTATTTGGCCTACCTCAAACAAGCTCAATATTCAGCTAAAACGCTTAACAGACACTTGTCTGCATTACGTGGTTTTTACAAGTGGATGCAGCGAGAAAAACTGATTGCAACTGATCCCGCTCTTGCACTTAGTAATCCTCGAGCGCCACGCAATCTTCCACATACCATGACTGACTCTGATGTAAACAGGCTTTTGGAATCATGTGATACCTCAACAGCGGTAGGACTGAGAGATAGGGCATTTCTTGAGTTCTTGTATGCAACGGGTGCCCGTATTTCTGAGGTAGCAACACTCAAGCTTGAGCAGATTGATTTACAAAATGGAATAGTACGTCTCTTTGGTAAGGGTTCTAAAGAGCGAATTGTTCCGCTATATGAGTCTGCAATTGAGTGGCTTAAGAAGTACCTTAGGTCTTCTCGTCCTACGCTCTTGTTAAAAGACAAAACTGGTCGTGCACATTCAGCTCTCTTTATTTCTGTCAGAGGAAATGACATGAGCGCTGATTCTTTGCGCAAGGTTTTCTCGTCGTATTTAGTGGCTGCAGGACTAGACAGCTCACTTTCTCCACACGCAATGAGGCATACGTACGCTACGGAGCTTCTTGGTGGTGGAGCAGACTTGCGTATTGTCCAGGAACTTTTAGGCCATGAGTCACTCTCTACTACGCAGGTGTATACGCATTTGTCAGTTGATAGGCTTAAAGAAGCGGCAAAGGCAGCTCATCCAAGATCAAAATAAACCGTGCTTTGTTACTGAAGATCTTGTGCTTGAAAGTTAGATGTATTTGTGCAGTATTTGTAGAGGTTATGGTCTAAATTCTTTATAGACGTAGCCCTTGTTTTCCTGTTATACTTTCAAAAGTTGTGTAGAAGCACAACATGCTGTTACCAAACAGCACAAAATCGCACGTACGACTACTTGTTTGCCGTGGTGCCTAACGCTAAGCCAGGTGTTGGGTGGTTTTAACAAGGCCTGAACTCGTACGGAGGAACAACCAATGGAGGTAAAAAATGGCTGCAAAGATTACTATTCAGACTCTTCTGGATGCTGGTTGCCACTATGGTCACCAGACTCGTCGTTGGAACCCTAAGATGAAGCCATACATCTTTGGTGAGCGCAACGGCATTTACATTCTTGACCTTAAGCAGACCATGCTTGGCGCAGACGCTGCTTACACTTTCCTGAAGAATGTTGCATCTAAGGGTGGCCGCGTTCTCTTCGTCGGCACCAAGAAGCAGGCTCAGGAGCCAATCGCTACTGAGGCAGCTCGTGCAAACATGCCTTACATCAACCAGCGTTGGCTTGGCGGTATGCTTACCAACTTTGTCACCATGCGTTCCCGCATTAAGCGCCTTGAGGAGCTTGAGGCAATGGTAGAGGATGGCCGTATGGCAGCTCTTCCTAAGAAGGAGCAGGCTCTTAAGAACAAGGAGCTTCTGAAGCTTCAGCTTAACCTCGGTGGCGTCCGTGATATGACTTCTCTTCCACAGGCTCTCTTTGTTGTTGACTCCAAGCGTGAGGAGAACGCAATTCGTGAGGCAAACCGTCTTCACATTCCAGTTGTCTCCCTGCTTGATACCAACTCTGATCCAGATGTTGTTGATTACGGCATTCCTGCAAATGACGATGCTATTCGTTCCATTTCTCTTATGTGCCAGCTTGCTGCAGACGCAATTCTTGCAGGTAGCGGCAAGGAGCAGATTTCTGCTGAAGAGATGGGCGCTGAGTCCGAGACCCCAGCTGCTGAGTAACTCTTAGCAACGGGTCAAATAATTTAATTATTCAGTAGATTTTTGGGAGGAAAACATGGCAGAGATTACCGCAGCACTTGTTAAGCAGCTTCGTGATATGACCAGCTCTCCTATGATGGAGTGCAAGAAGGCACTCGTCGAGGCTGAGGGCGATATTGAAAAGGCAGTAGACATCCTTCGTACTATGGGCGTTGCTAAGGCAGTTAAGCGTGCTGGCCGTGACACCAACGAGGGCACCATTGCCACTTTCATCAGCCCAGACGGCAAGACTGGCGCAATCCTCGAGCTCTCCTGCGAGACTGACTTTGTTGGTACTAACCCTCAGTTCACCGGCTTTGCTGGCGATCTTGCTGCAGTTGTCGTTGAGAGCAACCCAGCTGACGTTGAGGAGCTCAAGGCTGCAAAGCTTGGCGACGAGACTGTTGACGAGGCAATCACCGATAAGATCCACAACATCGGCGAGAACATGCGTGTTCTTCGTTTCCAGCGTGTTGAGGCTGCAAACGGCGCTCTTGCTAGCTACATTCACCTTGGTGGCAAGCTTGCTGACATTGTTACCTTTGAGTTCAACAAGCCAGAGACCGCTGAGTCTCAGGACTTCAAGAACTTTGCACACGACGTTGCAATGCAGGTAGCTGCAGCTGCTCCAGTTGCTGCTCGCCGTGAGGATGTTCCACAGGACATCGTTGATCACGAGCTCTCCATTTACAAGGCACAGGCAGCTGAGTCCGGCAAGCCTGAGGCTATTCAGGAGAAGATGGCTTATGGTCGTCTCGAGAAGTACTACAAGGAGTACGTCCTTACTGAGCAGGCATTTGTTAAGGACCCAGATATGACCATTTCTGAGTACGCAAAGCTGCTCTCCAAGAAGGTTGACGACGAGGTTAAGATTGTCAGCTTCGTACGTTTTGCTT
The DNA here is from genome assembly GCA_916715765.1 of uncultured Atopobium sp. Taxonomy (GTDB): domain Bacteria; phylum Actinomycetota; class Coriobacteriia; order Coriobacteriales; family Atopobiaceae; genus Lancefieldella. The sequence continues at coordinate 135,567 of CAKAPG010000001.1, forward strand.
TTGGTGAAGAGTAAGACTTTTTACTTCAATTATTTTGAGCCGGTTGTCTTCAACCGGCTCTTTTTTTAACGCGATTCCTGCAAAACTTACGGTGTCGTTTGTTAAAATTATTACAACTATGGCAAACGGAGAGAGCGAGGAAGCTTTGTCTTCAGCTAAATACAAAAGAGTACTTTTAAAGCTTTCTGGTGAAGCATTGATGGGTGAGCAATCCTTTGGTATTGACCCTTCAATCCCAGAAATGCTTGCTAAAGAAATTAAGCCTGTTTGGGAGTCTGGCGTTCAGGTTGCCATTGTTGTTGGTGGCGGAAACATCTTCAGAGGCGTTTCTCAGGCAGCAGCTGGTATGGATCGTGCCCAGGGAGACAACATGGGCATGCTTGCAACCGTAATTAACGCTCTCTCGCTTCAGGATTGTTTTGAGCGCAACGGCATGGACTGCCGCGTTATGAGCGCAATTTCCATGGCCCAGGTTGCAGAGCCTTATATTCGTCGTCGTGCTATTAGGCACCTTGAGAAGGGCCGTATTGTTATCTTTGCTGCAGGTACTGGTAACCCTTACTTCACCACTGATACTGCTGCAGCTCTTCGCGCCTGCGAGATTGGCGCAGAGGCTCTGATGAAGGCAACAAAGGTAGATGGCATTTACGACTGTGACCCTGTTACTCATGCAGATGCAGTTAAGTATGACACCGTCACTTACAAAGACGTTCTCGCCAAAGAACTTAAGGTTATGGACGCTGCAGCAATTGCGCTGTGCAAAGACAATAAGATGCCAATTCTTGTATTTGACATGCAGTCTGAAGGCGTTTTCATGAAGGCAATTTCCGGAGAAGAAGTCGGTACTACTGTCGTTGAGGAGGACTAATGAGCGTTCATTCTGATAAAGCTAAGCAGTCTATGGAGAAGTGCATCGAGGCACTTAAGAATAACTTTGGTCGTGTTCGTACTGGTCGCGCAAATCCACATGCGCTTGATCACATCAAGGTAGACTACTATGGTCAGCCAACCCCAATTTCTCAGCTTGCAGCTATCAAGGTTCCTGAGGCATCTATGCTGCTTGTTGAGCCATGGGATAAGACCGCTCTAAAGAGCATCGAGAAGGCCATTGAGACTTCTGACCTTGGCATTACTCCATCCAATGATGGCTCCGCTATCAGGCTTCCTTTCCCAATGCCAACTGAGGAGCGCCGCCGTGAGCTTGCTAAAGAGTGCTCTCAGATTGCTGAGGAGGCTCGCGTAGCTGTTCGTAACGTTCGTCGTGACGTTAACGGCAAGATTGAGCGCGATGAGGAGCTCTCTGAGGACGATCAGAAGCGCGAGAAGAACGGTATTCAGAAGCTGACCGATACCTATATTGTACAGATTGAGTCTCTTCTTAAGACCAAGACTTCAGAAATCATGGAGATTTAAGTGCAGTTTGATACAGACAAACTCGTCCAGTATTTCTCTGACGCACCAGAAGATATCAGTCTTTCTGATATCAATTTAGAAACTATTCCGTCTCACGTTTCCATCATTATGGATGGAAACGGCAGATGGGCTACAGCTCGCGGACTTGATAGAGCCGAAGGTCATAAGGCTGGTGTTCTTTCTTTGCGTGAGGCTGTTACTACAAGTGTGCGCCTTGGATTGGACATTCTGTCGGTTTATGCGTTCTCTACAGAAAACTGGAAACGCCCTCAGCGTGAGGTTGACTTGCTTATGCGTCTGTTTGCAGAGACGCTGCTCAAAGAGCTTCCGCTGTTCCATCAAGAAAACGTAAAGCTGCGGTTCTTTGGTGATCTTGAGGCTTTGCCAGAGAAGACCCGCAAAACCTTCCAGCGCGGACTTGATGAGACCGCACAAAACACTGGTATGACGTTTGCACTTGCGGTTAATTATGGCTCCCGCGCGGAGCTGACCAGGGCAGCTGTTCTTCTCGCCAACCAAATTGCTGAAGGTAGCGTGTCTGCTGATTCGGTGACTCCAGCAGACCTTGAGAAGAACCTCTATACAGCAGGACTTCCTGATCCAGACCTTTTGATTCGCACGTCAGGAGAGCTAAGACTTTCTAACTATTTGCTCTGGCAGTTGGCTTACTCGGAGCTGTATGTTACGCAAACTTACTGGCCTGACTTCTCTAAGTGGGATTTTTTGCGCGCCATTAAGGACTATCAGAGTCGCGAGAGGCGATTCGGAGGAGTGAAATAGTGGTGGACAATACGCGCGATTCCAAAAAGCCTACCTCCAGGATTGATGCTGACTCTCAGCTTAATGCTGAAGAAACAGGTAGTGTTGGAATTGATAGACAGATAGAAAAGCTGGAGATTCGCCGCTCAATTAAAGAGCTGCAACGATCCGCTGGTAACCTTATGGGCCAGCGAGTCCGTGGCGTTACCGAAAAGCTTTTGACCAGAACTCTGTCTGGCGTAGTCTATGCAGCTATTGTGCTTGCTGCTCTGTTTGTGGGAAAAGAAGCCACCATTGTTTTGATTGCTGGTATGGGATGGCTGTGCTGCTCTGAGTTCTTCCACATTTGTCGTATGGGTGGACGTATGCCAAACGAGCCTCTTGGCCTTGTCTTCTCGCTTATTTTCCCCATAATCGCGTATTTTGGTCACGTCTTTCCGTTGGCATTCTCCCTGCTTTTGATTATTCTTTGTGGCCTTTGGTATGTCCTTACTCCGCGAGCAAACCTTGCAGACGTGGCTGTTACGGCTTTTGGACCTCTGTATACATCGCTCTCACTTTCAACGGTGGTACTGCTAAGGTCAACTGAGCCTAGTTTTTCTATTCCTTGGATTACGCTAGCCGTCATGCTCTCTGTTTGGGCTAACGATTCTTTTGCGTATTTGTTTGGATCTAAATTTGGCAAGCATAAACTGGCGCCAAGAATTTCTCCAAATAAGAGCTGGGAAGGCTTCTACGGTGGTCTTCTTGGCTCAATGCTGGTGTGGTTCTTGATTGCCGTGTTTGGTGCAATTGATATGAATCCACTGTTTGCGCTGCTCTTTGGCGTAACTGAGGGTATTTTCTCCGTTGTGGGAGACCTCTTTGAGTCTCGTATTAAGCGAGGAGTAGGTCTCAAGGATTCCGGTTCAATTATGCCTGGTCATGGGGGCCTGCTTGATAGAACCGATTCGATGATTTTTGGAACTATGGCGGCGTTTCTTCTCTTCCAGCTTGCCGTGCTCTTTAGCCAGGTCAAGCTACCTATTGCGCTGCCGTTTGGAGCATAGGTTTTGAGCATTTTTGAAGACACTGCGCCTCGTGCTGCTAGGCATGAGCCTTTACGTGTTGCTGTCCTTGGAGCTTCGGGTTCTGTGGGCATGCAGACGCTTGATGTATGTCGCCATTTCCCGCAAAAGGTGCAGGTAGTTGCTCTTGCGGTGAGGTCGTCAGCTGAGTTTGCCGTGAAGGCAGCAAATGAGTTCAACTGCAAATATGTTGCTTTTGCCGATGCAAGTGTCAAGGGCAACGTTCTTCTCGACGCACTGCCTCAAGGCTGCAAGGCAAGCTTTGGTCCCGAGGCAGTTCAGGCGCTTGCTGAGCTGGATGAGGTTGACTGCGTAGTCAACGCAGTGGTGGGAGAGGCTGGTATTTACGCTGGTCTGGCCGCGGTGAAGGCTGGCAAAGTGCTGGCTTACGCTAACAAGGAATCAATTGTTGTTGGCGGAGACCTCCTGATGCCTCTGGTCAAGCCTGGTCAGCTCATCCCCGTTGATTCTGAGCACAGCGCCATCTTCCAGTGCCTTATTGGCGAGAAACCCGCTGATATTCATAGAATTTGGCTTACCTGCTCTGGTGGTCCGTTCTTCGGATATTCTCGTGAGCAGCTCAAACACGTTTCGGCCGACGACGCCTTGGCACATCCAACCTGGAAGATGGGTGCCAAGATTACCATCGACTGCGCCACGCTCATGAATAAGGGCCTTGAGCTCATTGAGGCTCATCACCTCTTTGACACTCCAATGGATAAGCTTGAGGTGTTGGTACATCGCCAGAGTCGCATTCATTCTATGGTTGAGTTTGTTGACGGCTCTGTTAAGGCACAGCTCGGAGCCTCTGATATGAGGCTGCCTATCCAGTATGCCCTCAGCTATCCTCATCGCTGGCCGGCAATTGTTCAGGCAGTTGAGTGGCAAGAAACCGCTCCTCTCACAGGCGATTATGCTGACGAGAAGACCTTTGGATGCCTAGCTCTTGCTCGTCATGCAGGAACTGTTGGCGGAACGCTTCCATGCATCATGAACGCTGCTAATGAAGTTGCTAACCATGCATTTAGACGAGGAAGATGTTCATTTCTTGATATTGAGCGCATTGTTGCAGAGACTATGAATGCCTCTGAAGTTCAAAGGGTAGAAAACCTTCAACAATTGACGCTTGTAGACGCAGAAGCACGAGCTTTAGCTCGATCTTTTGTGGGATAGGAATTTTGTGAATTTGTTAGCTATTCTTTCACCAATTTTTTGGGGACTCTTGGTCCTCTCGCTCCTTGTATTTGTTCACGAGGCTGGTCATTACGGTATGGCTCGCCTGTGTGGCGTCCGTGTTACTGAGTTCTTCTTGGGCATGCCGTTCAAGTACAAGCTTTCTCATAAGAGTAAAAAATACGGTACTGAGGTTGGAGTAACACCGCTTCTTTTTGGTGGCTATACCCGCATCTGTGGTATGGAAGGCCAGCTTGACGAGCTCCTGCCTCAGGCTCTGATGAGTGTTCAGGAAGCAGGCTCACTTGAGGTTGGCATGCTTGCCGCAAAACTTAACTGCGAGGATGACCGCGCTTATAATCTGCTGTACACCCTTGCAGACTGGGGCTCCATTGAGCTTGTCAAAGAGTCTGAGTCAAACGAGCTGACACATATTACGTTCCAGACTCTTGCACGAGACGCTGAGCTGCGCTGTGAGTATGACCGTGGTCACAATTTTGAGCAGGAAGGCTCAACGGCAGCAGGGGAGTCTCGTGTTCCACAGATGTCCGCCGATGAGTTCTTTGCTCAAGAAAAAGCTCATACGTATGTTGGTGTAAATGTTCCCAAGCGCCTGCTCATGATTTTGGGCGGACCCTTGGTCAACATTGCGTTGGCCTTTGTGCTTGTTGTGGGCTCTTTGATGTTTGTTGGCGTTCCTGCAGCTCAAAACAAGGCTCAGCTGGGCTCTGTTGAATCTGGCTCTCTTGCTGCTATTTCAGGCCTTACTGCCGGAGACACTATTCTTACCTTTAACAAGGTAGAGGTACATACCTGGGAAGACCTTACTGCTGCTATCAAAGATGCAATGTCCAATGGAGGCAAGGATATCCCTGTCACGTATGAGCGCAATGGCATTCAACTTGAAACTACCATTAAACCTGTTTTGCGTCCTGACGATAAAATCATCGGCGTGACACCTGTCATGACCACCTATCACTTCTCGTTTATTGACGCATCAGCTGCAGCTGTATCGTATGCTGCACAGGTTGGACAGTTTGCGCTTAGACTGCTCATCCCAACGCAGACCATGGAAGTTCTCAATCAGTCGTCTTCTGTTGTGGGAATTTCTGTGATGGCTTCAGAAGCTGCTGCAGAGGGTTTCTCGACCCTTATTATGCTGGTAGCAGCTATTTCTATGTCACTTGGCTTTATGAATCTTTTGCCCATTCCACCACTTGATGGCGGAAGGATTCTAATTGAGGTTATTCAGGTGATTATTAGAAAGCCTCTGTCTATCAAAGTTCAAAACATTTTGTCGTACATCGGACTGGCATTTTTCCTGTTTGTGTTTGTTGTTGCACTGAGAAACGATATTCTGCATTTACTTTTTAGGTAGTGATTTTATGTCTGAGATTGCTCGCACAAAGACGCATCCCGTTATGGTTGGATCTGTCCAGGTTGGCGGCGGCGCTCCCGTTTCCGTTCAGTCTATGTGCACCACTAAAACAGACGATCCAGACGCAACGCTCCTTCAGATCAAGGGGCTTGCTGAGGCAGGGTGCGAGATTATCCGTGTGGCAATTCCTGATGCAAAGGCCTTGGATGGCTTTGAAGAGATTTGCAAATACTCGCCACTTCCTGTTGTTGCCGATATTCACTTTGACTATAAGCTGGCGCTTGAAGCTGCAAAGCGAGGTGCGGCAGCTCTTCGTATTAACCCAGGAAACATTGGCTCCATGGAGCGCGTTGATGCTGTCATTGAGGCAGCTAAAGAGGCACATATTCCAATTAGAATTGGCGTTAACGCAGGCTCTCTTGCTAAAGAATTTGATACAAGACAGGATATGACCCTTGTCGAGAAACTCGTGGCATCGTCAAAGTCATTTGTAGAGCACTTTTCTTCTCGCGGTTTTGACAACATTGTTTTGTCTGCAAAAGCTCACGATGTTCCTACTACGCTTGCGGTATATCGAGCGCTTTCCAAGGTGCTTCCACAGATTCCTCTGCATGTAGGCGTTACAGAAGCTGGCGCGTTAAGACAAGGAACGGTAAAGAATTCTGCTGCGGTGGGCATTTTGCTTGAGAGCGGTATTGGCGATACCATGCGCCTTTCTCTGACAGCCGATCCCGTAGAAGAAGTCCACGTAGCATGGGAGCTTCTGGCAGCTCTTGGCATGCGTCGCATTAAGCCAGAGCTTGTAAGCTGTCCTACGTGCGGCAGGTGTGGCGTTGACATGATTCCTATTGCAGAAGAAGTTACCAAGCGTCTGGATGGCGTTCGTGCTCCAATTTCTGTAGCAGTCATGGGTTGTGTTGTTAACGGACCTGGTGAGGCCAGGGGCGTTGACCTTGGCGTTGCCTGTGGCAAAGGCCAGGCTGTGTTGTTTGAAAACGGCAATCCTATTAGAAAAGTGCCTGAAGATAAGATTGTTGATGAGCTATTCGCCGAAATCGAGAATCGTTTTGGCAAAAAATAAGTAAACTATACGTATTACTTCATATTGAAAGGAAACTACCTTGAAGCACTGGATGCGCATGTCTTCTTTGTATGCACCAACACTCAAAGAAGACCCAGCTGAGGCTGTACTTGCAAGTCACCGCCTGCTCCTTCGTGCTGGCATGATTAGAAAGACCGCTGCGGGTCTTTACTCTTATCTGCCACTTGCATGGCGCTCTCTTTTAAAGATTGAGGCCATCATTCGCGATGAGATGGACGGTATTGGTGCTCAGGAGATTCTTGTTCCTATTATGACTCCAGCTGAGCTCTGGGAAGAGTCTGGTCGTTGGGATGTCTATGGTGATGAGCTCATGCGTATGCATGACCGTCATGATCGTCAGTTTGCTCTTGGCCCAACTCACGAGGAAACCTTCACAGACCTTATTAGAAATGAGCTCAAGAGCTATAAGCAGCTTCCTGTAACGCTTTATCAGATTCAGGATAAGTTCCGTGACGAGCGTCGTCCACGCTTTGGTCTTATGCGCGGCCGTGAGTTCATTATGAAAGACGGATATTCCTTCTCGGCAAATCAAGAGTCGCTGCAAGAGTGCTATGACCAGGAGAAGGTTGCTTACCAGAACGTTTGTGACCGTACGCGTCTTAAGGCTCTGCAGGTAGTTGCTGACTCTGGTCAGATTGGTGGAGACACCTCTGTTGAGTTTATGGCGCTGGCAGAGGCTGGCGAGGCAAGCCTAGTCTACTGCGATTGCGGCTATGCTGCAGATACTGAGGCAGCTGCAGCAAAGATCAACGTAGAAGAGCGTGAGTCTGGCAAGATGTGTGAGATTCACACTCCTGGCATTGGCTCCATTGATGATGTTGCTGAGTTCCTTCACGTTTCACCAGCAGCAACTCGCAAGGCTCTTGCACTTGTTGACGGAAACGGTAAGCCAGTTGTGTGCTTTGTTCCAGGTACTCATGAGCTCAATGAGGTTAAGGCTGAGCACGTCTTTGGTGACTATCACATGATGACCGATGAAGAGCTTGAAGAGCATGGCCTCATCAAGGGCTTCATTGGACCTGTTGGTCTACCTGAGGGTATCCGCGTTGTTGGAGACCTCTCCCTTGAGGATACTCAGTGGTGGCTTTGCGGTGCTAATAAGGCAGACTATCACCTTGATCACGTTGAGCTTGGTCGTGACTTTGAGATTAACGAGTGGAAAGACCTTGTCACTTCTCAGGAGGGCGATATTTGTCCTGAGTGTGGTCTTCCTCTACATGCCGCTCGCGGTATTGAGGTTGGTCAGGTCTTCCAGCTTGGCACCAAGTACTCTTCAGCTCTTAACGCTACTTTCACCGACGAAAACGGCGAGGACAAGCCTCTGGTTATGGGCTGCTACGGCATTGGTGTTTCCAGGCTGCTTGCTGCTGTGGTTGAGCAATACAATGACGAGAAAGGCATCAAGTGGCCAGTCTCTGTTGCTCCTTATGAGGTTTCTGTTCTTTGTCTCTCTGACAAAGACCCGGAGATTTGGGATGCTGCTGGTGCAGTTGCTGACGCCTGTATTGCTGCTGGTCTTGAGACTGTTGTTGATGATCGTGCAGAGCGTCCTGGTGTTAAGTTTGCAGATGCAGATCTTATTGGTTTCCCATGGCAGGTTATTGTGGGCAAGAAGGGCGTTGCTAACGGAATCGCAGAAGTCAAAGAGCGTGCTACTGGCGAGCGCTTTGAGGTTGCCCTTGATGAGGTTGCCTCTTGGCTGGCAGAGAAGATTCTTCCAGAGCGTGAGCTTTAAATAAGAGCGCCTGGTTATTAACCAAGCGCTACATCAAGAGTCATCATTACGGTAAAGCCTAATGCGAAGGCAAGTACTCCAACGTTTGAGTGCTTGCCTTCGCTCATTTCTGGAATAAGTTCTTCTACTACTACATACATCATGGCGCCTGCTGCAAAACTCAGTAGGTAGGGAAGAACTGGAATAACAAGCTCTGCTGCAAGAATAGTAAGTACTGCTCCAATAGGCTCAACTATGCCAGATAAAATTCCCAAGATGAGGGACTTGCCTTTAGAGGTACCTCCTGCATGGAGAGGCATAGAGATGATGGCGCCTTCAGGAAAGTTCTGAATAGCAATGCCAACTGCTAAAGCCATAGCACCTGCATAGGTAATATTTGAGTTGCCCGAAACCCATCCAGCAAAAACAACACCAACTGCCATTCCTTCAGGAATGTTGTGGAGCGTTACTGCTAACGCCATAAGCGTTGATTTTTGCCAGCTTGTCTTAATACCTTCAGCCTCATCGTCTGTCTCGCCCAGGTGAAGGTGGGGGATTACATGGTCAAGGAGCAGCAAGAAAAGAGTGCCTACCCAAAACCCAACTACCGCGGGAACAAAAGCAAACTGCCCCATAGCTTCAGAGGATTCAATAGCTGGGATCAATAAACTCCAGATAGAAGCAGCAACCATGACGCCAGCGGCAAAGCCCGTAAGAGCACGCTCTACCGTGCGATTCAGGGCCTTCTTCATAAACAGTACCATCGCTGCACCCAGCGAAGTTCCTGCAAAAGGAATCAAAATTCCTTGTACTAGTTCTATATTCATCAAAAACTCCCAGTTAGTGTTATTTAAGAGTAATCATTACTACTTGTGTACCCAGGAAACTTTATGCAAATTCGTTTTATATACAACCAATTAGAAAATTGTCGAGAAAAACAGAGCTTTGGTTTGCTATAGTATTTCCCGCACCACGTTCGGGGAATTAGCTCAGCTGGGAGAGCGCATGACTGGCAGTCATGAGGTCAGGGGTTCGATCCCCCTATTCTCCACCACGCATTCTGGCGGCGGCATCAGTCGCCGCTTTTTTCTTACGGGCTCATGGCGCAACGGTTAGCGCAGGGGACTCATAATCCCTGGGTTGGGGGTTCAAATCCCTCTGGGCCCACCAAATACACATGTGGCGAGAAACCCTTTGGTTTTCTCGCCATTTCTTTTACCGAAACTCTCTACCGTTCAATGATTCGATTACTTAATTTATATAAAAGACGGGTACAATAGCCAAAGTTATATTTGATAGATAGGGGATATATGACTCCTGAGACTCGCAAAATGAAGCTCTTTAGTCTGGCACTTTTGATTGGCGGACTTTTGGGCCTGGTAAACGTTGGTGTTCTTGTAATTGGTGCTGGTCCATCACTTGATTCCGCTCTTCTTTTACTTGCAAGTATGATCTCGCTTCTAACTGGTGGTTATGCAGCTAGAGAGGCAAATGTTCCCAATAGAGCTGTTGCTGCCTATCCAATGATTTTTGGCTCGTGCGTGGTTTTGGCTGTTACTGTTGTGGGTCAGTTGATTTTGACTCCTTCTGTAACGTTGCAGTTCATTGAGCTGTTTGCACTATTGGCAATGGCAAGCGCTGTTGCTCGAGGATCTCATAAAGTCAAAAAATCTCTCGAAGCCAAGTAAGTTGTTTTATTGCTCTAACTCCGCTTGTATACGGTTTTCTTTGTGAACTGACTTGTTGGGGGTTTGTATGGATCGCGGAACTAAGTTGATGATGGCGCTTTCCTCTATGCTTGGTGCACTTGGCGTTGCTGGAATTGTCATCTTTGCCTTCTCAGTTGGCTATGGTCGTTTCTCTTCAAGCATGATTGTGCTTCTGCTGTGCAGCTTAATGGCAGTTTATTGCTGCTATATTCTTCAGAAATGCATCAGCTTGGCTAAAGACTTTGAGAAAACCCACGGCATTGTCCGTCTTGTAGCCGGCGTTGTGCTCATTCTCTTTACTATCGAATGGGTCTTTGTTTCGCAGCTTGCTTCTCAGCCAATGGTAATTGCACCAATGATCCTTCAGCTTATCTTCCTGGGAATTATTCTTGTTCAGATGAATAAAGCTGTGTCTACATATTCACCGTCAAAAAAGTCAAAAGCTAGAAATTAGCGTCATTGTTTGTTATTATTGCAAGTCGTTCGGGCGATTGGCTCAGGGGTAGAGCACTTCCTTCACACGGAAGGGGTCGCTGGTTCAAATCCAGCATCGCCCACCATAGAAATTTAAAGGCCTAGGTAACTGGGCCTTTTTGTTAGTAATTAGTTACGACAATGGCAAATATGAGGCGTCATGCATCACGTTTTAGGACTTCCCTCATATACTTGAATTATAGGAAAGGGGAGACCATGACAGATTCAACTAACACTACCGGTGCCATTAATCCAGTTGAGCAGTTTGATATGTATGTTGCTCACGTTGGCATCAATGCAAGTAATGTGGACGAGGCAGAAAAGATTGCAAACCTGTTCACCACTCTTATGGGACTTCCAACTATTGAGCAACCGCCTTCATTTTTTGCGGGTACCCTGGTAGAGGTTATGAAGCAAAACGGTCGAGGCACAAAAGGTCATATTGGCTTCCACGTCAATAACATTCCAGCTGCCGAGAAATACTTTGCAGGTCGTGGCTTTGAAATTGATGAGACTTCTAGAAGACTTAATCCAGATGGCAGTACATTTTTGGTCTACTTCAAAGACGAGATTGCCGGCTTTGCTATTCATCTAACCATGGATAAGTAGCCCCACTTCCATCAAACTCAACTGACAGTTTTGGCGAGATGATCTTTCAAGTGCAAGGGTCTTCTCGCTATTTGTATAGTTGAACTTTCCATTTTTGCAGTGTAAACCTTCTGAAAGATTTGAGAAGTATTTGGGGAATTAAGAAACAGCTACATAACAGCTGTATTTTTATATTATCCTCAAGACATATTCGTTGTAAGCACTCAATTCAGGAGTAAAAAATGAAGAGAACAAAGTCTCTATTTGTTGCTCTGCTGGTCATGGTGATTTGTGCTGTAAGTCTTGGTTTTGCGCAGCCCGCATACGCAGCAAACGAGAACGTGTTGACCGTAAATGTTACCGACGACTATTACGGCAATCCTGTTGATGGAGTAACTGTTTCGGTTACTGATGCAGCTACCGGTGCAGTTGTAGCTGAGCAGGTTACAAATGCTAGTGGTTCGGCAACTTTCTCTCTTCCAGACGGTGCTTACAAGGTGGAACAGACAAAGTTTAAAGCTGGCTATGTTGTTGACCACTCCACCAAAGCTGTAACTTTCTCTGGTGTAGCTCGTGGTACTGACGACCATCAGACCGTTGCTCTTGAAGATGTTCATATCATGGGAACATTGATTCCATACGCCGATGCATACATTAGAACTACTCCTGGATTCCTTACAGATGTTTATTTCAATGTAGAGGATGAGTTTGGCAACAGAATTGCTACAGGTGTTCAGGCCGGTACCCCTCTAACCGTTCCAGTTACAGGTAGCTATACTCTTATTCCAACACAGTATCCAAGCAGGCTGTCTTACGACTCTTCAGCTGTGATGTTTGCAGAGATTTTTAGATGCACTCAGGGCGGTTATGGCTTAGTTCCACTTCATGCAGTGACGTTTGCTTACAATCAAACTTCTAGACGCTTTGCAGATGAAGTAAAGGCTGCCGTAATTTTGCCTACAAGAAAAGGCAATATTGTGGTCAAGGTTGTAGACCAGGATGGTAATCCTGTTGCTGGTGCTACCCTTAAGGCAACTCCATCCATTGAAAACCCACCAGGATATCCATACCCTGCATGTCCTCCAGTTACGCCTGTAATTCCTGCACCAGATCCAGCAACTTTACCTGGTAGCGATACTCCTCGTGCTATGACGCATACTCCTGGTGCTCCTGGCGTTCCTTATACACAAACTGGTCATGTTGATAGGGATGCGGATAATAACTATCTGCTCACCACTGGTCCTGACGGTACTGTTGTTATTCCTGATTATCTTGTTGAGAGAGAATCTACTATTACTCAGCTGACAACCCCTGATGGATACACTATTGAAGACCCTAATCCTCAAACTGCTAAGATTACCGGTACAGATACCACAGCAGAGGTTGTATTTGTAAACAAGAAGAACGAGGTTCCAACTCCGGAGCCCGCGCCAGAGCCAAGTCCTGAGCCTCAGACTCCTTCTACACCTAAGAAGAAAGGCTCTAAGAAGCCTGCACTTCCAGATACAGGAGATGCAACACTTCTAGCCCAGTGCTTTGTCGGAGTTCTTGGCACAACTCTTGTTGCTTCCAGAAAGTTTATGACATCTAGAGATAACTAATTCACTTATCTATTTCTAGTTTGTTTGGCGAGAAGATCTTTTAGTAAAAGGTCTTCTCGCTATTTGTTTAGATGGGTGGGTAGGGAATGGCTATTTATAAGCAATTCTTATTGTTGATGATATGAAAATTTAATAAATTGCAATTTAGAATGTAGTTTATATTCATTTTAATAACATTTTCTTTTATCATTTGAATTAGAAATTAGTAATCCTAAATGGATTTGGAAGGTTTGAAGTGAAAAAGTTCAAGTATGTAGTAGCGTCTATTCTTGTTGCACTATGCTGCGTAATTGCAATCGGAGTTCCAAAGCTTGCGCTTGCATCAGATCAAAATCAGCTTACGGTAAATGTTACTGATGACTATTATGGTCAACCTGTTGATGGCGTAACAATTACCGTGACTAATACAGTTACTGGTACAAACGCTACAACTATGATTACTAACCAAAACGGTAGGGCACAGACTATCCTTGCTAACGGAAGTTATAAGGTTGAACAGACAAAATTCAAAGCCGGATATGTTATTGATCACACAGCTGTAAATGTAACTTTCTCCGGTACTGATGATGAACACCAGACCATTAACTTTGAAAATGTCCATATTATGGGCCAGCTCTATGTTGGTGCTGAGAAGAAGGTACCAAGTAGTATTTGGGGTTCAAATGCTATTACTGATATCCAATTTGATATTGAAGATGAATTTGGAAATAGAGTTGCTACAGGTGTTCAAGGAGGACAAAGCGTCACTGTACCAGTAACAGGAAGTTATACGCTTATTCCAAAAAATTATCCCACTCAATATGCATACAATACCGATGCAGTAATGTTTGACTCTGTCTTTGCATGTTCTTCATCCAGCAGCAATGGCAATGTTCCTCTACATGCAGTAACGTTCCCTTATGATTCAGATACGCGTCTCTTTGAGCAAACAACTCGCGCAACAATTAAATTGCCAACAAGAATTGGCAATATTGTCGTAAGGGTTGTTGATCAGTATGGAAATCCTATTGCTGGCGCAACTTTAAAGGCAACTCCTGCTTATGAAATAATTCCGGGTGTTCCGTCACCAGCATGTCCTCCTTCTCTAGGTGGATCTAATACACCTGATCCAGCCTATTTAACTGGTACTAGCGCTCCTCGTGCTATGACTCAGGATCCGTCAGCTCCCGGTGTCCCTTATACTCAGACAGGTGAGCTAGACAGGGATGACGATGATAATTATCTTCTTACAACTGGTCCTGATGGCACCGTAATTATTCCTGATTATCTTGTTGAGAGAGAGTCAACTATTACTCAGCTGACCACTCTGGATGGTTACACCATTGATGATCCAAACCCACAGGTTGGTGAGATTACCGGCTCTAACGAGACAACTACGGTTACGTTTGTAAATCGTAGGCCAGAGCCACCAACTCCAGAGCCACAGCCAGAACCTCAGCCTGAGCCAACTCCAGAGCCTACTCCTGAGCCTCAACCACAGACTCCGGAAAAGCCTAAGACTCCAAAGAAAAAGAAGGCTGTTCTTCCAGACACATCTGACATTTCTGGTGTCTCTTCTTTAATTGTTGGAATTGCAGGTACATTAAGTTCTTTCGCGGGTGTTTCAATGTATCTGAATAAGAAGCGTTTCTAAGACAATAGGATTTATTGAATTTGTTTCAAAATTGATTTGAACTTATCAAGTGAACGATCTGTGCATTTGGCAATTTGAAAATGTATGGGGAGTTCACTTGATTTTTATAATGTGGTCAGAAAATCCTGCGGTTTCTTCAGTATAAAATTTGAAATAATTGTGTTTAGTCTTGGATATTATCTTTAATTTAATGTCTAATTCCCTTACTATAGATAGAAGTATTTACAAGTACGATTCGGTTTGAAGGAATTGAATTGAAACGATATAAAAACATTGCCCTTGCTATTCTTGTTGCGTTGACGCTTGTTGTATCAGTTATCACTCCAAAAATTGCACTTGCAGATTCCAATGAGATTAGTGTTCTTGCTGTTGATAAATACACCCGTGAGCCAATTGAGGGCGTACATGTTGTAATTTATCAAGGTGGTTCTACTATCGTGGCCGAAGGTGAAACGGACGCTAATGGCTACTTTAACCCTTATCTTCCACTTCCTGACGGCGCTTATAGAGTTGAACAAACCACTTATAAAGCGGGCTATGTCCATCAAGTAGAATCTGTATCTTACGTTTTTGATGGCGCTTCGTCGGGTTTAGGTGATGTGGTCACTGCTGAACTGGAGAACCAGCCTCTCGGTAACATCATTGTTAAGGTTATTGACACAGACGGAAATCCTATTGCTGGTGCAACTCTTAAGGCAACTGCTGCAAATAGTGAACGTTACGCTGTTCCAAACCCTTTATTTACTCAGACTGGTATTCTCACCATGGAGGCTGACGGTAGCTACTCTCTTACAACTGGAGCAGATGGTACTGTTGTAATCCCTAACCTTATTGGTGACACTTCCACTACCATTACTCAGCTCACCACTATTGATGGCTATCAGATTGACACCACGGTTCGCGTTGGTCAGATTACTGGTACAAATACCACTGACACAGTAACTTTTGTTGATCCTACAGCTCCAGCTACGGTTCCAGAACCAGATCCCGCACCTGCACCAGAGCCGCAGCCTCAGCCAGAGACTCCAAAGGCTAAGAAGGTTAAGAAGTCCGTACTGCCAAATACAGGTGATAACGCTCTTACGCTTCCTCTAATCATTGGTGTTGCTGGCGTAACTGTTGTTGTTGCTGGCGCAGCTCTCTTCCTTCATAAGAAGCGTCAATAAATCTTCACAAGCCTAGCTTCATTTACATAATTCACCACGTAAATCAAGTGAATGACTTATACTTATCCAGTTCAGATATGTATGAGGAGTTCACTTGATTGCTCTTGCGGATAAGATTTCTAAGTCATTTGGCGGTAGAGTCCTTTATTCAAATGCAACACTTCAGCTCAATGCAGGAGAGCGTTGGGCTTTAGTTGGCCCTAATGGTGCTGGTAAGACAACGCTTCTAAAGATCATTATGGGCTTGGAGTCTGCCGATGAAGGAACCATTACCTTTGCAAAAGACGCAACCCTTGGATACCTTGAGCAAGAAACAGAGCTCATGGGAGATAGAACTGCTCTTAATGAAGTCATTGAGTCTGCCCATGAGATTAAACAGTGGGAGAGAAAGGTCAACGACCTTTCAATCAAAATTGCCGAAACTCCCGAAGGTGCAACGCTCAATAAGTATCTTGAAGACTACGCTCATGCTATGGAGCGCTTCGAGCGTCTTGGTGGCTATGAACTAGAGAGTAGAGCTCGCCAGATTCTTGCAGGTCTTGGATTTCCAGTAGAAGATTTTGACAAGCCCGCTAAAGAGTTCTCGGGTGGCTGGCAGATGCGTATTTCTTTGTCAAAACTGCTTCTGCGTCGTCCTGATGTTCTTCTTCTGGATGAGCCTACTAACCACTTGGACTTGGAATCTGTCCAGTGGCTTGAGAGGTTCTTATCGTCATATGACGGTACGGTTTTGCTGGTAAGTCACGACCGCTCGTTTATGGATGCTTGCGTGACTCACGTTGCAGCACTTGAGAATCGCATGCTCGTAACCTATACCGGCAACTATTCTGGCTACCTACATCAGCGAGAAGAAAATCTTGAGCAGCTTCGCGCTAAACGCGCAGCTCAGGAGCGCGATATTGCTCACATGGAGACCTTTATTGAGCGCTTTAGGTATAAGCCTACCAAGGCAAAACAGGTTCAA
Organism: uncultured Atopobium sp.; assembly: GCA_916715765.1. Classification (GTDB taxonomy): domain Bacteria; phylum Actinomycetota; class Coriobacteriia; order Coriobacteriales; family Atopobiaceae; genus Lancefieldella. The sequence continues at coordinate 152,308 of CAKAPG010000001.1, forward strand.
GAGCGTGTAGCAAAGGTCGAGAAGATCCGTGAAGAACTGGTAGTTCTTCCAGAGCAATCTCATCACATGCATTTTAGGTTCCCAGAACCTCCTCGTACCGGAGATACCGTTATTTCTCTTGAGGGCGTGGCTAAATCCTATGAAGATAACTTTGTCTACGATAACGTTGACCTCAAACTGTATCGCGGAGATCACGTAGCGCTTGTTGGCCCTAACGGCGCTGGTAAATCCACTCTTATGAAGCTTATTGCTGGCAAGCTGAAGCCAGATGCTGGTGAGATTAGCCTTGGTCAAAACGTCACCGAGGCCTACTACGCACAGCACCAGCTTGAAGAGCTCAACCCCGCAAATACGGTACTTGCAGAGCTTGATACGGTGGCTGCGGGATGGACCACCTCTGAAGAACGTAGATTGCTTGGAGCCTTTCTTTTCCATGGCGATGACGTCGAGAAACGCGTAAATGTGCTATCTGGTGGCGAGCGCGCCCGTCTGGCACTTGCTAAGATGCTGGTTTCTCCAGATCCACTGTTGCTTCTAGACGAGCCAACTAACCACTTGGACATTGACTCTGTTGACGTTCTGGAGAAAGCACTTGTTGACTTCCCCGGAACTATCATTTTGATCAGTCACGATGAGCACCTGGTCAGAGCTGTTGCTAATAAGGTTGTGGACGTTCGCGACCACAAGGTTACAGTCTATGACGGTGACTACGATTACTTCCTCTTTAAGCTGGCAGAGCTTCAAGCAGCAGCTCAGGGGGAGACGTCGAGCAAGACCGTGTCCTCGTATGGAACTTCGGGTGCAAGAGCGGTTAAGAGTGCTGGTCCAGAGGCAGGTCAAGCTGCAGGATCTTCTCGCAATGTGAAGACTAAGGAGCAGAGAAGAGCTGAGGCGGAGGAGCGCAATCGTAGAAGCCGCGCACTTAGGGAGACCAAAAAGCGTCTAGATGAGGTTGAGGCAGCGCTAACTCCTGCACACAAACGTTACGATGAGCTCATGACGCTTATGGCTGACGAGGCTCTTTATAACGATCCTCAAAAGTTTGATGAGTGCATGGCTGAATACCAGGCGCTCTCCAAGAAGATTCCTGCTCTTGAGGCTGAGTGGTTGGAGCTTTCAGAAAAAATGGAGGCAGACATTGATGAGTAGGTAGTTTTACCAATCTTGGGTAAAATTGTCTTGTACCTACTGTCTTGTCTTACTGTTTTGTACCACCTGTTTTGTATCAAACGCCTTGTACTTGAGGCTTACGTCTGTTCGTGTCCGTCTGTAATGTCTTTGCAGATGTTGAGATAAGGATTGTTGTGCCAACTGCTTTAACATCAGTTCCATCGCTTCTGACAACGCTTGCTGAATTTGCGCTGGTAATTTTTGCCATCGTAATTCACGAGGTTGCTCATGGCTTTGTGGCGTATAAGTGCGGCGATCCTACAGCAAAAATGTCTGGTCGTTTGACACTCAATCCGCTGGCACATATTGATTTGTTTGGTTCGGTTCTTCTACCGCTTATGTTGGTATTGATGGGCGGACCTAGCTTTGGATACGCAAAGCCCGTTCCTTATAACCCCAACTACCTCAAAGATCGTCGTCGTGACGAGATTCTGGTGGCGCTTGCAGGCCCTACTTCCAACATTTTGCAGGCATTTCTCGGCGCACTCTTGCTGCGTTTGCTCAACGCGGTAAGCATTGCTTTTGGCACGGCCTTAAATCCGCTGGTACTGTACTACGTTTCTTCACTGGTCATTTTCTACATCCAGATCAACGTAAGCCTGGCTGTCTTTAACATGCTGCCTATTCCGCCTTTGGACGGCTCTAAGCTGCTGCTCTATTTTCTTGGCGAGAAAAACCGTCAAAAGTTCTATGCCATCGAGCCTTATTGCATGATTGCTGTGGTGGGACTCATGTTCTTTGCGCCTGGCTTTTTCTCGTCCATTATCGGGGGCATTTCTAACGTCATTTTGAGCCTGCTTGCGAGAATCATCTAATGTCGTACAAAGTAAACACCGCAACATATTCTGGCCCGTTTGACCTGCTGCTTCAGCTAGTAAGTAGGCAAAAAGTTGCTATTGGATCCATTTCTATCTCTGAGGTTGCTGATCAGTACCTGGCAGAAGTTGACGCCATGGAAGAGCTTGACCTAGACGTCGCCAGTGACTTTGTCCTTGTTGCGTCAACGCTTTTGGACATGAAAGCTCATGCGTTGGTGCCTCAAGACGTTTCACTCAAAAGCTCATACGATGAAGATGAGTATGATGACGAGCTTGACGGGCTTTCTCCTGATGAGGCGCGAGAAGTTCTTATTGCTCGCCTTATTGCCTATAAGCAATTTAGAAACGCTGGTGCTGCGTTAGGTAGCCGCATGGAAGCGGAATCATACATGTTCCCACGTTCAGTGGGTCCAGATCCTGATTTCTTGAACCTTATGCCAGACTATCTAGAAGGCATTACGCTCAGAAGCCTTGCCGTCATTTGTGCGGACATTGACTCAAAACGTGAGACATTCTTGCTTGAGGCAGAACATGTGGCTCCAAAAAGGCTCCCCGTGGCTCTGACGGTTGCTTCAGTGGATCGTCTCACGCGCTCCAAGGGCAAAGTGACCTTCTCTGAGCTTCTAGACGGTCAGGATACGCCAGAGATTGTGGTTGCAAACTTTTTGGCTGTGCTTGAACTTTTTAAGCGCGGTCTTGTTCGTGTTCAGCAAGATGTCATCTTTGGTGAGATTGAGATTGAGCACATAGAGGGTGCAGATTCATACCAGCTTGATGAATCGGTCCTCCTAGAGTTGGAAGAGCTTTCTGGCGATGAGCCAGATCTTGAGGGATTTAACTTGCCTCAAAACGCACTCCAAGATGTCCAGCAGACGCTTTTATCGCTCACTCATACGCCCGATGAAGTACAGGAAGAGGCGGAATAATTATGGCAGAAGAGCTTACTTATTTAGATTCCGAGTCGCTTAAAGGCGCTTTAGAATCGCTGCTTTTAGTTGCAACTGATGCTATCACCACGGCTGACTTTGCCAAGGTCACCAATGCAGCTCCCGCCGAGGTCGCTGAAGCCCTTAAAGAGCTTGCAGAGGAGTATACGCGCTGCAACAGGGGATTTCAGCTCAGAGAGGTAGCTGGCGGTTGGCGTCTCTTTACGCACCCTGCCCACCATCAGCTTGTCAGTGATTTTGTCCTTTCCTGGGACACGCGTCGCCTTTCGCAGGCAGCTCTCGAGACGCTGGCAGTAATTGCCTATCACCAGCCGGTAACCCGTGAGGGTGTCCGCGCTATCCGTGGCGTTAACTCTGACGGTGTTATCTCTTCACTTCGCGAGAAAAACCTTGTGCGTGAAGTAGGCAAAGAGGCAGATAGGGGACAAGCCATTCTTTATGGCACCACTGCGCTTTTCCTAGAGCGCTTTGGTCTCAAGTCTTTGCGAGAGCTGCCACCACTAGAGGACTTTGCTCCTGATGAGGAGTCCAAGCAGTTTATTCGCGAGAGACTCTCTGGTAGAAGCTTTACTTCAACGCTTGAAGAGGCCGCAGAAGACATTGATGATGAGCGCTCCCTTTTGGGGGATACCTACGATACGCAAGAGGAAGCATAAGCAGTGGCAGAAGAGCGCATTGTTCCCATGCGTCTGCAGCGCTTCTTGGCGCGTGCAGGAGTAGCTAGTCGTCGCGGCTCAGAGCGCCTGATGACCTCTGGTCGCGTTACGGTAAACGGACAGATAGTCACTGAGCTTGGTAGCAAGGTTGATCCGCTGGTAGATATTGTTGCGGTTGATGGCATTGTCTGCTCAATTGCCGAGAAACCCGTCTACTTGATGCTCAACAAACCTGCAGGGTACCTGACTACTATGAAAGACCCTCAGGGTAGACCAACCATTGTGGATATGGTTCCCACTGACAAATATCCCGGTCTTTTTCCTGTTGGTCGCCTTGATATGGATACCACGGGTCTTTTGTTCTTTACTACCGATGGTCAGATGGCACAAGAGCTCTTGCATCCTTCAAAGCACGTATGGAAGCACTATGTTGCTTATGTAGTAGGTACACCTACAGAAGAGCAGCTAAATCGCCTGCGTGAAGGTATTGAGCTTGAAGACGGCCCTGCAGCTCCTGCTGAGGTTGAGATTGTATCCAACGATGCCAAGATGAAGGCACTTCTCGCCCCACAGGGTTTAGGAAAAACCGGTGGAGGAGAGCCAAACTCCCTGGTCAGCGTAACTATTAGAGAAGGCAGAAAGCACCAGGTCAAAAAGATGCTTCAGGCTATTCACCATAGAGTTATTGCACTCCACAGAGACACGTTTGGGCCGCTCCATCTTACAGGCGTTAAAGAAGGCGAGTGGAGGCTTCTTACAGAAGAGGAAGTTGCCACTCTAGAGCGCACTATTGGTAGAGAGCCTGGTGCCTCTCCCATTTTGCCTTTACATGCCATCAAGTAATTACTAGTCGCACGATTTCTAAGCACACATCAAACAGCTCAAACACGCCCAGAGAGGAGACATAATGCAGCCATTTGAAGTTCCAGCTCAGGTTCATCGTATTTTGTTTATGCGCCACCCAGAGAGTGTGGCTAATACACAGCGCTTTTTCAGCGGCAGAAGAGATGTTGAGCTTACCGAGCATGGCGTTGAACAGCGAGATCACGCCGTTCGTGCACTTGTTGCATTTCATCCAGATAGAATTTGGACCTCTCCATTGTCTCGCTGCAAAGACATGGCCCAGATGGCTGCCAGCGAGCTTGGTATTCCTTGTGAGGTAAAAGACGACCTTGCAGAGATGGATTTTGGCATTCTAGAAAGCAAGCGTTTTGCTGACGCAGAAGAGATTTTAAAGCCCTATGGCCTTACGTTTCCTTGGGCCTCAGACAAAAACGGCCACTCCATACCTGCTCCAGAAGCAGAGTCATACGAGCAGGTAAGAAGCAGGTGTCGCACTATTCTTAACGAGCTTTCCAGTCTTTCTGGACGGACTGTTTGTATTTCTCACGGCGGCTATTTGCGTTCTATGATGGCAGAGATTTTTGGCATCCCAGGTAGTTCAAGCTGGAATGTACATCTTGCAAATGTCTCTTCAATCTTCTTTACTAGTACAGGCAGTTCTGATTTCAAGCTTGGTGGATTTAACCTTGATCCAGAAGAGGTTATTCGTCGTTCCACTGAGCCAAGTTTTTACGATTTTCGTGACATTTGGGGTGTCACCAAGGGGGATAAGTAATGATTGTTGCTATTGACGGCCCAGCAGGCTCCGGAAAGTCTACGGTTGCTCGCGCCCTTTCTGATCGCCTGGATCTGATTTTTCTTGATACGGGTGCAATGTATCGCTCGGTAACCGTAGAATGCCTGCGTCAAGGCATCGATATGACTGATACCGAGAAAATCATTCAGGTTGCCCGCAGCATCAGTATCTCGTTTGGTAACTCCGCAAACGGTCAGACCGTTTACGCAAACGGCTCAAATGTTACGACAGAGATTCGTACTCCCGAGGTAGATAGAAACGTTAGCGCTGTTGCAGCCATCCCTGAGGTCCGTGAGGCTATGGTCACGCTTCAGCGCCGTGCTGGCGAGAATGGCGATGTAGTCGCTGAAGGTCGTGACATTGGCACCGTGGTATTCCCTGAGGCAGATGTAAAGGTTTTCTTGACCGCAGACCCTGCTGCTCGTGCTCACCGCCGCGCTGTTCAGCGCCAGGGTGGAGATGCAGCCACCGGACACGATGCCAAGGTAGACGCCAAGAGTGAGGAGAAGATCCTCGAAGACATCAAGGCCCGCGATAAAGCAGACTCTGAGCGCAAGGCAGCTCCACTCCGCGCCGCAGAAGACGCCCATCATATTGACTCTTCTGCGCTCTCTGTTGAAGAGGTCATTGCAGCAATTATTGCCCTGCATCCAGGTCTTGTAAACAGAGATACTCGTAACCATAGATCTTCTCACCAGGGAAATGAATCAGAAGGTAGCTCTTCTGATGACGGGAAGTCTCACACAGAAAAGCCTAAGCGCTCCGAGAAAAAATCTTCTATAGCAGCGGCATCTAAGCGTTTGCGCCCTTTTGGTGGAAACTCGTTTGACGATTATTACGATACCGCGCTTGCTGATTTTCCAGCTCCTGCCAAGTTCTTTAAGTGGCTGGCAGTTAGCGTGCTTGGACTGATTACAAAAATATGGTTCAGGTGGCGTTGGGACAATGACCAGCTCTTTGTTGGCGATAAGACCCCTCGTGTTCTTATCATGAACCACCCAACGTTCTTGGACCCTATTGTTACTGTTGTCCACCTGTTTGTTCATGGCATTCCCGTCCGCACCATCTACAAGAGCGAGTTCAACAAATTTAAACCACTTCAGTGGGCGCTTTCTAGACTAGGTGGCATTCCAGTAGACCGCGGAACTGCCGATATGAAAGCAATTCGTCGTGCCACTACAGCGCTTTCTAGAGGAGAAATGCTTCTTATTTACCCTGAGGGTACAAGAGTCAGAAGCAATACTGAGCGTGGAGAAACTCACGGTGGTTTTGCGCTTATCGCCCAGCTTGCAAAAGTAGATGTGCAGCCTCTGGCAATCATTGGCGCACTTGATATTAAGAAAAAAGGTTCACCTCTGGTTAAGCCTGTTAAGGTTTATCTTCGCGCAGGTCAGAAGGTCTCTTTTAGTGATCTGACTTCTACAAAGCGTAAAGATCAGGCAAAAGAGATGGAAGAGATGGCCATGGAGCGGGTATACGAACTAAGAGATGCAATGCTCAAAGAGCATCCCGGAAGGAATTAGTTCGTGCCTACTATCAAAATTGCTGACGAAGCAGGTGCTTGTTACGGCGTAGAAAGAGCTCTTCAAATGGTCCAGCAGGCCGTCAAAGATGCTCATGCGCCCGTGCGTACGCTTGGTCCGCTTATCCATAACCCTCGCGTTGTTACGTCCCTTAAAGACCAGGGCGTAGAGGTTGTTGATTCTGCCTCTGCGGCTAAAGGAAGTGCGCTATTGTTGCGCACCCATGGCGTAACTCCCCAAGAGGAGCAGATTGCCAAGGACGGCTGTGTTGACGTGTTAGATGCAACCTGTCCGTTTGTAAAGAAAGCTCACGGAGCTGCAGAACTTCTCGCCAAGCAGGGCTATGCCGTGTACGTGGTAGGAGAGTCCGGACATCCTGAGGTAGAGGCCACGCTGGCGCACGTGCCAGGTTCTTTGGCCATAGACTCCGTGGAAGAAGTTGCAGCTCAGGCAGATGCTATGAGAGCTGCAAAGAAAGTTGGTCTGGTGGTTCAGACCACCATGAGCGCTGCGAAGCTTTCTGAGGTAGTTAACGCAGTTCTTCCGCTTGTTGACGAGCTTCGCGTCATGAATACCATCTGCGAGGCTACTGCTGGCCACCAGGACTCGTGTATGAGGCTTGCAAAAGAGTCTGACGTCATGATTATTATTGGCGGCAGGATTTCTGCAAATACTACTCGCTTGGCAGAGATTTCTAAGCTCTATTGCCCCGCAACCTACCACATTGAAGGCGCTGATGAGCTAGAGGCTTCTTGGTTTGAAGGCGCGGAGCATATTGGTATTACCGCAGGAGCTTCTACACCAGAGGCTCATATCAACGCAGTTAAATCAGCTATCGAACAAATCGTAGGCGCCTAATATGGAACAGCGCGCAGACTACGGAAATACAAAATCTGGTGGACTTGGCGCACTGATTGAGTCCGTTGAAGAGGGTAGTCCTGCGTGGAAGGCTGGCCTTGAGCCAGGCATGATTATCGAGAAGGTTAACGGTGTAGTTCCAAAAGACCTGATTGATTGGCGCTGGGAGGCCGACGGCTCCCTCTGTGAGCTTGAAGTTTCTGTTCCTGGTGAGGAAGAGCTCTATGAGTGTGTGCTTGAGCGAGAGTCCGGAGAAGACTGGGGCGTTGACTTTGTTGATGTGCTCTTTGATGGCATCAAGACCTGCGTAAACGCTTGCCAGTTCTGCTTTATGGCTATGCTGCCAGAAGATATGCGCCCTTCGCTTTCTATTAGAGATGACGATTATCGCCTGAGTTTTTTGCAGGGCAATTTTGTGACGCTCACTAACCTCACAGACGAGGATGTTGATCGCATCATTTCTCATAAGCTAGAGCCTATGAACGTCTCTCTGCATGCAATCTCACCTGACGTGCGCCGCAATCTAATTGGTGCTCGCGCAGCCAGGGGCATTGAAGTACTTGAAAAGCTTATGGACGCCGGGATTGAGATTCATGGCCAGATTGTTCTCTGTCCTAATATCAATGACGGCGAAGAGCTTGATAAAACGCTCGATTGGGTAGAGGCTCACCAGCAGATTACCTCTCTAGCCATTGTTCCGCTTGGTTATACCAAAGACTCTAAGCGCTTTACGCATTCCTATTCTGATGACGTGGAGCTCTCCCGTTCTGTAGTCAAAATTGTTGAACCCTATCAGGAGCGCGCACGTGCTTCTTTGGGCATTACACGTTTCCAGCTCTCTGATGAGTTCTATGTAGACGCCCAGCTACCCATTCCGCCTGCATATACCTATGACGGCTATCCGCAGTTCTACGATGGCATTGGCATGCTCAGAAGCTTCCTGGATGAGGCTGAAGAGGTTTGTGGCGCTATGCGTACTGCCCTTGATGAGGCAGATACGTATCTTTCTGCTCGCTCTCGCAATATTTTGCTGATTGTAGGCGAGGCGGCTCAGCAAACCATCCAGACCTTCTGCGACAACTGGTCTTCCAACGGCAACGTTTCTACTTTTGCCGTGCGCAACGATTTCTTTGGTGGAGACGTTAACGTCACAGGACTTATCTGCGCCGTTGATCTTCTCGCCCAGGTACCTGAGGACTTAACTGATGTCCTGGTAGTACTTCCTGAGGTTATGTTTAACTTTGACAAAGTCACCCTTGATGGCATGTCACTAGCCGATTTAACTGTGCAGTTAGAGACTCGTGGCGCAAAAGTAATCATGTCAATTCCTGGTCCCACGAACATTGCTGAGTCGTGTATTAAAGCGCTCAAAGAGTGGGATTAGCCACATATTGCTGGTATCATTAAACCAACTGAATGAAAGGTGAGACATGGCTAAGCCCATTGTTGCTATTGTTGGACGCCCTAATGTTGGTAAGTCCACGCTGGTAAATAGAATTGCCGAGAAACGCGATGCAATTGTGCATGAGTCCAGGGGAGTAACCCGTGACCGCTCGTATCACGACGCTGATTGGAATGGTCGTGAGTTTAAGCTTATTGACACCGGCGGCATTGAGTCAATTAAGTCGCAGGATCGCTTTGCTCCACACATTCGTGAGCAGGCACTTCTTGCGTGTGAAGAGGCAGACGTTATTGTCTTTGTGGTAGATGGCTCTACCGGTGTAACCGATGAAGATGAAGAGGTTGCGCGCATTGTTCGCAAAACCACCAAGCCCGTGTTTTTGGTGGTAAATAAGAAAGATAACCCTGCGACAGAGCAGGATGGTCTTTGGGATTTCTACGCCCTTGGTTGTGGTGAGCCTCTGCCTCTTTCTGCTTCACATGGTCATGGCACTGGCGACTTACTGGATGATATTGTTAACGCATTTCCAGAGGTAGATGAAGAGCCAGAAGATGATGGCATTCTCAACCTGGCAATTATTGGCCGTCCAAACGTTGGCAAGTCTTCGCTGGCAAACCGATTAGCAAACAAGAAGCGCTCTATCGTTTCTGATGTAGCTGGTACTACGCGAGACGCTATCGACACCATGATTGAATGGAAGGGAACTCCCATTCGTCTTGTTGATACTGCAGGTATTCGTAAGAAGAGTCAGGTACACGAGGACGTTGAGTACTACAGTTTGGTCAGAGGCCTACAGGCAATGGACCGCGCAGATGTCTGTCTTCTTGTTGTTGATGCTTCAATTGGCGTCACCGAGCAGGACCAGAAGCTTGCAAACATGGCTGTTGAGCGTGGCTGCGGCTTGGTGCTTCTTCTTAATAAGTGGGATCTTATTGACTCCGAAGCAAAACGTGATGAGGTAGCAGTCTCTGTAGCAAAGCGCCTGGCCTTTGCACCTTGGATTGCTTCTATCAACGTTTCTGCACTTACCGGTCGCGCTATTGATAAGGTGCTTGCTGCCGCAATCTCAGCTGCAGAATCCCGCTCTATTCAACTTAAGACCTCTGAGCTCAACGAACTTCTCGCCCAGATCAGAGAGGGCGGACATACGGTGTCTGATCGAGGCCGTCGCCTTAAGATTCAGTATGCTACTCAGACGGGTTCTAAGCCTCCTGTTATCTCGTTCTGGTGCAATGCTCCAGACCTTGTTGACGATAACTACGAGCGCTTTATTGAGAACAGACTTCGCGAGAAGTTCTCTCTGGTTGGCACACCTATTCGCTTGAAGTTCCGTAAGAAGGTTGAATCTAACTAATGTCTGGAATTGTTGTTGCTCTGATTTTTGGACTTATTGCGTTTGGCCTTGGTGGTATTCCCTTTGGTCTGATTATTGCAAGCGTTATGGCTCATGAGGACATTCGTAAGCTTGGATCAGGAAACATTGGGACTACCAACGTTGCTAGAAATGCTGGTAAAGCCGCAGGTATTCTTACGCTTCTCTGCGATGCTGGCAAGGGCATTATCAGTGTCATGCTAGTCCGTTGGTTCTTGGGAACCCAGGGATTTACTCCTTTAGTCTCGGGAAATGATCACGCAGAGGCAGAGCTCATCATTTCTTTTGTGTATGCCTGCTGTGTTCTTGGTCATATCTTCTCGCCATGGCTTCATTTCCACGGCGGCAAAGGAATTGCTGTTGGATTTGGTGGTGGCCTTGCGGTAAATCCGCTTGCAGCCCTCGTAGCTCTTGCGGTGTTTATTACGCTTGCCGTACCAACTAAGTACGTATCTCTTGGCTCCATTGGTGCGGCAGTTGCCATTCCGCTTTTCTGCCTTTTATTTGGCATGGATCCTTTGGCAACTATCCCAGTATTTGTTGTGGCAGCTGCAGTAATTTGGGCACATCGCGAGAATATCAATCGTCTTAATGCTGGTAGTGAGTCTAAATTCTCTTTCGGCGAAAAGAAAAAGGACAACTAATCATGAAAAAAGTTGCTGTTATTGGTTCGGGATCATGGGGTACCGCGCTTTCAACACTTCTTGCTTCAACTTCTGATGAGGTAATTATTTGGTCTCGAGAGGCCGATGTTACCGAGTCCATCAATAACGAGCACGTTAACTGCAGACACCTTTCTGATTCTGAGCTTCCACACAATATTGTGTCTACCTCTAGTGAGGCTGAGGCTCTCACCGGTGTAGATGCTGTTGTTATGGCTGCTCCTTCCGCGTTTTTGCGCTCTGTTTGTGCTGCTTGCGCACCATATCTTGATCAAGAGGTTGATGTTTTGATCCTATCCAAGGGTATGGAAGCAGGTTCTCACAAGCTTATGCACGAAGTAGCTGCTGACGAGCTAGGAAACCCTGCAAGAATCGCCGTTCTTTCCGGTCCAAACCACGCAGAAGAGGTTATTAAGCAGGGAATCTCTGCAGCAGTTGTTGCGTCTGAAGATGCCGAGGTTGCTAAGCGTTTCCAGACACTGCTTTCTCGACCTTACTTCAGAACCTACGTTAGCTCTGATGTACGCGGTGTTGAGGCTTGTGCTGCAGCTAAAAACGTTGTTGCTATTGCCTGTGGTATTGCAGTTGGTTTGGGTAACGGCGATAACGCCCTTGCTGCTCTTATGACACGCGGCTTGGCAGAGCTTGGTCGCGTAGTATGCGCCATTGGCGGAGACCCGCTTACCTGTATGGGTCTTGCAGGAATGGGTGACTTGGTGGCTACCTGCACTTCCGAGCATTCTAGAAATAGAACGTTTGGAGAAGCCCTGGTCAAGGGCAAGACGCTTCAGTCATACCAGGAAGAAACAGGCATGGTTGTTGAGGGTGCTCAGGCCGTCATTGGTCTTTATGAGCTTGGTCAGCAAATGGACGTTGAGATGCCTATCACTTCAGCTGTTCACGCTGTGCTTTACGAAGGCGCTACGCCTGAAGACATTACTTCTCGCCTTACTAACCGCCTGCCTAATGAAGAATTTTATGGAATGACTCGATAGGAGAGTTTAATGAATAACGTCCTGGTAGCACCGTCTGTTCTATCTGCAGATTTTTCCAAGCTTAAGAGCGAGCTTGATTCAATTGCAAACGCTGATTACATCCATTACGACGTCATGGATGGCCACTTTGTGCCCAATATTTCCTTTGGTCCAGATATTTTCTCGTACTGCAAAAAGTCCTCTGAGCTGCCTATTGATGTCCATCTGATGGTCACCAATCCAGCTGAGATTGCTCCTTTGTTCCTGGACCGTGGTGCTGACGTTGTTACCTTCCACTACGAGGCCGAGGTTCACGCTCATCGTCTTGTTCATCTAATTAAAGCTTCTGGCGCTAAGGCAGGTATTTCGCTTTGCCCAGGAACTCCTGTGAGCGTTCTTGAAGATCTTATCGAAGATCTTGACCTGGTGCTTATCATGACAGTTAATCCCGGCTTTGGTGGTCAGAAGTTTATTCCTCACTCAATTGAGAAGCTCAAGGCACTCAAAGAGCTCTGCCGAAAGCACAACGCTCATCCTATGGTTGAAGTTGATGGTGGCATTAGTGCAGCTAACGCAGCCGATGTTGTAGCCGCTGGTGCCGATATGCTTGTTGCAGGTAGTGCTGTATTTGGCCAGGAAGATCGAGCTGCAACTATCCAGGCAATCCGCTCCGCTGGCGAGTCTGCTCTTACCGTTCAAGGCTAGACTGCACTCTCAAGCATCATTTGCACATAAACCACCAAGATTGAATCAACAGAAACACGCTATGGATTACGTTTACCTAGACTATGCAGCTTCAGCACCATTGCGCCAAGAAGCGCTTGATGCCGAGAAAACCTATGAAGCTTCACCCATTGCAGGGGTGAACCCAAACTCTTTGCACTCGCTTGGTCGTCAAGCAGCGCGAGAGCTTGATGGTACTCGTGGTGTTATTGCACGTGCGGTAGGCGGCAAATTTAGAGCTCCTGACGTGGTCTTTTGCTCCGGCGGTACCGAGGGCAATAACCTCTCAGTTCTTGGTATGGCAGAAGGAATTCGTAACAAGGATCACAAGCGCAACACGGTGGTTTTCTCGGCAATTGAACATGATTCTATTTTGGATCTTGCACCGGTTCTTCGCGAGAAGGGCTTTGAGGTTAGAATTGCTCAACCTAACCGTCAGGGAAAGATTGAACTTTCTGCACTTGAAGGTCTTTTAGATCAGTCGGTAGCTCTTGTTTCTGTAATGTATGCCAACAATGAAACGGGCGTTATTCAGTCAGTTGTAGACCTTGCTTGTGCTGCTCATAAGGTGGGTGCGCTTTTTCATACTGACGCTGTTCAGGCGTTTGGTCGTATTCCTCTTGAGGTAGCAGATGTAGATGCCCTGACTATTGCCGCCCATAAGATCGGTGGCCCTCTGGGTATTGCTGCGGTTCTTATGCGCTCAAAGACTCCATTTAAAGCACAGAGTTACGGCGGGGGACAAGAGGCTGGTAGGCGTCATGGAACTCAGGACGTGAGGAGCGCTCTAGCTTTTGCTGCTGCCGCTCAGTGGTGCCTTGAGAATCTTTCTCAAACACAGGAGAGCGTTTCTGCTCGTGCCAATAAGGTATATGAGACTCTTGGTGCTTCTCCCAAGATTAAGCCAACTACAGAGGCGTATGCTGGCAAAGATCATATGCCTGGTACGGTAAGTATTATGGTTCCATCAATGGATTCTGAGACGCTTATCCTAAAGCTTGACCAAGCCGGTTATGAGGTCTCGGCGGGTTCTGCTTGTTCATCAGGTTCTCTTAATGCAAGTCATGTGCTCACTGCTATGGGAATTTCCAGAAACGAGGCTCTAGGTAGCTTACGTATTACTTTTGATGAGCGCGTTTCTGAAGCTGATCTTGATGCTTTCTGTACAACGTTGCTCCATATTGTAGGCTAATTTTTCACATACTAATCTCTTCATTAGTTATGTTCTGCATCTCATACGTCCTTATTTACGGTAGACTAGACAAGTAACCGTATATGAGGAGGCCCCATGAGTGAGTCTGTTAATCTGATGCAGCTCCAGGATATTGATTTGCAGCTGCTAAAACTCGCATCCAACTTGGCCTCAATGCCCCAGGTTCAAAAGATTAAAAATGCCCAACTTGCAGAGAAAAAGATTGCTTCTCAGCTTAAGCAGGTTCTTGGCGTTAAAAAAGATGTAGAAATTGATATTTCTGACCTCAATGAGCAGCGCGCCCATTATGTCCTTAAGACAGAAGAGGTTTCTGCTGCAGTAGAAACTGCTACCAATCATCGTGCTATTAGAGACTTTGACCAGCAGCTTTCTTCTTTGGCAAAGAATATCGAGAAGTGTGATTTCAAACTTGCAGCAAAAGCTGAAGAACTTGAAAAGTGCAAGAAGGCTTATCAGACAGCTCAAGACTTGCAGGTAAAGCTTATGAAAGAGCGTGAGAGCCTTTCTCAGTCCCTTGATATTGATTCTGCGGCTCTTCGCGCAGAGATTGTTGAGCTCTCTAAATCTCGAGAAGAGCTTGCAGCTCAGATTTCTTCTGACACGCTTGAGCGCTATGAAGCTGCACGTAAACGTTTTAAGGGCCTGGCAGTTGAGCACCTTGTAGGTAATGTTCCAAGCGTTTGTCGCGTCAAGTTACAACCAAGTTCATTCCACGATCTTCAGCACAGCTCCGAGATTGCTGAGTGCCCTTATTGCCACAGGATGCTTATTACATCTACAGCGTTTGAAGAATAAAGGAATTTATTACTATGTTGGATAAAACCACTCAGTCCTCTGTATGCCTTGTGGTGTGCGGAGGAATTGCTGCATATAAAGCCTGCGAAGTGCTCAGAGGCCTTCAGAAAGCTGACTGTGACGTTCGTGTTGTTATGACAGAAGATGCAGCTCAGTTTGTAGGAAAGACTACCTTTGAAGCATTAACGCATCATGAGGTAGTGCAGTCGCTTTACAACAATGCCGAGACTCCTGTTGCTCACGTTGACCTTGCTGACTGGGCAGATTGCATGGTAGTTGTACCAGCCACTGCTAATATCATGGCAAAGATGGCTTATGGAATAGCTGATGATGCTGCAAGCACAACGCTTCTAGCAGCTCATACGCCAGTTCTTGTGGCTCCTGCCATGAATACACACATGTGGACAAATCCAGCCACTCAGGCAAATGTCGCACTGCTCCGTCAGCGAGGAATCCAGATGGTTATGCCTGAGTCAGGTCGTCTTGCCTGTGGCTATACCGGTGATGGCAAACTTGCTCCCGTTCAGCAGATTGTAGACGCTGCACTGAAGGTTCTTTCCGGTAATGACGCGGCGCCATCCAAGCAAGATCTTGCAGGTAAAAAGATTCTTATTACCGCAGGACCAACGCACGAGAAGATTGATCCAGTTCGCTTCATTGCCAACTGTTCAACAGGAAAACTTGGCTATACCGTGGCTAAAATTGCAGCCAGTCGTGGAGCAGATGTCACCCTTGTCTCTGGACCCACACACCTTGAGGCTCCTCAAGGAGTCAACGTGCAAAGAGTAGTATCTGCTGAAGATATGTATAAGGCATGTGTAAACGTCTTTGACAGCGTTGATGCAGCAATTTTGACGGCAGCTGTTGCCGACTATACTCCAGCTCACCCAGCAGATCATAAGCTCAAGAAATCATTAGAATACCTTGAGTCTATTGACCTTAAAGAAACCACAGATATTCTCGCCAGCCTTTCTAAGACCAGGAAAGACCAGATTGTCGTAGGTTTTGCAGCTGAGACAAATAACCTTTTGGAGCATGCTCAGGCTAAACTTGAACGTAAAGGTTGCTCCATGATTGTGGCAAATGATGTTTCTAGACCAGATTCAACCTTTGGTTCAGATACAGACCGCGTGGCTTTTGTAACACCTCAAGGTGTAGAACAGCTTGAGACTTTGCCACTTGCTGACGTAGCTTCAGAGCTTTTGGACCGTGTGGCCAAGATGCTTAAGGAGCGTGCATAGCGTGCGGCCAGAAGAACTTTTTATTGGATGCCATCTCTCGGCAGGCAAGGGCTGGGAGGCAATGGGTAAGGATGCTCTTTCTATTGGGGCAACTACCTTTGCTTTCTTTACCAGAAATCCTCGTGGTGGCAACGCTAAGGCTCTAGATGAGGCTGATGTTGCAAAACTCAGAGTACTGCTTGAGACAAACCATTTTGGACCTTTGGTAGCACACGCTCCCTACACAATGAATCTGTGCTCAGCAAAAGATGAGACCAGGGATTTTGCCCGTCGAGCACTCACAGAAGATCTTGAGCGCATGGAGTATCTGCCAGGCAATTATTACAACTTTCATCCCGGTAGCCATGTGTGTCAAGGCTCTGACGTGGCAATAGAGCAAATATCAGAAGCGCTTAATGACTGCCTTTTTGAGAGCCAGCACACTACGGTTCTTCTTGAAACTATGGCGGGCAAGGGCACAGAAGTTGGTAAAACGTTTGAGGAGATTGCTTCAATTCTAGATAAGGTAAACCACCCCGAGCTTATGGGCGTATGTCTTGATACCTGCCATGTTCACGATGGCGGCTATGAGATTGTAGAAAATCTTGATGCTGTTCTAGATACGTTTGACCAGATAATTGGTTTAGAAAAGCTTAAAGCCTTGCATCTTAATGATTCTAAGAATCCCCTTGGAGCACATAAAGATAGACATGAGCAGATTGGAAAAGGCTTTATTGGTCTTGATACGTTCCGCGCTGTGGTGACTAATCCGCGCGTCAACACGCTTCCTATGATTTTGGAGACTCCTCATTCTGAGCTTTCTGGTTGGGGAGAAGAAATTGCGTTACTTCGTTCTTTTTTAGGTGATAACTAGTGGGAATTCTGGTAGGCTGCGAACAAATTTCTATGGAATGGCCTGGTAAGAAGGTTCTTACCAACCAGACTATTGGCGTTAATGAGGGTGACCGTATTGGTGTTGTGGGCAAAAACGGCGATGGAAAATCAACCCTCTTAGATCTTATCGCCAAAAGAATTGAGCCTGATTCTGGTAACGTAATTTGGAGAAGTGGCATCCAAGTAGGCTATATGGGCCAAAGTGATTCACTTTCTGATACACAGACAGTTTGCAGTGCTGTTGTGGGAGACACGCCAGAGTACGAGTGGGCATCTGACGCTCGCATCCGTAAGATTATTGATGAGCTCATTGGAGACTTGGACTGGAATGGTCTGGTAGGAGAGCTTTCCGGAGGTCAGCGTAGACGCTGCGATTTGGCTCGACTGCTTGTGGGCACCTGGGACTTAATGCTTATTGACGAGCCAACCAACCACCTTGATCTTCATGCCATTCAGTGGCTTGCAAATCACCTTAAAAACCGCTGGTCAGAGGGAAATGGCGCTCTCATTCTAGTCACACATGACCGTTGGTTCTTGGATGAGGTCTGCGACCACATGTGGGAAGTCCACGATGGCGTTATTGACCCATTTGACGGCGGCTATTCTGCCTACATTCAAGCTCGAGTCGAACGTGATAGACAGGCAGCGGTGATGGAAGAACGCCGTCAGAATACGCTTAGAAAAGAGCTTAACTGGCTTGCCCATGGCGCAAAGGCTCGCACGTCAAAGCCTAAGTTTAGGATTGACGCTGCCATGGAGCTTCTAGCCGAAGATCCACCACTGAGAAACACGCTTGAGCTCAAACGCATGGCAGTCTCTAGGCTAGGCAAGCAGGTTATTGAGATGCATGACGTCTCGTTTGCCTACAAAAATGCCGCACAGACAACGGAAGCAGATCAAAATACGCAGGCTGCCGACGTTGACTCTCAAGCAGACGTCATCAAACATGTTGAGTGGCTCATTGGCCCTGGTGATCGTTATGGCATTCTAGGTGAGAATGGCGCTGGTAAATCTACGCTTCTTGAGCTGATGACACAGCAGTTGCAGCCAACATCTGGTCTGGTAAAGGTAGGAAAGTCCGTCAAATTTGGCTGGCTTTCTCAGCAGATTGATACGTTTGCCACAAAAGAGGCGTGGACCGTTCTTGAGCTGTTAAGTCAGTACAAGACAAGTTACCTGGTAAACGGTAAGATGCAAAGCCCTACACAGCTGCTTGAAAGCTTGGGCTTTGATCGTCGAGAGTTCACTAATCGCTTGCAAGATCTTTCCGGAGGTCAGCGTAGGCGTTTGGCACTCCTTTGCGTCCTTCTTGAAGAGCCAAACGTGCTGGTGCTGGATGAGCCAGGCAACGACCTGGATACGGACATGCTGGCTGTCCTGGAAGACCTTCTGGACTCGTGGCCTGGAACGCTTCTGGTCGTCAGCCACGATCGCTTCTTGATTGAGCGCGTAACTGACGACCAATATGCCCTCATTGACGGCCACATTCGCCACGTTCCTGGCGGCGTAGACGAGTACCTCAAGCTTGTTGATGCTGCAAAGCAAACGGCGAGAAGAGCGGGGGAGTTGTCGGGTACACGCGGAAACTCAGATACAAATGAGCCGCAGGTAGACGGATCTTCTCGCCAGGGTACTGCGGTGCTGAGTAACGCTGAGCGTCGCGAGCTCAAGAAGCGCTTTGATTCGATTGAGAGGCGTATGGGCAAGGCTCAGGAACTGCCTAAGCAGATTAGGGAGCAGATGAGTTCCGCTGATGCTACTGACGCGCAGCGTTTGATGGAGTTGCAGCAGCAGCTTGATGACGCAGAAGCGGCGCTGATGGAGCTGGAAGACGAGTGGTTAACGCTAGCAGAGAAACTTGGTGAAGCGTAAATGGGAGAGTTGCTCTCTAGATTCGTATGGCCAAAGTATAGTCGCAAGAGTTTTGTTGCCTTGCTTTGTAAAGGTGTTGAGGTCATTGGTGACCTTCTTACACCTTTGATTATTGCGCGCATGATTGACCTCGGAATTCACGGGGCAAACATGTATGACATTATTCGCTACGGTATTTTGCTAGTCGTAATCGCAATTGTGGGTTTTAGTTTTACGCTTGTCTGTCAGAAAATTGCTTCTATTGTTTCTCAGCGCACGGGAACTGACCTGCGCAATGAGCTGTTTGAGAAGATTCAAGAGCTCTCAAGTGCCGATATTTCTGCACTGGGAACAGATACGCTGGTAACTCGTCTTATCAACGATGTTAACCAGGTGCAGGTTACCGTTGCTTTGGGCATTCGTCAACTGGTCAGATGGCCAATTTTGGCGGCCGGATCTATTATTGCAACCCTTATGCTTGACGCTCAGCTTGGTATGGTCTTTTTACTGGCGACCGTACTGGTAGCAGCTATTTTCTTCTTTGTTGCACGTAAATCTACCGCACTCTTTACTGAACTGCAGAAACGCCTTGATACCATTTCTTTATATATGCGACAAATGCTTTCTGGTATTCGTGTTATTAGGGCTTTTAGACATGAAGCAGAGGAGAAGGAACAGTTCTCAAAGGCAGTTTTAGCACAAACAAAAACAGCCACTAATGCTGCAAATTACTCAGCGCTATTGAACCCTGCAACCTTCCTTGTTATGTACCTGGGAATTGCGGTAACGCTCTGGCTGGCAGCTCCCCAGATTACCGCTGGTACGCTCTCTCAAGGTACCGTGGTGGCACTTGTTAGCTATATGACTAGTGCACTTTTAGCAATTGGCTACGTTGCTAACCTGGTCATTATCATCACGCGTGGAGCCGCTTCTGCCACTCGTGTGATGGAAGTTCTGAACACCAAACCAGCGCTCTCTGATAAGGGAAACAAGCACATAAACCTCACTGAATCTGACTTTGCCGGAACCGCTGTAGCGTTTAAGGACGCCTCGCTTGTCTACGATGGCGGAGGAGAGCCAGCTCTTTCTGACATCAATCTCTCGCTGCAGGCTGGTCAGACGCTGGGGATCATCGGTGGTACTGGCTCCGGTAAGTCTAGTTTTGCCGCCCTCATCCCACGACTCTTTGACACAGAAACCGGCTCTGTAAGCGTCTTTGATCACGACGTCAAAACCTATACCTTTGAGCAGTTGCGCTCCCTTATTGGCTATGTTCCTCAGCACACCTCACTAGTCAGTGGCACTATTCGCTCCAATCTTTGCTGGAAGAATCCAAACGCCACCGATGAGGAGCTTTGGAAAGCTCTTGAAGTTGCTCAAGCGGCAGACTTTGTACGCGAGAAACCCGATCAGCTTGACAGTATTGTTGAGCGCGGCGGAAAGAACTTCTCAGGCGGCCAACGTCAGAGGCTGACTATTGCTCGTGCGCTGGTAGGAAGTCCACGTATTGTTATCTTGGACGATGCTGCCTCTGCTCTTGATTTTGCTACGGACGCTCACCTTCGCATGGCACTTCGCAAACTGAGCGCCACTACAACCAGCATTATTATTTCGCAGCGTGTAGCAGCGGTAATGCACGCAGATAAGATTCTTGTTCTTGATCATGGCAAACAAGTGGGACTGGGAACACACAAAGAACTTCTGGCCACATGCCCGCTCTATAAAGAGATTTGCCTTTCACAGCTTCGTCCTGAGGAGGTGGAGTAATGGCTGATATGTACTCTGGCGGAAGCACCTCCGCTATTGCATCAAGCGCACCTGAGCGCGGCAAGGGCACCTCAGCAGATTCTATTTCTATGTCTGCAGCTGAAGTTACACGCCGACTAGCTTCATGGGTTTCTCCACACGGGGGATTTCTTGTCTTAGCAGCAGCGTCTTCTATTGCGACGGTACTTCTGCAGCTCTGGGTCCCCATTATTGTAGGTAGCGCTATTGACCAGCTCATTAGACTAGTGCAAGGAGGGGAAGCGGCTCTATTGCCAATCCTTACACAGCTTTCACTAGTAGTTTTGCTTGCTAGCGCAACACAGTGGCTAGCTTCTTGGTCAACAAATAAGCTGACCTATCTGGTCACACGAGACCTCAGAGACGCTTCTCACGCCAAGGTTGCAAACTTGCCACTCTCATACATTGACACGCATTCTCAGGGAGACTTGCTCTCTAGGGTTGTAAACGATGTGGATCAGCTTGGCGATGGCCTTCAACAGGGCCTGACACAGTTCCTTACGGGCGTGGTGACCATTATTGGAACCTTATGCTTCATGTTCTTTATGTCAGTCCCTATGGGCCTTGTAGTTGCTCTGGCTACTCCGCTTTCAATTCTTGCAGCAGCTGTGGTAACCAAGTACGCCAGCTCATCTTTTGGAAAGCAACAGGCCTATCAGGGTCAGCTTGGCGGATACGCAGAAGAGATGGTCACTAACCAGGAGCTTATTACCGTATTTGCCCACAAAGATGCCATAATTGAGCAATTTAAAGCCATTAACGAGAAACTCCGTGTAGTAGGAGAGCGTGCTCAGTTTGCGTCATCTCTTTCTAATCCTTCTACACGCTTGGTAAACAACTTCATATATGCACTGGTAGCCGCCCTTGGTTGCATTTGCGTACTGACGGGTGTTCCTTCTGTACTTACCATCGGTCAGGTCCAAAGTTTCCTCTCGTACGCCAATCAGTACATGAAGCCTTTTAATGCTATTTCTGCTGTTGTTACACAGGTTCAAACAGCCTACGCTAGTGCTCGCCGAGTATTTGACCTGCTTGACGCTAAAGAAATCAAGCCTGATCCTGCCGATGCTGAAACTATCCAAGACCCTAAGGGTTCCATTGAGTTTGATGATGTTGCATTCTCCTACGATGCTCAGCATCCATTGCTCCACCACATTTCATTTAAGGCAGAGCCTGGTCGGAAGATTGCTCTTGTTGGTCCTACCGGTTGCGGTAAGACTACCCTTATTAACCTGCTTCTTAGGTTCTATAGCATTGATTCTGGTGCAATTTATGTAGACGGCTATAACACACAAAAGCTCACTCGCGCGTCGCTTAGAGAACAGTTTGGTATGGTATTGCAGGACACCTGGCTCTTTAAAGGAACCGTTAAAGAGAACATCCGCTATGCAAAGCCTGATGCCACAGATGAAGAGATTATTGTCGCAGCTCAAAAGGCTCAGGCTCACGAGTTTATCCAGCAACTTCCACAAGGTTATGACACCATGGTGGGAGAGTCTGGTGGATCTTTATCTCAGGGTCAGCAGCAGCTTCTGTGTATAGCTCGTGTCATGCTTGCAAATCCACCTATTCTGCTTCTGGATGAGGCAACCTCAAGCATTGACACACGAACAGAGCAGCTGGTACAGAAGGCGTTTGATACCATCATGAACGGCAGAACTTCCCTGGTTGTTGCACACAGACTTTCTACCATCCAGGGCGCAGACTGTATTCTTGTCCTCAAGGACGGCTCAATTCTTGAGCGAGGTACTCACGATGAGCTCTTGGCCCAAGGCGGTTTCTACGCCAAGCTTTACGAGAGTCAGTTTGAGGGTACAGACGCATAACTATCCACACATTTTGAAAGAGCCAGCACCTTGAATGGGCTGGCTCTTTCAATGTCACCTGTAATTGACAAACTGGAATTTATTTTTGCAAGGTGATAAGTCCTGAACAGTCAGACATTTTTTCAAATCGCATTTCTGGAAATTGACCTTTTAGCTCATCCCATACAAAATACATTTCATCACCGTCCCATTCACCTGCCGCAATCCGCATACATTCTTGAAGTAATGACCGAGTTTCAAATGCTATATCTCCGATATATATACATCCTCCCTCGTTCAACAGCTTAAATAATGATGTAATAAAATCTACTTTTTGAAAGTCTGTAAGATGATGGAGAGAATATGTAGCAATGATCGCGTCATACTTTTGTTTCTGTATAGGTTCCACCAAGCCATTGGAAAAATCGCCTTCATACAAACTTGCTTTAGGCATTTTCTCTTTTGCAATTTCAATCATTCTATCTGAAAAATCTTGTCCGTAAATCGTACAGCCGTTTTCATATAATCTTGAAGTCAGTACTGCTGTTCCAAACCCAATATCTAAGACAGTCTTCGCAGATGAACAAATTACACGATTATAGATTACATTAAGAATAGATTTGTAGCCTGCAAAAGGATACGAGCCGTATTTGTCAGACAAACCTACACTCTTATCATAATCATCTGCCCATAAATCAAAACCTTTTTTATCTTGCATATTTCACCTCGATAACTTCCAATTTGTCACTTAGTCTATGCAACAAATTAGATCACACCGGTTTTTGAAAAACTACTTCTATATATAAAAAAGCCAGGAATACTCCTGGCGAGAAATTCTGGTCGGGTGGACTGGATTTGAACCAGCGACCCCTTGACCCCCAGTCAAGTGCGCTACCAAGCTGCGCCACCACCCGTTTGCTTTTGATACGATAGCATTCCAACATAAAATGAGCAAGCAATTCCCGGTAACCGTGAAGATAGAGTGGGCTAGATATGGATAACTTCTTTCAGCGTGCATTTTCAGTGGTCAAGCAGATTCCCGAGGGCAGAGTCAGTACGTATGGGCAGATAGCTCGAATGATAGGGGAGTCAAGAAAGGCTCGCTATGTGGGATTTGCTATGCACCAGAGTCCGGGAGTTGCTGGTGGCGTGCCATGTCACCGAGTAGTCTTTAAAGACGGCTCGCTAGCTCCTGGCTTTGCTTTTGGTGGACCAGATGCACAGAGAGAGCTTCTTGAGGCTGAAGGTGTGCAGTTTCTAGAAAACGGTAAGGTAGATATGAGGCACTTCCTCTGGGAAGCATAAAAAGATGAAACATTATTTTATCTTGTGAAATGTTCTCCCAGCTAAGAAGCGCTGTTTGCTGGGTACAATCGCAGTGAGTTCCTGGTAGTTGGCACGTTCTGTTTAATGGAGGTCAAATGACGCGTAGCTCTAGGATGAGCAAGTTCTTTACTGCAATTTTTGTACTACTGGTAACATCAGCCTTGAGTGTGGGCATTTTGTCTGGCTGCTCACAAACAGAAAACAAACAAGACCAGACACAATCCACCACGTCAGAACAAAAAGAAGAGAAGAAAGACGAGAAAAAAGAGGATTCTTCAAGCTCCTCTAGTTCCTCATCAAACAATTCCAACGCTACAGGCTATGGCACCTATCATATTCCTGATGGATTCAGCTTTGATAATAGCCTGTATCCAGATCTTCAAATTACCACTCAGATTGATAAAGACAGCCTTTGGCCTATTATCGTTCGTATTGAAGGTACGGCAGATCAGTTTGATTTGATGAAAAAAGCAACTATCGATGCAGCTCAGAGAGCTCAGGTGCTTGAGTCTGCAGAAGAGATTGGCAACACCGTTGACCAGGCTCTTGCTCACCCAACAAACTACAACCTGACTGACTGCGCAATTCTTACCTCTGCACCCGAGTCGTATCGTAAGACCTATGTTATTACGTTTACCGTAAAGAGTCATTACGAGGTCAAGAAGTAGTTTGAGCTGCACTTATTAGCTGCAACAAAAACGTTGAACCAAAAAGGCGCCCGCACAATGAACTGCCTCCCATTTCTTGGACATAAGCAATGGGAGGCAGTTCATATGCGGGGGATTTTGATTCTGCAGCGTGTTAGCGTCGGCTTTTAGGCCTGGCCCACAAAATAGCGCAGCTTTGGTAGGTTCTGCCGAAGAATCGACATGTTCCTAATCAAGATAGCTAGGCAGCTAGGCGGTCGCACTACCTGATATGCATATCTATGCATAAACTTCATCTAATATGCTTAAACATGAATAGAGAAATATAAAAAATCTAACTATAGGTAAATTCCGCTTCTAAGGAACACACCTATGACA
>CAKAPG010000002.1 GCA_916715765.1 uncultured Atopobium sp.
AGCAGCCATATAAACTGCTACGCTAAAAAAGTCTAACTTTTGGGGGTCACATCAAATGCGGCCCCTCTTTTTTGTTGCGGATTTGATGTGATGGCGAGAAGTGCGCGTGAAGCAGCGTCGGCCCGCGTGAAGCCGCTGCCGCCCAGGGATGGACGCCCGTATTGGCGCAGCGGAACGGCAGCGCCTACAGGCCTAGCACCTGCTTGACGTCTGCGGCGATTAACTCGGGCTCCAAATGGCTTTCTCGCATAAGCTCTGCAACATTGACGCGGTCGTAGAAAGCCTTCTTGACGCCGTAGTTCAGCACGCGTGCGGAAGAAGTTCCTAGGTAGCTGGCTATATTTTGTCCCCAGCCGCCCTCGATAATGCCGTCCTCAATGGTCACGATGACGTCGTGGTCTTTTACCAGATTGTCGAGCAGATTTTGATCAACACCAGAGGCAAAGTATGGCTTAACCAGCGTGGCTTCAATTCCCAGGGTAGAACTAAGGGCCTCAACGGTTTTCTCGCCAAGGTCGTAGAAATCGCCCAGGGCAAGAACGGCAACCTTGGAGCCCTGATGCGTGACCTCGTAGGTGTTGAGGTCATCGAAGTTTGTGCGGACGGGGCTCTCGGCATGGACCACAGGACCGGAAGGAATTGCGATGTAGACGGGGTGTTTGTCCTGGTCAAGCGCCCAGTCAAGCATGGCAATGTACTCCTCTGCGTTGGATGGCGCAAGGTATACCATGTTAGGAATGTTTGCGATCATGGAAATGCTACTGAGACCCTGGTGCGTGGCGGCCATCAAACCCTTAATGGAGCCGGATCCCACGATAACCGCAGGATTCTGGTTAAGCGCCAGATCCTGGGTTAGCTGGTCGTAGGTGCGCTGGATGAAGGTTGCGCTTGAACCCCAAACCACGTGCGCACCCGCATGAGCTGCACCAGAAGCCATTGCAACTGCGGTTTCTTCGGCAATGCCCACGTCAAGGTAGTGCTTTCCTAGCTCTTCTCGACGTTCCTGCGTAAGACCAAGCAGGCCAGGAACAGCCGACATAAGCACCAAGAACTTTGGGTCAGTCTTTGCGCGCTTGAGGGCATACTCTGCAAAAATGCTGGCATACGACTCGGAAGAACCGGATGCAGGGCTCTGACCAGTCTGGATGTCAAACGGCATGTGCCAGTGCCACTTCTCCTTGTTTGCTTCTGCGGGAGCGTAGCCCTTGCCCTTGAGCGTATTGATGTGGACCACGACTGGATGAGTCGTATCTTTTACCTGTTCAAATGCGGCGATAAGAGCCTCGATGTCGTTGCCATCATTGACATACAGGTAGTCCAGACCCATCGACTTGAAAAGGTTATTCTCGGCAGTTCCGTTAGTGCGACGCAGCTCAGCGAACTGGTCGTACATGCCACCGTGGTTCTCGGCGATGGACATCTGGTTATCGTTGAAGACGATGATAAAGTTGCTGTTCAGCTCGCCGGCAACGTTTAAACCCTCAAGAGCCTCGCCGCCGGACATGGATCCGTCACCGATAACTGCGATGATGTTCTCCTTGCCGCCCATGATGTCGCGAGCCTTTGCCAGGCCAAGCGCCAGGCTGATGGACGTGGAAGTGTGGCCGATTTTGAAGAGATCGTGCGGGGTCTCGGCAGGATCAGTGTAAGGAGACACCGAGTCGTAAAGCGCGGGGTCCATGTATGCCTGCTTGCGGCCGGTGAGCATCTTGTGGGGATACGTCTGGTGCGAGACGTCGTAAACGATATGGTCAACGGGCGAATTGAATACGGTATGAAGCGCAATAGTTGCCTCGACGATGCCAAAGTTTGGGCCAAAGTGGCCGCCGTGATTTGACTCCATGACCAGCAAGTTATCGCGAATCTCCTGCGCAAGCACCTTGCGAGCCTCCGCGTCCAGCTTCTTTACGTCTTCTGGTCCATTGATATTCTCTAGGTACATGTGCGGCCTTTCTTTAAACGATACAGAAATGAGCAGCTTGTTTGCTGTGTGACGTGCGGGATCCGCGGAGTGCGCAGGCTGCGCAGGGCGTGCGGGGTGCGCTAAGGGCGTGCACCTGCGGACAGCCATACCGTACGAGCGACACGTTAGACATGCAGGTCAAACGCGCAGGTCAAACGCACGACAATCTAAACATAACTTTAAAGTGCGAAGATACGTTCTTCGTTTACCCAGAACGCGTCCAAGAATTTCTCGAAATTTGGCTTTTGCAGCATTACTTAGCTGCTTGCACTGTTTTGCTGATGGCCGAACACACCTATGTCAGATAATCTGTCAAAAAGACGTATACATGACGCTGAAAATAGCTAAGACATGCAGAATATCTTCATTAGGTGTGTAATATGCCCGTAATTGAGCAGATTATCTGACATAGATGTGTTCCTTAGATACGGAATTTATCGATAGTTAAATTTCTTATATATTTCTATTCATTATTCAGCATATTAATTGAAGTTTATACATATAAATGTATATCAGGCATTGGTACTCTTTAAATGTCAGACATTGAGCCCAGTTATCCGATTATCTTGATTAAAAGCTAATCAATTCTTCAGCGAGGCACGGCTAAGCTGCACCATTTTGTACGCCAAGCCTAAGAAACCGACGTTCAACCGCATTGCAGGAACACAAAAGAACCCTCGCACCTGAGAAATGCGAGGGTTCTTGCTTGAAACGTTACATCTACCTGCGGCTCAGCGCTCGCGGCGCGTGCTGCGCCCGACGTACCTGCAGGTTAGCGCTCGCCGGCGGCGCGACGCTCGGCGTACTCGGCAGCAAGGCGAGCCTGGATATCGTGTGGCACCTGCTCGTATCCTGCCAGCTCAACGGTGTACTCGCCCGTTCCGCGCGAGAGGGACCTCAGCCTTGTAGCGTAATCGGTTACCTCAGCGTATGGAATCGTCGCTTTAATGGTGGTCTCACCAGCGGAAACACCGGTGCCGGAAGACATTCCCTCTACGCGACCGCGAGAAGCGGAGACGTCGCCCATGACGGAGCCTGCGTAGCTGTCTGGAACGGTAATCTCCAGGTGAGCCATAGGCTCCAAGAGAACAGGTTCTGCCTGGTCAACAGCCTTCTGGAAACCAATGCGAGCAGCTGTCTTGAAGGCCATCTCGTTGGAGTCAACGGGATGGTAGGAGCCCTCGTAAACGGCAACCTTAACGTCAATCATAGGATAACCAGCCAAAACGCCTTCGCGCATGGTCTCCTGGACACCCTTATCGATGGCCGGGATGAAGCCGCGTGGAATGTGGCCGCCTACGATTTCGTCGACAAACTCGTAGCCTGCGTCTGGGTTTGGCTCAATGCGCAGCCAGCAGTCGCCGTACTGACCGGAGCCGCCGGTCTGCTTCTTATGCCTACCCTGAGCGCTTGCAACTCGACGGATCGTCTCGCGATATGGGATGCGAAGCGCAACTTTATGTGCGGAAACGCCGGCTCGCTGCTCAAGACGCTCGAGAAGAACGGCTACTTGTGCCTCACCAATTGCAGAGACAATAGTCTGGCCGGTGTCCTCATCGCGCTCAACCTTAAGGGTTGGATCGGCGTCGGCGGCCTTCTCCAGGAACGCAAAGAGCTTGCCCTCGGTACCGCGCTCATCGGGCTCAATAGCTGTGCGATACAAGGAGTTGGGGAACCTAAATGCGGCGGCCTCAACCTTACCGGTAACGGAGAGCGTATCGCCCGTCATGGCCTCAAGCTTAGGAACTACCACGATATCGCCAGCTGCGGCGGTGCTCACGTCAGCCGTCTCTTTGCCGCACATACGATACAGGTGAGAAAGGCGCTCAGGCTTGCGCGTGCGAGCGTTAATAAGCTCAGCACCTGCAGAAACGGTACCCGCAAGCACCTTTACAAAGGTAAGCTTGCCGTTCTGTGGATCTTGCAGCGACTTGAAAGCAAACGCAACAGGACGCTCGTCATCAGGTGAAATATCAAGTTGCTCGCCGTTGACCAGCGGAATGCGACCAAAGTCGGACATAGTTGGGAACCAGCCGTCAACAGCGTCAAGCAGGGAGATGACGCCCTCTTCGCGGACACAAGAGCCAGAGAAGACAGGAACAAAAATACGCTCCATAAGAGCCTTGCTCAACAGGCCTTCAAGCTCTTCCTGCGTAATCTCTCCGCCCTCAAGGTAGCGCATCATCAGCTCATCGTCGGCTTCAACAACCAGCTCGGTCAGAGCGGCACGTGCAGCCTGCGCTTCTGCTTGGAACTCGGCAGGAATATCGGTGACCTCAGGCTTTCCATCTACCAGCTTACGAGCCTTCTGATGGACAACGTCGATGATGCCAGAGAATGCCTCTCCGGAACCCATTGGGATGGTCACTGCACCAAGTGAGGAGCCAAATCGATCCCGAAGCATGGCCATTGCGGTCTCATAGTCTGCATCAGGGCGATCCAGGCGGTTGATGAACAGCGCACGGGACAGAGAAAGATCCTCAGCGGCAAACCAAAGCCTGGTGGTAATAGTGCCAGGTCCACTAGCTGCATCAACGACAAACAGCGCGGTCTCAACGGCGCTCATTGCCGCATAGGCGTCGCCTACAAAGTCAGGATAGCACGGTGCGTCAAGTACGTTAATGCGTGTATTTTCCCAGGTAATTGGTGCAATAGTGGTAGAGATAGAGAATCCGCGCTCTGACTCTTGTGAATCGTAATCAAGCGTGGGCTTTGTGCCTGCGTGGCCGCCTAAACGAGTGGTCGCACCCGTCAGATGCAGCATTGCCTCGGCAAGCATGGTTTTGCCCACGCCACCTTGGCCCACCAGGACCACATTCTTTACCTTAGATACATTCTTTTCGGCCATGATGCCTCCTCTGACTGCGGTAAGCAGCCGAGAAGGTCAGCCGATAGTACGCGCCCGAGTCTAGCGCGATATGCTTCGGCCCTTCCTGCTACTTACCGAACAAGAAAACCTCTAGCCACCCTACCGTACCGCAAAGCACAAAAAGAGACACCCACCATTCGATAAACGACATGTGGTGGGTGCCTCAAAGTTTCTTCTCGCCAGGAGAATTTTTACTGTTATCGCAGGTAAATGCCATAGAATTTCACAGCACTACCCTTGTGCATCACAAAAGTTAAATTCTGACTCCTCGGTGAACGGTGTTGTTAAAGATAAGGAAGCCGATAATTGCGTTCACCAGTGACAGCGTAACAAAGATAATATTTGGCAGAGTCTCGTTAATCACGCCTGTTGACGAGCTAAATGACTCGATAACCGGCAGAATCATCATCATGAACGTGCCGCCAATGACAAACATGGAGCCTAACGTGCCCGCAAGAGAAGACACCGTGACCGAAAGGCTTCTCTTGGTGATATCGACAACGGAAGTCCAATCAAAGTTTGGTCGGCGAATATCAATGGCCAGGCCCACGTTAGACACAAGGAACACAATGCAGAGTGGCAGAATGACGTTTCTCAGCGCCGTTTCAATGGTGATGTGACCAGGAATCAGGAAGAAAATCTGAGTCAACACACTGAAGAATGCCACATAAAGCATGTTAACAGCAATCTTTGCGCCAAAAATCTGCTTTGGGGATACAGGCATGGTTGCCATCAGCCAGTTTGAACGGCCCTCCAGCGAGTATGAAATAGCAGCAGAGTTGGCAGCGCAGAACATCGAGGTGCCAAACCAGGTGGTTATCATGCCAAAAATGGTTCTTGCCAAAGGTAGATAGCGCGGAACCTCGGACGCAGGAACAAAATAGGCCACGATAGACGACGTGCTAAAGAACAGAGAAATAAAGGCGAGAATAACCATCAGCAAGCAGCCAAAAAGCATGTTTATAAAGACTGCTGGATAACCCGTGATGGTCTGAATCTCTTTTCTGATCAGAGCAACAAATGGTGTTGCAGACTTGGTGGAAATCTGTTTGGTGGTGAACTTCTTCTGGACCTTATCCTCGCTTACCAGCGCATTAATGCGGTCGTTGAAGCGAGAAATGATTGCCACAATTGCTGCAGGAGTTCCAACAGAAACCAGGACAAACAGCAAGAAACTGACAAGGGAGCCGGAGTTAAAGAAATCCGCAATCCACAGTGATGGAAGGTAAACTACGCCAACTGAACTTGCAACGCTAAATACGGTGTTCCGGAAGTTATCCACCACACCTGGGACAAACTTGTCTGCATTGAAAGATACCGTAAAGATAAAGAACAGATACGCGACCATAAACAGAAGACCGAACGCTCCGCCGATGACCACTCCGAGGGACTTGAAGTGCAGCTTTGCAGCAAGGGCAGCAACCACAAAAGCCAAGAGAATTGCAGCAGAAACCGCAAGGTTAGGCCCAAGAAGAAGCGCGAACAAGGCACCAATCAAGCGTGGAAGTGTAACAGCCTCAAAGGTGAAGTAAGCCAAAAAGACTGGCAACATAATGGTGATGGACCAGATACCCTCGGCAGCATACAAAGCGGCGATGCGAGAATAAATAATGGTGCTCTTTTTGATTGGAAGCGACATGATAAAGTCGTAATCCTTGTACGCAAAAAGCACGCCATTGGCCTTTACAAACGTCAAAATAACACCAGGTAGAGCGCCAACAAGAATTCCTGCCAGAGGAAGCAGCCTTGTGAAGCCAGCAATGGCTAGAGTTGTCGCAATACCGTAAATGTAAACCATCATGAAGAGCGTGCCAACAACTACAAAAATACCACCGACAATAGGCAGAGCGTTTGCGCCAACCTTTTTCTCAAAATTCTTTCGAGCACCTATAACCTGCGTAGTCCAAATCATGGTGATCTGAACCTTAAGCAGCATCCAGAACACTTTGAGATCGGAAGGCAGTTTGAGCTCAGAGCGATTGAGAACAGGAACTTGACCAGCGCTTACTTGAGCTGGAATAAACACATCTCCTGAGAGCTGCAAGTTCTGCTCAGGCACATCGGGGCGCTGAGGAGCCTGTGGAACGTTGTTTGCCATGATTAGTTCTCCTTAGGGAAGGAAGGAGGAACTGGAGCGCCTGGAGGAACTGGTGCTCCGGGCACGGTTGGAGCCGCAGGAGCCGCTGGTGCTGCAGGTGCTGCTGGTGCCGCAGGTGCTGCTGGTGCGGCGGGAGCTGCGGGCGCTGCAGATGCTGCCGGTGCAGCGGGGGCCGCAGGTGCAGCGGGGGCCGCAGGTGCAGCAGGTGTAGCCGCTACAGGCGCGCCAGGAATGACTGGCTGAACAGCGGCGCCGTCCTTTGTGGTGGCCATATCCTGAGCAATCTCGGCAGAAACACCAGGAGCGCCGACCTCAAGGCCAAGGAAGACCTCCTCAAGAGAAGCGTTACCGCGAATCTCGTCCGTTTTGCCTGCAGCAAGAAGCTTACCCTGACGAATAATTGCAATTTTATTGCAGAGTTTCTCGACAACTTCAAGAACGTGTGACGAGAAGAACACGGCAGATCCGCGGTCAGCAAGCTCATGCAGCATTTTCTTTAGCTCGAAGCTTGCTGCTGGATCCAGGCCAACAAACGGCTCGTCCAAAATGATGAGCTTTGGCTCGTGGAGCAGGGCGGAAATCAGAACCAGCTTCTGCTTCATACCGTGAGAGTAGCTGCCAATAGCATTTGCCAGGGAATCAGTGATACCCAAGCGATTGGCCAACGTAGTAATGCGCTCGACGCGGTTCTCCGCAGGAACGCCAAAAATGTCACTGACGTAATTGAGGTACTTAATGCCGCTCATGAACTCGTAAATGTCTGGGTTATCTGGGACGTAAGCGATGACCTGCTTTGTTCCTACAGGGTCAACCAGCACGTTCTTGGAGTCCACAAAGATGACGCCGCCCTCAAATGGCTGAGCACCAACGATGGACTTGATAAGCGTGGTTTTACCTGCGCCGTTGTGGCCGATAAAACCGTAGATGTCGCCAGGCATGACATCGAGCGAAAGATCAGAAACGGCCACCTTAGAGCCGTACTTCTTAGTGAAGTGCTGAACGCTCAACACGGGAACAACCTCGCCAGGAGCCGCTGGGGCTGGAGCTGGGGCTGGGACTGGGGCTGGAGCTGGGGCCGGTGCAGCAGAAGCTGCAGGCGCAGTAGGCGTAGCGGCGGGAGCAGCTGGTGCGGGAGCCGCAGGAGCAGCAGGAGCTGCGGGTGCGGCAGGAGGTACGGGAGCATTAGGAACGGGTGGCTGTGGGATGTTATCGGCCATGTTAGTTTCCTTCTTCCATCTTATCTATCTTGTTCACACGAGTGTCTTGAACTTTTGGAGAGCGCTTTGCTCTTCTCAGGGCATCGCGAAGAATCCATTCTACCTGAGCGTTAGTTGAACGCATGTCGTCTTGTGCCCAGCGTTCAACCGCCTCCCAGACTTCTGGAGCAACACGAAGTGGATATTGTTTGCGAGGTGCCATGGGTTTCTCGCCATGCTTTACTGCTGCAAGGAACCGGTGTTAAGCACAGGCTGAGCCTCGGACTCGCCGCAGAGAACAACCATAAGGTTGGAAGCCATAACGGCCTTGCGATCCTCGTCGAACTCAACAACGCCATTCTCGGAAAGCTGAGTGAGGGCCATGTCAACCATGGAAACGGCGCCCTCGACAATCTTTTTACGTGCAGCGATGATTGCCTCTGCCTGCTGGCGGCGGAGCATTGCCTGCGCAATCTCAGGAGCGTAGGACAGGTGCGTGAGGCGAGCGTCGTCAACGGTGATACCAGCGACGGAAAGGTTGCGGCTCAACTCAGACTGAAGCGCCTCGGAAACTTCCTCGATGTTGGAGCGCAGAGTAATTGCGGTGTTGGACTCGGACTCATCCTCCATGTGGTCGTAGCTGTAGATGCTAGCGACGTGCCTGAGCGCGGTCTCTGCCTGCATAGCAACGTAGCTGTCGTAGTCGTCGACGTCAAAGAGAGCCTTTGCGGTATCGCTGACGCGCCAAACAACAACCTCGGCGATCTCGATCGGGTTGCCCATACGGTCGTTGACCTTGAGGACGTCGCCGTTCAGCGTGCGAGCACGGGTGGAAATGATGGAGGTGTGCACGTTTACACTGGGAGTAACGCCTGCAGCGAGAGAAGAAAGGTCACCCATGTTTGTAGAAAGAGTCTTGGCGTAGTAAGGATTTGCCCAACGGAGACCCTCGTCCTTAACGGTGCCAATATACTTACCAAACAGCACGCACACCTTTGCCTGACCAGGCTGAAGGCTGAATAGTCCGCTCGAAACAAACAGGCCTGCAAAGAAGAACACCAGTGCACCAATAATGCTTGGGAATGATGGATCCAGGCGAGGATTTCTGTCTGCAGCAATAGCGCTGAATACAAAATTAGCCAAAAATAGGGCTGCAACTGCAAAAAGAGCAATGGTAATCAGCAGGAATAGCCAACCACTCTTGGACTTAATAATTTTCTCGGTGCTCATAAGATCTCCTTTGTGACAATGAGCCATCTGTTGGCATCATTGTGATATCACATTGATTACAAGTCAACAGAAATTTTTATTTAAATGTTGTTTAAAAATTGCAGGTGAGAGGGTGGTTTTGTTGGCCTCAGCGCTCGGCATGAGACGAGCGCTGAGGTCGAGCAAGGTGCGTGGCGCGTGGCGCGCGGCGCGTGGCGAGAAGAACGCTGCATGTGGCGCCTGGTGAGAAGGTCGCTGTACGCAACGAGAAGGTCGTCTCTTCGAAACAGTCACCGACCTGCAAAGTTTTGATCAAGCACGCCTGATTTCTGCAAAGAATCTGTAACGTTTGCCTGAAAGCATCAAAGAATCGGTGGATTCTGCCTGATTTCATCAAAGAATCTGTGTCCTAAACACAGATTCTTTGCACTTTTCAGGCGGGCCTTTCGAGACGTGACCTTGAATCCAGGGTGGCGGCAGGTGGTTTTCATGAGTGCTTCCATGGAGCCTGATTTTCTCGCCATGTCTGAACGATTTGCCGGAAAAGTACACCTTGTCTGAGCGATTTGCCGGTTTTTCTCATCATGTCTGAGTAAATTTACTCAGACATGATGAGCTTTTCAGGCTCGCAATCAGAGCCAATCAAAAAAATGGAGAGAGGCAGCTTGATTGCATAAAAACACACCTCGGGAGAAGCCCCAAGGCGTGTTCGGTGTGCACTATTGCCTGGTCGCAGCCTCGCAGCCGTCGCAGCTCACAGCCTCACGCCCGTCGCGGCCCGCAGCCACGGCCGGCACGGCGGTCGTCGCGCTAGTCGATACGAGCGTCTACCTCAAGCCAGTCGAGCTGATCGATGTTGCTCTTGACGTGCTCGCAGGACTTGCGCCATGCCTCAATCTCGGAGTCAGAAAGCTCGGGCACAAAGACCTTCTCGACACCATTGGCGCCGATAACCGCAGGAAGTGAAGAGTAGAAGCCAGAAACGCCATACACGTCGTTGAGCAGCGTGGAGACTGGCGTGATCAGCTTGGTGTCGTGGACAATAGCCTTGATGACCTCGACAGCTCCGTTTGCAATGGAGTACTCGGTGCACTGCTTGCCGCTGTAAGTGACGTAACCGCCCATGCGTCCGGCCTGCTCAAGCTCTGGGAGGTCAAAGGTCTTGCCTGTCTGAGCTGCAACTTCGTCGAGGGTGAGGCAGCCGATAGAGACGTGCGACCAGCAAGCAAACATGCCGTTGCCGTGCTCGCCGAGCATCCAAGCGTTGATGCAAGATGCTGGATAGCCGGTAGCGCCGGAAAGTGCGTGGCGGAGTCGGGCGGAATCCAGCGTTGTGCCGGAGCCGATAACCTTATTTGGATCAGCGCCGGTCAAATACTGGAGCTCGGTGGTAACAACGTCGCAGGGGTTTGCGATGTTGACCCAAACGCCATCGAAGCCAGCGTCTGCGATGCGCTTTGCAAACTTCTTGGCCTCGTCAGTAGTGACAAAGAGCTCACCGTCGCGGTTGCCTGCAGCAGCAGCTACATGACCTGCGGCGTTAACGATAATGTCGCAGCCAGCAAGCTCCTCATAGCGGTCATCAAGCTCAAAAACGCGAGCAGGGTGTGGATAAAATGGCATTGCGTCCAGCAGGTCGTTTACCTGAGCCTTGCAGAGGACCTCATTTGTGTCGCTAATGTAGAGCTCAGTTGCAAGTCCCTGGTAAAGCAGGGCATTTGCAACATGTGCGCCAACATGATTAGCGCCGATAATACCAATTTTGCTGATGAGAGCCATAGTCCACCCCTTTATCTCGCCCAAAATTACTGTGCCTGATAGCCTAGCGGTTTTTTGCATAAACGGGTAACGATACAGAAAGACGAAACAGATTAGATACAACAGTCCCCTCAACGTGCCATTTAAGCCCGCAAACGGTATAGTAGTAATCCAAGATTTGGAGAGGAACTATGGGATACAAGACACCAACATGCTCTATTGCGCGTAGCTGCGGAGGCTGTGAATGGCTTTCGGTCCCCTATCCTATCCAACTTAAGCGCAAGCAAGCGCAGGTAGAAGAACTTCTCGCCCCGCTGGCAAGCATCAATAACGTAACTATCGAGCCTATCCGTGGTATGGACGAGCCTCTGGCGTATCGTCACAAGGCAGCGACGCCGTTTGCGCCGGGTAAGGGCCGCACGGTTCGCTCTGGTTTTTACGCAAGTGGAACGCACAAAATTATTGCTTCAAAGGAATGCCTGGTAGAAGACGGTCGAGCTCGCGCTATCCTCAACGACGTGGCGTATCTTGCCGGCCAGTTCAACATCCATGCTTACCAGGAAGATCGCGGCAAGGGAGCGCTGCGCCACAGCGTAGTTCGCTGCGGATATGCCACTGACGATGTCATGCTGGTACTGGTGGTCAACGGTCAGCACCTGCCTCACGAGCAGGAGTTTATTGCCGCGCTTCGCAAGGCGCACCCCGAGCTGACCAGCATCTTCTTGAACGTCAACCAGAAGCGCACCAACGCAATCTTAGGGCGAGAAACCCGTCTGCTTTGGGGCTCAACATCCATGAGCGACAAACTTTTGGGCTGCACGTTTGAGATTGGCCCAACCAGTTTCTACCAGACCAACCCCCAGCAAACTGAGGTGCTCTACCAGCTGGCTATCGACGGTGCACTTGCTAGCTCCGAGCAGACCGGCGACGCGCAGGCCAGCACCTCCACTCAGGCAGCCGCTTCTGCACCAGCCAACAGCCTGCGAGTTCTTGATGCTTACTGCGGTACAGGAACCATTGGACTTTGCTTGGCACACGCCGCTGAAGCTCAAAGCATCAACCTCTTGCTCACTGGCGTTGACCAGGTTGAAAACAATATTCAGATGGCTCGCAGAAACGCTCGAAACAATAAACTTGAAGCCGAATTTATCTGCGATGATGCCACTCGCTACATGCAAGCTCTGGCAAAAGACGGGCAGAACTTTGACGTCATTATTCTTGATCCACCTCGCGCGGGTTCAACACCTGCCTTCCTTAAGGCAACAGCTCAGCTAGCCCAGAAGAAAATCGTGTACGTGAGCTGTAACGTTGTGACGCAGGCCAGAGACCTCAAAGTTCTTCTCGACAGCGGGTTTGCCATTGAACGCGTAACACCTGTGGACATGTTCCCTCACACCAAGCATGTGGAGACGGTAGTATTGATGTCAAGGATGAAGGACTAAACAGTACAGAAAAGGCTTGAAATCAAGGGATTCCGAAGAACTGCCCCGGTTTGGGCAAATGATCGGAATTCCTTTTTTAGACTGTTTGACAACAGTTCTGACTACTGGAAACATAAGAGTCGTAACTACAGAAATGATAACTTTGGATTTAATGCCAAAAGCCAGGTGATGAAGCTTGTTGTATTTTGCGGAATAAGTCTTATTCTGGCATTCGTTTTAACGGTAATTATTCCATTATGGTTATAAGGTTATGCGCGAACAAAACTCTTTGATTTTCTGTCACAGCAAAGTTATAAGCATAGTATACGGCGACAAAGAATGGAATTTGCTAAGGAGGTAGTTTTATGGATTATATACGAGCGATTCTGGACGGGATTGCAATAGCCGCAATCTTTAATGGTGCAGTAGCAGTCTTGGTACTTATTAATCCAAGATACTTTTTTGATTCTTATCCAAAGGCAATTCAGAAAGCTGCACCTGAACAGATGACAAAAAAGGGAAAAAATATATATTTCATCATAACAATTGTAATTTGCGGGATTTGCTTCATATATTCAATAGCAAGTCTTATACATACAGGCATTTCGGGCTTTTGGAATCTTTTTTGGATGGGGTACATTCAGTGGAGCATATTGAACTTAGGAGATTTCTTTTTGCTGGATTGTCCGTTGTTCCAAGGAAAACATAAGAGCAAGATTGTCATCCCCGGAACAGAGGGGCATCCTGATTATGAGCTCGGCAACTGGATGAAGCATTTGGCAATCAAGGAACATTTTGTAGTCACTCCGTTTTTGATCATATCGTTTGTAGCGGCGGTTCAGGCTTTGATTGTTGGAATATTATGGAGATGAATTTTCGGGTCATTTATCTAAATGGATAGTGAGCTTTTGTTTGGATAAACTTGAATTCTCAAAGCAAGCGCAACAACAAAAGACGGTCAAAACTTTGACGTTATTATTCTTGATCCGCCTTGTGTAGGTTCAACACCCGCCTTCCTTAAGGCAACAACTCAGCTAGCCCAGAAGAAAATCGTGTACGTGAGCTGTAACGTTGTGACGCAGGCCAGAGACCTCAAGGTCCTTCTCGACAGTGGGTTTGCCATTGAACGCGTGACACCTGTGGACATGTTCCCCCACACCAAGCATGTGGAATGCGTTGTATTGATGTCACGCACAGATGGGTGACGCGGCTGAAACCCGCATGTAACAGGGGCTTTCGGCGATAGCTGCTTCTTGTGGAGAAGGGGTCGGTCTCGCGAGATTAGGAGAATAGGCACTTATCGAGGCAAAAACATGAGTAAACCTCGGGTAGGCACAGACGATGAGAACAATCCGCGCAACAAGGCACTTAATGCCGTTGGGGAGAATGTTGCGAAATACGCTGCAAGGCAGAGACAGCTCCCTAGGTCGTTTGCCGAATCGCTTGTCCAGCTCATGAGGGAGCAGAAGATGACGGTCGAAGCTCTCTCGGACAAATCACTCGTTGGCGTGAAAACCATACAGCGACTCCGCAACGATGAGGAATACCCAACCAGCAAGCAGACAATTCTTGCACTCTGCATTAGATTGAGGCTTTCGCCAGCTGAAGCGGAAGATCTATTCGACAAAACGGACTTCAAACTAAACACCAAGAAGACAGAGGATGCACCTCTTGCAAAGAAAAAGACACCGGCAAGGAAGCCGAAGATATCCGAAGATGCTGGCGATGCAATCATCCTTCACCTTGCAGGCAAGAAAGCGGTAGCGCACGGATACGTTTCTGGGGATGCCTTTATCGTGCTCAAGGGCTCGGAATTATGCCCGGAGGAACGTGCATCCTGTCGGGAATGGATAAAGATTCATCGCAAGGAACTGATTGATGCCGGAACGGTTAAGGACGGTGTTTTCACAGAGGATACGACGTTCAGCAGCCCATCTGCCGCAGCGGCATGCATCGTAGGCGGCGAATCAAACGGGCAAATCATGTGGATTACAGACGAAGGCGTGAAACTTAAAGACTTATAGAGGGTGTTACATTCCGTTTCTACGGGACGTAGAATAGAGACACATATTGTTTGCATGGTGAGCTAACAGGAGGCATGTTGCAATGCTTGAAACGAAGAAAACGCTTATCGTAGTCTATAAGGACGAGCTTCTGATGAATCAGCTCAAGAAGATGATCGAGACACATGACGATGCTGAAGATAAGGTTGTCGGCACAAGGGACAACTCCATCAGCGTCGTGTCTTGGACGGAGAAGGTGTGGCTCGGTAATAAGAAAGCCGGAAACATACAAGGAAAGATCCTATTCCTCGGCGACATCAAGGGAACAGACAAGCTCATCCCCGTCATCGACGTGAAGTTCGATGACTGTGGCGTCAAATACGGATGGGCAGGCAATCAGGCTGTCCTCTATGTTGAGCCGGAAGCCTTGACCAGCCGAGAGGGCTACGACGAGTTTCTGAAGAAGTTGTCAGACCTCCCAGTTCCCAGTTTCCTGAAGACGATGAAGCAAGATATCGTTGAGAACGCCGGAGAGGAACCCGTCGTAGAGATCGCCAAGCAAGAA
The DNA here is from genome assembly GCA_916715765.1 of uncultured Atopobium sp. Lineage (GTDB taxonomy): Bacteria > Actinomycetota > Coriobacteriia > Coriobacteriales > Atopobiaceae > Lancefieldella. Next base: position 15,083 of record CAKAPG010000002.1, read on the forward strand.
GAGACTGACGGCGAGAAGGAGGCTCCTGCCTTCTTGAATGCGGCGAAGAAGATTCTCGAAAGTGGAGCAGATGCCTTCGAGAAGGTCAGTGAGCAGGTCGCAGTCAAATCCGAAGAGATATTCAGGAACAAATCCCTCATGAAAAGGCAGATGCTCTTCTACGGAGCTATCCATCTTTACAGAGATGAGCTTGAGAGCTTCATGAACAAATAGGGTAACTATCGATGCAGACGAAAAGCGAAGTACAACAAGGCTGGGAATTTGCCGCAGCGATAATGGGAGCGGACGTAGGCGCCCACATGGGCACGGAATACGTCAGTGCCGTTGAAGCGGCAATTAAGCAGCTTGAAGATAATATTAACAACCACCAGTACCGCAATCTTGGAATCGGGCAGCTGCAGGGCTACATGCTCGAGGAATGGGAAGCTGGCACATTTAACGTTGATGCGGTGGCGGCAGATTCGGCAGACCGCGCAGTGGTTCTTCACAGCACGGCGAAGGACTCCGTGGACATTCACCTGAAATCCGGCACGGATTACAGTGCCAAGTCCTACGGAACCGCCGAGCAGACCGCCAGGGCGCAGGCTCGCTTCAATCCCGACACCGGTCAGGCGAGCTATCAGGGTCAGGGCAGGCTCGTTCCGTCAGATCAGCTCGATACCGCAAAACAGACTGCACATCGGGAAGCACTCCGAAACGAACCTATCCGTGAGGACGTGTCGAAAGCCTACGGCGAGACAGAGTCGAAACTGACCGACAAGCTTGCAAACGACGAGGGTGTGGAGTCCAGATCTGCCTCCAGAAAAGACCTCGAGAAGATGGCAAAGGAAAGCAAGAAGCAGGAGTTCAAAGCAGAGGAGCATGGCATCACAGCTGAGGGCGCGATCAAGACGGAATACCTGCTGAAGCAAGCTCTGAAAGCCGGATACACTACGGCAGCCATAACGGTAGCCGTTCAACTTGCTCCGGAGATATATAAAGCCATCGACTTCCTCATCAAGAACGGAGAACTCGACCTTTCCACAGTCAAGCACATAGGTAAGAAAGGAATATCGGCAGGTGCAGAAGGGTTCCTTCGCGGTTCGATATCGTCTGCGCTTCTCATCATGTGCGAGAGTGGTGCGCTTGGCGAAGCCTTCAAGGGAATCAGCCCGACGCTTCTCGGCACCGTTGTTGCTCTGGTTTTGCAGACCACAAAGAACAGCATTCTCGTCGCTGCAGGAAAGATGACCGCACAGCAGATGGGTGCGGCATTCGTGGATATGGTCGTTGTGTCCGGCGGATACCTCGTTAGTGCACATATTGGAGGTATCATAGGTCAGACACTCGGATTCCAGCTTCCTGTTCTCGGATACCTGCTGGGCAGCCTGATAGGAATATCCTACTGCGTCATCTACAACATCGGCAAGAAGAAGCTAATCTCGTTCTGCGTTGATACCGGCTTCACCTGTTTTGGACTGGTAGAGCAGAACTATGAGCTTCCAGAGGACGTACTCCATGAGATGGGAGTCGAGACGATAGAGATACCACGCACCAGAATCGAGACCACGGAGATACCGAGAATCGCCATCGGTGCGGCTGAAATAAAGAAAGCGGACTACGAGACAATCGACATCACCGTCCTGCGCCGAGGAGTAATAGGCGTAAACAAAGTCGGGTATGTCTTCTCGTAACGATGTCAACCGAGGAAGTTTATTTACGCCTGATTGAATGGTTGAAAAACAAGCAGAAGATGATTTGGGGATTTCTGGACTCTCAAGGAGAATCCGAGATGGCTGACAGGGGGCGAGACGGTATCAGATTATCCACGCACATCCAGTCATGAGGAACAAGTCATAAAGCGGATATGTTTACACAAACAGGCGAAAAACTGCCTTCATCTGTGTGCACACAACCCACATCGTTTCTCACGTCTCGTGCCATGTTGAGTGCGTTGTGGTGCTTTCTCGGGTTTAGATTAAAGGCACAAATTGAATTGAGCGGCTATGAGAACGGTAGAATTTGGAAAACAAAATAACGACGTAATCATGTTGCTTCACGGCGGCGGTTTGTCTTGGTGGAATTATAAAGCCGAGGCTGAACTGCTGAAGGATCAATATCACGTTGTGCTACCAATCCTTGACGGACATGCAGGTAGTGACAATGATTTTATAAGCATTGAGAAAAACGCAAGTCGACTCATTTCTTTTATTGATAAAGAATTTGGAGGCTCGGTTCTCCTTATTGGAGGTCTGTCCCTTGGTGCGCAGATTTTAGTAGAGATGCTGACGCAGCGAAACTCAATTTGTCAAAACGCCATCATTGAAAGTGCGTCTGTCATTCCGTCTAGAATGACAAATGCCTTGATTAAACCAATGTTTTCCCTGAGTTATGGCTTAGTAAAAAAGAAGAGCTTTGCTCAGATGCAATTTGATTACCTTCATATCCGTAAAGATTTATTTGAAGACTATTATCGGGACACATCACAAATCTCAAAAGAGAACATGATTGCATTTCTTGAAGCAAATACATCCTATGAGATAAAACCCGGCCTTCAGAATGTTCACGCCAAAGTCCATGTACTTGTCGGAGAAAAAGAACAGAAAAAGATGATCTGTTCAGCAGAGCGGCTGCATGAAGCACTGCCTGGTAGCGTTCTTGAAATAAAGAAAGGCTTATATCACGGCGAGTATTCCATCAATCACCCCGAAGAGTATACAAAAGAACTTCTAGACATGATTTGCTACATATCTTCAAACAGCTCATCTGTTGTGTTGTAGGATGTTGCTTGAATTTTACCTGACATGATATCTCGTGCTTCTTCCATAGCAGCCAGTGTCTCAGCATTAAACTTTGGGATTTCCACTTTAAAAGGAAGGCCGCCGTGCAAAACGCACTGGCGTAAGAAGATGTTTACGGCACTTGACATATCGATGCCGAGTTCTTTAAACAGTTCATTTGCTTCTGTTTTAACATTACTATCGATGCGAATTTGAGTAGGACTTGTTGCCATAATATCAGCTCCTTTTAAGGTGATTTTGATACAAATGGTATACGTTGTCAATCAATAAACAGATGTATTTTCGATTTGTTTTGTTTGTCCGACGTTATTTTTTCCTTGAATTCTCAAAGCAAGTGCAATGTTTAATGATGGTAGACTTCTCAAAGGCACTTACAACTCAGGAGCTCTCCGTGATCATAAAAAACGAAATACCGCTTTTAGAATATGACGATGCCTCCCCAGAGGTTATCTCAGCAGATCACGAATGGACCACAGGTCAGCTACCAGAAAAGTGCCTCTTTGCATTTCTTGGAAACGTTGTCCATGATTACGCCAACCAGCACGGAGCAGAAGTCGTAGAAACAATCGTGACCGTTTCTCGAGACATTAAAGTCTACGTTTTAGATTCATATGGCGAGAAAATCTGTTTAGTTCAGTCCCCCACTGGAGCTGCTTCTTCCTCACAGGTTATGGACATACTTGTTAGCTGTGGATGCAAGAAAGTAATTGCAGTTGGTTCATGCGGCGTTCTAAAAGAGATACAAGAAAATGCCTTTCTCGTCCCAACTAAAGCTCTTAGAGCGGAAGGGACGTCCTATCACTATCTTCCAGCATCAAGATATATAGAGCTTGATAAGAAGCCAATTTCTGTCATAGAAGAGACTTTCAAAAAAGATGGTCTCCCTTTTGAGACGTGTACCACCTGGTCTACTGACGGTTTCTTCCGTGAAACAATAGATATGGTTGAGTATCGTTTACAAGAAGGATGCTCAGTTGTAGAGATGGAATGCTCAGCACTAGCCGCTTGTTGTAGAAAACGAGGAGCGCAATTTGGACAGTTCCTTTTTACGGCAGACTCTTTGGCAAACGTTCATGAATATGACGAGAGGGACTTTGGCAAAGACTCGCATGAAAAGGCACTGCTTCTTGGGCTGGAGATAGTAAAAAACTTTACCTAAGCCATCGCTGGAATCCGCGCTTGCTACGTTTCATAAAATTTGAGCGTACAATTGTTGCTGTGCACTACTTAGCTTTTCATCAGGGCATTTCTTACAACTAGTGAGGCTCATATGAAAGTACAGCAGCTCATCAAAGAAACGTGCGCAATAGTCGCCGAGGACATCAGCACGGCAAAAGCAGATCAGATTGCACAGGCAGCTCAAACGCGATTCGAAGCGCTCTGTGCAGAAAACTCATCAGATTCCAAAGAACTCCGCGCTCACTCTTTCAGGCGCATTTACCCTGGTATTGCAGTCTATGAAGCTCTACGCGCAGAGGGTATCCCACAAGAAAAGGCCGTCTGGTATATTCGCGAGTATTTCCAGCGATTTGCTGCCAAACGAGTCCCGCTCTTCCAATGGGCCATCAAAACGTTTGGTCTTGCACGCAAGTTTCCTCGCCTCTTTAAATCAGGTATCGAGAAAAGCTGCACATCAAGTGCTGGATTTGCCTTTGAGTATCCAGAAAGTCATGGCAACGAAGCTCGCCTTAACATTGTGAGCTGCCCCTACTATGAGATAACCAAACGGTACGGCTGCCCCGAAATAACCGCTGCATACTGTGATGGTGATGATGCAGGATACGGTAACTTGCACCCGCAGCTTATCTGGGGTCGTACAAAAACCATAGGCCGTGGTGACGATTGTTGCGATTTTCTCTTAGAATATAAAGAGAGTTAATCACAGGTAGACGCTGTTTGCCTGCACCGTCGCTAAAATTTTGTTATCTATATAACGCGCCTTGAGCACGTTTACTAGGAGTTTTTTATGCAAGAAAATCGCATGTTTTCCGACGTCAAGCTGGCAAAGAGACTAACTCCAGCTTGGCTTAGTCCCTTTTTAGCCGTTTTCTTGTTGGTCGTTGGGCAAATTATTGGCGCTATTGTAATGTCCATCTCAGCAGCTCTTATTATTGCCCCTTACTACATGACGCACCCAGAACTTTCAGATCATCTTTCCGATTCCCTCAATCTGAGAGAGATTTTTGGAGACTACTATCTTCTGGTAACGCTTCTTTCCTTTGTCTTTATTGCAGGTCTCTTTTTCCTGTGGGTAAAACTCTTTGAAAAACGTCCAATTGTTACCCTAGGATTTTACAAAGACAACTGGAAGAAAGAGCTGCTCAAAGGCTTTGGTCTAGGAATTCTTCTCTTCTCTGTTGTGATGCTGATTCTCATTTTGACCGGATCTTATCAATTAGTTGGCACTACTTTTACGCCCTATGCCCTTGGTTTTGTTCTTCTTACCATTCCGTTTTGGCTGATTCAGGGCGGAACAGAAGAACTTATCACCAGGGGCTGGCTCCTTCCTGTCATGGCGGAGAAGTCCAACAAGATTATTGCAATTGTGGTTTCAAGCAGCCTGTTTGGCCTTCTCCACATGTTTAACAGCGGATTTACTATGCAATCCCTGATCGACCTAATTCTTTTTGGCGTCTTGGAAACGTTCTATATCATCAAAACAGACAATCTCTGGGGAGCTGCTGGCATTCACGGAGCCTGGAACTTTGCCCAAGGCAATATCTTTGGCGTTCTGGTAAGCGGTAGCACTACAGGCAGTTCTTTGCTGCAGTTTGCTCCTGGCGGTGGCCCAGATTGGCTTACCGGCGGTAGCTTTGGCGCAGAAGGTTCCATCGTTTGCACGCTTGTTATGCTGGCAAGCGTCCTGATTCTTGCCTATCAGCTCAAAAAATCCGGCAAGCTCTTTGCAAAGAAGCCTACCGAGAAACCCGCTGAGGCCGCAGGTGTAGATCAGTAAATTTCATACTACGCTGAGTCTCACAGAAAGTTTGACCTTCTCGTCCACTTCTCCTGCACCTTAAGGAGAAGTGGATTGTGTATATACGGTTAACTTGCGTCTTAAGCAGCAAGTTCTTCTCGTCATTTAGTATGATTTACCTATCTTTTTTCTGTTTGAGGAGAACTAATGCGCGCTAAAAAAGTTTTGAGCATTTTATTTGCTCTCGCTCTTGTTTTAAGCAGTCTTCCTGCATCTGCTATTGCAGAATCTATTGAAGATGCAGGTAAATACTCTGTTGTTGTCTCATACGTTAATGTACTAAACAATGAAGAGATTCATGCTCCCTCTAAGCAGGTTGTAAATGAGGGAGAATCTTGGTCTGTTACAGCTCCAACGATTACTGGCTATGAACTGGAAGATCCTGCTCAAGCAACCGTTACTGGCGTTGCCTCTGGCTCAGATCACTACATTAAACAGACCGTCTATTACATGCCTGGCTATGTTACCTACACCGTTAAACGCATGAAAGAGATGACTACCGGCAATTATGTTGAGGCGTCCTCCGAACAAAACTACGGTGTACCCGATTCAATTGTTACTGCCCCTGATGTCACCTATCCAGGTTTTGTTCGTACAACTACAGACCTTTCGCTTAAGGTTACCGCAGATGGCAAGGCTGTTAAGTACATCTACTATGATCGTAATCCTCGCAGCGCAATTTATTTCTCAACTTCCGGCAGTGAGCTGTCTCCTGTAATTGGAAATCCAGGAGATCCTGTTCCTGCCGTCCCCAATCCAACACGAACTGGCTATACCTTTGCTGGTTGGGACCTTAATGACGATGGTATTGCAGATTCTTTGCCTGCCACCATGCCTCAAGAGCCTATTACTGCAAAGGCACTTTGGACTCCAGCAACAGCAACGTATCACTACGCCTATTTTATTCAGGATTCAAACAACCCTTCTAACTACAACTACGTCACTACCACCGCTGCTTCCGGAACTGTCGGAACAATGACTGCAACCGCTCCCGTCCAGCCAAATACAGGCGTTTTCCGCTTTGAGACGTACAGTCACGAAAGTGATCCGACTCCTATTGCAGCAGATGGCTCTACCACTATTAACGTTTACTACAACCTTGCAACTATCACCGTCAACGTGCGTCCAAAGAGAAATGGCTCCATTCTTGCAACGCTTACGCTTCGTTATGGTGACTCGTTTAATCCTTACGCCATCAACCCCAATACCGGCAACAAGTACAGCGACGACATGCTCGCCGCCGTGCGTGCCGATGACCCTTCTGGAACCTACTATTGGTATGGCATAATCCCTGGTGTTGGCGGTACTGCAACCACCACCCAAGCAAAAACAACTGACCCAGGAACCAAGATTACCGCAGATAATGTGCTTGAAATTTATGGCCGATATACCAATTCCACTAACCTTGGTCCACGCTACCGCTTCTACTATTATCAAAATCTTGATGGTACCTACGATATGGGCGGAGACCACACGCTTTCTCGACCTGGCATGATTACAGAGATTGCAAGAAACGATGTTGATCACTATCTTGAGAGCGAGAATAGACATCCTGGTTTTTCGTATGACGGCTACCGCATGAGCATTAGCCATTTTGATGGAACCAATTACGACTCTCTTAGTTGGACCAGTTGGCAGCCATACAACTACGACTACCTCACCACTGATTACAATTCTAACTTGATTGAGCACCGCTATAAGCGCAACACCTATACCGTTACGTACGTAAGCTCTGGTACAACTGTTGCTACGCACTCTCACCTCTTCGAGGAGCCATTTAACGCCAGCACCGATGTCCCTGGCACTTCTTTGACTTCTCCACGTCCTGGCTATGTCTTTAAGGGCTGGTATGACAACTCAGAGACTGTAGGCACTCCTATTACCGACACCACCATGCCAGCAACTAACACAGTGTTGTACGCCAAATGGGCACCTCTTACTGCAACCGTTACCTTTGACTCTGAAGGTGGTTCGCCAGTCAATTCGCAAGAGCTTACCTACGGAGACGCAGCTACAAAGCCCGCTGATCCCGTTCGCGAAGGCTACACCTTTGCAGGTTGGATTCTCTACACCAACGGAAACCCTTCCGTATACAGCTTCTCTGCAGCAGTTACAGGTGACATTACCCTCCACGCGCTCTGGAAGAAGAACGATTCCTCCGTCTCCTACACGGTCATTCACCAGACAGATGACGGTCAGATTCTCTCCACCACAACTGAGACTGCGCCAATCGGTTCTCTCGTCAGCAAATGGGCTCTTGATGCAGCTGATCGCGGAAACTACGCCTATGTAGACGTTTCTTCTCGCTCTATGGTTCTTGACGAGAATGCCGAGAATAACGTCTTGACCTTCACGTATAGCAAGGAAGCTCGTTACAGCTATACCGTCCATTACGTTGACGCACAGACCGGCGAACAAATTCATTCCGACGATATTATTGGTAGCCAGACACTCAACCTGCAGAATGTTTCTGCTCGTGAGATTGACGGTTACACACTTCAGGGTGACAGCACCGGATATGTTTCTGCTGACCAGCTTGAATACACGTTCTACTACACAAAGAACCCTGAAGCACCTGCGGCACCTCAGACTCCAGCAAAGCGTAAGAGCGCTCTTCCAGAGACTGGCGACGCTTCAAGCGTGGCTTTTGTTGGCGCGGCTCTGACCTCTGTAGCTGCGCTGGGAACATCCCTTGCCTTGCGCCGTAGGAAAAGAACCGAAGCATAACAGGAAGTTCTAATGCAACTACAAAACCCGGGTGCCAAAGCACTCGGGTTTTTGTTTGCGTATTCTTGAAGTAGCTACAGGCGGGCACAACTCTACAATCAGAAAAGCCTAATGAGGCTCATTACTTTAGCCATAAATCTGTAAACCAATCTTCATAACTAAAGCAATAACGTTAAATTCTAATTTCACAGGTAGTTTGATTTTCTCGTTACCTCCTCCTTATAATTAAAATAACAAAGGAGGAGGTGTTTTATGTCAAAGAAACAAATCAATCTATTTGTAGGCTCTATCGGAGCTTTTATCGGAGTATTTGTTTTTATCGCTTATATTCCACAAATTATTGCAAATCTACAGGGCGTAAAGGCTCAACCTTTTCAGCCGCTATTTGCAGCAGTTTCTTGTCTCATTTGGGTCATCTATGGTTGGACTAAAGAGCCCAAAAAGGACTGGATTCTCATTATTCCAAATACTGCTGGTGTAATTTTAGGCGGATTAACATTTCTCACCGCTTTATAGTGATTAAGCAGCAAATTTAATTTAGAAATCCGACAGCATCTAATGGTGCTGTCGGATTTTAATTAACATGCGTCTTACCTCTGTCGCCATTCTTGGCGCTTTTCTCATTCTGCATCATAAACAAACTCAATAAGCTAGTTCTTAGACACCCATCCCCGGAAAGCCAATCTGTCGCAGCGCCTCATACAGCACAATGGCGGCAGCGTTTGAAACGTTAAGCGCACTGACCGAGAACTCGTTAGGGTCAATGAAGTTTCCGCAGATATCCTGCCGCAAAAGCGCCGGATGAGAGTACTGATCATCACCGTCAAGTGCATCGTGCTTTTGACTCCAGTCCTCACGATTAACCAGGCTTGCGGAGTCTTGCAACATTGGGATTCTCTCACACTCGTCAGCATGCTGGGCCAGGAGTTCCTCGGATAATCCCAAGCTTTCTTTGCCAAAGATAAGGTAATCCCCATCGCGATACGTTGCCTGAGTATAGGTCTTCTTAGCTTTCTTAGTCAGAAAATGTAGTGGAGATCTACTGGCCGTAAAAACACCGTTGGAAGCGGTGCCTGCAGCGGCAACAGCGTCGTGTGCAGCGTCCCCAGCTGGTGCGCCAGATGCTTGGATAAGACCGTTCTTCTCCAGAAATTGGTCCCAGTTATCGTAAACAGAAACGTTAAGGCTTTGCCAGTAGGCCATGCCTGCTCGTTTGAGGCTTTTGTCATCAAGCGAGAAACCCAATGGCCCCACCAAATGCAGATGAGTTCCGCTCACAACGCAGGTGCGACCAATGTTTCCCGTATTTGCGGGAATCTCGGGCTCTACCAGTACAACGTTGAGCATAGGTTATGCCAGAATAAAGCTAGTCAGGAAGGCAATAAGTCCGCCAAGTGCCATAGTGGCTGGCAGCGTCACAAACCAAGCGGCAATAATCTTGCGCGCAACACCCCAGCGCACGGAGCTGCGACGACGAGCAGATCCTGCACCCATGATAGATGTGGTGATGACCTGTGTAGTGGAAACTGGCGCTCCAAGTGCAGTCATGATCTCAATTGCAACGGTAGAACTTGTTTCGGCGACAAAGCCAATAACTGGCGTGAGCTTAGTAACACCATCGCCAACGGTACGCATAATACGACCGCCGCCAATGGAAGTTCCTAGCGCCATAGTTGTAGCGCAGAGCAGCTTGACCCACAGAGGAATGCCCATGGAAGGATCGTGCAGACCTGCGGTTACCAGCGCTAACGTGATGATTCCCATAGTCTTCTGAGCATCGTTGTTGCCGTGACTGTATGCCATAAACGCAGCTGAGAGCACCTGAAGACGGTGGAAGAGACCGTTTGCCTTTTTAGGTGGCCAATCAGCAAAGATCTCAAATACCAGCTTCATAATGAGGTAGCCCAGAGCCATGCCAATAAGTGGCGAGGTAAAGAGAGGGATAACAACCTTCTCGATGACGCCCGCCCACAGAATATGGCCCGTGCTGCCTGTAAATACGATGGTTGCGCCAATAAGGCTGCCGATAAGCGCATGCGAAGACGAACTTGGAATTGAGAACCACCAGGTAAAGAGGTCCCAAATGATAGCGCCCATCAATGCAGCAAAAATAACGTAGAGCTGTAGCTGAATATCAACCAGACCAGACGCAATGGTCATAGCGACCTTCTCGCTCATAAGTGCACCGATAAAGTTCATGATAGCCGACATGATAATTGCTGTGCGTAGAGGCAAAGCCTTGGTATACACCGTGGTTGCAATAGCGTTTGCGGTGTCGTGGAAGCCATTGATGAACTCAAATATCAAAGCGGAAACAAGTACCGCAATAAGCAAGATGCTAGCCATTTTTCACGATGACATTCTGAACAGCGTTTGCAACATGCTTGCAAGCGTCAAGGGTTGACTCAAGTCTATCCAAAAGGCTCTTCCACTTAAGAACCTCAATCGGATCATCAACGTTTCTGAAAATAGAGCTCAGGGCGTTACGATAAACAACATCACCCTGGTCCTCATACTCATTTGCAGAGCGTGTATGGCGAATGACAGAATCATCCTTGTGATAATCAGGGAGACGATCAAAGGCCTTTTGCAGCTCCTCCGATGCAAACAGAATCAGATGTGCTACCTGAACTGCCTCTGGACGCATCTCTTTAATGTCATACATACTGAGGTGTGCAGAGACACTTTCAATACCGTCTGCAATCTCGTCCATAAGCAGAGCAAGACGCGAGATGTCCTCGCGATCAAATGGCGTAATAAAAGACGTGTTAAGGGTGGAAATAATCTTTCCTACCTGGTCATCGCAGAGTGTCTCGTAGTTCTTGATTTGGACTTCATAATCTTCTGAACTTGGGAATGACTCCATATAGGAGACAAAGAGTTTTGCCGTAGAAACAATTAACGCTGAAAACTCAGAGAACATGCTGTAGAACTCATCTTCTCTACGAGAAACTCGGCTCATATGACGCCCTTCACTTGGACTTTTTATTACATATACAAACACATTTAGTATAGCTGTTTAAGGCGTATATACTGAGGATAATAGCAATTTCTGACTCACAATAAAGGACATCTTGTACGTAATAAAATATGGGACAGGGAGGCAAGATTATGCGAGAAAAACTGTTTGATTACATTGCAAATCAGTACGGTATAAACCCCGACTATCCCTTCTCGACAGCTCCAACGTATGCTGTTTTACGCCACCCGCACAATAATAAGTGGTTTGCGCTTGTTGCTGATGTACCTGGTAAAAAGCTAGGCTTGAAAGAATTCAGACGCTACGATCTTGTTAATGTAAAAATAGATGATCCATTTCTTCTGGAAATGCTTCTACATCAAGATGGTTATTTGCCTGCGTACCACATGAATAAAGAGTATTGGATTTCCATACTTTTGGATGGCTCCATTGACTTTGATGAGCTCTGCCAATGGATTGATGCGAGTTATTCGGCAACAAACTAACGAATATCTTCTTAAGTGATTGGGTAAGAACCAGCAACCCGTTAATTAATCATTGGAGGTTACTTTACATGACAGAGAAGCGCGCTATTACGTTTGACGAGAACTTCTTCAACAGGATGGGACAGATCGGCAGCGTACTATCAGTCATGATGTATGTGTCTTATATTCCTCAGATTACCAATAACCTTGCTGGAAATAAGGGTAGTTTTATCCAGCCGCTGGTTGCTATGATCAACTGCATCGTGTGGTTTGTTTACGGCGCCTTCAAGAAAGAACGAGATGTTCCCATTATGATTGCTAACGCCCCTGGTATTCTCTTTGGACTTGTTACTGCGCTAACCGCACTACTATAAGCGGAGAAACACGCAGCAAGCTAACTCAGTAAATAAGGCGGTCATATGGCACTTATGGATGTCTATAAGGTTATCTGTATTCCTATGACTGCCTTTTACTTTTTTACGGTGTATCTGCTTCTTGGAAAGAGGGACTTGAGCAAAGTTTTTAAGCACACAAACTTTGATCTACTCCGTTTTGGAATGCTCATGCTCTTCTATATCTTTGTGGGCATCGCATTTTTTATCGCCATAATGTTTCTTACGACAGAAGCTGCGCTGAAACAGCAATTTCTTGTTCCAGCCCTTATGGGCATTGGCGTCCTTATTATTATCTGTGGCGTCTTCACACAAATAGCCAAACACTCTACTCACGAGACCCTGCAGACTATTAGGGACATAACTGTGCCTCTTATCTGGGGCGTTGTATCGTTTGCGTATATGCAAACTGCATTCTATTTAGTGGGCCTGGCAAAATAGTTTTTCTTCTCGGCGCTTGTCTTTAAGCACCTGACTATACTTCGGAATACTTCTATGCTTCAGAAGGCTGCTGTACTTCAGAAGACTTCTGCGCTTCAAGGGCCTTCTGACGGCGCTTTTTAAGGTATCTTCCAAGCGGAGCAGTAACAACAAAGTGATTCACAAACGCTCCGCAAGTTGCTAGCAAAGCTGCAACCAGTGCATTTACATAAGGATGCCATGCTGGGAAGTACTGGACCAGTGCTTGCTGAATTGGAAAAGCCCACAAGTAAATACCATAGGACAGCTCAAATTTAGTGCCAAATTTACTAAAGTGGTTACCCATTCCATACGCAAGGCAGAAGCAAGCAATAGGGAAAACCGTCAGCATTGCCAGATTATCGATGCCGCTAAAGACCATAACAAACCACAGAACAATCGACGCAAGGCCTAAAACAGGTGAGATAGTGACGTGATCTCTAAATACCCAGATTAAAACGCCCAGATAAAATAGAAGAACCGCACGCACAACGCTCAGCTGAAGCGGAGAAAACTTCACGTAATACACTGCTGCCAACACAAAAACAGGTACCGAGAGCAGCAAAAACTTCTTTTTGTCAAACTTAGTAAGTTTGTAGCTGATAAAACACAGAATGTAGCAGATAAACTCAACAGGAAGCGTCCACAACGCAGCATTTACCACGTCACCCGAAGGGTTGTTGGTAAACACTCCTGGCAACTGATGCACCATGATTAAGACGCCATTGAGCAGGTACTTGTACGTCTGTGGAATAGTAAAATACTCCACAGGTGAAAGCGTTGAAAGCATTGGACCAAGTACAAACGCAGTCAAAATAACAACAAATAGAAGCTCGGGAAAAAGCCTCAAAATGCGTGCCGAGAAGAACTTTTTTGCCTCAGGATAATGCTCGCAACTACGAGCAATCAAAAACCCGCCAAACAAGAAGAAGACGCCAACGGAAACACCGCCGGGACTCAAACGATCCCCTGTTACCTTCAGCAAATAGCTGCCGGCATCACCGCCTAAGACTACTGAATAGCAGTGAGAAACAATGACCATCAGCGCAGCAATAAACCTCATAAAGTTCAGGTTATTGACGCGCGATGTTGCTACGTCGCTCAGTTTGATCTGGGCACTTCTCGCCATTTACTTGCCTGCCTTTATGCGAACCTTTTGGCTCTCAACGTGAACCTTATCCTGTGCAAAGAGCTGCAAAACCTCAGGATACAGCTGATGCTCTACCTGATGAATTGCCTCTTCAAGCTGGTCAACAGTCCAGCCCTCCTCAACCACAACAGGTCGCTGGGCAATAATAGGGCCGCGGTCGTAATCAGCGTTTGCCAGGTGAACGGTGACGCCCGTCACCTTAACGCCGTATTCAAACGCATCCTGAATAGCGTGCGCGCCGCGGAAGCTTGGCAACAGCGCCGGGTGCAGGTTGAGCACGCGATTAGGGAAGGTGTTCAGAATAGGAACGCCAACTTTACGCATGTAACCAGCCATAACAACATAATCAACGTTATAGCGCTTGAGCTCGGTAGCAATCACCATGTCCGCAACAAACGGATCCTCGTACGTCTCTTTTGAGAGCGTCAGCGTTTGCAGACCAGCCGCTTCTGCCCTTTTCAAACCATATGCGCTAGGGCGAGAAGACACAACCAGTTCAATGGTTGCATCCAACGTACCAGCCTGGATGGCATCAATGATGGCCTGGAGGTTGGTGCCTGAACCAGAAAGAAGAACGCCAAGCTTAATTGGCATCGTTGTAGACCACCTTTCCGGTGCCTGGGATAATCTGACCCATGACAAATGGCTCAAAACCCTGCTCAGAGAGGGCCTCTGCTACGTCGTCAACATCATCCATGTCCACGATAAGAGCCATGCCAACACCCATGTTGAAGGTGCGATACTGCTCATCAAGGGACAGGTTTGCGGCATTAGAAACATAAGAAATAACAGGTGGAATAGACCATGCAGGACCAGCCTCTCCACCACGATCAACCTCTGCATCAAGGTGAGATGGAAGTGCGCGGTTAAGGTTCTCGGTGATTCCACCACCGGTGATGTGCGCCATAGCCTTGATAGGTGCGCCTGCACGAAGAGCAGCAAGCAATCCACCTGCATAAATGGTGGTTGGACGCAAAACGGCATCTGCAAGTGACTCGCCGTCAAGCTCCTCCAGAGGCTGGTTGAGCTCCTCGACCGTCTTGCCCTCAATGGCCACCTTGCGAACCAGCGAATATCCGTTGGAGTGAATGCCAGAAGAAGGAAGTCCCAGGATAATATCACCCTCACTGACCTTCTCGGGACCTAAGATCTTTGGTTTATCCACAACGCCTACGACAAAGCCAGCCAGATCGTAGTCGTCTGGGTTCATAACGCCTGGATGCTCGGCCATCTCGCCACCAACCAGCGCACAACCACTCTTGCGGCAACCCTCTGCAATACCACCGACAACCTCGGCAACAGCCTCAGCTTTAAGCTTGCCCACGGCTACGTAATCCAGGAAGAACAGAGGCTCAGCGCCCATAGGGACAATGTCATCAACGCACATTGCAACCAGGTCCTCGCCCACCGTGTTGTGGCGGTTGAGCAGCTGAGCAATGGCAAGCTTGGTGCCAACGCCGTCGGTGCCGCTGACCAGTACGGGCTCCTCCATGTCCTTCAGAGCCGCAGCCGAGAAGCAGGAGCCAAAGCCGCCCAGGCCGCCGATGACCTCGGGACGAGTAGTTGTAGCAACAGCAGCTTTGATGGCGTCGACAGCGCGAGCGCCCTCATCAACGTCAACGCCTGCGTCGGCGTAGGTAATCTGCTTAGCTGGATCAGCGGAAGTGGTCATTGTTTCTCCCCTTACTGCTCTGAGGGCATAAGGCCCTGATCAATTAACTGCTGTTCTACCTGGTCAAACTTTAGTGCATACGACGGGTGCAAGTTATCGGGCTTGTTCTCTGGCAAAAACCTCTGGTGGAAGTCCTCGGGAATTGCCACGGGATATTTGCCGCTAAAACAGGACTCGCAATAGCCTCTTGAGGGTACGCACGCCAGCAGGCCCTCGAGGCTCAAGAAGCCCAATGAATCTGCGCCGATATACTCGCAAATTTCTTCTGTACTCATTTTTGCTGCAACAAGCTGGTGCTGATCAGCGGTATCAATGCCGTAGAAGCAGGGCCACGCTACCTTAGGAGAAGCGCTTCTGACGTGCACTTCTGTAGCTCCCGCATCTCTGAGCAGCTGAACAATCTGCTTTGAAGTGGTGCCGCGAACAACAGAATCGTCCACCATCACAATGCGCTTATCTGCGACAACGTCTGAAAGCGCGTTAAGCTTCAGACGAACACCCAGCTCACGAAGCTGTTGCGTAGGCTGAATGAATGTTCTGGCAACGTAGCGATTCTTGATGAGACCGGTACCAAAAGGCACGTCCAGCTCTTGCGCAAAGCCCTCAGCTGCAGGAACACCGGAATCTGGCACACCAATTACCAGGTCAACGTCTGCTGGCGTCTCTTTTGCCAGCTGACGACCCATCTGGTGACGGACGGAATATACCGAGCGGCCACTGATAATAGAGTCAGGGCGCGAGAAATACACCTGCTCAAAAATGCAATCTGCCTGCTGACGAGGAGCAAGTCCCATCTCGGAAGACAGGCCGTTGTCTGAGATACGGATAATCTCACCAGGGGCAACTTCACGCACATACGTGGCGCCCACGATATCCAGCGCGCACGTCTCGGATGCAACCACCCAGTTATTCTCGCCTTCCTCGCCAATATGGCCAAGTACCAGCGGACGAATACCGTTAGGATCCCTAAACGCATAGAGGGCGTTCTCGCGGATGAGCACCATGGCGTAACCGCCCTCGATGAGGTTCATAGTTGCAGCAATACCGGTGCGCAGACGGTGTGTGCGACGAGTAAAGTAGCCGATGAGCTGGGCTGCTACCTCGGAATCCGTGTGCGATCTAAAGGAAATCTGGCGAGAAGACAGTTCTTCTCGCAAGGAGTCAAAGTTAACGAGGGTACCGTTATGCGCTAGGGCAATGAGGGTCTCATCGATGGACGACATGTGAGGCTGGGCGGACTCCCAACCCTTGGCGCCTGCGGTACCGTAGCGGCAGTGACCGATAGCCACTTTACCTGGCATTGCGTTGAGGTCGTCGTTGTTGAAAACTTCGGTTACGAGGCCCGTATCTTTTCTGATAAGCACGGTATGGCCGTCGCCGACAGCTATACCTGCGGAATCTTGTCCGCGGTGCTGCAGGGCGTGCAGCGCAAAATAAGTGAGTCGAGCAACGTCACGGTCAGGCGCCCATACTCCAAAGACGCCACATTCCTCGTGAAGTTCCATTGGATCCCCTCCGGATGCCTCAGCTTGAGCCACCCTTGATCAAACGCCTCTCACGTCTGGCAACAATACATACAGTGTACCTGGAAATTTACAAGAAAAAGCGCTCCGAACAAATATGTTCGGAGCGTGTAACAATTTTTTAAGAAAGTAGCATTTCACTGCCCTGACTGGAGGCTTCTTGCTGTATCCAATATTCCTTCTGAACCGCCAGTATACCGGCTACTGAGCCTTTGGCTGTGCCTCAGTCTTTGGAACACAGATGAGCATGGTGCGACCATACTGATCAGTATAATTGCAGGTAAAGAGCGTAAGAACATGATCCGCGCGAGAAATAACCTCTGCTGCATCTGAACGAGAGCTTACTGCCCTTGAGAGCCTATCTTTTAAGTAAGACCTGAACTCATCAACAGAAGCAAAGTTAAACTGCCTGACTTCCTCGTCGTCTTCATCGGTGTGATAGGTAAATACCGGCTCAAGTTCATATGTCTGAGTAGGTGTGACGTACCAGATTGTCTCAACCTTATCGAAGGTTGACTGGTCGTTCATGGCTCCAATGTACTGGAACATAGAGCCGTTTCTCATATGGTGTCCATAGAGAATGGTTTGCTGGTCAGTAAGGCCGTTTGGATTGTTCTGGTAGTCCATAAAAATCTGACCACCGATTGACCACTCTCCCTTTGCGTTTGTATGCAGGTAGTGATCGTTATCTGTAGTCTGATACACAGGATAGTTGACTTGCGTATCTGGAATCTGAATCCAGCCGACAACCTGGTTGTTTACTGCCTGAAGACCAGCCCAATCAATAACTGGAGCCTCGTCTTTTTTCTCGGAAACTGTTGCGTATGTAGCGAGCTCTTCGTTGATGACGTCTTGCTCGTGGTATTCAAGCTGAGTCTTGCCAAACATAACGCC
Source organism: uncultured Atopobium sp. (assembly GCA_916715765.1). GTDB lineage: Bacteria > Actinomycetota > Coriobacteriia > Coriobacteriales > Atopobiaceae > Lancefieldella. Next base: position 33,101 of record CAKAPG010000002.1, read on the forward strand.
GGCAACAACCAAGAGGCCAATGCCAACTACCAGCAAGAGCGTGGAAAGAATATAAGCAAAACCCTTCTTCTTAGTGGGTTTCTCGCCAGACTTTTTAGGAGAGGTTTTTTTGTTGCCCTCTTTTTTTGAAGACGCGGAATTTTTCATAGAAACCATCTCGACGGATGTTTTTGAGGTGTGAGTATTTCCAGCCGTCTGGTCGTCAGCGGCGAATGAAGCAAAATGCTTGCCGTTTTTTGATTCCATGCACTTCCCTTCTGAAGGTACTCTTTGTCATACCTTTGTCATACCCCTTAAAAGTTTAGCTATGCACGAAACAAAAATCTCTGTACATCTTATGAAGTCATCGCATAATCACATTTTGCGATACGCAAAACCCGCGCCTCAGATCTCCTGAAGCGCGGGTCTCGTGTGCGATTGCGGATGCAGGTACGCATGCATGCGAGTTCTATTTGCGGACTACGTGCGAGCGGGTACGAGCTAGCTTATGCGTCAGCCATCTCAGCTTTAAGCTGGACGATCTTCTCGCGATACTCTGGAAGAGAGGCACCCAAGATTTGGGTAGCGTAAATAGCTGCGTTTTTGGCGCCGTTAATGGCAACGCAGGCAACGGGTACACCGGATGGCATCTGCACCATGGAAAGCAGGGAGTCCATGCCGCCGAGATCGGAGGTTTTCATTGGAACGCCAACGACAGGCAGCGGTGTGAATGCAGCGACAACTCCGCCCAGGTGAGCAGCCTTTCCTGCAGCTGCGATGATTACCTTGAGGCCGCGGTCAGCAGCGGTCTCGGCCCACTGGTGGACCTTATCTGGAGTGCGGTGTGCAGACGCAATGACCAGCTCATATGGAACGCCAAGGCGCTCGAGCTCAGCGGTGCATCCCTCCATAGTTGCAAGGTCGCTCTTTGATCCCATGATGATGCCGACAACAGGCTGATCTGCCATCTCTGCTCCTTTGTTACGTCTCTTAAAATAGGCGGATACGTCAAATATCCATCTCACAGTATAGAGTATGATTTTCTAGAACGTTGGTCCATCAGTCCACGTGAAAGGAAACTGTAATGAATGAAACCAACTCTGTTCTGTACCAGCGAGAAGGCTCGTACATCCCTCGCATCGCCGCAGTGCATGACCTCTGCGGATACGGAAAATGCTCGCTTGGCGTAGCTATTCCGGTTTTGTCGGCAGCGGGATGTGACGTTTGCCCAGTACCTACGTCACTTTTCTCAGCACACACCAAGTTCCCTACGTTCTACATGCACGACACCACCAACATGCTCGAGGATTATCTGGATGCATGGCAGGAAGAGGGCATTGACCTGGACGCCGTTTATTCCGGCTTCCTTGGCGCAGCAGAACAGGTTGCAAGCATTCAGCGTTTGTACCAGGAGCATCCAAAGGCGCTTCGTGTTGTCGATCCAGTTATGGGCGATGGCGGCAAGATGTATCCAACCTATACGCAAGAGCTTTGCGATGCAATGAAATCCCTGGTAAACGGTGCAGATATTCTGACGCCAAACCTTACTGAAGCTTCGATTTTGACTGGTATTCCATACGCTGGTCAGGATTTGACTGATGAGCAGGTAGATGAGCTGCTTGATGCACTGCTTGCGATGGGCGCCAAGTGTGTTGTTCTTAAGGGCATTGTTCGCGGTGATGGCCTTATTCGCAACTTTGTTGCTACCGAGTCCGAGCGCGGCGAGATTGTTTCCGAGCTTCTCCCCTACATGCTACACGGCACCGGCGATTTGTTTGCTTCTGCGCTTTTAGCTGCAGTTATGTGTGGTCAGGAAATCGCTGACGCGGTTGAGTTCGCTGGTGAGTTTGTCTGCGAGTCCATGGAAATCACTCGCGAGCAGCCAAACTTTGAGCTTCGTGGCGTTTCGTTTGAGACAAAGCTAGGCCTGATTGCTCAGCTTCTTCATGAGTAAAAGCTCGCGCAAGCTGCGCTGCTAGTGTAAAACTTTACACTAGCAGCAAAATCAAACATGATTCTTTGCCATAGATGCCCACTCACATAGAGTGGGCATCTATTTTTGTGCCTGCGGTTGGCGCTATGCATGAAAATGTATTTTACGGGCACTTTATTCGTTTCATTTTTTATCAAGCAAACATTGAACTTCAAAATAGGGCGAAAAAGGTAAAAAACCCGTTTAGTTGGAACTCAAGGGAATTACTTAATGATTTGATATTAATAAAAGGCCAGTTGGCGCTAAACGGACGGCATATTGCTGGCTCTAAATAGCTCAAAATCGTCATGCATAAAGATTAAAACCTCCAACTAAACGGGTTTTTTACCTTTTTGGGACCAAAATCGTCTTGGAAACACCAATCCGCTTACTTTCTGCCAAATTAACGTGCAAAGTCATTCGCCGTGCCACCATTTTGAGGCGCGCCGACCTCCCGATGAGTCACTTCAGGCAGCGCAAGCAAAAGAGCCGCTGACGCCAGCGGCTCTTTTGCACTTTTTCTCAGGTGAGACAGACTACTTGGTGCTTGAAGAACTGTCGGATGTACCTGTGGTGTTAGTGGTTCCTGTGGTACCAGTAGTTCCTGTTGTGCCAGTTGTAGTGTTCTTCTTTGTTGAAGAGTCACCACCAACGATTCCGCCAAGCACGCGAACTGGCGTAAATGACGTTGCAATCTGGTCACGCAATTCTTTTTGAATGGTGTCGTTTGCACCAGTAATGACCATGGTGATGTTTACACCATCAGAAGATTGCGTCTTTGAGAACGTAAAGGTAAAGATAGGTGTTGCGTCTCCACCAGGTTTAAGGAATCCAAAGAGCTGAGATTTCTGCAACTCACCTTGGTCATTTCTATGAACACTAACGTGGTAGACAACGGTATTGATTCGTGGGTTGAGCAGCGCGTTAATGGCAAACGCCTGAGCCTGAACACTGGATCCTGCATAGCATTCAAGCACGTCTTTTGAGGTGGTGTCGGTAACCGTTACCTCAACGCGACCAGTGTTCTCGTCAGCTTCCTGAACCGAGAAATCCTCAGGAAACTGCGTGAATCCATTACCCCACTCAACGCCTCCACGCAGTGCGGATGCAACAGATCGTACCGTAACTGATTCAGTTAGATTTGCTGTGTTGGCTCGACGAATAACACCGCAAGAAACCTGCATCAGAACAACAATTACCAGGAAAACCAGGACAAAAAGGACCGCTGTCTTTGTAATGACCTTCTCGATATTTGATCCCGAAGGATCAGATCCCGAGAGCGGGTCAACGTCTACCGCTACAGCTCCACCCTGCCTGCGAGCACGCTCTTGAGCTGCGCGTTCCTCGTTAGGATGACCTGTCTCGTCTACCTTGGTAAACAACTCTTCAGCTGCGTCAGCGTCAAGCGCGCCCTTCTGGCGACGCGCGAAGCGTGAACGTTCTGCATCATCTTTAGCCATGTAGCTCTCTCATTCAACCTGCATAAACACGCTTTCAAAGCGTGCAATGCGTTGACTTTTGATCTTTGGTTACGAGCCGTCGGTTTGCAAACTGCAAGCTGCAAACCGCGTTTCGCAAAGCACCTAATGCTCTATTTTACCGCCTTGCGAGATTTGGCGCACCACCAAACTGCATTTGATAGTAATGAGCGTAGATTCCGCCTTTTTCTAGCAGTTCATCATGGGTTCCACGCTCAACTGCACGGCCTTGGTTGATGGTAATAATCTCATCAGCGCCCATGATCGTGGAAAGACGGTGAGCAATGACCAGCGTGGTTCTGTTCTTTGCCAGCTCGGAAAGGGACTCCTGGACCGCACGCTCGGACTCGTTGTCCAGAGCAGAAGTAGCCTCGTCCAGGATGAGCAGTGGAGGGTTCTTGAGGAACACGCGCGCAATGGAAATGCGCTGCTTTTGTCCGCCAGAAAGCCTTGTTCCACGCTGTCCAACCTGCGTGTCATATCCGTCAGGCAATGACTCGATAAACTCAGAGATGTTTGCGCGCTTTGCGGCAAGCGCAATGTCGGCTGCGGAAGCCTCAGGGCAACCGTATGCAATGTTCTCCGCAATAGTGCCGTCAAAGAGATACACGTCCTGTTGGACCATACCAATTGCCGAGCGCAAACTGTGCTGCGTAACGGAGCGAATGTCCTGGCCGTCAATGGTGATGCTTCCGCTTGTAACATCATAGAAGCGTGGCAATAAAGCGCAGGTAGTGGACTTGCCCCCGCCTGAAGGCCCAACCAGCGCAACGGTTTTTCCACTCTCAATATGAAGATTCAAGCCGTTGATAACGTCTTCGGCATCGTTGTAAGAAAAATGAACGTCCTGGTAGATGATATCGCCAGCAGTAATCTGAATGTCGTGAGCATCAGACGCATCTTGAATATCCGGCTGAGTTTCAAGAATTTCCGAGAAACGCTTAAAGCCCGCAAGACCCTTCTGGAACGTCTCAGTAAAGTTCAGAATGTTCATGATTGGCGTGGTGAACAGCGAGATGTAGAGCGCATACGTAGCCAGGTCAATGGCTTGCATCTGACCCTGAGCAATCATCCAACCGCCCAAAACCAACACGACAGTGTTCAAAACGCCCATCATGCCAGAGATGGCAGCTTGATACCTACCCATGGCCTGGTACATGTTGGCCTTGGAGTCTAAGTATGCCGAGTTGCTTGCCCTGAATTTCTTGCGCTCGTGATCTTCTGCCGCAAAACCCTTAACCACGCGAATACCAGAAAGTGAGTCTTCTAGCTGGGTATTTACGTCGGAAATGCGCATGCGGTTCTCTTTAAAAATACCACGCATGTGCACGTTGGCAAAGAAATTGAACATTACTAGCACAGCAGCAATTCCGGCGAGCACCAGCGTAAGAGGCACGTTAATAAAAGCCAGAATGACAAAAGAACCGGCAATTTCAAGCAGGCCAATAATCAGGTACTCGGGGCCGTGGTGCGCCGTCTCGGAAATGTCAAACAAGTCAGATACCAGGCGACTCATCAGATCACCCGTCTTGTGGCGATCATAATACGAGAAACTCATGCGCTCGTATGCGTCAAACAGGTCTTCTCGCATCTTGCTTTCCATGCGGGCGCCCATGATGTGTCCCCAGCTAATAACAAAGTAGCGGCACAGAAAGTGGACAAAATACATCACGACAAGGCCGACGGCAATAAATACCAGGCTGCCAAGGATGGCATCTTTACCCTGCGTAAACAGTCCCTTTGTGAGCAATCGTAGAATTTGAGGGAACGCCAGCTCGATGCAAGCCAAAATGATGGCGCAGATAGTGTCCAGAATGAACAGGTGCTTTTGCGGAGCGTAATAAGAAAGAAAACTGGCAAACAGCGATTTTCGATGTTTGCCAGGGGCGTTGTTACCAGGTACAGGGCGAGAAGAACGGTCAAGCATGCGTAATTACTCCATAGGCAATCGGTGTGAAATTGAATCGCAGATAAGAGCTCCAATGATAGTCTTTGCATCCTCGATTTTGCCGTCGAGAACAGCATCTACCAGCTCAGATAATGGAACAAGATCAACGTTAATGAATTCGTCAGCATCTGGGTCTGACCCCTCAAAGGTCAGCTCAGTTGCCATGTAAAGGTGAATAAGCTCGTCAGTAAAACCATCGGAAGTAGCGGTGGTGGTGAGAAAAGCCATCTTCCCCGCCTTCATTCCTGTCTCTTCCAGCAGCTCACGATGGGCACAATCCAGAGGATCCTCACCTGGGTCAAGCTTTCCCGCAGGTAGCTCAACTGTTACACGACCAAGCGCAGTTCGATACTGACGAACCAGGCAAATTCTGCCCTCATCAGTCAGCGCAACAATAGCCACAGCTCCTGGATGACGCACAACATCGCGAAGAGCAGTGCGTCCATCAGGGAGAGAAACACGAAGACGATTCACGTCAAAAATGCGACCAACCCAGACGGTATCCTCAGAGAGAGGCTTTTCTTCCAGAGAAGCGTCGCGCGCATCCTCTGTACCTGCGACAAAGCTGCGTTTTTGTGGCTCACCTGAATGATGATAGGCGGCATCGCCCACAGTAACGCGCTCCCCATCGTAAGTAAGCGAATTAACCGCTGAGTGCAAATCATTGCGAGCAGAGTCAAATACCTCTGGAGTTACCTGCATGTCAGCGTCGAGAATCTCTGGCTCAGTAGACTGCATGTCATCAAACACGTCGTTAAACTGAGCGCTGGTCTGATTACTGTTCCAGGCGCCGTCCTGCACGTTGGTTTTCTCGTCATTTTGATTTGCCATAGCCACTAACCTCAATTATTTTTCTGGACGGCCCTGAAGAGCCTTAAGTCCAATATCGTGCCTGAGCTGCTTACCTTCAAAGTTGATCAGATCACAGGCCTCGTATGCACGAGCGCGAGCTTCCTCAAAAGTTGGAGCAAGCGCAGTAACGTTGAGCACGCGACCGCCAGCAGTAACAATCTTTCCGTCTTCAGTCTGAGCAGTTCCTGCGTGATAGACAGAGACGCCCTCAAGCTGCTGAGCAGCCTCGATACCAGTAATCTCCTTACCCTTCTCGTAGGAGCCAGGATATCCAGCACTTGCAAGAACAACAGAAACAGCAACTGTATCCGACCAGGAAACCTGCTGATGACGAAGGGTGCCGTTGTCACAAGCCATCAAAATTGAAACCAAGTCTCCCTCAAGGCGAGGCAACACAACCTGAGTCTCTGGATCACCAAAGCGAGCGTTGAACTCAAGAACCTTAGGACCGTCTTTGGTCAGCATAAATCCGCCGTAAAGGCAGCCGGAATAGTTGATACCCTCTTTTTTGAGCTGGTCAACAACGCGCTGCTCAATGGCAATCATCTGGGAAAGCTCTTCGTCAGTCACAAAAGGAACAGGGGAATAGACGCCCATGCCACCGGTGTTAGGACCCTTATCGTCGTCGTAAGCGCGCTTGTGATCCTGGGCTGTTGCCAGCGGAACCACGTACGTTCCATCAGTCAACGCAAGAAGCGAGCACTCTGGCCCCTCAAGGAACTCCTCGACAACAACGGTTGCTCCTGCATCGCCAAAGTGACCCGAGAAACACTCACGGACGCCTTCGAGGGCCTGCTCAAGCTCAGTTGCAACAATAACACCTTTACCTGCAGCAAGACCGTCTGCCTTAACAACAACAGGTGCACCGATGTGACGAACATACGCCTCGCAAGACTCCTGATCAGTGAAAGACTTCCAAGCTGCAGTTGGAACGTTTGCTCGCTCCATAACGCCCTTGGCAAACGCCTTTGAGCCCTCCATCTGCGCTGCATTCTGATTAGGGCCAAAGCATGCAATACCGGCCTGGCGAACAGCGTCTGCAACGCCCACAACAAGAGGTGCCTCAGGGCCAATAACTACCAGATTGATGCCCTTTTCCTTGACAAAAGCAACAACCTCATCAGGATTATTTTGATCAATAGGAGCAATCTCTGCCTGGGTAGCCATGCCGCCATTACCTGGAGCAACGTAAATTTTTCCTGCACGAGGCGATTCTTGCAGCTTGGTTAAGAGAGCATGCTCACGACCACCCGCGCCAAGCAACAAAATATCAACGGTGTCATTCATAAGTACTCCAGCCTTCTGATACAACGCCTTTGGGATACAAGCAACGCCAACAGCGCCTTCTCCAAGATGTTTTTTAAACTCAGGGGAAGCAAGTCTTTCTGCAATACATTCTGCATCATATTCATTGGTTTTAAGCGGCTTTTTGAGATGCTTTTCTATGCGTTTCTCGCCACTTGAAATCACAACGTATTTGAGCTCGCCGCGCTTTACAAAACAAGCGCTCATAAGACGAGAAATTCTTGCTGCTAGATCGGTAAAATCCGATGAACGAGCAACCTCTGTGCACCTTCCGCCAACCAAACGATACAAATACATATCATTTGAAATGCGCCTATGCAAACGCTCAAGTCGAAGTCTTAAAGAAAGCCTGGGGTGCTTGTCCTTGCTTTTATGTAGGACAACCTTGTTCATTGCGATGTACATTGTGGCAACTACTTCAGCCAGCTCTTGTGCATATGCGCAAGCAGCTTCAAATGAAGCTCCAGACTTTCTTGCCACACTTAAGCGCTCTAGCATGATTCCCATAGCAGTGGGCATATTTCCGCTATCTACCAGGCAAATTGAGCTTGAAATATCAGGATTGTTCTGGCAAGCCTTTTTTGCCGTAAGAAGCGAGTCAGAAAAATCTGCATACACATGGAGCGAGAGGATCTTTTGAGCTCCTGACTCAAAAATACCTCGGTAAAACTCGCCTACCTGATCAGCATCTGAACTCAGAGCTCCAGGTATTACAGAAACCCCCAGGGCTTCAAGCTGGGAAGCTTCAAGCCCACAGGGGTTATCGCAAACTATTGCAAAAGTTGAGCAGTCCGAAGACGCCACGGGTTACCTCCAGTAGCGGTCGATTGTCTGCTCGCGATCTGGACCAACGGTGATGATAGAAACGCGTACACCAGCAAGCTGCTCCAGGAAGTCAATGTAGTCCTTAGCCTCACGAGGCAGCTGGTAGAAGTTGCGAACATTGGAGATATCGCACTTCCAACCAGGAAGAGTCTCGTAGACAGGCTTTGCGTGATAGAAAACGCTCTGATGCTCTGGAACGGTCTTGTAAATCTTGCCGTCGCACTCATATGCGACGCAGACCTTAATCTCGTCTAGGCAGCCAAGAACGTCAAGCTTAGTGATTGCAAGGTCGGTAAGACCGTTGATACGAGCTGCGTAGTTAACAACTACAGCGTCATACCAACCGCAGCGACGCTTACGACCGGTAGTTACACCGTACTCATGACCAACTTCGCCGAGAAGATCGCCTGTCTCGTCAAAGAGCTCTGTTGGGAATGGACCAGAACCAACACGTGTGAGGTAAGCCTTTGCGATACCCAAGACACGGTCAATGTTGGTTGGACCAACACCAGAACCAGTAACCGCGCCACCAGCGGTGCAGTTAGAAGAGGTAACAAATGGATAGGTGCCGTGGTCAATATCAAGCATGGTTGCCTGAGCACCCTCAAAGAGAATGTTCTTGCCAGCCTCAAGCTCTTCGTTGAGGAAGAGAGAAGACTCAACAATGTAAGGACGAATGCGATCTGCATAAGGCAGGTAGGTCTCGCAAATTTGGTCAACGGTATAGGTTGAAAGACCATACACAAGACTCAAGATTGGATTGGTGTACTCAAGTGCAGCTTCAAGCTTCTTGCGGAAGATCTTCTCGTCAAGCATGTCCTGAATACGCAGGCCAGTGCGGTTCATCTTGTCCATATAAGTTGGGCCGACACCGCGCTTGGTGGTACCAATAAGGTTCTTACCCAGCTTTTTCTCGTGCACGCCATCAAGATCTTTGTGATAAGGCATAACAATGTGAGCGTTGCCGGAAATCTTAAGAAGATCGCAAGAAATACCCTTGCTCTCCAGCATGTCAATCTCACCGAGAAGGACCTCTGGATCAACAATGCAGCCATTGCCAATAACTGGATAGGTATTCTCATACATAACGCCAGATGGAACCTGGTGGAGTGCAAGCTTTGTATCTCCAGCAATTACCGTGTGGCCTGCATTTGCACCACCTGCGTAACGGCAAACAACGTCAAAATCTCCGGAAATGAGGTCGGTAACCTTACCCTTACCCTCGTCTCCCCACTGAGCACCAACAAGTACGGAAGCTGGCATAAGTTCTCCCCTATCGCAGCTATCTACAAACACGACCATTACATGACGGTTGCAACCTCTTTAGGGGTTGCTTCATAAGTATATCTAATACCGCTGGCAAAAGCACAGAAGCGCGAAGGTTTTGTCACACATAAGAAACGATTAGTGTGCAGGGTTTGCCATTGCGGCGTACTGAGCGGCTTCGCTTTCTGAGTAGTTATTTCCCTGGTAAAGCTCAACAAACTTGGTAGAAGTTGGCATAAACATGACAGGAACATCCCGCAAAGCTCCTGCACGGTTCTTTGCAACAATGATGTTAGTAACGTCTTTATCAGGACGATCTTCACGCGCGGCTTCTTCATCGCTCAGTGAACGGTCAAGCAGCAAAACAATATCTGCGTCCTGCTCGATAGCGCCGGACTCACGCAGGTCAGAAAGCTGTGGGCGCTTGCCATTTCTGTTTTCAAGCGTACGGTTGAGCTGAGAAAGTGCAATAACGGGCGCTTTAAGGTCTTTAGCCATAATCTTAATGCCACGAGACATCTCAGAAACCTCGGTTGCACGACTGTCTGCACGACCCTTCTCGGCTGGTGGAGAAAGTAGCTGAAGGTAGTCGATGATAATGACGCCCTTCTCAGCCTTATTAAGCATTCTGCGGGCTTTTGCGCGAATTTCTGTGACTGTTGTGCCTGGAGTATCGTCAACGATGATTTTAAGGCGAGAAATGCGCTCTGCTGCCTCCAGAAGGGTAGGCCACTGCTCATTTCTGATGTTGGAAGAGCGGATGGTCTGCAAATCAACCTTTGACTCAGAAGCCAAAAGCCTCTGAGCAATCTCAATCTTGCTCATCTCAAGCGAGAAGAGCGCAACAGTTGCACCAGATACTGCAGCGTTATAAGCCATGCTGAGTGCGAAAGAAGTCTTACCAACACCAGGACGAGCACCAATAACAACCATCTGACCAGGACGAAGACCTTGGAAAAGGTTATCAAGGGTTGCAAATCCAGTTTGGACACCCAGCTCTGCCGCATCTTTTCCAGCATTTTGCTGAAGCTCATCAAAGAGATCGGTCATGATGTCTTCAATGCCCTGCTCAGACTGCTGAACATCCCTGTTAGTTACATCAAAAATAAGCTTTTCTGCCTGGTCAACAACTTGCTTTGTGTCTTCTGGAGCATTGTAAGCAAGGGCAGAAATCTTTGCAGAGGCGCTAATCATCTTTCTGAGCGTAGTATCACGGTGCAGCATGTTGGCATGGTTTTCCCAACCAACCATAGCTAGTGGGTTGTTGCCAAGCTCTGCTAAACGGACAGCTCCGCCAGCACGTTCAAACTTACCGTTACTCTTAAGGTGGTCTGCAAGCGAAATGACGTCTACTGGTTTGTTGTTATCAAACAGCGACTTAATAGCCTCGAAAATGATTTGATTAGAAGGAATATAAAAATCCTCGGAAGAAAGCCTAATGAGGCATTCTCCTCTAATCTCTTCTGAGAGAATCATTGCGGAAAGAATGGAAAACTCGGCATCAGAATCTTGTGGCATAGAGGCGTTCTCTAGGGCCGTTAATTGCGTAGGATTCATCTCAAACGAGTCTTGTGCCATCGTCTTTTCCAATCATATTTTTTGGGAATGAATCTGAATAGTAGTGTACTTTTCAAAAAAATAAAGAGTCATTTTGGCTTGCAAAACTCGAAAATATAAGTCTTCAACACGATTTTCCAAAACTCGTATACCCTGAGCGGGATTTCCTTGAGTTTTCAACGTTTTCAACAATTTTTAGACTTTTTTCGACACGTGGTATTTTCTACACAATTGCTTATCTGCGGTTATACAAATCAAATTACAATTCCGCAGGTTAAGTGAATATGTTTTACATAACATTTTGAATAACCGCAGGTAGAGTGTAAGAAATTATACCGTTTCGTCTACACATAAAAAGACCACCCCTTTGTTATGTTTCACAAAGGGGTGGTTCGAACAAACATTCCATTCTTTTCAGATGGCTGCGCTTTTTATAAAAGCTTACAAATCTGTAGAAAACTGCAGAAATTGTATAAACCACCAAAAAATGCAGGAGAACTGTGTTTTATGCATGCATAAAACTACTCTGCGGACTCAACCTCAACCTCGGCGATTGCCTCAGCGACAACCTCCTCGGCCTCCTCCTCTGCAGGAGCAGCATCGTCCTCGCCAACAAGAACAACGACGGTAGCGGTAATGTCACGATAAAGCTCAATGGTGACATTGTGGCGACCAGCGGTCTTGATAGCAGCGCTACGAGCAATGCGCTTACGATCAACGGTGACGTTGAGCTGTGCCTCGATTGCATCAGCAATCTGAGCGGTGGTGACAGAGCCAAAGAGCTGGCCCTCCTCGCCGATGCGAGCGTCAACAGTTACGAGCTTGCCATCAAGAGCTGCCTTGGTAGCATTTGCGTCAGCAATACGCTGCTCTTCGCGCTTAGCGATATTGTGACGACGCTCCTCAAGCTGCTTGATGTTACCCGGTGTAGCAGGCTGGGCAATCTTGTTGGGGAACAGGAAGTTCTCCGCATAACCCTGTGCGACCTCTACGATGTCGCCTTCGCCGCCCTTACCGCGAAGCTCGCCCAAGAGAATAACTTTCATGGGAAACTCCTTTGATGAGTCGATGGTATCGACTAGTTGTTGTTTATCGTAGGCTCTGAATCCTGGCTTCCTGAGCGATTAAGCTTTCGGAAGTTTGCCCAGGCATCAATAAGTCCTACGAGAGCCATAACGCCTAACTGAACTTCTAGCATGCCTGCCAATACAAACAGTGACAGAGAAAGTGCTGGCGAGAAGTGCTTCTCGCGCACAAACCATGTGAGCACTGCAAGGCCCTGAAGAGCAAAAACAACTCTAAGAGCCATAAATACGTTCAGCGTAATTAGCTGAAGTAAGTCTTGAGCAGGCAAAACGGTACTTGAAAGTGCATACACAAACAAGTTGGCCACGGTAAGAGCACACATCCAAAATGGAACGTCCATCAGCTGGAACTGTGGCAATTTCTGTGGGTCTCTTGTCAGTGCTTTATACACTGTTCGAGCTCCAAAACGCGCAATTACAAAATATAAAAGCGCCATGCCGGTATAGCTGGTTGGCCAAAAGAGCATAAAGAGCGCCTTTGCAGTTGAAAGACCCTCTTGGATCTCTGGAGAAGCACCTGAGACCTGCGAAGCGTATTGATTAAACACGCTCTGAGCAAGCTCGGGAAGACTTGTTCCTGCCATCGCGGCAAAGAATGCATCGTATCCCAGAAGTGCTAAAGCCGTTGCCCCTACAAGAAGAGATCCAACACCAACAGTGAGTTTCTCTGTTGCAAAAGCGTAGCCAACTCCAAGAGCAAGTGCGCAAGCGGTAACTGAAGTTGCCGCTTCCGTTGGTCCCGAGAGCAAATAAGCTGCTACACCTGTAACAAGTACAGAAGTAATAGCGGGACCAAACCATCCGTGCCCTTTTTTGCAATAGACAGCAATTACCATGCCATACGCAACCAAAGCAGCTCCAATAAAAGAAAGGAGCCCGGTAATTACTCCACCAACAACGCAAAGTACAAATCCTTGCTTGTATGTTGGAGCCTCAAACGGACGCGGTTTGCCTCCGTTTTGGTTGCTTGGACCGGCAACATTCTGCGAGCTACTCTCTGGGCGAGAATACCCTTCAGGTGCCTGAGGAATATTTGAATCCGGTCTATCCATTGCTAACCAACTCTACCTAAAGAACAGATAGGTTATCCGCGACTACGGCCACCGCGGCTGGAAACCACAGGGACAGTGTAGGGCAGAAGTGCCATCTCGCGTGCGCGCTTGATAGCAAGTGCAATGTCGTGCTGGTGCTGCGTGCAGGTGCCAGTGACGCGACGAGGCTTAATCTTGCCACGGTCGGTCATGTACTTACGAAGAAGCTGAGTATCTTTGTAATCGATGAACTCAGTCTCCTCCTTGCAGAACTGGCAATACTTGCGACGCGGCTGGCGCTGGAAATCTTGTTTCTGCTGAGCCATGTCTTTTACCTTTCAGATGACAGTAACGTCTGTGTTGCTGTCTGACGTTTAAAACGGAATATCAGCATCGTAGAACTCCTCGTCTGGCGGAGCCGGAACGGGAGCGGGTGCCTGTGGAGTTGGAGCTGCATAAGATGGTGCGCCCTGTGACATAGGGGCTCCACCCTGCTGATTCCTAGAAAGGAACTCGACCTCATCGACAACAACCTCAAGCTTGCTGCGACGCTGTCCTTCCTTCGTCTCCCAGGAGCTGAAACGAAGCTTGCCTTCAATAGCAACCTTCGAACCCTTGGAGAGGAAGCGGGAAAGTGCTTCAGCACGCTGACCAAATACTACGCAGTCTACGAAGTTAGGAACATCTTCCCACTCACCAGTCTGCTGGTTCCTGCGACGATCGTTAACCGCAACGCCGAAGGATAGAATCTGGGTACCGCCTGCTGTGGAGCGAAGCTCCGGGTCACGGGTCAGGTTGCCCGAAATGTTAACCCTGTTAATACTCATAAATCTCACTACCTCTCATCGTGGAATAATTCCACTTTTCCATTACAAGGACTTAGTCCTTATCGACTCGACGCACGATCATGTGACGCTTAACAGCATCATTGATTCGCAGGACTCGATCGAGCTCTGCAATCTGCGTTGGATCTGCATGGAAATTGATGAGGGTATAGTCACCCTCGGTAAGATCGTCGATCTCAAAAGCAAGCTTACGCTTACCCCAATCCTCGACGCTGTCGACTACTCCGCCGTCAGTGGTGATAGCAACGTCAATACGCTTCATTACACCAGCGCGGACTTCCTCGGTGGAAGCTGGGTCAACAAAAAACAGCAGTTCATAGGCCTTCATATTGTCACCTCCTCTGGGCTAATGGCTTCGGGAAGTGAAGGTGCACCCGAAGCAGGAAAGTTCGACCAAGCATCATACCACATAAATGCTTAAATACGAAACTAGCCCACAAACTTTCTCACATGCAGTCCACATATATAGCTTAAATTGGCAATTTGTCGCCTAATTGTCTTTAATCTTGCAAAGATTTGACGCGAATCTTTCTAAGGTATGGTCAAACACTTAATTCAAATAACACGTGATTAAATAAGAAAAACGGCCATCACACAATCTGCATGATGGCCGTTTTGTTTATATGTGCTCTACATTACTGAGCTGCAGGTCCCTCAGGATTCTGAGTTGGTGCATCTACTGGAGCAGCTGGTGCCTCAGGAGCCTCTGGAGCTGTTGGGATAATTGGCTCAACAACAACAGTTGAAGCTGGTGCAGGCTCTGGAGCTGCAGGAGCAACAGGTGCCTCAGGAGCTACAGGTGCTGCTGGCGCAACAGGTGCGACAGGAGCTGCTGGTGCTGCTGGAGCGACAGGCGCTGCTGGAGCAGCAGGTGCAGCAGGAGCCGCAGGTGCGACTGGCGCAGCTGGAGCAACTGGTGCCGCAGGAGCAACTGGAGCCGCGGGTGCTGCTGGTGCTGCTGGTGCTGCAACAGGCTCAGCAGGAGCTGGGGTAGCAACTGGGGCTGCAGGTGCAACTGGAGCTGGAGCAGCAACTGGGGCAGCAGGAGCTGCTGGAGCTGCGGGAGCAGTAGCTGCTGGTGCAGGTGCTGCTGGTGCAGGTGCTGCGACAGGAACAGCAACAGGCGCTACTGCAGGAGCAGCGG
The DNA here is from genome assembly GCA_916715765.1 of uncultured Atopobium sp. Taxonomy (GTDB): domain Bacteria; phylum Actinomycetota; class Coriobacteriia; order Coriobacteriales; family Atopobiaceae; genus Lancefieldella. The sequence goes on from CAKAPG010000002.1 coordinate 48,388, forward strand.
TTGCTGCTGGTGCGGTTGGAGCAACAGGTGCTGGGGCAGCATAGGTAGCAGCTGCGCCATCACGTGGATCGTTAATAAATGGTGGCAGTGGATCGTTGCTCTGTCCCCATGCAGGAACGTTGAACTGACGCATCCAAAGGGCAATTGCGTTCTGCATAAGAAGCATAACGATAAGACCGACAACGTGGCCAATATAGCCAATAACCAGGAAGATTGGTCCCATCTGAATAAAGCCGCGTGCAAGAAGAGCAAGCATGACAAGACCAAGCTGGTTCTGGTTGGAAATATTCTGAGTTCTTGCAATGGCCATAGCCTGAGCACCAATGTTAACGATCATGCTGATTGCAGCGCTGCCGCCGATGATACCCATAATAATTGAGGTAACAATACCAAGTACAATGCCCATACCAAAGATACGGAACAGACCGCCCATATCATGCTTAATCATCTCGAAGATGTTCTTAAAAGCAAAACCAGCGGAGATGCGGCCATAAACTGATGCACGAACCTGAACAACATTAATGAACAGTGGATACACAAATGCTGCAACAATGAAGACTGGAATAAGAATCAGATTGATGACTGGAATAAAAGTAAGAATTCCAGTAGCAATGCTGTATGCCAGACCAAACGCAAGTGCAATGACAACTGCCTTGAAGCCGGTAACAATATAGGTACCAAACTTAAGATCTTTTTGCTTTGGACCAGCGTTGATACCCCATGCAGTTACGCGTGCAGTCTCAAGTGCATAGCCAACAAGTGCAAGAATTCCGACAACTGGAATAAGACCAAACAGAGCCATAATAAGGACAGGCTTCCACCAACCCTTTTCCAGAGTCAGAAGTGCCCAGGAGCGTGCAAAATAGCGATCGCGCCTGTAGCCATTCAACTCATCTGCTGAAACAGCCATTTAACTCTCCCCTCGTGTCAAAAATAATGACATCGAATTACTAAGCCTAAACATTCTATATAAAAACGAGAAATAAATATATCTTTTTTAGTAGCAATTAATCAAACAAAAATGTTAAATGGCGGAGGAGGAGGGATTCGAACCCTCGTACCCCTAGAAGGGGTAAACGGTTTTCGAGACCGCCGCATTCAACCACTCTGCCACCCCTCCGAAGGGTGAAACGGCGCCCGTAGGCGCCGTGAAAATTCTGGCGGAGAGTCAGGGATTTGAACCCTGGAGACGCTTTAGACGCCTACACGATTTCCAATCGTGCTCCTTCGGCCACTCGGACAACTCTCCATATAAAACCGCACGGGACAGTATAGCGGATTTCTCACCAATATAGGACGAGAAGTTCTGTGTATTTTTAATACTTGTGTAGTATTGTCATACTCATAAAAAGTAAAACACCAGTAGGAGGTACGGATGCCACCGTTTTTCTCGCCTTATGGCACAGATGCAATTTCTGTGGGCATCCCCTACTGGCTGGACCTTCTAACAGTAATTATTGGTGCAATCTCGGGAATTTTGGTTGCAAGGGATCGTCACTTAGACCTTGTGGGTTTTGTGGGCCTCGGTCTTTTAGGCGGCCTGGGCGGCGGACTTATTAGAGACGTCATGATGCAAGAGGGTGGCGTCTACATGCTTAACTCGCCGTACGCCATTCCAGCGGCAGTATTTACCGCCGTTTTGCTGTTTATGTTCCCTGAGCCGCTTGACAGATTCCCTCGCATGCTTGAGTGGACCGACATTATCTCCGTTGGCCTCTTTGCTGTTGTTGGTACCGATAAAGCCCTGGTATATCACCTTCTCCCCTTCTCGGTTATTCTGATGGGAAGCATCACAGGTGTTGGCGGCGGTATGCTTCGCGATGTCTTTCTTGGCGATATTCCTCGCATTTTCCAACGAAGCAATCTCTACGCATTTTGCGCGGTTGCTGGCGCAACCTCCTATTGGGCTCTTGTTTCTTATGCGGGCGTCACCAAAATTTGGGCAGCTGTTATCTGTGTCGTGGTTACCGTTGGCCTCAGGCGCTGGTCGCTCAAATACAACGTGCTTTCACCTGCAGATGTTGACCTTACGCCACACGTCATGCGCAGCGTCAACAAACTGCGTCACAAGACACAAAAGCCAGGCAAACAGCCTGAGCAGAACACTCCGTCAAAGTAGATAAACCGCCGCAATCGGACGGTCTTTGAACGGTTTGGGGCGGTTTGGGGCGGTTTTGGCGGTTTTGGGCGGTTTTGGGCGGTTTTACATCGCCCTCACATACCGTTTACCAGCACTTTATTTAAAATCTGCCTAAAACAAAACTGGCGAGAAACCCTTGCAGCTGCAAGTTTTTCTCGCCAGATCAGTTATCTGTAAACGACGCTGTTACTTCTTGACCATGCCGTTACGGACTGCCCACTTACGGCGCTCAGTCTCGGAAAGAATACGCTTACGCATGCGGATGTTTTGTGGCGTGATTTCAACAAGCTCGTCGTCCATGATGTACTCCAGAGCCTCTTCCAGCGTAAACAGGCGTGGAGGAGTCAGCTGAACTGAAATATCTGCAGTTGAAGACCTCTGGTTGCCCAAAGACTTGGTACGCGCAATGTTAACAACCATGTCGCCTGGCCTTGAACGCTCGCCAACCAGCATACCTTCATAGCACTCAACACCTGGAGAAACAAAGAGCTGACCGCGCTCCTGGAGCGTGCCAAGTGCATACGCAACGGCCTTCTCGGTGGACATGGAAATCATGGCACCGTTCTGGCGGCTACCAATATCACCAGCAAAAGGACCGTACTCAAGGAAGGTGTGGTAGAAGACGGCGTCGCCGTGGGTGACGTTCATGACGCGCGTCTTGAGGCCCATAATGCCGCGAGTTGGAATCTTGAACTCAAGGTGCGTCTGGGTCTCGCCGGTGTCCATGATGGACATGGTGCCGCCAACGTTACCAAAGACTTCAATGACCTTGCCAGCATACTCTGGGTTGCACTCAACAACAGCCTGCTCAATAGGCTCAAGCGTGTGGCCCTGAGCGTCCTTCTTGAACAGAACGCGAGGACGACCAACCTGGAATTCAAAGCCTTCGCGGCGCATGCTCTCCATAAGAACGGAGAGGTGCAAAATACCACGACCAGAAACCTCAATACCCGTCTTATCAGGAAGCTCCTCGATGCGCATGGTGACGTTATTCTCGCGCTCTGTCATCAGGCGCTCTTTGAGCTGGCGGCCACCAACAATGTCTCCCTCGCGACCAACAAGTGGCGAGGTAGAAGGCTCAAAAATAATGGAAAGGGTTGGTGGATCAATCTCAATTGGATCCAACTCAACAGGGTTCTCTGGATCAGTGTAGACGTCACCAATATCAGTGTTATCAACGCCAACGATTGCCGCAATATCACCTGCGTCAACCTCGCTGCACTCCTTGCGGCCCAGGTAGTCAAAGGTGAACAGCTGCTTGACCTGACTCATAGCGCGGGAACCGTCGTTTTTGACAACAAGAATCTTGTCGCCCGTATGAACTGTTCCGGAATAGACACGGCCAATACCAATGCGGCCCAGGTAGTCGGAGTGATCGATGGTGACGCACTGCATAGCAAGAGGTCCTTCAATATCAACATCTGGAGCTGGCAGGCCATCAATAATCATATCGAGAAGTGGGAACATATTGTCGTTGTCATCATTTGGATCAAGGCGAGCGTAACCATTAACGCCAGAAGCAAAGATAACGTGCTCCATGGTGAACTCAAGCTGCTCATCAGTTGCGCCGAGGTCCATCATCAGATCAAGGGAATCGTTGACGACAGCCTCTGGACGAGCGCCGTCACGGTCAATCTTGTTGACAACCATCATGATAGAAAGGCCTGCGTCGATAGCGTGGCGCAGAACAAAGCGAGTCTGTGGCATAGGGCCCTCAGCTGCGTCAACCAGCAAAAGCGCGCCGTCAGCCATCTTCAAAACGCGCTCAACCTCGCCGCCAAAGTCAGCGTGGCCAGGGGTATCAATAACGTTGATCTTAACGCCCTTGTACTCAATAGAGATATTCTTTGCCAGAATGGTAATTCCGCGCTCGCGCTCCTGATCGTTGGAGTCCAAGATTCTCTCTTGAACCTGCTGGTTCTCGCGGAATGCATCGGTTGCCTTAAGCATCTGGTCAACCATGGTGGTTTTACCGTGGTCAACGTGGGCGATGATAGCAATATTTCTGATGTTGTCTTGACGCATAAGTCTCTATCTCTCGAAGGTATGTGTTTGGACTTGCTACTTTAGGTCCAATTTTTATCAGCTTTAGAACTTTAGTGCAATTACGTGCCTAGAGCGCCCAGAAATTTCAATGAACGCAGCTTTTTCATTACAGAAGTGGCTCAAGCTCCCCTGCTGGAGCGGGATCAGACCACACAAACTGGTCACCTTGGCCTTTTCCGTGAACTAAAGAATATGCCGAGAAACTCTTATAGCCCTTCTCGCCAAACTCAAGAAGTACGGCATCTTCGTAACTGCCCTCTTTGAGCAGTTGAATGGCTCCCTCATATACAAGCGCGTAGCGAACAGGCTCTTCAAGTCCCGCTTCTTTATCGCCCTTCTGTTTTGCCAGGTCAAGCACGCGCTTATGGGCGCCCTCAAGCAGCTCCTCTGGGCCGTCATCGGAGAACTCATAGCTTGCAACCGTGCCTGCTGCATCCTCAACTACAAGCAAAACGTTGAGTGATTGGCCATCTGCAAGCAGGTCAAACGCATCTCCAAGCAACTCAGTTGAGAGCATATCAAGCTGAGGAGAAACTCCATCTTTGCGCTCGTTGTTTTCGGCCATGCCGCTCCTTAGCGTCGTTTTTGTAACTATTGTTCTCTATGATACATCGCACAAGAAAAGAGGTCGAAAGCAAAAAGCCTTCGACCTCTTAGGTTTGTCAGCTGTCTGTCCAAAATTGGACAGCAAAGACGTTACAACGGCAAAATACCGTGTCTGAAAGCACGAGCACTTACTCTGCCAATGCCTCACGGATGCGCGTAGTAACTCCCTCAAGCCTATAGCACTCAACATACTGACGAAGAGGACGTTTGATGTGGTCAACAACAAAACGCTGTCCATCAATATTGAACTGAGCAAGGTTCTTGTACAGATGCTCGGTTGCGGCTTTGACCTCGTCGTTATTGAATGCATAATGACCAGAAATATCAAGAATATCCAGCGACAGTTTGTGATCAGCAAGAATCTGCTCAACAGTCAGATTGACCTGGTCACCCACCATCCACTTACGCCACCGCTCAGTCTCAATTGCCTTGACCAACAGGGTGTTTCTCAAGCCGGAAACCTCGTCTGCCTTCAGGAGACCTTCTTTAACCAAAAGATCCTCTACATCGCAAAGCTTCAAATATGCGCGAGTCTCCTCTGTTCCGTACTGTGGAGCTACGTTTGAAGCGGTTACATTTGCAGGAGTGTGCTCAAGCAGCGTTACGTCATCAAGGTAGTCTGCATTGTGCTCCTTAAGACCAACACCGTAGCTCTTGGCCATCTCAGCAAGGCTAATGGCAGCCTCAAAATCATAGTGACCAACCTGCTCAGTAAGGCGCGTAAGTGTTCCTGTCTGTCCAACAATAAAGGTTGGCATAGGCAGTCCTTTTGCGGTCAGCTCACTCTTAAGTTGCTCAATGAAGGTGTGATACTTGTCGGTAGAGGTCAAGCCACCATTTGTTTCCTCGGTACCAACCTCATAACCAATCTCAGGAAGACCGCGAGAAACACGTTCCTTCTCGCACCACTCAATCAAATCAACTGTACGGCGAAGAACCACATCAAGCGGAATAACCTTGCCAATCTCAAAAGGATCCTTAGTTGGGTCAATCATCAGCAGGTCAAAACCGTTAAGCATGTCGGCAAGATAAGACTTCTTGGCAAGCTCCATAGCCTCATCTTCTGGAAGGTGAGCGTTGCGCTCCTCGTCGCGCTGCCAAGGACCACCGTGGTCGCGACAGAGGTAATACAGTCCGTCAAAGCCAACCTTCTGTGCTGCTTCAGCAATATCTTCCGAGAAACGCTTCTGATCCCAAGAATTTACGTATCCTCCACCAAGTTCATCAAGGTCTACCTGGTTTCTAGATGCAATAAACATCAGAGGAAAATCGCAGTCTCTACCAAGTTCAAAAGCTGCCTGGAGCAGGTTGGGTGACATTGGTCCAATTCCTAATAGCGTGGCGGACCTTCCTGTGTCTTGAAGCTTAAGCAACCCTTCAACAGCTTTTTTGATTGGTAGCTTTTCCATAATTACCCCTTCCCAAGAGTGTTTCTTGGTAATAAGAAGGGCGTGGGGGTTGAATCCCTACGCCCCTCTCCTTTTAACTTCAATTTTTACGGTCTAAAACCAAAAGGAACATGCGTTTCTCGCCGTGTATTACTTGTTGTCCTCAAGCTTTGGCTTGGTAAGAACAAGGATTGCAACGCCTACTGCAACGCCAATTGCCATATCAAGGGTATAGAGGGCAATGTTGTTTGTAGCTGCAGCAACAATCATGCCACCGTGAGGAACAAAGCACTCAATGCCGTGCCAAGCAGCAAGACCAGCGCCAACTGCAGAACCAATCATGATTGCAGGCAGGGTGTGTGCAAGATCCTTAACAGCAAAGGGGATTGCGCCCTCAGTAATACCAATGAGTCCCATGAATACTGCAGAGATACCCATCTGCCTATCAGTGTCGTCAAACTTGCTGCGAGCAATAAGGGATGCAACACCGCAGACCAGTGGAGGAATAGCAACTGCAACACGGAATGCGCCGTTAGGACCATAAATACCTGCGGTCATAAGAGCCATGGTAAAAGTAGAAGCAGTCTTGTTAACTGGGCCACCCATATCAAATGCGGTCATAAGGCCAATTACAATACCAAGTACAACTGCGGAACCACCCTGAAGGCTTGAAAGCAGGCTGGTCAGCCAATCCATGAATGCACCAAGTGGAGCTGCCAAAACGTAGATGTAGAGCATGCCAAGAGCCAGTGAAGACAAACTTGGGATAATCAGAATTGGCATGATGGTGCGAATGGTGTTATTAACCTTCCAGCTCTTCATCCACTGAACAAGGTAGCCGGCAGCAACGCCAAGAACCATTGCACCCAAGAAACCGGTAGAAACCTGAACCTCACCTACAGGAACAGGATTGCTTGCCAGGTAACCAAGGACAAAACCAGGTGCCAGAGCAGGCTTTCCGCCCAAAGAATAGGCAATGTAAGCAGCAAGGACAGGAATCATCATCTTGATGCCAGCCATACCAATAAGGTTGAGGCTCTGCATCAAAGGATTGGTGACTTCAATACCGTCTTTTCCTGCAGTTCCCGTAGCAAGCGAGAATGCCAAGAAGACTCCGCCAACTACGACAATAGGAATAAAGTACGAAACACCAGTGTTAAACGCCTTTAGAAGGTCTTTTCCGACCTTGCCCAAAACTGAGGGACTCTTTTCCTCTGCCATGGGTTTCTCCTCTCTTCTTCCTTGCGTTATCACTTATGCGCTTGCTACTCAGCCAGCGCAACTACCTGATCAATAACCTTTGCTGGATCTGCGATAGCCAGCGAAGGATCCAACGTTAGGACACGACCCTCATCGCGTTTCTCGTCAAAACGCTCGTCGCCTTCAATGCCAATTGCAATGGCGAGAAGAACAACGTCGGCAGCGTCAACTTCGTCCTGCTCAAGCTCGTTCTCAATGCCATAACCGCCTTGAGCCTCTACCTTGAATTCATAGCCGCGACGCTCACACTCTTTCTCAATGGCCTCTTTTGCCATCCAGGTGTGAGCAATTCCAACCGTGCAAGCGCATACAGCAACGACGTTCATGGTTATGTCCTCTCGCAAAGTAAGTTGTGAGCCCCTATGCGGGGCGCACGAGCACGTCTTTTACGACGTACGTTTCCAACTCATACTTTGCATTGTTTCAATCTTTTTTAAAAGAGGATTTCGGTAAACGTCTAATCTACCTTGTGTTATGATGAATTTTGTTAAACGTTTAACCAACGTGAAATCCAGCACACTCACTAACGTTGGTATTTTGCAAGTACATTGTAAAAATTTCGGTGAAATGAGTACCAATGTCTAAGACCACTATCATTGACCTTGCAAAATTAGCAAATGTGTCTATTGCTACCGTTTCGAATTACCTTAACGGACACTTTGAAAAGATGTCCGAAGCAACTAAACAACGTATCAAAAAAGCAATCGAAAATACGGGATATATTCCAAGCGCCCAAGCTCAAGCAATGGTTAAGAAGAGCTCTGGAATTATTGCTGTTCTCATCCTGGACAACACTAATGCCTGGGCAGCTCAAATGACTAACGGTATTGAAGATGCTGCTCTTGAAGCTGGATATCAGACAATTATTTGCAATTCTCGTTTTGACCCCACGCTTGAAGCTGACTGGGTTGAGAAAATGCTTTCAATTGGAGCAGATGGCCTGCTTATCCAGCCCACTAATCAATTCAGAGCAGTAGATAGACGAATTGCTAAAGTTGGAAAACCCGTTGTCTATTTTGACTGCGACCTTCTTGTCCTTAATACTTCCTGGATAAAAAGTAACCTCTATGACGGCGTTTATTCAGCAGCGTCGCACTGCGTTGAACGCGGATACGAAAACTTTTTAATCATTGGTGGAGAGCCAAAAGGTCGTACCAGAATTGAACGAGAATCTGGCTTCACTGATGCCTTAGAGGCCTTAAATAAACCTCATGAGCGTCTCACCATAGAGCAAAGCATGCTGTCTATCTCTGACATCACGCAATGGCTCAATAATCACATTCTTCCATCAAAGAAAACGCTGGTATTTGTACCAAATCAGTGGGCTCTTAAAAGTGTTTACAGTGCACTGCAATCCTATGAAACAGTAATTCCTGAGCAAGTTGGCCTGTTGGGATTCAATAACACTGATTGGACTGACCTGCCCGTTAAAAGCATCTCAACCATTGTTGAACCTGTTTATGAAGAGGGCTACGCTGCTTGTAAGATGCTCCTTAAAAGAATCAAAGATTCCTCACTTGAGCCTGAACATAAGCTGCTCACCTGCAAACTAAACTGGCTTAAATCAACCATCTAACAAAATGGCGAGAAGACCAACGGATCTTCTCGCCATACATTACTGCTTTAACCAAAGCGCTTACAGAACGTGGACCTCATCTTTGGTGAAGTCAACAAAGGCATGGTCACCAACGTTGTAAATCTTGTGGGTACGAGGATTGAAGTCCGTAATCTTGATGAGAGTATCGCCTACCATAACGTGGTAGTTCTGGTAGTGGCCCATGAATCGAGAAAGAACTACCTCACAGGCAAGTGTTCCCTCGTCAGCAAGGCGTGCAGACTCTGGACGAAGAACAATGCAGCATTCCTTACCCTTGTCCAGGTGAGAACATCCGCTGACCTCAAACTCATGGCCCTCAAAGCGGCAAAGAGCAGTCTCAGAATCAAGCTTGTCTGCAATGGTTGCATGCAGGAAGTTTGACTCACCAATAAAGTCTGCAACAAACTCGTCTGCTGGGTGATAGTAAACCGTCTGAGGATCGCCAACTTGGTCCACAACACCCTTTTTCATAATGATGATGTTGTCTGAAAGCGCCATTGCCTCTGACTGGTCATGTGTGACGTAGATGGCGGTAATACCAGCCTCTTGCTGGATGCGACGGATCTCGTTACGCATGTCAACGCGGAGCTTAGCGTCGAGGTTTGAGAGAGGCTCGTCAAAGAGGAGCACGCTTGGTTCAATAACCAGAGCACGTGCCAAAGCAACACGCTGCTGCTGACCACCAGAAAGCTGGTTGGTCATGCGCTCTTCCATGCCCTCAAGTCCAACAAGACCAAGGATGTGAAGGACCTTCTCGCGAATTACTGCCTTGTCCATTTTGCGAAGCTTGAGGCCATAGGCAACATTGTCAAAGATGTTGTAGTGAGGAAGTAGCGCATAGCTCTGGAACACCATGGCAGTATCGCGCTTGTTTGGAGTAAGCTCATCAATCTGCTCATCGCCAAGGAAGATCTTTCCCTCATCAGGACTCTCAAAACCAGCAATCATGCGCAGAATAGTGGTCTTTCCGCAGCCAGAAGGGCCAAGCAGCGTAACAAACTCGCCAGGAGCAATAGTGATGTTAGCGTCTTGAACTGCGTAGAAGTCTTTTCCAGTCTTCTGATCCTGATAAATCTTGGAAATGTGCTCAAGGCGAACGCCTTTTTTCTCTGTAGCCATGTGTTACTCCTCCTTGAGTGCTCGGCTGGTGCCAAAGTGTTTGATGGCCCAATTCATAAGCAATACCGAGCCATAGGTAATAACAATCAGAATTGTTGCAAAGGCGCAGGCCATACCATATGAACCCTTACCAGCAAACTCATTAATCTGAACGGTGATGAGCAGGAACTCTGGTGTGACCAAGAGGATAACTGCAGAAATTGCGGTGATGGAGCGGACAAACGCTGTTACCAGGCCAGACAAGAACGAATCTTTAATTAGCGGCAACGTAACGGTCATAAACACCGTAAAGCTGTCGGCGCCCATGTCGTATGCGGACTCCTCAATTGATTTATCAATCTGTCGAAGTGCCGAGATACCCGAGCGTGTTCCTGTAGGAAGCGAACGCACGACAAAGACAATAATCAGGATAAGTCCCGTGCCATACAGGCCTTGCAAAAATCCTGTGTGCATAACACCGCTTGAGAAACCGCGAATATAGCCAACGCCCAAAACCGTACCAGGAACTGCCATAGCAAACATGGATACAGCCTCGATAAAACCACGGCCTCGGAAGCGACGTTTTACTACCAGATAAGAAATAATCATCGAAAGCAGAGCAGTGATTGGTGCTGCAATAAGCGAAAGCATAAACGAGTCGCTAAACGCCTGCAAGCCATGATACTTGGTAAATACCTGCTCAAACCATTTAGTAGTTAACTCGTAATTTGAGCCCCAGGAACGAACAAACGAACCATAAGGAACGCAGAGGTACATGCCAATAACAAAGAGAGCAACCAACGCGCAAAGAATGGTAAGTGGAATGCGAACTGAGTTGTCTGTAATAAGCATCCTAGCTCGCGTTGCTTTGCCCGAAAGTGTCGACGTGCTCTTTGCTTCCAGTACAAACTTCTGAACAACAAACATAAGCAGCGTAATGGAAAGAAGAACAACAGCCATAGCAGCCGCGCCTTGCTTGTCGTACGCGCCTGTAATCTGCAGGTAGATAGTTGTTGCCAAGGTATCGTAGGAGCCACCAATAATCATTGGATTTGCAAAGTCTGCAATTGACTCAATAAATGAGACGAGAAAAGCATTGCCTAGGCCAGGCAAAATAAGAGGAAGTGTAACGCTAGTAAATACCTTCCAGCGGCTTGCACCCATGTCACGTGCTGCTTCTTCAAGGGAAGGATCAATATTTTTAAGCAGTCCCTTAAGCATCATGTAACACACAGGGAAAAACGACATAGTCTGGACAATAAAAATGCCCCAGAAGCCATAGATGTTGTTGTCAAAAATTCCCAAAAGACCGCGGGTAATCAGGCCTTTCTTGCCAAACATCATAATCATGGAAAGGGACAGTACAAAAGGCGGAGAAACAACAGGAAGCATGGATACCACACGGAAAAGGCCTGTCATAAACTTTGTACGAAGCTTTACGTACACTTCAACATAGGCAAAAAGAAGACCAATAAGTGCTGATAAAATGCCTACCGCAAATCCAACCCTAAGGGTGTTGGTAATTGCATGGCTAAAGGATGGCATGGCCAAGATACGAGTAAAGACATCAAAGGTAACTCCATTATCTGAAACTACAGAGTCAACCATAAGAATGGCAAGTGGATACAAAATAAAAAGGGTTAAGAAGGCGATAAGAACGACAATGGTCGATATCAAAATTGGATCGCCAAGGAGCTTTTTTCGCTCAAGTCGAGCGCTCTGGGATTTTGCCATGCTGGTCCTAACTCTGAAACACTAAACCTATACGTAAAGCTCTATGTGGAACTGGGTAGGCAAATCTCTGCCTACCCAGTATAATCTGCCACTCAGACCTTGAGCAACAGCATTGTTTAGTTGCTTATCCGCGTGATGTTTACTCGGTCTTAAAGCGGCTATCTCCGCCACCAAGTGCCTGCATAACGTCCTTGACATACTGCTCGGTGTTTTTCTTAGCATCTTCGAAGTTGTAGTCCATAACGTTATTTGGATCAAGACCGTACTCGGTAGCAATCTCTGGCTGCTTTGCATTATCAAGTACCAAGAACTGGTAAGAGCCGTTCTTCTGAGCAAGATCGACGCATGCTGGGGACAATGCATACTCGATCCAGAGCTTAGCGGCGTTTGGATGTGCTGCGCCCTTGAAGATTGCGGTTGCACCAACCTCGTATGATGCGCCAGAGCTTGGAATCTGAAGACCAACGTTTTCATGCTCTTGGTCAACAATCTGATAAATACCATCGTGGAGCATACCAATTCCGATGGTGCACTCACCGGCTCCAATAGCCTTGGAAGGACCAGAGCCACTCTTGGTGTACTGAGCAATGTTCTTATCAAGGTCAACAAGATACTGAATGCCCTGATCGTGACCGTACTTCTGAATAACGGTGTTGATAATCAGCTTTGCAGTACCGGCAGTGTTGTAGTTAGAAGACCAAATAAGACCTTTATATTTAGGATCAATAAGGTCCTTATAGTCCTGAGGCACGTCAAGCTTAAGGCGCCCAAGCTCTTCCTTATCGTACAGAATACCAAGGATGCCCTTATAAATTCCGTACCAGTCCTTATTGGTGCTTTTGAACTTATCAGAAATAAGATGTGATGCGTTCTTTGGTTCGTACTGCTCAAGAAGACCCTTTGAGGAGGTAACATTGTAAGGGTCTGTTGTGCCACCAAACCAAACGTCTGCTGATGGATGACCGTTCTCTTCCTCAATCTTTGCAGCAACCTCGCCAGTTGACAGGCGCTGTGCCTGAACGTCAATGCCATACAGACTCTTGAAGTTGGCGCAAACTGCGTTTAGATACTCTTCCTCACAAGAGCCGTAAACAATCAGCTTACCCTCTTCTTTTGCTGCCTTTACCAGCTCTTCTGGTGCACCAACAGTATCGGTAGAGTTGGTGTCAGATTCTTTTTTCTCGCCAGTATCAGAATCAGACTTTTTACAGGCTGTGATACCCAAACCTGCTACAACTGCACTGACACCAAAAAAGTTTCGACGAGTAAGGTTTGACATAAGAACTCTTTTCTCTCCTTGTGGTTACCCACAGTGCCAATGAAAAGAACATACTCCTGAGTAAATCGTACTCAAACTTTTTCGAAAATATTTCAACTATTCGATAAGTGGCTGATATTGGCGGCTATCGGTATATTTTTGCGGCTATGCAAAAAGGCCAGGGAGAAAATCCCTGGCCTTGAACATTTGGTGGAGAATAGGGGGATCGAACCCCTGACCTCAGGCTTGCAAAGCCCGCGCTCTCCCAGCTGAGCTAATTCCCCGTACTGACTTCTGGTTGGGCCCAGAAGGTTTTAATAATCACCCCAACGGCGACTCGGCTAACGTTGGGGTGACTATTGTCACATAAAGTGGTGGGCCTGACAAGGTTTGAACTTGTGACCTCCCGGTTATCAGCCGGACGCTCTGACCAACTGAGCTACAGGCCCAACGCAGGGAAAAATAATACCTCCATAATTCTCATAGGTCAACACTTTTTTTGTTTTGTTTTAAACTTTCTTGAAACTGGGTATGAAATGAGAACAGAGAGTCGTAGACTATCTGCCCAAAGATTGATAAAAGACGTGCTATTTGGAGTATTTGTGTCGCTGAAGCGTATGGACATACAGACAGTTGTTGTCGGAGGAGGACCTATCTCTTCCGTAATTGTTCTGCGTCTTCATGACCCACGCGGCGTCTCTTCTTTAAGTCTTCCTATCAAGATTGGCAACATTGAGGCATCTGCTATTAGTCTTGGCATTGATCAAGAATCTACCGAGAGACCTCTAACGCATGACCTTCTCCGCTCCGTTCTTGATTCTTTGGATGCAGATATCAAAAGCGTACGCATTGTTGGTGTTCGTGGCACCACGTTTTTCTCGCAAATTGAGCTTATCTCCAAAGAGGGAGAGCATATTTACGTGGACGCTCGCCCATCCGACGCAATTGCGCTGGCAGTCAGAACAAACGCTCCCATCTTTGCAGACGAGAGCGTTCTAGAAATTGCTGCTGCTCCAGACTTTACTGATGTCGAGAAGGACGTTCAGGCCCAAGAGCTTGAGGAATTCCGCCAGTTTATTGAGGACGTCTCCCCTGAGGATTTCTCATAAATCCTGCTCTATGGCTTACTTTTAAACAATTGACTCATCTTTTATATAAAAAATCATTACCGTTAGCGCGCTGATTTTCTCGGTAAACGAAAAGAGCCCAAGGGAATTACCCCTTGAGCTCTTCAAATTACGTATAGCTGAAATGCTTATTCGTCATCATCCAGCAGTGAATCGTCCAGTACTTCCTCTTCATCTCCAAGGTCAACGGACTCTGCCTCATCAGCATCACGAGCGCCCGCTGCCATCAGATCAAGCATGCCTTGGTTCTCTGCGTGCTTAGGAGCCTTCTTCTTGTTGGCAACCATACGAGCAACAGCAGAAACAATGTCGCTACCAGAGAGATTCATGACCTTAACACCCTGCGTAGAGCGACCCAGCTTGGAGATGTCGCCAGCCTTGACGCGGATTACAACGCCCTCCTCGGACATGATCATAATCTCGTGCTGAGGACCAACAACACGGCAAGCAACCAGGTTACCCTTCTTCTCTGTCATTGTGATGGTAAAGACGCCCTGGCCACCACGCTTATGGACTGGATACTCAGAGATTGCGGTGCGCTTTCCGTAGCCCTTCTCGGTAATAACAAAGAGGTCACCATTACCATTGGTAATCTCCATGCCAAGCATAGTTGCGTCGCCCTTGAGCGTAATACCACGGACGCCTGAGGTGCCACGGCCCATGCTTCTTGCCTCAGCCTCGTCAAACAGGATTGCCTTGCCGTCAGAGGAGCACAGAACAACCTTGTCACCTGGGTGGACGCGGCGGACGTTAACCAGCTCGTCGCCGTCCTTGAGGTTAATTGCAATGAGGCCGTCCTTGCGTGTACGGTCGTACTCAGACATTGCAGTCTTCTTAACCATACCCTGCTTGGTAGCAAACATCAGGTAGTTGTCTTCTGGGAAGTCGCGGGTAGTAATAACTGCCTTGACCTTCTCGCCCTCTGCAAGCGTCTCGATGACGTTGATGATGGCACTACCCTTAGTAGTTCTGTTGCCAACAGGAAGCTCGTGGACCTTGAGGCGGTACACCTTACCAAAGTTGGTAAAGAACAGCACGTAATCGTGGGTAGAAGCAACAAAGAGGTTCTCGACAAAGTCGTTCTCTTTGAGAGAGACGCCCTGAACACCCTTGCCGCCGCGTTTCTGAGAGCGATAAATCTCAACAGGAACGCGCTTTACGTAGCCTGCGTGAGTAACGGTGACAACCATATCCTCTTCGGCGATAAGATCCTCAACGTCCAGGTTCTGAATGTCCTGGTCAGAGATTTGCGTACGACGCTTGTCGGCGTAGCGGTTGGAAATCTCACGGAGCTCATCAGCAATAACTGCCAAGATCTTTTCCTCGTGGGCGAGAAGATCCTCGTAGTAGGCAATATCAAGCCTGAGCTGGGAAATCTCGTCAACAAGATCTTGACGTGCCAGGCCGGTAAGACGACGCAGACGCATCTGAAGGATTGCTTCACCCTGAATCTCATCCAAGCCAAAGCGCTCGTTCATGCGCTTCTTTGCCTCAGTATCATCTTGCGAGCTGCGAATGATGTGGACAATCTCGTCGATGTTATCAACTGCGGTCAGAAGGCCTTCCAAAATATGGACGCGCTTCTGAGCCTTATCCAGGTCAAACTCAGTACGACGGCGTACAACATCAATCTGGTGATCAATGTAGTGACGAAGAATCTCGCGGAGGGAAAGCGTACGAGGAACACCGTCAACCAAAGCCAGGTCAATGATGCCAAAGTTGGACTGAAGCTGAGTCTTCTTATAGAGATTGTTCAAAACAACCTGTGGTACAGCATCACGCTTGAGGTCCAAAACAATGCGCATACCCTTACGGTTGGACTCATCGCGCATGTCAGAGATGCCTTCGATTTTCTTCTCGTTGACTGCCTGAGCAATCTTCTCCTGGAGAAGACCCTTGTTAACCTGATATGGAATCTCGGTAACAACAAGGCGCTGACGACCGCTCTTAACCTGCTCAACGTGGACTTTTGCGCGGACCGTAATAGAACCGCGGCCAGTCTCGTAAGCGTCCTTGATGCCCTGAGTGCCCATGATGATGCCACCTGTTGGGAAGTCAGGACCAGGTAGAACGGTCATGAGCTCCTCAGTGGTAACGTCAGGGTTCTCAATCATCATGCAGACAGCGTTAGTTACCTCACCAAGGTTGTGAGGAGGAATGTTGGTAGCCATACCAACTGCAATACCTGAAGAACCGTTAACCAAAAGATTTGGGAAACGTGCAGGAAGAACTGCTGGCTCTGTCAGTGACTCATCATAGTTTGACTGAAGGTCAACGGTGTTCTTGTTAAGCTCTGCCAGCATCTCCATAGCACTTCTGGTAAGACGTGCCTCGGTATAACGCATTGCTGCTGGTGGATCGCCATCGATAGAACCAAAGTTTCCGTGACCATCAATCAGAGGAAGTCTCATCGAGAAGTCCTGAGACATACGGACCATGGAGTCATAAATAGCGGAGTCACCGTGTGGGTGGTACTTACCCATGACTTCACCGACTGCCCATGCAGACTTCTTATGTGGGCGGTTTGGCGTAATGCCAGCCTCACTCATTGCGTACAAAATACGGCGGTGAACAGGCTTTAGACCGTCTCGAACATCTGGAAGTGCACGAGCAACAATAACGGACATAGAATACTCAAGGAAGGAAGTCTTCATCTCTGAGGACAAGTCAGTTGGCTTAAGGGTGCCACCGTGAATGTCAGAGAGATCAAGACGAGTACCAGCCTCATCAGAGATGATGTGTGAAGTCTCTCCGGTTATGAGATTTACTCCAGTCTCTGGATCAAACTCGTCAGAGTCTTCTTCTACCTCATCGTCTTCGTATTCTTCATCCATATCGTTTTGTGCATCAAGGTCTTGGTCCTCATCTGCACCAAAAAGATCGTCATTCATATTTTTATCGTCTGCCACAAGTTACCCTTTCATTTTCTGTCTAATGATTTAGCGAGAAACCATTAAATGTCCAGGAAGCGGACGTCTTTTGCATGTGTTTGGATGAAGTCTTTACGCTTCTCAACCTGGTTACCCATAAGGTCAGAAACCGCGCGGTCTGCGGCAAGAGCATCATCGATGGTTACCTTCAAAAGAATGCGGTTCTTTGGCTCCATAGTGGTTGCCCATAGCTGCTCTGGATCCATCTCACCAAGACCCTTATAACGCTGAATAGTGAACTTGGTGTTGTCCTCAAACTTCTTTGTCTCAAGAGCAAGCTCTTCATCGGTATAGATGTATTTACCGTTCTTCTTACCCTTTGGCTTGATCTGATACAGAGGAGGCTGAGCAACGTAGATATAACCTGCGTCAATCATTGGCTTCATGTAACGATAGAAGAAGGTAAGCAGAAGGATTCTAATGTGAGAGCCGTCAACATCAGCATCGGTCATGATGACAATCTTGTGATAACGAGCTTTCTCAATATTAAATTCATCGCCAACACCAGTACCAATAGCGGTAATCAAGGAAGTGATGGTGTCAGAAGAAAGTGCACGGTGAGCCTGTACGCGCTCAACGTTCAAAATCTTTCCGCGAAGTGGAAGAACTGCCTGGATAGAACGGTCACGTGCCATCTTTGCAGAACCACCTGCGGAGTCACCCTCAACGATGAAGAGCTCAGTCATCTCTGCATCACGTACGGAGCAGTCTGCAAGTTTTCCTGGAAGAGCCGCAGACTCAAGAAGTCCCTTACGACGTGTTGCTTCACGAGCTTTACGAGCAGCAAGACGACCTTTTGCAGCCTGAGATGCTTTTTTAAGAATCTCTTTTGCCTGGTTTGGATGCTCTTCAAGGTACTCTGAGAGGCCCTGAGTAACAATCTTGTTGGTAAGCGTTCTCATATAAGAACTACCAAGCTTTGCCTTTGTCTGGCCTTCAAACTGAGGATCTGGAAGCTTAACTGAAATAACTGCAGTTAGACCCTCACGAATATCGCCACCCTCAAGCTTAGGATCTTTCTCTTTAAGAATTCCCTGCCTGGTGCCGTAATCATTTATTACCTTAGTAAGAGCGGTACGGAAGCCCTCAAGGTGCATTCCGCCTTCCTCGGTAAAAATATCGTTAGCAAAAGAAAGAGTTCTATCACTGAATTCAGTATTCCACTGAATAGCTACCTCAACCTCACCCATCTGAGACATTGGAGCATCAGGGTCTGACTTACCTTCAATATAGATAGGTCGAGAAAGTCCTGGTAAGACGGTTTTCTCGTCATTAAGGTACTTAACAAAGTCGATGATACCGCCCGCATACTGGAAGTCAACCTGACGAGGAGTAAGCTCACGCTCATCAACAAGAGTAATTTTAAGGTTCTTGTTAAGAAATGCGGTCTCCTGCAGGCGATCACGAAGCGTATCAAAGTTATACATAGTGGTCTCAAAAATCATGTCGTCTGGCCAGAAGGTAATGGTAGTTCCGTTAGATTTTGAAGTACCAATTTCCTTCATCTTCTGAACGGTTTTACCGCGCTCGAAGACCATCTCGTAGATTTTGCCATCGCGCTTAACCTGTGCAACAAGCTTCTTTGAAAGTGCGTTTACAACAGAGACACCAACGCCATGAAGACCACCAGAAACTTTATAAGCGTTGTTATCAAACTTACCACCTGCATGAAGGATAGTAAGAACAACCTCAAGAGTTGGAATTTTTTTCTGAGGATGAAGGTCTACAGGAATACCACGACCATTATCTTCAACAGAAATTGAGTTATCAGGATGAACGGTAACCTTGATTTTGGAGCAATAACCAGCCATTGCCTCATCGACTGAGTTATCTACAATCTCCCAAACAAGATGGTGCAGACCAGAAGCTGAAGTTGTACCAATATACATACCTGGGCGCTTACGAACCGCCTCAAGGCCTTCAAGAATCTTAATCTCTGTACCGTCATACTTATTTTCTTTTGCCACGTAAGTCCTCTCTTCAATTGTGAGCGGAATGATATACGTATTTTACTATGAAATCGCCAAAATCAACTCGGCACAGAGAAATTTCATTGTTTAAACAGTAATATTGTGTATCTGAGAGGCTCTGTAAAGAGATTTAAGGACAGATTAGTGACAGATTAGACTAAAGACTCTTTTTTTGTCTAAAACTTGCTTCAATCGCTTTATAAGCCGTTGACTTGAGTGGCTCAGAAAGACCAGAAACTAACTCAGAAATTTGTGATTTTTCTTCTGTAGTGAGTTCTGGAAGAACTTTCTTCTCTACTTTTTGGCCCTGAGGTTGTTCTTTTGAGGAACCGTCTTCTTTACCAGTATGTCTATTGTATTTATCCAGCTTAAACTCAAGATCTGAAAATTCCAGGCCATGCTCTGACAACCTTGCTCTATAGATTTCTCTTTGTGCAAGAAAATCAATCATGCACATACGATTGTCTACATAAACGGTAAGTACAGGATATTCTCTACCAGCAATTTCTCTAACAAATACGCCGGTTGTGTGTTCTACTTCTCTTTCACCATTTGACTCAACCCATGCAAGATAAGCGCGACGATTTTTAGACATACTCTTAGAATCTCTGAAGGTTCCAAGCAGAGCGCTCATTAAATCTTTTGCGTTTTCATTACCACCACGCGCAGGCATTTCTTGTTGATTATTCATCGCTAAACCTAACTATCTGCGCTTTCTCTAAGATCTCTTCAGAGAAATAACCAAGGTTGGTAGTTGTAATTATGGTTTGGATGTCATGGAATGCAAATTCCATAATGGCTTTTCTGCGATCTTCATCCAACTCACTCATCACATCATCTAAAAGCAACAGGGGTTTCTCGCCAAGTATTTCTTCTGAGAGTAAAACTTCTGCCATTTTAAGTGCTAAGACCACCGTTCTGATCTGGCCCTGCGACCCAAAATTTCTAGCGTCTTTAC
The DNA here is from genome assembly GCA_916715765.1 of uncultured Atopobium sp. Taxonomy (GTDB): domain Bacteria; phylum Actinomycetota; class Coriobacteriia; order Coriobacteriales; family Atopobiaceae; genus Lancefieldella. The sequence continues at coordinate 68,500 of CAKAPG010000002.1, forward strand.
CTTCAATCAAAAACTCAGCATCATCTCGGTGAGGACCTTTAGTGCTTTGTTGACGACGGATATCATCTGCGCGCGCTTCGTTTAAAGCCTGTAAAAACTGATCAGTAATTTCTTCTCTAGAGGCTTCAAGAGAAACCTCTCCAATTGAAGAAATATAGTTCATCTCCAGGTGCTCTCCGCCAGAAAGTTCCTGGTAAATCTCGCATGTTTTCTTTGCCAGGCGCTCAAACAAATGAATGCGCGCATGAAGAAGCGTTGCTCCTCCCCTTGCAAGCGAAAGATCCCATGCATCAAGCAAATTATTGTCAGGCCAATCAGATTTAAGCAGCTTATTTCTTTGCTCAACTGTTTTGGTATATACCGAGAAAACCTTGAAGTAGCTCTTATTTGCCTGGCGACCAAAGTCATCGAATTCTTCTCGGCGATATGATGCACCGCCTTTAATCATTGAAAGATCGTCAGGATTAAAAAGGACCGACATCAACGTACCAGAAATATCTGCCGCCTGGCATTTCTTGCCATTCTTTGAAAATTGGCGACGGCGTTCTGTGATGGTGCAGGTATTTTCTAGCTTTCTTCCATCTCCTGTAAGAGAAATTTCTATCTTTGCTTCAGAAGTACCTGTAAGAAGGAGCTGTGAAGGCGTTGGTTTTCTAAAAGAATATCCAGCGGTAAGGAGTTGTAATGCCTCGACAGTATTTGTCTTACCTGCGGCGTTTTTTCCTACAAAGATAGTAGTTTGCGCAGATAAATCTATTTCTTTCGAAGTAAAACAACGAAAGTTATACAGTGAAACATGTTCAACTTTAAGTCCCACACAACCCCTATCAAATTAGAGGCGAACAGGCATCAGAAGATACAAATAGTTGACCTTACCATTTGATTTAAAGATTGCTGGCTGAGAAGGACCCTGGAGCTCAAGACGCAAAAGGTCCTTGGAAGGAGCAGCATTTACACAATCAAAGACGTAGTGGTAGTTCAAAGCGATTGAAAGAGAGTCTCCTTCAATTTGAGCCTCAATGTGCTCAGAAGATTCACCTTGATCTGGTGAAGAAGCAGACAGTTTAACTTCTTTTCCGTCAGCATCAACATCAAAACGTACTGATGGATTTGCCAGAGCAATAACAGAGACGCGCTTGAGAGCTGCAGAGAAATCCTCAACATTAATATCAACAGATGCAGTACAAGACGTTGGAAGCAGCTGCTTATAATCTGGGAAATGACCTTCAATCTTACGAGAAATGTGAGTGGTGTTTCCAAACTGGAAAACTACCTGGTTGTCTGTAGTACCAATTAAAACCTTCTCAGTCATGCTACGCATTGAGAGAACGTCGTGGAAAACTTCACCAGAAATAATTGCACTAAAAGATTCACCTGCTGGCGTATCTGTATTGGAATCACAAACAGCAAGACGGAATGAGTCAGTTGCAACAAGGCGAATAGTATTGTCCTCAACGGTGAGAGAAATTCCCTGAAGAATAGGACGAGAAGCTTCCTTTGAAGTTACACGATAAACTTTATCAACCATAGTTGATAGAAGTTGACTTGGAAGCTCGCAGGTCTTCTCAAGATCAAACTCTGGGAACTGTGCCCAATCGTGTGCAGAAAGAGTATTAAGCCTAAAAGATGAACGCTGGCAAGTTACAGAAAGCGTACGCTCTCCACCTTCAAAAGTAATTGCTGCATCAGGAAGATTTTTAACAATGTTCTGGATAACCTTTCCAGAAACAACTGTCTCTCCTTCTTCTTCTACGTTTGCTGCAATCTGATGCTTAATAGAGATAGTTAAATCACTGGACTGTAGCTCAAGCATGCCATTAAAAGCTTTGAGATAAATACCGGAGAGAATTGGAAGTGTTGTATTAGAACCAATACCCTTAGAAACAATATCAAGTGCCGTCTGGAGAGCGGATTGACTTACGGTAAATTTCATGACGACCCTTTCTATTATTTCTTAGATAAGAATAAAAATATCGTAGTAATAATAAGCTATGTTGAAAAGAAGAAAGCTTTACATTTCTAGAGGTAGAAATATGTTTCTAGAGGTCAGATTTGTTTGCTTATTTTTGACATTCATAAACAAAGTAAAACTCCCCCTCTTAAACTCTCAACAACAAATCACTACTTCTCTTCACCAATTAACATCTTACTAACAGGTTTTAAACACTAACTTTGTTCAAGAATAGTCTTCTTGAGTTGAGAAATTTGATCATAGAAGCTTTTGTCTTCTTTGATTCTCTCTTCAATTACCTCAATGCTGTGCAAAATAGTTGCGTGTTTTCTTCCGCCAAAATGCTTACCAATATTTACCAGTGTGTATTGGCAAAGGTCGTGAGCAAGATAAATTGCAACGTGACGAGGTTCTGCAATCTCTTTATTTCTCTTGTTACCAACAATATCGCGATGACTAATGCCATAGATATTTTCTACGACTTCTTGGACCTTCTCGATATTTACGGTCTTTGAAACGCGACGCCAGAGCGTGTCTGCAATCTTATCGATTTCTTCCTGTTTTATATTTGTGCCAGATTCTTTTGCCTTAATCTGACCAGTTACACAGCGATTACAGAAGCCCTCAAGCGTTCTAATACTTTGACCAGCCTTGTCAGCCATGTAACGACGGATGTCCTCTGGCAAATCGTCTGCAGAAAGAGAAGAATTTCTCTCTTTAAATGCGCGGTCGCAGAAGACATGAATAAGATTGAGTTTCATCTCGTAGCTTGGCGACTCAATGCCAATAACGATGCCACCACTCATGCGAGAAGTAATACGATCATCAAATCCGTCAGATCCCATACCAAGCTGAGCAGGTGTTCTATCTGCGGCAAGAATAATCTGCTTACCTCTATCAATAAGAGAGTTAAAAATATTGAAGAAGAAGTTAATAGTACCTGCTTTACCAGCAAGTTTTTGGACGTCATCGATGATAAGAACATCAATGTTTTGATAGTTGTTACTAAGCTCTGTCGCTGCGTTTCCTGATGCGTTCTTACGAACTGCATTTACGTAGTCATCAACAAAGGCATCTGCGTCTTTGTAAACACAAACGCGCTCGATATCTTCAGCGTTGATGTAGTTTTGAACGGCTCGCAGAAGGTGAGTTTTTCCAAGTCCACTTGCACCGTAAATAAAAAGTGGATTTGCCTTGCCTTTTGCGTCGTTTGCAACGTTTAAAGCATGCTGATGAGCAAGCTCATTCTCGTCACCAACAACAAAACGATCAAACGTGAGGTTTGAATTGAAGGACGTCTCCTCATAAAGAGGATTACTCTTACGACGCTTTAAGGTCTGCTGTTTTAGTTCCTCAAGGCTTTGTTCCTGGGATTCAAAATCTTGGATTTGTTCTGGAACAACAGCCTGTATAGGAGCGGTTTTCTGCTTCCAAGCGTTGAACTCTTGAGGAGTCATCGTAGAAGTAGTTGTAACAGGAGTAGAAGACTTTGTAAGCGTAAGACTCAAGATAATGTCTTCAAAGGCCGCAGCCGAGAGACATCTCTCAACAATTGGCAGATTCTTAAGGATACGGTTATAAGCCAAGCGCATTGGAGTCTCAGCATAGAGCGTATTATCTTCAACTTTAATTGGAGTGCAGGTTCTTAACATGGCGATAAAAGCCTCTGGCTGATTCTCTTCAACCAAAAGGTCAATTGCGTCTTGCCACAGAGCTACTGCGTCTGAATCAATTGATGCATCCATACGTGTCCAATCAAAATGTTGAAAATTGGGACACCTAGTATAGAGGAATGTTGATAACTTTCAGCGAATAATGTTGAGAAACTCTATGAAAGGAGGGTTTCTCCAATAGTGGTGAGCTTATATTTTTGCCCAACTTTACCAATTATTCCTATGTTTACCAGCGATTTTAATTCTCTTGACCAGGTTGGTGTAGAAAGGCCAAAGGCACCAGTAAGCTCTGTTGCTCCAACCCATTCATGTTCAGAGAGATACTGAAGAACTTGTTTTGCTCGATCTGTTAACACTAGATTAGGAAGTTGTGCAGCTGGTTGTGCAGATACCTGTCGAGATACTGCTTGTGGAGCATGTGAAACTACCTGCTGATTTTGATTAACAGGCAATTCTTCAGCTTCTTCTTGAGTTGGAAGTGTTTGAATATGAGCATCTTTAGAGCGGCGTGTTGATAAAGTAACAATTGTGCCGCCAGAGATATTGTCCTCAAGGGTAAGGCTTCCACCCTTCTCAACCATATATTGCTGAGCGTAAGGAAGACCAAAACCAACGCCTCTAATAAACGATTTCATTTCTTCTGTTGCAGAAGAGGTACCAAACTCAAGAGCTCGGTTTTTCTCTTTAATTCCAGGTCCTTGATCTGAAAACCTAATGGTATTTCCGTTATCCATGATTGAAATTGTAGGCGCTACGAATCGAGCGTGAATGAAATTTTCCACAATCTCACGCATAACCATAAAAGGAATTTTTCCTCCCTGCTCGTGAGCAAGCTGGTTAACGGTAGCTGCAATTTCATCAAGATAAGAACGAACGTCTTTTGGTTCTACGAGAACAACACGAGGTGCTGCGGCTTTATCGTCATACACTGCAATACGTGCAGCATAACGGACGGTGAGAAAATTATCAGAACCAGCGTCTTTTTCATTCTGGTTTGTGTTTACCTCAACAAAAGGAAAGAAATCTCTTGCCATGACACCTCCTTTTCAACAATTGTTAAACAAATGAAGAAAACTTTTCGTTTTCTTTCACGATGAATGAAAGTTTTCAACAAGTGTTAAACATCTGTAGATAACTTTATATCTTTGTGAAAGACGTACTGAATGATAGTAGCATTTAACGGACATATTTCAGCTTATAGAAATATTCCTTTCAACAAATTTCTTCAGGTGTTACAAGTGAAATTTTCAAAATGAAAGGTTTTCTCGCTAGGCTTTTGAAAAAAAAAGAGAAAAAGTTGAGGTATTTGCGTAGAAAATTTGACAGGTACCCATAAACGCGAGTACAATCTGTAGGCTTTTTAATCGATACTGTACCCGTTCGGGAGGAAATAGCTATGAAGCGTACCTACCAGCCAAATAAGCGCAAGCGCGCAACTACCCACGGTTTCCGTGCACGTATGGCAACTAAGAATGGTCGTGCCGTTCTCGCTCGTCGTCGCCTTAAGGGCCGTAAGCGCCTCACTGTCTAAGGAATGTTTCTGTGAAGACCATTAAATCTCGTTCAGAGTTTGAAAGGGTCTTCTCCGCGGGGAAGAGGGCTCAAAGTTCTGTTCTTCGTATACGAGTAGCACCATCCACTGAGGCACATCCTTCCGAGGTAGCCTTTGTAGCTCCAAAAAGACTAGGTAACGCCGTATTTAGAAACAGGTGTAAACGCGTTCTGCGCGAAGCAGCTCGAAAGAGCGGTTTACCTGTTGAGGGATACGGCATTATTCTCTTTGCGACTAAAGATACACACAGCACTAATCCTGCTGATATAAGCGTTTCTTTGGATGCTTTGTTAAGAAAGACAGGGGTCAAATGAGCGAGAAAAGACAAGGCTCTTTTCTCGCAAACTTGTTCCTAGGTGCTATTCGTTTCTATCAAAGAAACATCTCTCCCCTTTTTAAGCCGCACTGTATTTACAGACCTACTTGCTCTGAATATGCAGTTCAAGCTATACAAAAGTACGGTGTTAAAAAGGGAAGTTGGCTTGCTCTTAAGCGTATTGCTCGCTGTCACCCTTTTCATAAGGGAGGATACGATCCCGTTCCGTAAAGGAACGCACCGGAGGAAATATGTGGGATTGGATTGTTAACTTTCTATACACAGTCTTAGCGGGACTTCAATCATTCTCGGGAGACTGGGGTATGGCAGTTATCCTGCTTACCATCATCATCCGTATCATCCTGGTTCCAATGACCAACAAGCAGACGGCCTCTATGGCTCGTATGAGCGTTGTTCAGCCAAAGCTCAAAGAAATCCAGGAGCGCTATGCTGATGATCCAGTAAGACAGAATGAAGAAATGCGTAAGCTTTACGCAGAGATCAACTTCAATCCACTCGGTGGTTGTCTTCCTTTGCTGCTGCAGTCCCCTATCTTTATTGCACTCTTTACCGTTGCAAAGATGGTTCCAGTAGACTCTCGTTTCTACAACATTCTTCCTTCTATCGCACGAGCAACGTCTGACATTTTTGCTGTTGATGGCCTTGTTGCTGCTATCCCTTACATAATTTTTGTTCTTCTGTTTGGCCTTACTACCTTCCTTTCCATGGCAGTAAACGCTCGTACAAGCTCCGGTGAGCAGCGTACCCAGCAGTACATGATGGGCGGCATGATGACCCTCATGATGCTCTGGTTTGGTTGGACTGTGCCAGCAGCTGTTCTTCTCTACTACGTCACTTCTGGTATTTGGCAGCTTGCTCAGCAGCAGCTTATTACCAAGCGCATTATGGAAAAAGAGAAGCTCAAGGCTGAGGCTCAGATGGCTAATAAGCCAATCGAGGTTGACGTGGTGAGAAAAGAAAAGAAGCCACGCCCTCACAAAAAGGCTTAGTAGCTGGGCTTGAACAAAATAACTTTTGTTTACAAAATTTGTTACCGTAGATTAATAGTTAAACTTTTTATATTGACTGGAGGACGACATGGAGGATGAGACTTTCGTTTCTGAGCCAAACGCTCTTAATGAGTCTCCTGTCGTTGATTCACAAGACGAGTTTGCTTCAATTCGAGAGCATTTTGAAGCTGGAATTCAGCTTACTGATGCTGAGATGAATAAGATTGCTGATACCGCTGTCTTCTATCTTAGGGAGCTTCTCTCCTTCTTTGGCGAGAATAGTTGTGCAATTGATGAGTATGACGGTGAAGATGGCGAACTTATTTTTGACGTAACCGGCGGTGATCTTGCAATTCTCATTGGTCGTCACGGCAATACACTTGAGGCTCTTCAGATGGTTCTCTCTTCTCTTATGAGCGCTAAGCTTCACTTCCACTATCCAGTATCTGTTGATGTTGAAAGCTATAAGAGCCGTCGTCGCAATAAGCTTCAAGAGATGGCACTCTCTGCTGCTGCTCGTGCTAAGAAGACCGGTAAGGTTTCTCTTGCTCCAATGAGTGGCTATGAGCGCCGCATTATTCACATCGCACTGAGAGACAACCTTGAAGTTACTACGCACTCTGAGGGCGATGATCCATATCGTCGTGTTGTGGTAACTGCTATCAATAGCTAAGAACTTCTAACAAGCTTTAGTAATTTGATGAGGAAGGTTTACGCCTTCCTCTTTTTTTGTGACAATTCTTCTTGTTACAAGAAGTTTTGTCACAGGAGAAGCAATGTCTGAATCAGAGAAGTCCTTATACAATTTAAAAGAGAATGTACTGAAGGAACTTCTCCTTAACTATGGAATTAATTCAACAGAGCACCTAAGAAGACAGCTTCTGAAACATATCGAACTACTAATTGAGATAAATAAGAATCTGAACCTTACAAGAATTACTTCGGTTGATGACGCGCTAGTGCTCCATATTCTTGATTCTTTGTTACCACTCAAAGTGTGTAACGAGTTTTTATCTGGTACTCACAACTATATTGATATTGGTACCGGTGGCGGCTTTCCTGGACTGCCTCTTGCAATCATGAGTGACAATAAAACACTATTGGTTGACTCTATTGGAAAAAAGATCAATGCGGTTCAGTCAATGATTGATGAGATTGGTCTAAATGAGAGAGTTAGGGCTGAGAAGCTTCGTGCAGAAGAAATTCCAAATGCTTATAAACAGAAGTTTGATTTTGTAACATTTAGAGCTGTTGCGAAGGCAAATATTCTTTTGGAGTACGCAGAGCCTTTCTTAGCCCCACAGGGCACTCTTATAGTAATGAAGGCCAATGTTGATGAGATAGAGCTGCAGGACGCCTCTCAGGCAACCAAAATTTTTGGGTATGAAAATGTTTCACGTGAAACATTTGACTTACCAAACAATCTTGGCCATCGAGAAATTCTTTTATACAAAAAAGTTGCAAAGAGCAAAGTCAAATTACCAAGAAAAACTGGAATGGCTAAATCAAATCCGTTTGTTGCAAGAAGAGGGTAATTGTGGAATGTTTCACGTGAAACATTCTGTATTATTAAATAAATTTGGTCAAACGGAGGATAAATGAGCTACAAAGACCTTTCGAGGGGATTTCAGGATAGAGATCCTAAAGTTCTGGCAGTAATTAATCAAAAAGGCGGAGTTGGAAAATCAACTACCGTAATTAACCTTGCTGCTGCATTAGGTGAAACAAAGAAGAAAGTTCTCATTATTGATTTTGATCCACAAGGAAATGCGACAAGTGGTTTTGGAATTGATAAAGAGGAACTTGAAGCTGATATTTATGACGTAATTCTCAATGAAACGCCAATCGAAGAGGTATTGCAGCAAACAGTTCAAAAGTACGTGACTATTGCTCCTGCTACTATTCAACTTGCTGGTGCAGAAATTGAACTGGTTTCCGTGGAATCAAGAGAAAACATATTAAAGCAGGCAATTGACCAGGTTAAAGACTATTTTGACTACATTTTGATTGATTGCCCACCATCACTAGGTCTTTTAACAATTAATGCTTTAGTCGCAGCAAACAGCATTCTTATCCCAATTCAGTGCGAATATTATGCACTAGAGGGTGTAACTAAGATCGTTGAATCAATGAAGATGGTTCAAAAACAGCTCAATCCGGATCTTGATATCTTTGGTGTAGTAATGACCATGTTTGATAGCAGAACTTCCCTATCTAAGCAGGTTGTAACTGAGGTTTCAAATTACTTTGGTAACAAAGTATTTAAGACGCTTATTCCAAGAAATGTCAAAATCGCAGAAGCACCAAGTCATGGTTTGCCGGTAACCATGTATGCCCGAATAAGTATGGGCGCACTTGCATACAACAAACTTGCAAAGGAAGTGAATCGTCGTGGTTAAAAAATCAGGACTTGGTAAGGGCCTCAACTCTCTCTTTAGCGAGGTAGATGCAGAGGTCGGTAATAAAAAAGAAGCTACAACACTTCCACTAAAGAAGATTAAGCCAAATAAAGATCAGCCTCGTAAACGTTTTGATGAAGCTGAACTCGCTGAACTCAGTGATTCTATTAAGCAAAACGGTATTCTCCAGCCGCTTCTTGTTCGCGAGAAAGGCGATCACTATGAGATTGTTGCTGGCGAAAGACGCTTTCAGGCTGCAAAGCTTGCACAATTAGAGGAAGTTCCTGTTGTAATTAAGGCAATTTCCGATGAGGAAGTATTTAAGCTAGCCCTGATTGAGAATCTGCAAAGATCTGACTTGAGTCCAATTGAAGAGGCTCAAGGTTATAAGCAGTTAATCAAACAAGAGAACCTAACCCAAGACGACTTAGCCAAGGTTTTGTCCAAGTCTAGGTCTGCAATCACAAATACGCTTCGTCTTTTAGACCTTCCAACTGAAGTTCAAACCTTGATGGCGGAGGGACGTATTAGTGCTGGACATGCTCGTGCAATTCTTTCTGTAAGCGGAAAAGAAGGAAGGATTAAGCTAGCCCAGAAAGTAGTTGAAGAGAACTTGTCGGTCCGTCAGACAGAAAATCTTGCTCCACTATTTTCTGTCACAAATGTTGAGAAACCAAAGAGACAGCCAACCCCACAGGCATATAAGCGCGCAGCAAGGCAATTAAGGATTGCTCTGGATACCCCAGTTAAAGTACGAAATATCCGCGGCAAGAATAAGATTGAAATCGAATTCAATGACGAGGATGAACTTGCTGCTCTAGTAGAAAAACTCTCAAACGTTAAAGAAGCATAATGAAGATAAAGTTTGTGATTATATCCAGTGTCTCATTACTAGGAATAGCTTTTCTCGCTAAACATGCTCTGTTGACTAAAGAGGCGCAGAGAAGTTTTCTTCATGCAATGAGAAGATCGAGAAGAGCGCTCGATGCGATTCTTGATGACTATTCAGGTAGCGGAAATAGGAAAAGCGCGAAAAACATTCTTTCTCATCAAGCGAGAGTAGAAAAAGAATGGCTAAAAGCAATTCAGTAGAACAAATGTTCTACTTATGAACTAAAAGGAAAGGGGTCCCTGAGGGCCCCTTCTTTGCTTTAAAAGCATGATAAGTTTTATGTAGGAACTATCTATATGAGCGCTGTCTATATAAGCGCTTTAGCGTGCGTTTCTTTTCTGGAAGAGCTGTCCACAAGCAGCATCAATGTCAGATCCACGAGAAAGACGGATGGTTGCTTCAACGCCAACAGAGTTGAGGCTGTTTACAAACTCCTGTGCGCGGGCAGGGGATGTTGGATGGAACTTAGAACCCTCAATCTCGTTAAGCTGAATGATGTTAACGTGGCAGAGCGTTCCTCGACAGAAGTCTCTCAAAGCTCCAAGCTCATTGTCAGAATCGTTAACGCCTTTGATCAGCGCATATTCATACGTTGGACGACGACCGGTCTTATCGACATACTCACCCATAATGTCGTACAGGTGAATGAGCGAGTACTTACGTACTCCCGGCATAAGAGAATCGCGTGTCTTTTGAACGGCGGAGTGAAGCGAAACGGCAAGCGTGAATTGCTCTGGCTCAGAAGCAAAACGCTTAATCATTGGAATAACACCGCAGGTAGACACCGTAATATGGCGAGCACCAATACCAGCTCCATCGGGGGAGTTGAGGCGTCTCATGGCTGCAAGAGTAGCGTCGTAGTTCATGAAAGGCTCGCCCTGGCCCATGAGAACAACACTGGTTACACGCGCGTCAAAGTCGTCACGGACATGCATAACCTGCTCGTAGATTTCACTTGCAGAAAGGGAACGAGTGAGGCCAGCGGCGCCCGTAGCGCAGAAAGCGCAGCCCATGGCACAGCCCGCCTGCGTGGAAGCGCAGACTGAGAGCTTATTGCCGGTTGGCATGCCAACGCACTCGACAGAGGTGCCATCAGGGTAGCGAAGCAGGTATTTACGGCTGCCGTCTTCAGAGACCTGGCGGACAATTTGTTCAGCACCAGCAAGCGTTACCTGCTTAGATAGTTCTTCTCGCAGCGTTTTTGGAAGATTACTCATCTGATCAAAAGAGGTAGCGCCCTTAGACCAGATCCACTCCTCAATCTGCTTTGCACGGAATTTTGGCTGGCTAAGGGAAGTCACCAGTTCAAGGATTTGTTCTGATGAAAGACTTCTGAGGTCAGATTTAGCGGCAGCTTTCTGTGGACGAGAATCGAGCGCGGAGGTGTTTGTGCCGTCAACCGTGGTGTTTGTGCCGTCAAGAGTATTATTTGATTGCATTTTTGTCCTTCTCCAACTCTTCTAAGCTATCTGCGGTATCTTAGAAGAAATACGTTTACAAGAGTTTACCCTATGGGAGACTTATCTGAAGGAGCGGAAATGACACGTGAAGAGCTCAAAAAGCTTCATGTAGCAGTTGTTTCAGGCGGTTGGTCAGACGAACACGAGATTGCCATGGAGTCTGGCAAGCAGTGTGCAGCAGCACTCAAAGAGGCTGGCTTTACCAGCGTTGACCTGCTTGATGTTGCAGAAAAAGACTTTGTAGTTACCCTTGCTCAGGGTGGTTATGATGTCGTATACGTTGCTATGCACGGTCGTTTTGGCGAGGATGGCTGCATCCAGGGTCTTCTCGAGATTCTGCACATTCCTTACACGTTTTCTGGCGTTCTCGCGTCTGCTATGGGAACTGAAAAAGAGCTGTCAAAGCTTATGTATAGGCAGGCAGGAGTTCCAACGCCTAAGGGAATTGACGTTCCTGCAGGTACCGTCTTTACAGATGAGCAGGTAGACAAGCTTATTGAGGACCTCGGTCTCCCTATGTTTGTAAAGCCTTCTGGCAACGGTTCAAGTTATGGCGTCACACGCGTCACTTCGCGAGAAGAGCTTCCCGCTGCACTAGAACTTGCCGGTGAACAGGGTGAGCGCATTCTGATTGAAGAGAGCATAGCGGGAACAGAGATTACCGTTCCTGTTATTGGTAATGAGAACCCAACTGCTCTCCCAATCGTTGAGATTGTTACTGGCGATGAGTTCTACAGCATTAAGACAAAATATGAGCCCGCATCCCTGCACCACGTAATTCCTGCTCGTCTTGAGCCTGCGGTGTACGCACGCGCTCAGGAGCTGGCAATTAAGGCTCACAATGCACTTGGTTGCCGTGGCGTTTCTCGTAGTGACTTTATTGTTACGGAGGACGGCGTTCCAGTGGTGCTTGAGACAAATACCATTCCTGGTATGACCGCACGTTCTTTGCTGCCAGATTCTGCTCGTACCGGTGGCATTGATTTCCCTGAGCTCTGCACTCGCTTTATTGAGTTTGCGCTTGAGGATCGTCAGTAGATTTGTAGGTTATGACCAGCACTAAAAGCGCTACGCAAAAACTAGAAGAACTCATTCTTCCCGGTACCCCCTCTGCAGTTCTCAAAAAATATTTGGAGCTTGCAGAGAGGGCGGAGCATGAGTCGTTTGATGTCTTAGAGGACGACATTGTTGTTTTGGATACCGAAACAACAGGTCTATCCTTTAAGAAATGCTCTCTTATTGAGATTTCTGCTGCTAAATTGAGCGGAAGAGAGATTGTGGAGCGCTTTCAGACGTTTGTTGACCCGGGGTGCTCAATTCCCGAAGAAATTACTGCGCTAACCTCAATTACTGACGAAGATGTTAAAGGCGCACCAGGCGCAAAAGAAGCTGTTGCTGCCCTTGCAGAGTTTGTTGGCGGACTTCCAGTTCTGGCACATAACGCTACCTTTGACCGCACGTTTATTGAACGGGTACCTGGTGGAACTTCGGTCTCTGATACCTGGATTGATACGCTGTCGCTTTCACGCATAGCTCTACCTAGGCTTTCTTCGCACAAGCTTTCTAGCATGGCTGAAGCGTTTGGCACCATGAAGGTTACCCACCGTGCAAGTGACGACGTAGATGCCCTTTGCGGCATGTGGCGCATCTTACTTTTGGGACTTATGAATCTGCCCCGCGGGCTTCTCGCCAAATTGGCGTCAATGCACGATGGAGTGGAGTGGACATTTAGGCCGATCTTCTCGTATTTGTCGAAGATGAAAGAAGAAGAGGCTGTTCAGCGCGGTGTTGCAAAAGAAGACGCAACGGGAGCCGAGCTTGCAGACGCGGAGATTTCGGGCACGTTCTTCTCGCTCAAGGACATTCGTAGCCAGCTCGTTGCCGACATAAAAGCAAAGGCGAGAAGGGATGCGGATGACCCAGAGACGCCTGCTATGCTGCCGATTTCTAAGGACGAGATTCATCGGGCATTTGCTAAGCCAGGCGTTGTTTCACAGATGTACGACAAATTTGAGACGCGCAGCGAACAAGTAAGCATGTCCGTTGAGGTCAGAAATGCGCTGGTCACTTCTTCGCATAGAGAGCTTGAAGCCGGAACTGGCATTGGCAAGTCAATTGCATACCTGCTGCCTGAGGTGCTCTTTGCGCAGAAAAACGATGTTACGGTAGGTATTGCTACAAAGACAAACGCACTGACCGACCAGCTTGTTGCACACGACCTTCCAGCGCTTGCGAAGGCGCTTCCTAACGGGTTGAGTTTTTGCAGCTTAAAGGGTTACGAGCACTATCCGTGCCTACATCGTGTTGATAGGGCCGCTCTTGAGGAGCTTCCACTGACGCTCATCGACCAAGAAGGTCGCTCGAGCAACAGTGTTGCTTCAGATATGCTGACCGCAATTGCTGTGATTTATGCATACGCATGCCAGTCGGCTGATGGCGATTTGGATGCGCTGGGTATCCGTTGGCGCTCAGTTCCACGTGAGATGGTAACTATCAAGGCCGCAGAGTGTCTGCGCTCCAAGTGCCCATATTACCCTCATGAGTGCTTTGTTCATGGAGCTCGTAAACGCGCTGGATCTTCAGATGTCGTGGTGACCAACCATTCTCTGTTGCTTAGAAACGTTGCCGCTGACGGAAAAATTCTGCCTCCTATCAGGCATTGGGTAATTGACGAGGCTCATGGCTTTGAGGCCGAAGCTCGCCGTCAGTGGGCAGTAGAAATTTCTGCCAAAGAGATGCGAAACGGCTTTGAGTTGCTTGGAGGCATCAAGTCTGGCGCTATCCACGCCGCTATGGTGGGCGCTGCCAACCTTGAGGACTCTACGCTGCTTACCGGTCTTCTCACGCGCTCTGCCGCCGCAGTTCAGCGAGCCATGGCAGCAATGGGCAACCTTATGGCCACTGTGCATGAGCTAGCTCCGTTGGCTAAAAGTGATGGTGGCTATAACTCCCTTCAGCTTTGGATTAACGATGAAGTAAGAGAAACAGAGGAATGGAAAGAAGTCTTAGAGACCGCTTCCATCGCCCTTTCTGCTCTTGAAGAAGCTGCTCTTCGAATAGGAAAAGCTACCGACGCACTTGCCGCATCAGCGCCAAACCTTGCAAGTAACTTGAGTGAGGCTGGGGCGTTCTTGAGCGCCCTTCTGGATTCACTGAAGCTCATCTGTGAGGGAACGGACAAGAGCTACGTCTATTCAGCCAAGCTAACCCGACTGAAACGCGATATTGGTTCTGAGGCTCTTGTGGCCGAGAAGCTTGATATTGGAGCAGAGCTGGCAGAGAAGTGGCTGCCGGAGACGCATTCCGTTGTGTTTACCTCGGCGACCATTGCCGTTGGTGATGATTTCTCGCATTTTGAGCACGCTGTTGGCCTGGATAGAGGCTCCTTTGAGCACAAGAGCCTGCACTTAGAGTCAAGCTTTGACTACGAGAACCATATGGGCGTCTTTGTGGCTGAGGATATGCCTGCGCCAACTGATCCGGGTTACTTGGACGCACTGGAAAAGCTGCTGTACGACGTTCATGTTCAGATGGGCGGCTCGGTGCTGACGCTCTTCACTAACAGACGCGATATGGAGCGCCTCTTTGAAGTGCTAGAACCCCGCTTGAGTGAGCATGGTCTTAACCTTGCCTGCCAGGAGCGATCTTCTTCCGCGCGACGCGTTCGCGAAAAGTTCCTAGCCGAAAAGAACCTCTCGCTGTTTGCTCTTAAATCGTTCTGGGAAGGCTTTGACGCTGCGGGAGATACGCTGAGGTGCGTGGTAATCCCTAAGCTTCCGTTTGCAAGCCCTAATGAACCGCTGGTCAAAGAGCGTGAAGCGCGAGAAGACCGTGCGTGGTGGCGCTATTCTCTGCCAGAGGCGGTAATTGCAACCAAACAGGCTGCTGGTCGCCTTATCAGGAGTGCTGAGGACAAAGGCGTTTTGGTGCTTGCCGATTCCAGGCTTGTGTCCAAGCGATATGGCAGCTCGTTCTTGAAATCGCTGCCTAACAAGAACTACCAGCGTGTCTCGACAAAGGACATCTCCGAGCAAATTGCCAAGTGGCGAGAAGAACACGACGCTTAGCAGTGCTGTAATTACCTGATTGGCTTAGAGCTGCTCTTCTTCAGCAAGTAAAGACGCAGCGTAGGCACGCATTGCTTGCGTCACGGTCTGGTCTTTGGTTGCCACTTTCCCTTTAAGGGCAAGTAGCCGTTGTAGCAGCCATGTTCCGCCGTAATAGGGGATAGTTGCTTTAATCTCCGTTGCATTGCGCTGACCACCAATCGTTTTGAGGCCTGGCCACGAATAGTGCGTAAGCGCACCTTTATCAAGGAAGACAAGCTCTACTAACTGCGATTTTTCTTGCGTAGAAGATTCTTTTACGTTTTCTGCAAGTTTTAACTGC
Organism: uncultured Atopobium sp.; assembly: GCA_916715765.1. Lineage (GTDB taxonomy): Bacteria > Actinomycetota > Coriobacteriia > Coriobacteriales > Atopobiaceae > Lancefieldella. The sequence goes on from CAKAPG010000002.1 coordinate 84,142, forward strand.
TTCAATGAAGCGGAGCGGGCTTCAATGCGGCTCATGCGATTGACTCTGAAGACCCTTTGCTGCTCGAGGTCTAAATCTATTCCCTCGATAAGCCAGCCGTTCTCGCCGTATGACAATTGATAGGGAAGAACATTTCTTTGGCTGATTACAGCTTCTTTATTGCTTTGAGTTTCCACATACGCCATCTCAGAACGATACTCAAATGAAATAATTTGTGACTCGGCAATTGCATTTGAGCAGGTGAGGAACGTATTTACTTCTTTAGAGTGACTTTTGGAGACAAGCGGAGCTGAAGTATCATTTGACGAAGAGTCTGCCGTATATGGAGACTTCAGAAGTTTCCAAAATATACTTTCTTGAGGCAAAGCAAGTGTTGTAAACGCCTCTTTAAGCGCTAACGTTTCTTTGTCCGTTAAGACAAGCCTGCGAGTTTTAAAGGGAGACTCTCCAACGAGTGTCAAAGTGTCTTGATCTCCAGTAAGCGGAAGGGGAAGATAGCCATTCTCGTCCGTAAGCTGCAAGAGCTCCATCAGAATAGCAGCTTCTTCTGAGGAGATGTCAAAGCGTGACTGGACCGCACTTAACTCAACCGCGTCAAAAGAATCTCTAAATGCAGCGGCAAGCAACACGAGTTTGTAGACGGCTGAAGAAATGTTTTTTCTTCCAAAAGAGGTGTTTTTAACGGCCATTGGCAACCTCGCTTAAAGACTCTTTCCATTTTGCGAGAAGAGACTCTGGAGACCTTGGAATCAATCCATGAGCAAGAATCCAAGATAAAGCAGTGTTTTCATGGGCGTAAGCAACGGTCCACAAAGCGCCATTGGAGAGGAGCTCAACATCCCCTTGACCTTGCGAGAAATGCTCAAAAGCAGCGAGTATGTTTTTGGGGACAAATGCAACAAGAGTGCCAGCCTGCGATCCGAGCTGGAAATCAAGCAGGTTGTAGTCATTTGAATTAAAAGCTTTCGGAATGGAGAAGTGCTCATCTTTAAGAATTGCAGCATCTAAGACACGGTCAATGCGAAAAGTTTTGATTGAAGCGCTCTCAGTACCGGACGAAAAATCTTGCCCCACAAAGTACAGAAGTCCCTGTGAAACAAAGAAGTCCAGAACGCCCAGACGCTTTTGTTTAATCTGGTCCTGTGAATTTGTATAGGTGACGTTTACCAGTTGTTTAGAGCTGAGTGATTCGTATAGAACAGGAAAGACTTTGCTTTGGGAAGAAGCGCTGAGTTTTTTGCTGTCTGGTTTGCCTGAGTCCGAGGAATAAAAATTACCCACAATTTTAGAGAGCGCGTTTCTCAATTTCTCTTGGTACACAAAAGTTGTATCAGTTAGAACTGCGCTGCAGATAACAAGCAGTTGATTGGCATCTTCAGGACTTAAGTCGTACGAGGAATCAAAGAAATTTGAGTCCGAAAGATAGAATGACTTTTCTTTTCCTGTTTTTACCTCAGTAATTGCAAACCCGAGTTGTTTTAAAACAGCGCGATCTCTTGAAAACGTTCTTAATGCAGAGTCAGTAGATAAATCCGAGTAAATCGCCGTATAAATCTCTGCCGAAGGCAAAGGTCCCTTTTGAAGCAGCAGCATAAATAGCGAGAAAATCCTCCAGGCTCCTAGTTCATTATTACCTAGAGTTTGATCGTTTGGAGCCATATCCACCTCCCGCTTTTTGCTAGCTGAACTCAAATCTCTCTAAACATATACGAAAGTTTTTGATATTTAGTGCAGAATTTCTAAATTTGGACGTAAAAATACACTTTAACCGCTATATTTCGATATAAGACGTATACTAATGACGTATGTATGAAACCTGTCAAAAGACATGCCAACGAAGGACGCAGTATGGCCATTACACATGACTATGTTGACTATCTAGACGAGCAAATTGATATTGCTCCTGCCGGTAGCCAAGAGGAGCTTCAGGCTGCTCAAACCATTGCTGAAGAAATGAAACTTCACGGGCTTGAGGCAACCATTGAAGAATTTGATGCTAAGTCTATTAAGAGTCTTGGTTATTCAATCTATTTAATCCTCCTCTTCATTGGCGTTATTTTTGCAGGCACTGGCAATGCAGCACTTATTGCTTTTGGCGTTCTGCTTGTTGTCGGCTTTGGTGCACTTACGTGCCTCAAGTACTTTGGTAATGACATTCTTGGTTCATTTGGATCTTCCATCAGAAGCCAGAACGTTGTTGCTAAGCACGAGGCTACTGGCGAGCTTGTTGCAAAGGGCAACCGTCCAATCGTCATCGTTGCTCACTATGACTCTCCACATACAAACTTCCTTGTTGAGTCTCCTGTAGCAAAGTACGTACCACTTGCACAGAGGTATGCGCGCTGGTGTGTAGTTGCAGTGTTTGTTGCTACATTTGTTCAGATTCTTCGCTTCCTTCCTGATCCAGTCCGTGTCCTTTTCTGGATTGTTGGTATTCTTGCAGCTCTTCCACTTGTTGTTCTTTCTGTCGCAACTATTGCAGAGCGTTTCGCACCTTGTACTATTGGCGCAAACAATAACAAGTCTTCAGTTGCAGCTCTTCTTGGTATTCTCGAGAATGTCCGTCCTACCGGTCATCGTCCTGAGGTTGTTCATCACTTTGCAGGAGATGCTGCCGCACTTATCCCAGAGCCTGATGAGGTAGAGGGTGTCCGTCACGGTGAGGAAGTCCTTAACTCGTTGGGCATTCTTCCTGAGGACTGCGAAGTAAGCTACGTTGCTTATGACACTACTGGTGCAAGCCAGACTGCATCTCTTGAGGATGTTGCAGAGGCCGTAAACGCAACAACAGAAGACGAGCAGGCTGAGGATGCTGCTGCTGACAACACCGTTGCTTATGATTCTGTTGACGATGAGCTTAATGCAACCATGAAGCAGGTTCATGAGTCCGCAGATGCAGACGCAACGCAGGTACAGCCTGATGCAACACATGAGCTCCATGCTAAGAACGATTTTGCTCGTTGTGCGTCCCTCTTTGATCTTCCTGATCCTTCTGGCGATGCCGTTGATCCTCTGGCTCCATCTTCCGAGCCAGCTCCTCACTATGTCCCAGCTCAGACAGCTACACCAACTCCAGAGGCAGAGGATGCAGAGAGTCCATTCGATACCATTTCAGCCGATGAGGGCCTAACAGAGGCGCAAGACGCAAAGACTCCTGAGGCAAAGCGTCGCTCCTTTAGACTCTTCGGTCGCAACGATGGTCCATCGGATGACTGGAAGGGTGGCGCAGCTCCATCTGCTGAGAATCGTGAAGAGACCGACTCTGAGGATGCAGCTGCTATTTCTGAGGATGATCTTCGTAACGCCGTTCTGTCTCTTTCTGATGACGAACTCATTGCACATGACATTTGGTTTGTTGCGCTTGGAGCATCTGACTTTGATCACGCAGGCATGAGAGAGTTCCTCTCAAAGCACAGAACTGATATTCGCGGTGCTTTCCTGATTAACCTTGACTGCGTTGGTGCTGGTTCACTCTCCATTCTTAAGAACGAGGGAATTGGCAACGTTCGCCGTGCTGACCGTAGAATGACTCGACTCCTTTCTACTATTGCAACTGATCTTCATATTGGTGTTGAGCAGAGCGCATTTGATTGGGAGACCACTGACGCAACTCCTGCAATGCAGAATTCAGTTCGTTCCGTTACCTTAATGGGCTTAAACGAGGATGGACTTCCTGCACTCAGCCGTACCGCCGCTGATGTTCGCGAGAATGTCAACGCTGGTCAGTGCGCTGACGCAGCAGCTCTTGTTACTGAGCTTATTAGACGCTCATAAACGAACAAGTTACTAGCTAGAGCAAGTTTTCAAGAAAGGGCAGAGATTTCTGCCCTTTCTTTTTAGCGTAAAGGCAGGATTGCATAACTAAAAAGAGCGCCTTATTTTTGCTGCAAATAAGTGGACACATCCAATGAGTACCGATCCTGCTAGGGCGAGTAAAAGGGGAACTGCATAGGCATTATCTGCTGTTCCAGGAAGATGAGGCTTAGGGGTTACACGAATAGTTTGTGCTTTAGAGTGACTGTCGGTGTGCGAAGCAACTTTCTCACCATCTTTTGAGATTGTTTCGTAGGCAGTAACTTCTTTACCTTCAAGTGAAGCAGTCCTTACAGAAAAAGGAACCGCAGCTTCTCCTGATGAGGTAGGAGCTTTGAAGCGGACAGTTCCGCGAGCGATGGGCTCTGCTGTACCTTCTTGGAGCTGCTTTGTTTCATAGAGCTCTCCGGTAATTTCGTACTCTTCTCCTGGGGTAAGACCTTCGTATTTAATGTGGTCAACTAGATTGAGTTTCTCGGCATACTCAGGATTTTTCGATCCAGCAGCATCCACAAGCATCGTCTGTAAAGAAATTCTTTCATCAATAAGCTCGGGAGCCTCTATAGTCTCTTCAGAAGTAAGGGTAACCGTAGGGTTCCATTCTTTGTTGAGAGAGTAACCTGCTGGAGCCAGCACCTCTTTAAGCGAGTAGGAGCCAAAAGGAAGGTCTTTAACAGCAGCCTCTCCAGAATCGTCTGTTTCTACTGTGGTGACAACTTCGTGCGGGGCAATCCAGTTGCCTTGGTAGAAAATAGGCTGAGTGGAGTTATTAGTAAGTTCGATTTTGGCACCCTTTAAACTTGGCATTTCTTCTGCTTCAGAATAACCATCGGATGAATTTAGAGAAGTGTGTCCAATTTTCTTAATCTTAAGACTTCCTTTTATTACCTCGTCTTTAAAGATGAAGAGGTGTCCAGAGGAAGGATTTACTTTTCCGCTAGAGATATTTGTCCAGAATAGATTTCCGTCTTGGCTTGATAGCTTCCAAGTTTGAAGCGAATGTTCTGGAAGTTTATAACCTTCAGGTGCTTGAATTTCTTCAATTTGGTAATACCCCAGAGGAAGCCAGGATTTCTCGCCAAGAGTAAAAAGGTCATCTCCAGAAACCTTATGGTCTGCATCAAAAGAAACAAAACCGTGAGCATCTGTCGAGAAAACCCATGTTCTAAGTGTTGTTTCAGAGGAGCCGCTATAGGTCACCTTAAAAAGCGCACCTTGCAGTGTTGCGTTTCCTTGGGGAGAAGCACTTTGTTGCTCGGAATGATTGCCTTCGCTGAGGCTGGTGCTGTGGTCAAAGTCTTGTTTTGAAATGCGTAGATTAAAGTCTCCGATAGGAGTGTCAGTAACCGTAAGAGCTTCCTCTTCCTGGTTTTTTATCTCCACGGTGTGGACCGTAGAGTCTAGAAGAAAGCCCTTTGGTGCAGTGGTTTCTTTTACGTATACCGTTTCAACAGGAAGCTCATCGAGTGTTGCAGACCCAGATTCGTCAAGAGTGAGGCTGCCAAGAAGATTGGTGCAACCCTCATCGGAATACACTCCGTAAACAGCGCCTTCTAGGGAGTAGTGCTCGTTATTTGAAGTGACATCGGGTAATAGGGAGCCTTTGGTGATTTTGAGAGAGCCAGATTGTTGCCCAAAGAAAAACAGAACTTGTTTGTCTCCCGTGGGTACAAACAGCTTTGCAACTCCGTTTTCTGGACCGCTGACGTTGGTCTGAGCATAGCTCATAGCATCGGAATAGAACTGCTCAATAGGTTGATGAAGCTCTGCCTGAGGAACACTCACCGCAAGAGCATGAGCTTCTCCGCGCATAACCGCCCACAGCGCAAACTGCGTGATGGCGCGCGCCTTCCAGCCTGTATATCCATATACGTCTTTTTCTTGGGACGCAGTAGCCCCGTGATAAATGATGTAGTCAATAGCTCTAAGCTGCTCAGCGGTATACGTTCCACCGCGAGCACCGTTAGCTGAGGTGAGTTTTGTATAAGACTGCGGGTCGATTATACTTCCAGTTGCTCCTGGCCAGGCACCATAGTGATTGAACTCATCTCCACAGTAAAGATACGTACCGTCACTAGCGGTCCACATAGGAATTTGTTGTCCACCAGGAAAATCTTCTCTTTGTGCAACAGTAAAAGAGGGCTCTTGTGCAAAAGCAAGTCTATGAGCAGGCTTTAGGAAAAAATGACTAAGGAGAAGAGCTCCAATCAACAGAGGGATAAACCAAAAGTGAAAGGCAGAAGCAAAGGGGCGCCTCCGCGCAGTTCTTTCTTCCTTAGGTTTTGAGGATTTTGTGATAAACATGCGTGCCTCCAAACTGAAAAATCAGAGGTAGATTGCGTATGATGAGATTTTTGAAATGCATAAATAAGAGCTTTTGTTGCAACATATAGACAATTAGTGTTAACGTATTCTGTAATCAGTAACACTTACTAATTAATGAGGTTATCGTGCGTTACAGTAAGCAACGTGAGGCAATTCGTACGTATATGGAAGGTCGCCATGACCATCCAACAGCAGATAGCGTGTATGCGGCAGTAAGAGAGGAGTTACCAAATATCTCTCTTGGAACCGTTTACCGCAACCTTATGCAGCTTGTTGACGCAGGTGAGCTTCAGGTTGTTAATACTGGTGATAACATCTCTCGTTTTGATCCAACTACAACTGAGCATGCCCACTTCCAATGTCATGAGTGCGGCCGTGTCTTTGATGTTGATGGACCAGTTCTAAGGGATCTTACCAGCCTCACCAAGGACTCTTGTGGCGAGATTGACTCTTATGCCTTGTGCTTTACAGGTATTTGTAATGAGTGCCTAGCTAAGAATCCAGCGCTTCATCACAGCGTAAACTAATTGCATTGCAACAAAACAGCTCTCTTTAAGACCGGTGTTCACCGGTCTTTTTCTTTATGGGGGAGCCTCAGGTTTGCGAGAAAACCTATCTGCTAGACGCGACCGTAGACCTGCATGCCCTATGGAAGGAAAGCTGCTTGGCATGACGGGGTCTCCGCCAAGCAGCTTTGCCCGAGGAAGGTGGAGTTGTCGGGTGGAGAGTAGGCGTCTATAAGAGGTGGGATAGTGGTGTGCGGGGGTTTCTCGCCAAAAGTACTTTTGCATAGCGCTCCTTTCGTTGGAGAGCATGCTAAAGAGTGATTTTGCGCCTATTCTGACCAGCACTTGTCCAATTTCTGACAAAGAAAATTTGTGTAGGCGCATTTTTGTTGTATACAAGCAGCTAGGCAGAAAACAACGCATCAAACTTTTATCTAGTTGCCGAGCAAGCAATTAAAAGGCAAAAAATACTGTGATAAAATCTACACAATTGCGGGCATCGCCAAGTGGTAAGGCAATGGCTTCCCAAGCCATCATCCGCGGGTTCGAATCCCGTTGCCCGCTCCAATGACATACAAGAGCCCTTCGGGGCTCTTTTTATGGACAAGATTGAAATTTGGCGTTGTGAAGAAGGCTGTTCGGGTAGAAGTGGAACGGAAATACTTTGGATTTATCGCCAAAACGTTTGCTCTTAATTTCTTGAATTACGCGGATTGATGGTTGAAGGGAACAACATGGCACAAATTCCTATGACAGACCAAGAGGTAAAGATTGCCCTTGATGCGCTGTCTGATCAGATTGATAAATACGCTGAGCTTCTTGTGAAGAAGGGATGCGCAATTTCTGAGGGAAGTCAGCTGGTAATTAACGCTTCAATTGAGATTGCCGATTTTGCCCGTAGAGTTCAGCGCGCAGCTTATGCAGCTGGTGCAGAATTTGTCACGGTTATTTGGGGCGATCAAGAGTCTTCAAGAATCATGTACGAAAACGTAGATCTAGCTCGTCTTTCTAAAACTCCAAGCTGGAAGATTGAGCAGCTTAACTCCCTCGCAGAGCAGGGTGCAGCATTTTTGTTCCTCTCGTCTGATGATCCAAATGGTCTAAAGGGCATTGATCCAGAAAAGCCCGCTGCTGTTTCTCGTGCAAGAAACCTGGAGTGCGACGTCTTTAGAAATGGCATGGACTTTGGTAAAAACGTTTGGTGTATTGCTGGTGTTCCTGCAGCTGAATGGGCAAAGGTAATTTTCCCAGAGCTCTCTGAAGCTGAGGCAATCTACAGGCTTTGGATTGCAATTTTGGACGTTGCTCATGCAAGTGGAGAAGATCCTCAGAGTGCTTGGGAGACCCACAATGCAACGTTTGAGAAGACCAAGCGCTTCATGAACTCTCACCAGTTTGAAGAGCTTCGTTATGAGTCTTCAAATGGAACTAACCTGACTATTGGCATGAATCCAGGACATCTTTGGGAGGGCGGCGCTGGCAAGACTCAGGATGGAACATTGTTTTTCCCTAACATTCCTACTGAGGAAGTCTTTACCACGCCAAATTATCGCAAGGTAAACGGCACTGTTCACTCTGCGCTGCCGCTGATTCATGCTGGACAGATTGTTAAGAACTTCTGGTTTACCTTCAAAGACGGTGAGGTTGTCGACTACGGCGCTGAACAGGGCAAGGACGTTCTGACCTCTATTGTTTCTCAAAAAGGTGGCAAGTACCTGGGAGAATGTGCACTTATCTCCAAGAATACCCCTATTCGCCAGAGCGGTATTTTGTTCTACGACACGCTATATGACGAGAACGCTAGCTGCCACTTAGCGCTTGGAATGGGCTTCCCAGAGTGCCTAGAGGGTGGTCTTGAGATGAACCCTGATAAACTCTTGGCTCATGGCGTCAATCAGAGCACAACACATGTCGATTTTATGATTGGTGCAGACGATTTGAACATTTGGGGAATTTCTGCCGATGGAAAAGAAACACCAATTTTCGTAAATGGACAATGGGCATGGGAGTAAACTGCTACACTATCCTAGTTGCGTGGTAAAATTGCCACGCCCGATAATGGGCCGTTAGCTCAGTTGGTAGAGCAGGGGACTTTTAATCCCAAGGTCTAGGGTTCGAACCCCTAACGGCCCACCAGGTAATTCAAAGGTCGGGTACCATAGTGGTACTCGACCTTTTCTTTTACGAGCAGAAGGAGTCTCATCGTGGTAGATCGCTACACCGGCAAAGAAATGGGCCACATCTTTTCTTTGGAGAACAAGTACGCCGTTTGGCAGGAGATTGAAGTCCTTGCATGCGAAGCGCAGGCTGAGCTTGGTGTTATTGGTATTTCTCGCGAAGAGGCAGTTTGGATTCGCGAGCATGCAGCGTTTAACCGCGCTGAGGTAGACGAGATTGAGGCTGTTACCAACCACGATGTCATTGCTTTTCTGACCAACATGGGCTCCTATATCGACGCAGAGGTTCCAGAGGGTGAGCTCAAGCCAAGCCGCTGGGTTCACTATGGCATGACCTCAACAGACTTGGGCGATACCGCTCTTTGCTACCAGCTCACTCAGGCATGTGACCTGCTTATTGCTGCAGTTCGTCGCTGCGCTGCTATCTGCAAGCGTCGTGCTTTTGAGGAGCGCGACACTCTGTGCGTCGGCCGCACTCACGGCATTCACGCCGAGCCTATGACTTTTGGCATGAAGTTTGGTAGCTGGGCCTGGGAGTTCAAGCGCGATCTTGACCGTCTCAAGGACGCTCGCAAAAACGTTGCCTATGGTGCTATTTCTGGCGCTGTTGGAACGTACTCTTCCATTGATCCTTTTGTTGAGGAGTACGTTTGCGAGAAACTCGGTCTTGTTCACGACCCACTTTCAACTCAGGTAATTTCTCGCGACCACCACGCGTACCTTGCTGGTGTTCTGGCAACCGTTGCCGCTACCTGCGAGCGCGTTGCAACTGAGATGCGAGCACTGCAGAAGACCGATACCCTCGAGGCTGAAGAGCCATTCCGCAAGGGCCAGAAGGGCTCTTCCGCTATGCCTCACAAGCGCAATCCTATTACTGCCGAGAAAATCTGTGGTTTGTCCCGCGTAGTTAAGGCAAACGCACAGGTTGCCTTTGATAACGTTGCACTTTGGCACGAGCGTGACATCAGCCACTCTTCTGCTGAGCGTGTTGCTCAGGCAGATAGCTTTATTGCTCTTGACCACATGCTGTCAAAGCTTGAGTTCCTGCTTGATGGCATGGTCCTGTATCCAGAGCAGATGATGGCCAACCTCAATAAGACCCGTGGCATGCTCTTCTCGTCAAAGGTTCTTCTTGCCCTGGTCAACACTGGTATTACTCGCGAAGAGGCATACAAGATTGTCCAGTCTAACGCTATGAAGGTTTGGACAGATATTCAGCAGTGCAAGGAAGGACCATCCTACCAGGAGCTTCTTGAGGCAGATCCAGCTTGTACGCTGAGCCATGAGGAGCTTGAGAAAATCTTTGATCCTCGCGCATTCCTTACCCGTTCAAACGTTTTGTTTGACCGTCTTGAGCATCTTGAATTGGACTAAATCGTGTCACTGTTTGGGAACATTTCTCGTCGAAACTTCTTTAAGACGGGAGCGGCAGGTGTCGTAGTTGCGGGTGCAATTAGCATCGCGGCTGGCTGCTCTCATCAAGAAGGCTCGGGAGATGCAGGAAAACCGCTGGTACTTGACGAGTCTTCTGGCACAAATGTGCTGGACTCATATAGCTCGACGGAGTATTCTGCCCAACCTAGCCAGACCTGGAGCCTTCCTCTGGGAAGCGTGCTGCATCCAGCCGATGGAAATTGGATTCCCGTCACCACGGCCGGCGCATCTGCTACGCCAATGGTAAAGGGCTCTGCTCTTTCGCTGACGTCTGGCCAGGTTGTTGACGTTGTTCCTGCGGCTCAGATGAACAATACCACCGCCGTAATTTACGACGTTCGCTGCTCCGACTCCGTTTATGCATGGGTTGAGGTGGACACCACAACCTTTGACTGGGAGCTTCTTGCCGCACCATTTTCTGACGGCAAGCTTACTGGAGATGCAAAGGTTCTCTACAAGGCCGATAAAAACTGGGATCCGGCTCCGTTTGCCTGCGGAGACGATAAGGTGGTTTGGCTAGTCCAACCAGCTTCTTCTGGCGAGAAAACCCGTGAATCTTCGCACTGCTACGTGTGGCGTGTGGGGGATTCTGAGGGAACGGACGCCGTTGAATCTCCAGGTAGATTTGCTACTGCACCGTCTATCTCAAAGGGAGTAGTTACCCTCACTCCTCGAGTTCGCGCCTCCGAAGGCACCTACTATGGCGTTACAGCATACCTGCTGGGAGACAACCTTAAAACCAAGGTTGACCAGCTTGTTATGCCTCAATCTGTCAAACCTTTTGCAGCAAGTCGCGTAGACGACAAGTTTATTGTGTCAGTTGAAGCAAGTTATGACTCGGGCGGTCTGTTGGGCAAGATGGGAACATATATCCTGCCTGCTTCAGGCGAAAATCCTTACGTCATAGAGCGTGAACCTAATGCAATATCGGCAGGTAAAGGTAGCCTTTACATAATTAAGAGCCGCGCCTCTTACGTGCTTGTTGATACGCAAAATCAAACGGCAAACTGGCTCTATTCAATGGATAGAAGCGTTGATTACGGAGAGTTTCCTGCTCGAGAAGGCAACTGTGATTCTTTTGTAACCTACTCAACTGTTAAGGATCCCACCAGCGGATATCCGGCTTCTGTGACAGTTCGTGTTTTTTCTTTGTAGATTATTTGTAGGTATAGAGATAGAATGAATACAAATAATTAATGAATAATCGTAATGTGCCATACGCACATACATGCAGGGCAAAAGAAAAGGGGAGACAATGGCTTCCGACGAGAAGAAAATTCTGATTGTCGAAGATGAGAAAGTCATCCGTGACGCCGTCTCAGCATATCTTGAGCGCGAAAATTACGTTGTTAAGGGCGTTGGCGACGGTCAAAGTGCAGTTGAAGAGTTTGAAAAGCATGCATTTGACCTGGTAATTCTCGATCTTATGCTCCCAAAACTTTCTGGAGAGCGCGTTTGCCGTGCAATTAGAGATACCTCTAACGTGCCTATCATTATGCTTACCGCAAAAGGTGAAGTAGAAGACAGGATTATTGGTCTTGAGCTTGGTGCTGATGACTATCTTGTTAAGCCTTTCTCGCCACGTGAGCTGGTGGCTCGTGTTCGCGCGCTGTTCCGTCGCACGTACTCTGAGCCAGACACTGCTGTTGACGTGCTTGATTACGGTACTCTTACTATTGATATTTCTGGTCACAAGATTCTCATCAACAACGAGGAAGTTGATCTGACCGCTTCAGAGTTTAAGCTGCTCACCACCCTTGCTCGCTATCCTGGCCGCGTGTACACACGTATGGAGCTTGTCGAGAAGGTCCTGGGTTATGATTTTGAGGGCTATGAGCGCACTATTGATTCGCATGTCAAGAACTTGCGCGCAAAGCTCGGCGATGATCCTCGTAATCCTCGCTGGCTGTTCACCGTTCACGGTGTTGGCTATCGCTTTGAGGCTGGCAACGCTAGCCACGAGTCCTAAGCTTTAGAGCTTTGGCGCTCTTCAAGAAACATCACTCAAATTCTCTTAAGAACCCTCCGGAAACTGAGGGTTCTTATAAAACTATTAAGCCCGATCCCGTTGGCACTCAAAGCTTTACCACCCGTATGGCGGCGTTCTTTGCGCTGACTGCCGTCATGACAGTATTGGTGCTTATTTCTGTTTTAGGTATTGTCTGGGAAAACCGTTTTACTGCTTATACCAGGGAGAACTTGCAGAATACCGTTGATAATACCGCGCTTAACATGTCTCAAGCATACGCGCGTGCAGACGGCTGGAACGCTGACGTACTGTCTATTGCGCGCCAAGCCTCATCGTCTAATCCCGATATTGGCATCCAGGTTTTAGACGTTTCTGGCGTGGTGCTGTATGACGACTCGGCGCCAAACGCACGTCGACCTGGTGTGAACAGTTCGCTCTCTGGTCCTCAGACAGGCGACGCTGTGGTGTATGCAGTTGTTCAAAACTTGCAAGGAGAAGCTGTAGGCAGCATCAGAATCTGGACGTTTGGTTCTGAGCCGTTCTTGACCCAGCGAGATATTGCATTCCGTAATGGCTCCTACCAGGCAATCAGTCTTGCTGCAGCTATTGCAATCTCACTGTCTGGATTGATTGGCATTTTGGCTTCGCGCTCGCTTACCAAGCCTATGCGTCGCATTACCGAGACGGCTGTTCAGATTAGAAGCGGCAATCTTGCAGCTCGTTCAGGTATCCGTGGCGAGAATGAACTGGGGCGCCTGGGAGAAACCTTTGATGACATGGCGTCTTCACTCGAAAGAGACATTAAGCTTGAACGCCGTTTGACCAGCGATGTTGCGCACGAACTCAGAACTCCACTCATGGCAATTATGGCTACCGTCGAAGCAATTCAAGATGGCATCTTGCCTGCAGATGAAGAGCGCCTGGAAAACATTGTGTCTGAGAGTAGACGTCTTTCTCGCCTGGTAGATGCCATGCTCCACCTTTCAAGGCTTGAGAACGGAAAGACAAAGTTCAACCCAGAAAGCGTTAATGTGGTGGCAATGGTGGCAAGTATTGTTGCTGTGCAAGAGACGCTTTTCAAGGAGAATAATCGCACGCTAACCTTTGTGGATATGACGCCCGAGGGCAACTGTTTTGTTGATATTGATTCGGACTTGATCCGAGAAGCTCTGACTAATTTGCTGAGCAACGCCATCCGCTACACCGATGACGGTGGTCATGTTGTCATAACCGTTTCAATTGACGATACCGATGCGGTTATTTCCGTGTCTGATGACGGCATGGGAATTGCTCCTGAGGACATTCCACAGACCTTCTCGCGATTCTGGCGCGCAGAAGAGAGTCGTGAGCGTGCCTCAGGCGGCCTTGGCGTAGGCCTGGCAATCACAAAAGAGATTATGGACCGTCACAACGGCACCATCTCGGTAGAATCCGAGCTTGGAAAAGGCACGACCTTCTCACTGCATCTTCCGGTGCTTACCCAAAATAATATCTCTGTTACAGAAACGTTGTTGTAGGCCGATTTTTGGGCATTTTGCCGTACAATCAAAAGTCCTGCAATACAACGCGCTTTGCGCAGAAGTGAGGTCATTGTGGCTGGAGCTGAGCTTCGTCCCGATTCGCACGGTAAGGTCCGCGATATCTACGATTGTGGCGACAAACTTTTGATGGTTGCGAGCGATCGCATTAGTGCTTTTGACTTTATCCTCCCTGATGAGATTCCTTTTAAGGGAGAAATTCTGACGCGTATTAGCGCATTTTGGTTCAATCGCTTCAAGGATCTTCTGCCTAACCACATGATTTCTGTTCTGCCAGATCAGACTCCTGAGCAGTTTGCAGATTACACTGAGTACCTTGCTGGCCGCGCTATGCTGGTAAAGAAAGCACAGACTGTGCCAATTGAGTGCATCGTCCGTGGTTACCTTACTGGTTCTGGTAAGAAGACTTACGACCAGGACGGCACCGTCTGCGGCATTAAGCTGCCTGACGGTTTGACCGAGGCCTCAAAGATTCCTGAGCCAATCTTTACCCCTTCCACTAAGGCTGAGCTTGGCGATCATGACGAGAATATCTCGTTTGAGCGTTGCTGCGAGATTGTTGGCGAAGATGTTGCTACTCAGCTGAAGGAAGCTTCGCTTGCAATTTATAAGGCCGCCGCGGAATATGCTGCAACTCGTGGAATTATTATTGCGGATACCAAATTTGAGTTTGGTTTTATCGACGGAAAACTTACACTTATTGATGAGTGCCTTACACCCGATTCGAGCCGTTTCTGGCCTGCTGAGGGTTATTCTGAGGGACACGTTCAGCCAAGCTACGACAAACAGTATGTACGCGATTGGCTGAAAGCCCACTGGGACATGCAAGGAGAGCCACCTCATCTTCCAGAAGAGGTTATTGAGGGCACGTCCGAGCGTTATCGTACGGCATTCCAGATTATTACGGGAACTGAGTTTGTACCACTGAAGGAGACCAATGTCACTGCGTGACACCATTACAGGCGCAACCAAAGAAGCGCGTGAGGCTACCGCAAGCCTTTCAAAGAAAGAAACCTCCGAGGAGACTGAGCGTCCTTCGTATTCCGCTTTTGGTCGCAAATCTGCTGCTACTGCTAAACCAGTACGAGAGGCAGCTGCGTCTGTACGCGTAAGTGGCTCCGGCTCTGGCTCCAGTGCTCCAAAGAGCAAAGAGGAGAAGCGTGCTGCACGTGCTCGCCAGCGCGAGCGCGAGGATATTCGTAGCCGCGGATTTGAGGCTATGCTGCGCGCGGATCCAGACTATCATCGTGCCGAGCGCGTTTGGTGGGTCTTCCTGGGCCTTGGTTTTGTTGCAACCATCATTACACTGGTGCTTTCGTATATGGTTCCTGAGTCCAGGGATCTGAACACCGGCGTTGGTATGATTTCTGCCATTATGCTGGTCTTTGCTTACTTCTGCATCTTTGGTTCGGTTGTCTACAGCTTCTTTAAGATGCGTCCTCTTCGCAAGAAGATCGAGGCTAAGGTTGCTGGCATGACCGACAAGAAGCTCAACGATTTCTACCTCGAGCGTCAGGCTGAGTACGACAGAAAGAGGGCTGAGCGCAAGGCTCGTCGCAAGTAGCAGCATCGCGCTGCTGCCGGCGCCGCAAGCGTTGGCGAGATTTGCGTATGCGAGCCTACGTGAGTAGAATATCCCACATGCCTTCGTAGCTCAGGGGATAGAGCACCGCTCTCCTAAAGCGGGTGTCGGCCGTTCGAATCGGCCCGGGGGCACCATTGATTTTAAACCGGCAGCTTTGCGCTGCCGGTTTTTCTTTGCTGCAGCGAGTTAGCGTCAAGCCTCGAGCTCGGCATGCAAAATAGTGCGGTTTTGGCAGGTCTCGCTGGGGAATCGCCGTACTTCTGACCAAGAAAGCTGGACGCCAGACGGCCTCACTACCCGATATGCATCTCTATGCATAAACTTCATCTAATATGCTGGAAAATGAATAGAGAAATATAAAAAATCTAACTATAGGTAAATTCCGCTTCTAGAGAACACACCTATGACAGATATTCTGCACAATTGCGGGCATATTACACACCTAATGAAGATAATCTGCACGTTTGAGGTATTTTCAGTGTAATGTATACGTCTTTTTGACAGATTATCTGTCATAGGTGTGTTCAACCATTTTTCCTACAGCAAAAAGCCCTGCAACCAAACACGGTTGCAGGGCTTGAACGTACTAGTTGTGCTCATTGCGCGCTTGGAGCCGCACATTGCACGCCGCAGCGATTACGCTGATGGGCGAGGTCCGCTAGAGACGCGGATGGTGATAGTAGCGCCAGCTGCAGCACTTGATGGCGTCTGGCCAATTACGTTTCCGGTTGCAACGTTGTCGTCATAGACCCAAACCGTGTTGACCTGGAAGCCCGCGTTCTCCAGCGTGGACTGGGCAGTTTCAAAGTCCTTACCAACAACGTTTGGAACAGAACCGCTCTGAGCGCCAGAAGAAACAACGATGGTTACCGTAGATCCCTTATCTGCCTTGCCATTAGCCGGAGACTGAGAGATGACGCGGCCCTCTGGAACGCTTGACGAAGGTTGCTGCTGAGTGTCTACCTTGAAGCCTGAATCTTTCAAGACATCGGACGCACGCTCGGCAGTCATTTCAGTGACGTCTGGAACATCTGTCTTACCCTTGCCCGAAGACAGGTGATAGGTGATAGTGTCACCAGCCTTAGCATCGCTACCTGCGGCTGGTTCTTGTGTTGCAACATAACCAACGGTTACGTCGTCCGACTCAACCGAGTCACCATTTCTTGCTTTGAGGCCAACGGCAGCAAGAGCAGACTCAGCCTCTGATGGACTCTTGTTGGTAAGATCAGGTACTTTAACTGCGGCAGCAGGTTTAGCTCCCTTAGAAATGACAAGGTTAACCGCGGTTCCCTCAGGAGCCTGCCTGTTAGCGCTTGGTGTTTGGTCGATGACCTGGCCTTCTGGAGCAGAATCGCTGTAGCTTTCTGTAACAGTTCCCAGCTTAAAGTGGCTACCAGACGCATTTAGTGCCTGAGTTGCCTGGTCTTTTGTCTGACCAACAAACTGTGGAACCAGATACTGCTGGGAGGAGTTGCCGAGCATCTGCGCAATAGCAAAGCCGGCAAGAGCCAGGACAACCAAAGCGCCTAAAACGCCGAGAATAACGTTGCGCTTGTGACGCTTATTCTCGCGCTTGTCCAGTTCATCGGCCTCTTCACGAGAATGGACGCGGTTCAAGCGACCAGTGTCGCCACCGCGCGTAATGTAGGTGTTGGAACCGTCGATGCCGCGACGATCCAACCTGGAAGTTGGCTGAGGTGGCGTCACAATGCGGGGGCTTACGGTGGTGTTGCTTGGAATAGTGGCGCGGCCAGCAATGAAATCGCGCAGCGCACGAGCAAGCTCGTCAGCGCTCTGATAGCGGTCAGCTGGGTTTTTCTCCATGCAACGAAGAATGATTGCCTCAAGAGCAGGGTCAACGTTAGGGTTGATCAGCGATGGTGGCTGAGGAGCCTCGTTGACCTGCTTCATAGCAACGCTAATAGCATCGTCGCCAGCAAAAGGTACGCGACCAGTAGCAGCCTCGTACATGACAATACCCAGGGAATAGATATCGGTGGTTGGTCCCAAAGGCTTGCCGGTACTTTGCTCTGGAGAAACGTAATGAGCGGTGCCAAGAACAGAGTTATCGGTGGTTAGACTGCTGTTCTTTGCGCGAGCAATACCAAAGTCCATGACCTTGATGTTGCCATCTGGCTGGACCATGATGTTCTGTGGTTTGATGTCACGGTGAATGATGTCGTGACGGTGTGCTACAGACAGCGCCTGAGCAATCTGAGAGCCAATCTGAGCCACCTTACGGGAATCAAGGGCTCCATGCTTGCGGATGCCGCTCTTAAGGTCTGTACCGCGCAGATACTCCATGACAATGTAGTAGGACTCGCCGTCCTTGCCCCAGTCATAGACCGAGACAATATATGGACTGGAGAGTGCTGCTGCAGCCTGAGCTTCCTGCTTAAAACGGGCAGCAAAGGACGGGTCATTTGCGTACTGAGGCAGCATCATCTTGATGGCAACAGTACGACCAAGAACCTGGTCCTGTCCGCGGTAAACGGTGGCCATTCCACCGGTACCAATTTTGTCTTGAACCTGGTAACGCCCACCGAGCATTCTACCTGGCATAACTCAACTCCTATCAAGCGTGCGATTTTCTCGCCACGTCACTTACTATCTTAGAACACACCCAACTACTTGGGGAGAAGACCGTGCGATGTTTTGAGTGCTACGAAGCAGCACCCAAAGCTTGGATATTCAGGCACTGCGCAAGAACACGGCCGCCAACCTGAGCGCCGTAACCCAAAACGTTCTCGCCGTTGCCTTCGATGACAACAGAAACAACAAGGGTTGGGTGGTCGTAAGGCGCAAAACCGATGAAGAACGAGTTAAAGTTACCGTTCTCGACGTCTGCCGTACCTGTTTTACCTGCAATCTTGACACCCGGAACGCGCGCTCCCATACCGGTGCCGGATTCAACAACGCCCAGCATTGCTTCACGAACCTGTGCGGCGGTATCTGCAGATACGGCCTGGCCAAGCGATTTTGGTGACGTTGTAGAAACAACAGCTCCCTCTGGTGAGAGAACGCGATCAACAATGTAAGGGTTCATGACTACGCCGCCATTAGCAATTGCAGCTGCTACAACAGCGTTTTGCATGACGGTAGTCTGAGGACCTGCAGGACTTGCGTGCTCTCCAACAGGAAGGCCGCAAGCTGCCCAGCCAAGCTCCCAAGTGGTCATCTCGGCAGGATTTGGCATCAGCGATGGAGTTGTGGAGAAGTCCTGACCAAGTGCGGTGCCATAACCAAAGGCACGTGCATAGCTGACCAGGTTGTCTGCGCCAAGTGCAACGCCAAGCTGCGCCAACGCCGTGTTAGAAGAGCGAGCAAATGCCTCACGCAGAGGAATGGTGCCCATGTCCTCGTTGGCGTAGTTGTGGATGGTGCCGCCACCAAGCTCCATAGTTCCTGGAGCGGAATATGTGGTGTCCAGCGTGGTGGTATGCGTATCAATACCAGCAGAAAGTGTAATGGTCTTGAACGATGAACCAGGGGAGTAGAGCGCCTGGGTAGTTCTGTCGACTAGCTGACTACCAGAGCCGGATTCGATAATGGTGCCCAGTTCAGCATGGGTATATGAAGGGCTAGAAGCCTTTGCAAGTACAGCTCCAGTAGCTGGGTCCATGACAACAATAGAGCCCGAGTAGCCCTGGAGCGCAGCTTCTGCCACGGCCTGCATCTGAGAGTTGATGGTCAGAACAACGCTTGAACCAGCGGTATTGACGCCAGCCATCGAGTACAGAGCACTTCTCCAGTCGGAATGATCTGCATGGCCGGTGAGTGTCTCGTTCATGGAGGACTCAATACCTGCAGTTCCGTACTGAGTAGAGATGTAGCCAACGGTGTGAGAAGCCATACCGTCGTGTGGATAGTTGCGCACGTAGGTGCCGTCGTCTTGCTTGACGCTCTCTGCCAGGGTGACGCCGTCAGAAGTTATGATGGCGCCGCGCTGAACGTACGCACTCCTAGCAATGGTGTGGTTGTTGGTAGGAAGCGCCTGAAGTCTAGGAGCGTCAATCACCATCAAGAAGGTCAAATTGCCGAGAAGAACGGTGAAGAAGAGGGTAAATACGGTAACCAAATTGGTTAGACGTTTTCCGAGAGCAACACGTCCTAGAACACCAGATTCTTCAGACTGCAGACCAAAGCCTCCTCGGATGTGGCTGCCATGCAGAACAGAAGAGGCGTGAGCTCCACCGGAAGAAATTTCAAGTCTTTGTGAATCAAGCACTTTTTTACTTGGCTCAAGTTCAGTCTCGCGACCAGTTCCCTCATCACCTGCTCTGAGCAGCAGGGCAACAATGATAAAGCTGGAAAGAAGAGAGCTGCCGCCCTGGCTCATAAAGGGCAAGGTAACGCCAGTTAGAGGCATCAGCTTAGTAACGCCTGCAACAATAAGGAAGGTCTGAAATGCCAGAACACTGGTAAGACCAGCTGCTGCAAAGGCAGATGAATCGGATTTTGCTCGAGCGGCTGTTGCAAGGCCACGAACGGTGAGGAGTAGGAACAAGGTAATGATTGCTGCTCCGCCAAAGAGGCCCAGCTCTTCAGCAATGGCCGAGAAAATAAAGTCAGACTCAACAATAGGGATCAGCGTAGGCATTCCCTTATCAATTCCGGTGCCAGCAAGACCTCCATCTGCGATGGAATAGAGGGACTGGACAATTTGGTAGCCGTCTCCAGCGGGATCTTTGAACGGATCAAGCCAAATGTTGACACGAGTCTGGACGTGGCCAAAGAAGTGATACAGCACCACGCCGCCAATGGCCAAGAGCGCAATACTGACAAAAACGTAGCTAGCGCGACCTGTTGCTACATAGAGCATGATGACAAAGAACACGAAGAAGAGCAGAGCGCTACCAAGGTCGCGTTCAAAAATAACAACAATCAGGCTGATGCCCCACATAACAAACAAGGGCAGCAGCATTTTGAAGCGAGGAATGCGGAAAGGTCCAAAAGAGCGCATGGAGACTGATAGGGCTTCTCGATTCAGTGCAAGATAAAACGCCAGGAAGAGCGTAATGGCAATCTTTGCAAGCTCGCCAGGCTGGAAGGTGAATGCGCCAAAAGAAATCCAGAGTTTTGCGCCGTAGCGGTCCTGGCCAATAACAATTGGCAGAAGAAGCAGTATGACGCCGAGAATACCAATGGAGTATTTGTAGCGTGCTAACGCGTCAAGGTTTCTAATGACCGCTAGTACCACAATCATCACAACAACAGAGATAAAGAGCCAAATCGTTTGGTTGACTGCAAGATTTGGCGCAAGTCTGGTGACCATGGTGATGCCAATTCCCGAAAGCACAAACACAATGGGGAGAATGGCGGGGTCTGCTGCGGGAGCAAGGAACCTAATGGCAATGTGAGCCACGGTAAATGCTGCAAAGAGACCAATAGGAACGGCCATGGTCTCAAGGCTGAGCGTTGAGCGAGCAGTAATCATGTACATGGCGTACAGAAGAAATACAGGGATTGCTCCTACAAACAGTAAGAAAAGCTCTGTATTACGCCTTAGACCGCCTGCTTTTTCCATTCCTACTCACCTCCCGAACTTGTTGTTGACGTTGTTGTTTCTGTTGTGGGTGTTCCGCCAGACTGAACGTCTTCTTTCTTTTTGACCGCTTTAGTGTTGGCGTCGTCAATTTGTTTGCGGTAATTCTCGACGGTACTATGCGCTTCATCCTCGTTTTTAACGCGAATTCCTTCGGCTAGTGAGTCTTGAACTGCGTCAGGCAAATCTTTTATTTCAATAGACGTAGTCTCAACAAGTGACGACATGTTTATGCCGGCGATTGTTGTAGGAATACCTCGATAAACGCCAACGGTAGTTCCGTTAATTCCTAAGTACCACTCGCTACTTACAAACAGGAAGAACACGGCAACAGTAGCAGCAAAGAGTGCAAGAAACGAGATAAACGTTGCTATGACGCCGCGGGTAAGGTGTCGTCTGGTTTGATCGGCTATGCCGTCGTCTAAGACATCGATGACAATAACGGTGATATTGTCAGATCCGCCATAAGTAAGAGCTGCAGAAACAAGATTATCTGCGGCCTTTTGCGGCGTGACGTTAGAGACAGCAATGGACTCAATCTCGTCGTCGGGCACCATGCCAGAAAGGCCATCGGAGCACAAGATGATGCGGTCACCATCAGATACTTCAAGCGAGAAATGATCTGCGTACATGTCTGGATCAGAGCCAAGAGCTCGCGTAACTACCGAGCGAGAAGGATGTGTGCGAGCCTCATCAGCGGTAATCTGGCCAGAATCAATAAGCTCCTCAACGTAGCTGTGGTCGTGCGTAATGCGGACCAAAGTTCCGTGATGAAGCAGGTAAATACGAGAGTCGCCAACATGGGCAACAGCCATCTGATTGCCCTCAATGAGAACGGCTGAGGCGGTAGAACCCATGCCTGGCTTGCCAATGCCCTTGGCAGGAGCATCAATAACTTCCTGGTTAGCGGCCTCAATTGTAGCACCAAGACGGACATCGTCTGCGGTACTTGGTGCCTGTTCAGCAATGACCTTAACGGCAATGGAACTTGCTACTTCGCCAGCAGCGTGTCCACCCATACCATCGCAGATGGCAAAAAGGGGAGTGCGTAAAAGGAACGAGTCTTCGTTATGCTCGCGAACTAATCCCACGTCAGAGCGTGCGCCCCAAGAAATAAAGGTGTTAGAACCTGAAACTGCTTCTGCGTCGCCTCGACCGTCAAGTGGCAGCTCGCAACGACCAGGAGCGCTGACGGGCTCTTGTGCAGGTGTATCGGAAATATGTGTTGTATCAGAAGAAACCATGAGCCTCTTATCGACGTCCAACACGCATAATCACATCGCCGACCTGGACTTCATCTGTGTCGCGAAGCGTAACAGGCTGTTCGATGATGTGACCATTTACCATAGTTCCGTTTGTGGAACCAAGGTCTTCAAGCACCAGAGCGGGTCCCTGGATGGTAAAGCGGGCATGTGATGCAGAAACGTAGGGTTCGTCAATCACAATGTCAGAAGAAGGGGAGCGTCCAATAACAACGGGTCCCAAGATATCTACGTGCAGACCACGTAAGGACTTGACGCCCTTCTCGACATCAACAGACCAAATAGCTCCGTCTTTGCGCTGTCCGCGGACAAGACCAATGCCTGTGCGCATGACTGAGAACAGGAAGATGTACAGCAGGACAACAAGCAGAACGCGTCCTGCAAAGAGAATTAGATCAATCATTAGTTCTCCCGGAACTGAAGGTCCATAAGACCAATGGTAATGAGGTCTCCGTCGCGCAGAATTACCTCATCTACGTCGATATCGTTGACAAGCGTTCCGTTAGTGGAGTGCAAATCAGCAATATGCCAATCGTGACCATCATAGGTCATCTCGGCGTGACGCCTTGAAACGTTAGGATCGCGCAAAACAACGTCTGCCTGAGAGCGCTCGCGGCCAATGATGGCGCGAGGAGCTTCAACGCGATACGAGCGACCGCTCTGGCGATCAATCAAAATGCAGGTAGCATCCATGTTTGCACGTGGCGTGCCTTGCAAATTGCGAGAAGGACGTCCACCCATGCCATTGAGCTGCGCATCAAGGGAAGGCGTGATACGACGCTGTGTCATAGGAACAGGAGCCGCTGTTGGGATAGCTCCGTTAACAGGAAGGTCTGGAAGCCCGTTTGAGCTTGGAAGAACAGGCATAGGAGTGGACTCAGCTGCAGAAACAACAGGAATTGCGCCTTGAGCCTCAACAAAATCTGGTGGCATTACCGCAAGACCAGCGTCTGTACCAGCAAGATCACCCAAAACCTCTGGGGTTGCATTTTCTGCGGCAACAGGACGAACCACGGACAGAGGGTCTGGCTCTGGCTGTGGCTCTGGCTGAACAGCAGCGCGAGAATTGTGCTGCTGAGGCATTTGAGCTGCAGCTCCTCCGACGCTGGAGTTTCCGCCCAAGAACGCACGCTCTTCATTGCGCAGCTGGTCAAGGGTATTGCCGTCAACATTTTCTGCAAAGACAGCAAATTTTCCAGGCTTCAGAGAAGGGTCAACCATAAAACGAACAAGTGGCTGTCCTACAAATACATAATCTTTTTGCTGAGCCTGAGCAGCCACAAAGTCAGAAACCTCTGCAGTTAGATCAGCATAAAGAGGACGCATCAGTGAATCGTCTTGAGGAGCAACTAAAACGGTATACAGGGCAGGTGCAGTGTCTACACCGTCGATTTCATACGTCTCACGTTCCATCTCTTTAGCTGCGCGTTTGGCAAGCTTCTTAAAAGAGAAGGGCTCTGCGTATCCCTGAGGTGCGGCGCCAAAGACCGAACCAATACGGTTTTCAAAGTCACTAAGAAAGCTCATCTAATTCCTCGCCTTCCTGATCCGCTTGAAGTGGACCTATCAGGACAATTGCAATACATACAAGTACACATAAGAATAACGTAATTAGTACAGAAACTATACTTTCAACTACCCAAAAATTGGGATTCTCCATCCAAGCTGCCCATATAAAGCCACCTGAAAGCAATGAGGCGCAGACAATTTGTCCAAAAACCGCCCATCCGCGTCGTCTTTTTTGGCTTATCAGCGATCCCAAAAGAGCAGATAGAGCGCATGCTCCCAAACGAGTCCAAAACGGAAGGCCCGAGGCCAGTGAGGTGTAGTCATAGGCAAGAGGCGTTGCAGCAAAGCCAAAAGACATGCCTCTTGCAAACAGTGTCCCAAAAAGATAGCTAAAGGCTCCTGTTAAAACCGCAGGTAGTGGATGCATGGTGGCGGAGACAAGCGCTGGTGCTGAAACAGGAGCAGGTAACAAAGCTCCTAATAAGCAGTTGATGCTGCTAAATTTTGAAACCCTTCCTGCAAACGCCCACCAGATAACGCTCACCAAGGTTACGAGCGTTGCAAACGGAAATGAAGTGCTGGTAGGACTAATGCTTGCCAAAGCGTACACCGCGCATGCAATGACAAGCGCAGATCCTAAGGGCGTCCAAAGGGCAGCAGCTGTAGCTCCTACAAGAGAGCCAACCACAATAAACGCAAGCGATTCTGGGGCAATGAGCTGGAACAATTGGGCGAGAAGAACGCCGGTGACCAGGGCGGTTGTGCCACGCACGGCAGCCGAGGGCAGCCAGGGGAAGCGGATTGAGAGCGGAAGATGCTTGACGTCCCACGTCTCGGTTTCCTCTTCTTCTGACTGTTCTACGAGGGCTTTGAGGCTTTTCTCGCCCTGTTTTTCGCTGCCAAGAGGAGCAACAATATCTTGCGCAAACTCTAAGACGCTTCCCTGTCTCATTGATGGCTCGGGGGAAAGTGCCTGCGTCAGAGCGGCGTCTACAGCAAACGGAACCTCGGGATCCTCTTTAAGAAGGGGAATCTTTGGGCCCTTGTACATGCGATCAAGAGACTCTTTAGCTGTTCTACCTGCAAATACGTTTGTGCCTGTTAGTGCCTGCCTCAAAACAACAGCAAGCGAGAAGATGTCAGCACGCTCGTCAACAAGCATGCCTTCAACCTGCTCAGGAGGCATGTAGCCAACCGTGCCACCTCGAGCACCGCCATAACCAGCAGCTGAGGCAAGTGTTGCCATACCAAAGTCGGCAAGTTTTACCGTGCCTTGGCGGTCAATCATGATGTTTGTTGGCTTAATGTCCAGATGGAGCACGCCATTTTCATGAGCATACTGAAGCGCCTTTGCAAGTGAAGAAACCATTTGAGCAGCCTCAGCGTAGGTGAGATAACCGCCTTCAACACGAGCTAGAAGCTCAGACAGATTAAGGCCGTCAACAAACTCCATGACCAGGTAGGCGTAGTCGCCTTCAATTTCAAAGTCGTGAACGGTCACAATGTTGGGGTGCGCTAGCAAACAGGCGGTTCTTGCCTCAGAAAGTGCCTCGTCAACAGTAGAAGCAAGCACGCCAGGCGTCTCGGAAGCACCTAAAAGTGGCATACGTTTGATGGCGACGCGCCTCTGCAAACGAGTATCCCAGCAGGTACAGACGGTGCCAAAGCCTCCATTGCCCCTACGAGCAAGAACGCGATATCGATCCAGCAAAATCTCTGGCTCAGCCGCAGGAGATGCCTGCTGAGCAGAAGGTGAATGTAGATATGTAGTCTGCGTGGTCTGTGACCGCGAGTCACTCACGGCAACCTCCTGTGTTTAAAGTGTGTTTGTCGGCCGTGACTGTCTATATTCTACCGCTGAAAAGAAATTTCTTATATATCTATTGTTTTTCCATTAGAAGAAAACAAAATGTTGTAGTATTATTCCCTAGCACGCGGGTGTGGCGGAATTGGCAGACGCGTACGGTTCAGGTCCGTATGAACGCAAGTTCATGGGGGTTCAAGTCCCTTCGCCCGCACCATTTGCATTTAAAAAGCCCCTTTACGGGGCTTTTTTGTTACTTATTTGTTGTCTGCATCAAAGTCAGACCAGCCTTCTTCGTCTTCTCCAAAGAGATCCCAGTCGTCTTCGGTCTTTTTGTGGTTGAAATACATCTTTTTGGTTTTGCGCTCCAACACAAAAGAAATGACCAAGAAGAGCAAAATTCCACCAAGTACGAGGAACAACGCGCCGGTCTTATCGCCAAAAAGCCAACCAATAAAAGAGTTAATTGCGTCCATAATCCAGCTCCAGAACATGTGAAGGGTTAAGAATCCAAATACAAGTATATACTTGGTAGGCTATAAGAAAAAATGCACTGCTAAAAAGTGTTGATTCAAGGAGAAGCTGCATGCTTGATATCAAATTTGTGCGCGAGAACCCTGACCTCGTAGATAAGTCTTGCGAGTCCAGGCAAAATGCTCATTGGGATCGCGAGAAATTCTTTGAGCTTGATGAGGAGCGCAGAAGCGTAATCGCTGAGGTTGAGTCTCTTCAGGCAGAGCGCAACGCTGTTTCTAAGCAGATTGGCCTTCTCATGCGTGAGGGCAAGAAGGAAGAGGCTGAGACAGCTAAAGAGCAGGTAGCAGCTAATAAAGACCGTATCGCAGAGCTTGACCAGCGTCGCGGAGAGGTTGAGGAGGAGCTTACGGCTCTTGTCGCAGCTATTCCAAACATTCCAGACGCATCGGTTCCTTACGGCAAGGATGATTCCGATAACCCTGAGGTTCGCAAGTGGGGAGAGCCAACTCAGTTTGATTTTGAGCCAAAAGCACACTGGGATCTTGGACCTGAGCTGGGCATGATTGACTTTGATCGTGGCGTAAAGCTTGCGGGAACTCGTTTCTATCTGCTTGGCGGCATGGGTGCTCGTATGGAGCGCGCGCTTATCAACTTTATGATTGATACGCACAACCAGGCAGGATTCAAAGAGTGGTGGCCACCAGTTATTACAAATCAGGATTCCCTGTTTGGTACCGGCCAGCTTCCTAAGTTTGAAGAGGACCTCTACCACGTTCAGCCTGATCTCTACCTGATTCCAACTGCTGAGGTTCAGCTTACCAACATTCACCGTGACGAGATTCTGGATGCATCTCAGCTTCCTCTGCTCTACACCGCATTTACTCCATGCTTCCGTGAGGAGGCAGGTTCAGCTGGTCGAGATACCCGCGGCATCATTCGCGTTCACCAGTTTGACAAGGTAGAGATGGTCAAGTTTGCAAAGCCTGAGGATTCCATGAATCAGCTTGAGTCCATGGTTCAGGAAGCCGAGAAGATCCTTCAGCTCCTGGGTCTTCCTTATCACGTGGTAACTCTCTGCACTGGTGATATTGGCTTCTCTGCATGCAAGTGCTACGACATTGAGGTTTGGCTCCCAAGCTATAACGCATACAAGGAGATTTCTTCCTGCTCCAACTGCTGGGATTTCCAGGCACGTCGTGCAAATATCCGCTATAAGGATCCAGCAGAGTTCAAGGGCACCCGTCTGGTTCATACGCTTAACGGTTCTGGTCTTGCAGTTGGTCGTACTATGGCTGCAATTATGGAGAATTATCAGAACGCAGATGGCTCCGTTACCGTACCTGAGGCGCTTCGTCCTTACATGGGTGGTATCGAGGTTATTCGCCCAGAATAGTTTCTCTTTTTAATCAAAACTGATTCAATTCTTGAAGTGGTCTTCTACAGAATTGTGGAGACCATTTCTTTTAGTGATTTATAGAACATATGTTCTATAAATCGGCTATACTTGTGGCTAGCAAAAGAAGAAAGAGGTAGCTATGAAAGGTTTGGTAAAGGTACAAAAAGATATTGTAGTACGGCAGTTTGTGCAGGGTAGTGCAGCAGAAATTGGATTTGGTCACAAAGAGTTTTATTCAGAAATCCATATAGCACCAGAGCAACTTGCAGCTTTAAGAAAATGGATTTCAGACCACGGCAGGGTGGGTTTAAAAGACTTAGGTCCACAAGAATATCTTGAGGTCATCATGGCAGAAACATGTATGGCTGAGGTAATGGATGAGCTTGATGAAGCCGGCATTTCTTACCGTTATTTATATGCTAACTCTGCTGGTGAAGTAGCCTTAAGACCAGGTAAATAATAAAAAAGAGCTCCCGAAGGAGCTCCTAAGTTCAAGTGGTGCGGCGTATAGGATTCGAACCTATGACGCCCTGATTCGTAGTCAGGTCCTCTATCCAGCTGAGGTAACGCCGCGTGCAAGTAGATAGAATGCCATTTTCCAGTTAAAAATGCAAGACTAATCTTAGAAAAAGTTCTTCTTGGTAAGAAAAAAGCTCGTTGCAGAGGTGCAACGAGCAGAAAATTCTGGCGGAGAGCTGGGGATTCGAACCCCAGATGGGCTTGGGGCCCATACTCGCTTAGCAGGCGAGCACCTTCGGCCTCTCGGTCAGCTCTCCAAAATGGGTGCTTGAGAATGATACCCCGAACTGGCGTCACTCACAATAAGACATTTTACAAAACATGTGAAAAATGCTCAACAACCACGTTTTTTCGGTGAGCGCGAAGTGTCTCCCAAGAAAAACGATTTGCAATTTGTACTGCAGAAAGGGGCTCATTCTCTTCCGCAAGGCCTACGCAATAAGCAAGAAAGCCAAGAATCTCTTCTGGTGTTTTTCCTTGGGATCTAAGGACGCCAAGGTCTAGATCATGATTGCGCTTTGAAAGTCGCCTACCATCAGGCGCAACAAGTAAGGGGAGGTGTGCGTACGTGGGATGAGAAAGACCAAGCACGTCTTGCAAATAAAGCTGCCTAGGAGTTGAGGAAAGAAGATCTGATCCTCTGACCACTTCAGTTATGCCCATATCAGCATCGTCTACTACCACGGCAAGCTGATAGGCAAAGACGCCATCTGCACGTTGAACAATAAAGTCCCCGCATAATTCAGCAAGGTTTTGTGATGTAGAACCGTAGACCTTATCTTCAAACGCGTAAATCTTATTAGGAACGTGTATACGTGTTGCTGGAATTTTATGGGCTGAGAGCTCATTACGCTCAGGTTGGCTGAGGTTGCGGCAAGTTCCTGCATAGACATACGTGCCATCACTTGCATGTGGAGCTTGAGCAGCATGTAAGTCTGCTCGGGAGCAAAAGCAGGGATACAAGAGTCCCTGCTGCTTCAAATCTAAAAGAGCTTCTTGGTAGAGCTCTGTACGCTTGCTTTGGTAATACGGACCTTTGTCCCAAATTAGTCCCAGCCACTGTAAATCATCAAGGAGGAGGGAGGTGTATTGAGGATTATGAGCACGAATATCTAAGTCTTCGATGCGAAGAATAAGACTACCATTTTGGGAATGAACGCTGGCCCAAGCCATAAGGGCTGAGAAAACGTTACCCAGATGCATTCTTCCAGAAGGTGTGGGCGCAAATCTTCCAACGCAGGATCTCATTCTTAGAGATCTCCTGCATAGATATAGGCAAAGCCGAAGTCTTGTCCATCCGCTTTAATCGGAGCCTTATCTTTACAGGTAAGACCCTTGTGTTGGTAGAAACTAATGTCGCAGTCATCATCTGTTGCAAGGAAGTAATGCTTAGCTCCTTGCTCTTTCAAAAAACTGATCATATAGGAGAAGAGCATGCCGCCGACACCTTCTCCTTGAGCAGCAGGACTTACGCAGAATAGTGTAATTTCCCATTTAGGAGTTTTGACTCCTTCATTCCAGTATTTGTGAATCAGGTTTGATTCGACGACACCAAAGGCTTCATAGCCCTCAAAGTCTTTCTGGCTTAAGAGCTTTTTAGCTGTAATGGTTGAGGCGTTTTCAAGCTCAACCCATTTCTGCTTATCTTCTGGATCTTCTCCGTTGGAGCAGAAAATAAAGCCGAGAACTGTATTTCCGCTTTTTGCTACAAAGCGATGAGTTGAAACACCAATGTAGTAAGAAATATCAATGGTAGCCAGAGACCTACTGGTTTCTTTAGATTCATCGCCGTCCAAGTACCAGACGCGCTCAACGATTGAGATAAGTTCTGGTAAGTCTGTATCTTCGAAGGGGACTATGATTGGAGTATCGGTAGACATATGAAATAGTTCCTTTCATGCGTTTTTATAGCGGAAGATTATAGAATAGTTTCAAGTTTGTTTACATCTAGTACGTAGTGTTTTGCAGCTGATAGGCTGTAGGTGTTTCTGATAGTAAGTGTCAAACACAAAGGAGCGGCAATGGCTGAAGCCCCTATCAAACGTGCGCTAATCTCGGTAACAGACAAAACGGGTATTGTTGAATTTGCACAGGCTCTTACTAAAGAGTTTGGTGTAGAGGTAATTTCAACAGGTGGAACCGCAAAAATCCTTGAAGAGGCTGGCGTTCCTGTAATCCCCATTGAGTCCTATACCGGATTTCCAGAGATGATGGACGGCCGCGTTAAAACATTGCATCCTCGCGTCCATGGTGGCCTCTTATGTCGCAGAGATAATCCCGGTCATGTTGCAGATGCAGAGAACAATGGTATCGGCATGATTGACCTGGTCTGCGTTAACCTTTATGAGTTTGAGAAGACCGTAGCTGATCCATCAGTGACACTAGAAAATGCAATTGAGCACATCGATATTGGCGGACCTTCAATGCTCCGCTCTGCTGCAAAGAATAATGACTTCGTTACGGTTGTTGTTGATCCAGCAGATTATGGTCGTGTTCTTGATGAGATGCGTTCCCATGACGGTGCAACTACAAGGGCTTCTCGCCAGCAACTTGCTTTGAAGGTATTTAAGACAACAGCTGCATACGATGGCGCTATTGCCGCATACCTTTCTGGCGTAGTTGAATCAGAGCAGAGTAAATTCCCAGAGACTTTGCTGGTAAAGGCAACAAAAGAGCAGGATCTTCGTTATGGAGAAAATCCTCAGCAGTCCGCAGCGTTTTACAAGATGCCTGGCGCTCCTGCACACTCTTTAGCAAACGCCCAGCAGCTTCAGGGTAAGCCTTTGTCTTACAACAATTTGCTGGATACTGATGCAGCTTGGGCGGCTGTTCGTGAGTTTGATGATCCATCAGTCATTATTTTGAAACACCAGAATCCTTGTGGTTCTGCAACGGCAGAAAATGTTGTTGAGGCATATGACCGAGCATTTGCTTGTGATCCGCTTTCTGCTTTTGGCGGAATTATTGCAGTAAACAGAGAGGTCCCGCTGGAGTTTGTTGAGCACTTCGCAGATATCAATAAGCAGTTTGTTGAGGTTCTTATTGCACCAAGCTTCACAGAAGAGGCTCTTGAGCGCCTGTCAAAGAGAACCAATCTCCGCGTCTTAGCTACGGGCGGAATCGATAGAAGCCGTGAACTTGAAATGAGAACTGTTGACGGCGGACTGTTGGTGCAAGACCTTGATCATGCAGATGAAATCGCAGAGAGCTTTGAGGTTGTTACTAAGCGTCAACCAACTCCAGAAGAGCTGAATGATTTGGTATTTGCTTGGAAAGTTTGTAAGACCGTTAAGTCAAACGCTATTTTGGTTGCAAAAGATCAAGCTGGAATTGGCATGGGACCAGGCCAGCCAAACCGTGTTGATGCCGCTCTTCTCGCGTGCGAGCGAGCTGAAGCAGCTTGCGAACGCATAGGAATTGATTCAAAGAATCTTGTGGCTGCATCCGACGCGTTTTTCCCATTCCGAGATAACGTTGATACCTTGGCAGCCCATGGCGTAACAGCCATTATTCAGCCAGGCGGATCAGTCAGAGATGATGAGTCTATTGCTGCTTGTGATGAGTATGGTATTGCAATGGTGTTTACAGGAAAGCGACACTTTAGGCACTAGTCTGCTAAGCCGGGAATAGCAGTTCATTTCATAAAAAGTTGGGGGAGGACACTGTGGACCAGGAAGAGTTAGAAGCGGCTCAGAAGTTTGAGCTTGATAATCCAGAACTTGTTTGTCGTTGGAGACTGGCTGGAGGTGTTCTCCCTCTTGATAACAGGCATTTACGTGCGCTGAGTAGACGAGTTGTTGCTCAAAAAGATGTTTCTCCGCATTTGATTGCTTGGGCTAAGCAGCACATCGAAGGAACGCTCAAAGAGGGATCGCAAGAATATCCAGACGGCGTTCTTATGATTTTGCTCGAGAGCAATGGTCAGGCCGCTATGACTGTTGGACCTTACCAGTCTTTGGAAGAGCGTTCTGTTCTGTCTCTTGCGGGACGCGCAAGGATTTCACAGCGAGAAGAACAGCAGACCCATTGCGCACCAGAAGTGCTCTGGCTAGTGAAGGGCGGAAAGCTTATCGCAGGTATTTCAGAAGAAAGCGTTCGATCAGGAGCCACAAGTCTGGTGCTTGATTTGGCACAAACCCTGCATGAGTCAACTGAGTTTAATCCAGATGTTGTCGCACAGGTATTTGATGGAACTGCTGATTTTGATGAAGCCTTCCTTACTTCAGATGAGCACGGAGTCGTTTGTGCCTCTGATGCTGAAGGTGAGATAGGAGAGCGTTTCTTATTTGGTTATAAGAAGCTTTGCGAGATCAAAGCGGCTAAGTAATCAAAAGAGATATGACGCTAAGGTACGGCTATTAAAAGGCACTCAACGTGCAGCAAGACTTTCGCACGTTGAGCGCCTACGTAAAAATCTGTCTGTTTTTCAGACAGATGGCTGCTTGTGTACTTGAATATTTTGTCGATTTACAAAAAACTTGCACTTTAGTGTTATGTTTATTTTGTAATTCCGCAGGTAGAAATTCCTACCTGAAAATAGGTATTTGTCAGCTTGTATTTCTGATTTGTTTCATTGTTTTTTTGCGCAATAATAAAAGCATTATGCGACCGCTGCCGGCCGAACTATGAAACATGTTTCCATAGTCACCCAGGGTCTACAGCTTTATTTTGGATCGCACAGACGCATACTGTGAGAAATCACAGATTAGGCAAGGAGAGGAAATGGCAAGAAAGTTTAAGTCCATGGACGGTAACAACGCCGCGGCTTACGTGTCGTATGCGTTTACCGAGGTAGCGGGCATTTACCCAATTACCCCATCAAGTCCAATGGCAGACTATGTTGACCAGTGGTCCGCCCAGGGTGTAAAGAACATCTTTGGTACAACCGTCAAGGTTGTCGAGATGCAGTCCGAGGCTGGCGCAGCTGGTGCTGTTCACGGTTCTCTTGGTTCAGGCGCTCTGACCACTACCTACACCGCTTCTCAGGGCCTCTTGCTCATGCTTCCAAACATGTACAAGATTGCCGGCGAGCAGCTCCCTGGTGTTTTCCACGTCAGCGCACGTACCGTTGCAACCCATGCACTGAACATCTTTGGCGATCACTCTGACGTAATGTCTGCTCGCCAGACTGGCTTTGCACTTCTCGCAGAAGGCAACGTCCAGGAGGTTATGGATCTGGCTCCTGTTGCTCACCTCGCAGCAATCAAGGGCAAGGTTCCATTTGTTAACTTCTTCGACGGCTTCCGTACTTCTCACGAGATTCAGAAGGTTGCTGTTTGGGATTACGCTGATCTGGCTGAGATGTGCGACATGGACGCTGTCCAGGCATTCCGTGATCACGCACTGAATCCAGAGCACCCATCAAGCCGCGGTTCCCACGAGAACGGCGATATCTTCTTCCAGCACCGCGAGGCATGCAACGAGGTTTATAACCAGCTGCCAGCAGTTGTTGAAGACTACATGAACCAGATCAACGCTAAGCTTGGTACTGACTACGGTCTGTTCAACTACTACGGTGCAGAAGACGCTGATCGCGTTGTTATCTGCATGGGTTCCTTCTGCGATACCCTCGAAGAGGTTATCGACTACCTGAACGCTCATGGCGAGAAGGTCGGTCTGGTTAAGGTCCGTCTCTATCGTCCATTCTCTGTAAAGCACTTTGTTGACGTTCTTCCTGAGTCCGTCAAGAAGATTGCTGTTCTCGACCGCACCAAGGAGCCAGGTTCCGTTGGTGAGCCTCTCTACGAAGACGTTGTTTCTTCCCTCTATGAGGCTGGTCGTACAGGCATTAAGGTTGTTGGCGGTCGTTATGGCCTTGGCTCCAAGGACACCCCACCATCATCTGCATTTGCAATCTTTGAGGAGCTCAAGAAGGATGCTCCTCAGCGTGAGTTCACTGTTGGTATTGTCGACGACGTTACAAACCTCTCTCTTGCAGAGGATCCTGAGGCTCCTAACACTGCAGCTGAGGGCACCATTGAGTGCAAGTTCTGGGGTATCGGCGGCGACGGTACCGTTGGTGCTAACAAGAACTCCATTAAGATTATTGGTGACCACACTGATAAGTATGTTCAGGCATACTTCCAGTATGACTCAAAGAAGACCGGCGGTATCACCATCAGCCACCTGCGCTTCGGTGATCACAAGATCCGTTCTCCTTACTATGTCACTAAGGCAGACTTTGTTGCATGCCATGTTCCTGCATACATCATCAAGGGCTACAAGATGGTCCGCGACGTCAAGCCTGGCGGTACCTTCCTGGTCAACTGCCAGTGGGATGCAGAGGAGTTTGCACACCACCTGCCAGCAGAGGCAAAGCGCTACATTGCTAAGAACAACATTAACGTTTATCTGATTAATGCAATTGACCTTGCCAAGGAAATTGGTATGGGCAAGCGCACCAACACCATTCTTCAGTCTGCCTTCTTTGCTCTTGCAAAGGTTCTCCCAGAGGCAGACGCACTTCAGTACATGAAGGATGCTGCAACTCATTCTTATCTGAAGAAGGGCCAGAACGTCGTCGATATGAACCACAAGGCAATCGACGCTGGTGCTACTGCATTTACTAAGATTGAGATTCCTGCTGATTGGGCTACTGCAGAGGATGCACCAAGCACAATCACCCTTGAGGGCCGCGAGGCTCTGCTCAAGCAGGTTCGCGACATCATGACTCCAGTCTCTCGTATGGAGGGTGACGCACTTCCTGTTTCCGCATTTAAGAACCACGTTGATGGACAGTTCGAGCTTGGTGCTGCTGCTTATGAGAAGCGTGGCATTGCTGTTGTTGTTCCTGAGTGGAACGTCGAGAAGTGCATCCAGTGTAACCAGTGCGCTTATGTCTGCCCACACGCAGTCATTCGTCCATTCGTCCTTACCGACGAAGAGGTCGCTGCTGCACCAGCACAGTCTCAGTTCAAGGATGCCGTTGGTCCTAAGGCTAAGGGCTACAAGTTTGAGATTGCTATTTCTCAGCTCGACTGCACCGGTTGCTCCAACTGCGTCTACATCTGCCCTGCAGATGCTCTGACCATGAAGCCAATCGAGGAGCAGGAGTCCAAGCAGGAGATCTTTGACTACGCAGTCAACCACGTCTCCGAGAAGACCGAGCTTGTCGCCAACAACGTCAAGGCATCCCAGTTCAAGAAGCCTCTTCTTGAGTTCTCCGGTTCCTGCGCAGGCTGCGCTGAGACCAGCTACGGCCGTCTGATCACTCAGCTCTTCGGCGATCGTATGTACATCTCCAACGCAACTGGCTGCTCCTCCATTTGGGGTAACCCAGCTTCCTGCTCACCATTTACTACCGATGCAAACGGTCACGGTCCAGCATGGAACAACTCCCTCTTCGAGGACAATGCAGAGCACGGCATGGGTCTGATGCTTGGTCACCAGGCACAGCAGAAGCGTCTTCTGGAGCTTGCTCAGCCGCTTGTCGATGAGGATGGCGCATCTCAGGACCTCAAGGATGCTGCTAAGGCATGGATTGATTCCGTCAATGACGCAGCTCTCTCCAAGGAAGCTTCCAAGACCTTTGTTGTTGAGCTTGAGAAGTCTGATCTTGCAGCAGCTAAGGAAATCCTTGCTAACAAGAGCTTCCTCACCAAGAAGTCCTTCTGGATCTTCGGTGGCGACGGTTGGGCATACGACATCGGCTTCGGTGGCCTTGACCACGTTCTTGCTTCTGGCGAGGATATCAACGTCTTTGTCTTCGATACTGAGGTTTACTCCAACACTGGTGGTCAGTCTTCTAAGGCTTCCCGTCTTGGCCAGGTTGCACAGTTCGCAGCAGCTGGTAAGGACATCAAGCAGAAGAATCTTGCTGAGATTGCAATGACCTATGGTTACGTCTATGTTGCTCAGGTTTCCATGGGCGCAAACCTCCAGCAGACTCTCAAGGCAATTGCTGAGGCAGAG
Organism: uncultured Atopobium sp.; assembly: GCA_916715765.1. Taxonomy (GTDB): domain Bacteria; phylum Actinomycetota; class Coriobacteriia; order Coriobacteriales; family Atopobiaceae; genus Lancefieldella. Next base: position 119,912 of record CAKAPG010000002.1, read on the forward strand.
GCTTATCCAGGACCATCCCTCATCATCGGTTACTCTCCATGCGAGATGCACTCCATCAAGGGCGGCATGGCTCACGCACAGGAGGAGATGAAGAAGGCAGTCGATACCGGCTACTGGAACCTCTATCGCTTCAACCCATCTGCACCAGCAGGTAAGAAGTTCACGCTTGACTCTAAGGCACCTAAGGGTGGCTACCAGGAGTTCCTGATGAACGAGGCTCGTTACAGCCGACTCACCCGCGAGTTCCCAGAGCACGCAGAGAAGCTCTTCAAGGAGAACGAGGAAGCCGCAATGGCTCGCTACGATCACCTTGTACGCCTCTCCGAGCTCTATGCCGCAGAGAAGAAGGAGCAGCCTGAGGAGTAAGGCAACTTACTTTCACGTAGCTTCAGCCGAGCCAGGATATCCTGGCTCGGTTTTTTTATGCAGCATTTTTGGCGAGAGACCCTCTGTTCTTCAAGCTCTTCTCGCGAGGTGATAAACTAGAGAGACTTTGCTCACGATGGGAGTTACTGTGGCACAAAAAAAGAGCAGACTATTTCCTGTAGCTTTTCTCGCTGCTAAAGCAACGCTTGCAGCACTTAAATTGACTAACCATGAGGGCGGAACGCTGCCAGGTTTTATCGCCGAAGGCATTGATCCTGCATTTTTGGGAGACATTGCTAAGCCAGAGCAGATCGTCTTTATCACCGGCACAAACGGTAAGACAACCACCAACAACCTGCTTAACGATCTTCTCGCTGATAATGGCTATCAGACCGTTACCAACCGCGTTGGCGGCAATATTTCCAGCGGTTTTGCAAGCTCGTTTGCAAAGAACGCCACGTGGAGAGGTACCTCAAAGACCAAGCTTGCAGTTATGGAGTTTGATGAGCTCTCGGGACCTCGTATTTTCCCGTACCTGCAGCCTGATATTTTGTCCGTTACTAATCTGTTCCGTGATACGTTCTCTCGTAGTGCAACTCCAGACTACGTGTTTGACGTCATGGATAAGGGCATTCCTGCTTCAACGCATCTGATTTTGAACGCAGATGACATGATTAGCTGCAGACTTGCTCCTCAGTGCACTCATCGTACGTATTACTCCATCGCAAGGCTGGCAGAAGATACTGCAGAGCCCGTGGGCATTGTTTCGGACCTTACTGCATGCCCAAAATGCGGCGGCAAGCTCAAGTGGGATTATGCCCACCTGAGGCATCTTGGCCATGCAACCTGCGAAGAGTGTGGCTATACCAACCCAACGCCTGACTACGAGGTTATCTCGGTTGATCCAGAGACCGGTAAGTTTGTGGTCAAGGAGCACTGTCACGAGGGCGCACCAACATACGAGTACAAGCTCAACAGCTACTCAATCGTTAACCTCTACAACCTGTTTGTAGCCATTGTTACCGCACGTGAGATGGGTCTTGCGCCGGCAACTATCGCCGCATCTCTGCAGCGCGTTAACATCGCTTCTTCCAGGTACAACGAGATTGACTACAATGGCCGCCGCCTTATTAGCATGGCTTCTAAGGGCGAGAATGACACGGCAACTTCTGTCACTATTGATATCCTGCGTAAACAGCCAGGTGATAAGGCAATCATCATTATGATTGCCGATGCATATATGGCAAAAGCAAAAGACCAGACAGAGTACATTGGCTGGTACTACCAGACTGACTTTGAGTTCTTGCAAGATCCAAGCGTTAAGCAGGTCATTATTTACGGTGACACATCGCTTGACCTGCAGCTTAGGCTGAGACTTGCAGGCATTGATCCAGCTAAGACCTTTGTAGCAAACTCTCCAGAAGAGACAGCTGATTTGGTTGATCTTAATGCTTGTCAGCACGTTTTCTATGCACACGGCCTCTACAACGGCGGCATTGCTGATATCAGCAGAAACCGTATCATTGAGCGCTTGAAACAGATGGAGGCCTCCCATGAGTAATCCAGCAACTAAGATTGAGATTCTCTATCCAGAGTACGGTAACCAGGGTGGAGACAACGGAAATGCCCTCTACCTGGAGGCTTGCCTTCCAAAAGAGAATTTCGTATACACTTCTCACGCAGCAACGCCTTACTTTGTTGACAACACGCCATCGGCAATTATCATGGGCGGCATGACAGAAGCCCAGCAAGAGCTTATTATTTCTCGTCTTATGCCTTACAAGGATAGGCTTGCTGAGCTGGCTGATCAGGGCGTCCCTATGCTGTTTGCCGGCAATGCTTCAGAGCTTTTTGGCCAGAAAATCGTCAATCCTGACGGCTCTGAGATTGAGGGCCTGGGTCTCTTTAATTTTGTGACCACTCGCTATATGCCCCAGCGCTTCCACGACGTTCAGGTGGGAGAGTTTGATCCTGGTAACGGCAAAGAGCCTTTTGTTGTCGTTGGCTTTAAGATGCAGTTCACGCTTACCGAGGGAGATAACTTTAACTGCTACTTCCTTAAGAATAAGGTTGGATTTGGCATCAATAAAGAAAGCAAGTTGGAGGGCTTCCGTCGCAAGAACGCTATTGCCACCTGGCTTATTGGTCCGCTGCTTCCGCTCAACCCATACCTCACACGCTGGATTTTGGATATGGCGGGCGAGAAGGACACCCCTCTGGCCTTTGAGGAAGAGGCAGTTGCGGCATATCAGAAGCACGCTCGCGAGATGGTCTATCCAGGAATGCACCTGCATTACTAATTGTATGTCTGCGCTGCTCATTTGCTCATATATGCGTTTCGTCGTATCATGAACTAAGTTTTTAGAGTTAACAAGGGGATTGTTTTGCCACAGGTTTCTTCAGCTTATGCAACAAAACAGCGCGCTCAGCGCCTTGCACGTATTGGTATCATTGCGGCTCTTTATGCAGCACTTACTCTTGCAGCTCTTCTCTTTTTGGGCGGTTTGGCATGGGGTCCTGTGCAGTTCCGCATTTCAGAGGCAGTTGTTGTTCTTGCGCTCTTTACTGCTGACGCAATTCCAGGACTGACACTTGGTTGCGTCATTGCCAACCTTGCAAATATGGTTATTTCTGGCACAGGTGCATTGGGGCTGTTAGACGTAGTCTTTGGCTCCTTGGCAACTGCCCTTGGTGCATGGTTTACCTGGAAAAACAGAAAGAATGTACCGCTTGCACTTCTAGGACCCGTGCTTTCAAATGCAGTAATTGTTTCTGCATATCTTCCCATTTTGCTTCAGGGCTTGGGATTCTACACAATTCCATTTACCACTATTGAGCTCGATGGCTCATATCCTCTTATGTTCTTGTTTGGCTTTATTACCACAGGACTTGGAGAAGCCGTTGTCCTCTATGTACTTGGCGCTCCTTTAGCTCGTGCGCTTAAGCATTCGTCTTTACCACAGCAGCTTGCTTCTGAGGATTCTGCTACAGAATCAGTGGGGAACTAGACAGCAATGCAGAGACTTGCTCAGTACATACAGAGGTCAACTAAGGTAGTCCTGGTCCTTCTCGCCTGTGTATTGCTGGGCCTTCTCTCTTGGAGTGTCATGGCAGACAACCTGTTTGCAGCTCTTGTTGCAGGCGGAGGACTTGCTACGGTCATTGTTTTTGGTGGCACTACTCAGCCGGGTAACGAGCACGCCAGGTCTCAGGCAACAGAGCGCACACTTGAGGTTGCCTCTAAGACGCTTAAAACGTTACGCGGTGGATTGTCACAAGAAACAGCGCCAACCATCTGCACGTTATTGCTTTCAGAAACCTCTGCTGCTGCTATCTCTATTACTGATACAGAGTACGTACTGGGCTTTGAAGGAGACATCGCAACCTCCCATATGCCTGGTTCAAAGGTAGTTGGCCCTGCAACTGAGGTTTTGGAAAGTGGCCGCATGGAGACGTTTGTCTCGGTAGATAGCCGTCAGCAGGTGCTGCAAAGACGAGGCGGCTTTGGTAATGGCGGCAGTTCTTTTGGCATTATTGTTCCGCTGATTGTTCAAGATCGCACGGTCGGCACAATCAAACTCTATTATCGTCGTGGTATTGAAATTGATCGCACGCAGCTGGCAATCGCAGAGGGTTTGGGTGAACTTCTCTCCACGCAGCTTTCCTCGTACGAGCTTGACCGTCAGGCAGAATTGACCGCTCGAGCCGAGGTCAAAGCCCTGCAAGCGCAGATTAATCCACACTTCTTGTTCAATACGCTTAATACCATTGCATCTCTTACGCGCACAAACCCCAATAAGGCACGTGACCTTCTTCGCGAGTTCTCTGTGTTTTATCGTCGTACGCTTGAGAGCTCTCAAGGTGCGCTTATCCCGCTTTCTCAGGAATTGACACAGACACGTAGGTATTTGACAATTGAGAAAGCTCGTTTTGGAGAAGATCGTATCAAAGAGTCCGAGCATGTCGATGAGGGATGTGAAGACGTTCAGGTTCCATCTTTTCTGATTCAGCCTATTGTTGAGAATGCCGTGAGGCACGCCATGAAAGATGAGGGCGCGCTCCATATTGACATCCACGTCACACGCGACGAAGATGATATTCTTATATCTGTTGCTGATGACGGTCTTGGAATGGATGAAGAGACTGTTTCTCGCTTGCTTAATGGCCAGGGTCCTACCCCGCAAGACTCTTCGGGGAGAAGTGAGGGCACGGGCATTGCCATTAAGAACGTAGCTGAGCGAGTTGAGCGCTTCTACGCTGCTGGATCTGGCATGGAAATCATGTCTAAGCCAAGTCAAGGCACGTGCGTGACACTCAAGCTTGCAGATGCGGCTCTGCAGGCAACAGCATTGTAGTACTCGGTTTTGCTTAACGCTGCGTTAGGCTGTTGGGAGATGAATGACATGCGCGCCATGATTGTTGACGACGAGGCTCCAGCCCGTTCTGAACTCAAGTTCTTGCTTGAGGAGACCGGACGTCTCGAGGAAATTATTGAGGCCACAAGTGCAAGGGATGCTGTCGAGAAACTCATGGAGTCTCGCGTCGAGGTTATGTTCCTTGATATCTCTATGCCTAAGACAAATGGAATGCAGCTTGCAGAGGCTCTTCATAAGCTGAAAAATCCTCCACAGATTGTGTTTGTTACCGCATATAGCGAGTACGCGCTGGATGCATTTGGCGTTAACGCGGTAGATTATCTGATGAAGCCCGTTGAGACAGAGCGCCTTGAGCAGGCTCTTGATAAGGTTGAGGAGCGCCTGCGCCCTCAGTCTCCTATGGCAACCATTGAGCGTATTCCTGTCATTAAGAGCGGGAGCAAGGTTCTTGTTCCTATTGACCAGATTCGCTTTATTGAGGCAAAAGACGATTACTCCTGCATCTACACAGAAGACGACCGCTTCCTGTCTACTATTTCTCTGCAAAAACTTGAAGAGCGCCTTGCTCCACACGGATTCTTCCGCATTCATCGTAGCTTTATCGTGAATCTTGAGTATGTTGATGATGTTGAGGTTATCTCTGCTGGTATCCTACAGTTGACTATTCAAGGATTTGAGGAGCGTCACATTTCGGTTTCACGCCGTCGTGTGGTTGCACTCAAGCGAGCGCTGGGACTTTAGAAGCTCAAAGGGTTTCTCGCCAGCAGCTAAAAGCGCACGTAGGAGTTTGTTATGGCACTGGTAAGGTTTGACGTAATTTCAGATACGCATGGGTATTTGTCATCTGAGTTGCTTGAAGCTCTACAGGGTGCCAATTATATTGTGCACGCGGGTGACATTACCTCGAACGCTGATTATCAGACACTGCAGAAGATTGCTCCAGTCAAGCTTTGCCTGGGGAATAATGACTTCTGCTACAACTATGGTCCCATGGTAAAGAAAAAGATTATTTTCTTTGCAGCCGGTCTTAAGTGGCAGGTATGTCATTATCGTGAGAGGCTTGACCTGGTCAAATGCAATATTGCTATCTGCGGTCACACGCATAAGCCTTTTGTACAGCGTGACGAGTGGACCAATACACTTGTAATGAATCCAGGAAGCCCTACCTACCCGCGTGGTCGCGAGGGCGCAACTATGGGACGCATTATTGTTGATGATGAAACAGCCCAGGTAGTAAGCGCAGAGATAATTAGTCTGTCTTCGCTTGAGGTACTTTCTTCTTGTAAATAAGCGATGGAATCATCAGCTTGGTAAAAAGCACCAGCCATACAAGAGCGAGCGAGAAACCACCAATGACGTCGGTAGCGTAGTGCACACCCAGATAAATTCTACTGATGCCAATCATAATGATGACGCCAGAGAACAAGCCACACCAAAGCCAACGTTGTAGTTTGTCTTTCTCGTAATGCCAGACAAGCCAAATAAGCAGGCCATAAAAAGCCATCGAGAACATCGAGTGGCCCGAGGGGAAGCTGTAGCCAGTTTCGACTACTAGCCTAAAGCCGTCTGGACGAGGACGCTGGACAATAGCCTTAAAGATAAGGTCAACAATAACAACGCCACCCAGGTTAATAGAGGCAAGCCTGCCGACACTTGGTCCTGGTGCAAAAGCAGCAACCACAATAAGCATGACAATAACGGTGACAGGACTTCCAAGTCCAGAGAACCCTTCCATTATCTCTGTGAGAAGGGGAGTCCTAAGATGGACGACAAAAAGCCTGTACGCAAAGTGATCAATGCCAATGACGTCGCCTTCAGAAACATCGATCAATAAGAAAATAAAAATTGCTGAAGAGACAAGCAGAATGATGGTAGAAAGGCTAGAACGCAAGCGCTGTAGAAAAAGACGCTTGCGAACTCCTGTTAAAAGTCCTGTCTTCTGGGCATCAAGGCTTTTATCGGCCATTAGTTCTCCTTGTAACAAAAAGGCGGCACGCCGATAGACGTACCGCCGCTTAGTTCAATGATAAGCCAGCGCAAGCGCGTGGCACACAAGAACTTACAGGTTAGCGTTGAGCTCAGAAACGAGGTCAGCCTTAGGAAGGTTGCCAACCATAGTGTGAACAGGCTCACCATTCTTGAAGAGAATGAGGGTTGGGATGGAGACGATGCGGAAACGAGTTGCAAGATCTGCCTCGTCATCAACGTTTACCTTGTAAACGTCAAGCTTATCTGCCATCTCATTGCCAACTTCCTCGACAACTGGACCAAGAGCGCGGCAAGGACCGCACCAAGATGCCCAGAAATCAACAAGAACAGGCTTGTCTGCGTTAGCAAGAACAGAATCGAACTCTGCAGTAGTAAGCTGCTGTGCCATAGTGAACCTCCAGTTACGTACGGCTTGTAAGCCAATTAATTTCAAGCACTAGCAGACTTATCCCCAAATTAGAAAAGTGTATACACATAACTTTGTAGACTTGCTCAAATTGTGAATTACGTGCATAGTTGGCATATAAGAAAGAGGTGCGCATGCCAAGCGAAAGATCTATGCGAAAAGAAGCCTACATGGCAAAAACAACGCATGAGTTTGGAGATTTTGCTGCTCAGGGGGTGTGTATGGCAGGCAATGCTTTTGCATCAGTTTTGTTGGTAAAGGGACAAGAAGACTTTGAAGAGGCAGAACTTTCTGCACTTAAAGCTTCTTTAGAGCATTTAGGCTATGCTCCTGAGGCATGGGCCACCTTGCTTACCACCACAAAAACAGGAGATCCTATAAATCCCCTGCTTGTCAGACAGGCAATAAGTGCTTTTAGCCCAGACACGGTGCTCATGGTAAATGACGCAGCAGTTACATCAGTGCGTGATGCATACGCAGGTGAGCTTGGTCAGCTAAAAACTGACGCCGAGAAGACCTTCTCGCCCCGTGTTCTTGTGCATGTGTGTGGCATGCGCATGGTGAATCTTGATAATTTTGCCGGCGCACTTGAAGATACTCGTCAAAAGCAGATGCGTTGGGCTGCTATTAAGCAGGTTCCACCTCTTGGAGAGCCGTATTAGAGTTGATTGCTGCATTTTTTACGAGAAACAAACATTGTGGAGTTTTTACTGTGCTACGCGGATTATCCTTAAGATAGTCAAAAGAAGGAGACTGGCATGGCAACACCTACAGCACCAAATATTTTGCCTGTTGATGCTACACAAACTGAGGCTTGGAAATCACTTGAGGCTCATTACGCAACTCTACAGAGTTCCAAGGCATCGCTTAGAGAATGGTTTGAGCAGGATCCTCAGCGTGTACAGAATATGTCATTTGAGCTAGACCAGTTTCTGATTGATCTTTCAAAAAACCTTGCTACACAAGAGACGCTTGATCTTCTCTGCAGTCTTGCAAAAGAGATCAAGCTTGAAGAGCGTAGAGACGCCATGTATGCAGGCGAGCACATCAACACCACTGAAGATCGCGCAGTGCTGCATACAGCGCTTCGCCGCCCCGCTTCTGAGGCAGGAACACTTATTGTTGACGGCCAGGACGTCGTTGCTGATGTGCATCAGACGCTGAACAAGATGTATGCCTTCTGTGATCGTGTTCGCTCGGGAGAGTGGAAGGGCGTTACTGGAAAGCCAATCAAGACCGTTGTAAGTATTGGCATTGGTGGCTCTGACCTTGGTCCTGTTATGGTTTACGAGGCTTTGAGGCCTTTTGCAGACGCAGGTATTACTGCTCGCTTTGTCTCCAACATTGACCCTGTTGACCTTGGCGAGAAAACCGAGGATCTTGATCCAGAAACAACACTCTTCATTATTGTTTCCAAGACGTTTACCACGCTGGAAACACTTACAAACGCGCGCTGTGCTCGTGCGTGGCTCTTGGAAAAGCTTGCTGGTCGGGGTGCCATTGACGGCTCTGAAGTTCAGAATGCAGATGCAATTCGCAAGCATTTTGTTGCTGTTTCTACAGCCCTTGATTTAGTAGAAGACTTTGGTATTGACCCACAGAACGCCTTTGGTTTCTGGAATTGGGTTGGCGGCCGTTATTCGGTTGATTCTGCAGTTGGTCTTGTGCTGGCAATTGTTTTTGGTCCACAGCGCTTTGCAGAGTTTCTTAGCGGCTTTAACGCAGTTGATGAATACTTCAAGACAACCCCTCTGAGGCAAAATGTTGTTGCTCTTATGGGTCTCTTAAATGTTTGGTACGTTAATTTCTTTGGCGCAGCATCTCACGCAGTACTTCCATACAGTCAGTACCTGCATAGATTCCCTGCGTATCTCCAGCAGCTTACGATGGAGTCCAACGGCAAGTCAACACGCTGGGATGGTACGGCGGTTACCTCTAACACAGGCGAGATTTTCTGGGGAGAGGCTGGTACCAACGGCCAGCATGCCTTCTACCAGCTTATTCACCAGGGAACTCAGATTATTCCTGCTGATTTTATTGCGTTTGTAAATACTGCTTTTGCTACAAAAGATGCAGATCTTGATGTCCACGAGCTCTTCCTCTCCAACTTCTTTGCGCAGACTAAGGCGCTTGCTTTTGGCAAGACCGCTGATGAAGTCCGTGCTGAGGGAACGCCAGAGTGGATGGTTTCTGCACGCGTCTTTGAAGGAAATAGGCCAACTACCTCTATCTTTGGTAAAGAGCTTAATCCTCGTGCTATTGGTACGCTTATTGCACTCTACGAGCATATTACCTTTGTTGAAGGTGTTGTGTGGGGCATTGATTCCTTTGATCAGTGGGGCGTTGAGCTTGGCAAACAGCTTGCTAAACAGATTTTCCCTGCAATTCATAACGACGAAGAGTTGGCAAAACAGGACGCTTCCACTCAGTCCCTTGTTGATTTCTACCGCAGAAACAGAACATAACACGTTACGTAAAAGAGAATAATTTTTTGAATTTAGTTTAAGAAGGCCATCTTTCATGGCCTTCTTTTTGTATTTCTAGAACTTAGTTTTGCGGAGTGTTGAGAGGATATTTCTTTATCTAATATTTGTAATACTGCTATGTATATGTTTATATATGCTAAAGATTTATACATATTTATTTAAGCTGGCAGAACACTTGTTCATCTAAATAATCAGTAAATAATTGAATTATTTGAATAAAATTTAAAAAATAATACATCGAAACTATTAAAATTTTTAGAATACCAGCAGTCTCTGTACGACTTTGTGTTATAACGGCTACTCATGTGACGCCTAGTCTGGATTGTAGTTTTTAAAGGATAAATGATTTACATAACAGGCTAAAAATTTTGTATTGGCGTAGTACAGATATAGAGGTGTTGTCAGGAATGGAGCGGTAATGAAGTACCTTTTGCTCGTAAGTCATGGAACGTTTGCACCAGGTCTGCATAGCGTAATGGACATGCTGATGGGGCCCAGAGAAGACATCTTGAGCTACAGCATGGAAGATGGCGTGGGAGCAGCTGAATATAGAAAGAATTTGTCAAAAATTCTTGAGCCACTTACTGCTGATGACGAGGTTGTCGTTCTTGGTGACATTATCGGTGGATCTCCACTTACTAATGCGCTTGATCTTCTCGCCAAAAAAGGCCTGCTTTCTCATACCGTGGCTTTTAGTGGCGCCAATCTTCCCATGGCAATCGGTGCTTTGATGGCAATCGACGATGGTCTAAGTGGTGAAGCTCTTGTGTCATCAGTCCTGAACGAAGGCAAAAATGGCGTTAATCAGATTGTCCTAGCTCTTGAAGACGATGACGAGGAAGACCTTTAGTAATTACTGCAAGTACGCGTAGCTGCTTGCGTAAGAAATATGTTAGGAGAAAACATGATTTCATTTGTTCGTGTTGATGACCGCATGATTCATGGTCAGACAGTCACTCGTTGGGCCCTTGAGGTTCCTTGTGACGGAATCATTGCAGTTAATGATGCGGCTGCATCAAATCCTGTCCTTAAGTCTGCTTACAAGTCAGCAGCACCTGACAAGAAAGTATTTGTTTGGACATTTGATCACTTCAAAGAGAGCGCTCAGAAGGTTCTAGACAGCGATTCTCGTTATTTTCTTATTACTAAAAACCCAGTTGACATGAAGAAAATTCTTGTTGACTTTGGTTTTAAGCCAGGAATTAACACTGTCATTATCGGTCCTGGTAATGACCGTCCTGGTGCGGTAAAGCTGGGCAACAACCAGTCCTTTACTCAAGAAGAGGGACAGGCATTTGAAGATATAACCAAAGCTGGTTATACCGTTCAATTTGCTCTTCTTAAAGAAAAGGCAATTGGTGAGTGGCCTAAATTCCGCGAGAAGTTTGACGTAAAGTAGTATTCGGAAGGCGATTTTTATGGCAATTAATGCGTTTCAAGCTGCCCTTTTGGGTTTGTTTGCATGCCTTGCGTCACTACCTGGCATGGCTGGTACTACCGTAGGTAACTATACCCTCGGTCGTCCACTTGTTGCAGGTCTTGTCGTTGGTGTCATTCTTGGCGACGTCCAGACTGGCATTATTGTTGGTGCAGCAATCCAGTTGGTCTACATTGCACTCGTAACACCTGGTGGAACTGTTTCCGCTGACGTTCGTGCTGTTTCCTACATTGGTATTCCTCTAGCAATTCTTGCAATCAAGGCTTATGGTCTTGATCCAAGCTCTGTTGAGGCTGCATCTCAGGCAGCTGCTATTGGTGCAGCTGTTGGTACTCTTGGTACCGTCTTGTTCTACGGCACCGCTACCATGAACCTTGTATGGCAGGGTATTGGTTGGCGCGCAATGGAGAGCAAAGAGTGGGGTCGTATTAAGAAGACCATTCCAATGGTTGACTTTGTATTCCCTTGGGTTTCTCACATTATTTTCTCGTTCATTCCAACATTCTTCATTTGCATGGCTGGCGAGAGCATGGTTGGCATCATGAAGGAATACCTCCCTATGAACGGTATCCCAATGATGACCCTCTTCACCGTTGGTACCCTTCTTCCTACCGTTGGTGTTGCAATTTTGTGCAAGCAGGTTATTACTAAGCCTCTTGATTGGGTAACTTTTGCCTTTGGCTTTATCCTTGCTGGCGCACTTGGCCTAAACCTCATTGTCTCTGCAGTCGTAGCAGTCTTCTTTGCTGTTCTTAACTATCAGCTTCAGCAGGCAAAGAATGTTCGTTTGGCTGCTGCAGCATCAGGCAATGTAAGCGCAGACGATGAAGAAGAGGAGGATATTTAATCATGGCTGAAAAGAAAACCATTTCTCAGAAAGCACGTAATAAGTCTTTCTTGAGCTGGATTTACGGCAATCTTACCTGCTTCTCTCAGGAGCACATGCAGACATTTGGTTACCTTGCATCCATGCTTCCAATCGTTGACGAGCTTTACGATACTGATGACCAAAAGGTTGAGGCACTTTCTACCTATACAACCTTCTTTAATACTGAGCCACAGATTGGTTCTATGGTTGTTGGCTTGACCGCTTCTCTTGAAGAGGCTCGCGCAAACGGCGAGGCAATCGACGACGAGACCATCAATGGTCTTCGCGCTGGTCTTATGGGCCCTCTTGCTGGTCTTGGTGACTCCATTATCGTTGGTACCTTTATTCCAATTCTTCTTGGAATTGCACTTGGCCTTTCTAAGGGCGGCTCCGTTCTTGGCCCACTGTTCTATGTTGTGATCTGGAACCTCATTATGTACTTCGGCATGAAGTTTGCTTACGACCAGGGCTATAGCTTGGGCTCTTCTGCTGTTGAGGCACTTGTTGGTCCTGAGTCCGAGGCTCTCCGTAGCTCCATTGTTATGATTGGTACTATGGTCATTGGCTCTGTTGCTGCTACATGGATTAACGTCACCACTTCTCTGAATATTGCTGGTGTTGACATTCAGACAACACTTAATGGCATCTTCCCTAAGGTATTGAACCTTCTGTTTGTATACCTTTGCTGGTGGTTGATGACTAAGAAGAAGCTCAGCCCAACGGTTGTTATGCTTATTCTTGTTGTTGTAGCACTTGTTGGCGTTGTTATTGGCGTCTTCAACCCAGGTCTGTCTTACTAATTTTTTGCGCAAAATCCTGTCTGGCGCAGAAAAGACAAACGTAATAAAGTGGCATCGTCATACGGCGATGCCACTTTTGATTGAGAGTTTTTATGAGCAAGAAAAACTATGTAGGAGCAGCTTCTCATTCACACGAGGATAACCCTTTGGTTGTCGAGGCTCGTATGCAAACAAAAGCTCTTGGAACGCTAAGCGTTTATAGAAGAGCAGCTTATTCTGGTATCGCAATTGGAGCATGGCTTATATATCTCAGTGTGTACGGGAGTCTTTCTACAAGTTCCATGGCAACGGCTGTGCTCGTGGGCGGCATAGTTCTTCTCGTCATATCTGTTCCTATAGCTGGGATTTTGCATGTAGGTATCTCAAGAGGAAAAAAGAACGTCGAGAAGATCATCAAAGCAATTGAAAAAAATTCGTCAAAAAATGCATAGAAGCGATACGATCTGTGCAAAGATTTCTCTAATAGGGTAGAGTATCTACAGCGCATTGAGCGGGTGCGGATGACGTGACACCTCGAACCTGGTCAGGGTCGGGAGACAGCAGCCATAAGGGGTCACTCGCGGGCATCCGTTCCCACTCAATGCGCTTTTCTTAGGCGTATAGCGTGTTTGCCGCGACATTTGTCACGACGATTGGACTTCGATGGGTTTTGTAAACTACATCATTGAGCTGCTTAGAGATCCTCGCGCATTTATTGCTTCAATGATTGCCACAGGCCCTCTTGCTGCGTACGGTTTTGTTTTTCTGATTGTTTTTATTGAGACCGGCGTAGTCTTTTTCCCATTTTTACCAGGTGATTCTCTGCTTTTTGCAGCAGGATTTTTTGCCCACAACGGTGGCTTTAATATTGTTTTGCTGCTTGTTATTACGTGGGCTGCCGCAATTCTTGGCGACCAGATGAACTTTATGATTGGCCATTTCTTTGGTCAAAAAATCATTGCTTCTGGAAAAGTTAAAGCACTCACTCCAGAGCATCTTGAAAAGACCCAGAAGTTTTTGGACAAGCACGGTCATCTGGCAATTTTCTTAGGGCGCTTTTTCCCCTTTATCCGCACATTTGTACCTTTTATTGCGGGTATGGGCGGTATGCACTGGCGCAACTTTGGCATCTATAACATTCTGGGCGGCCTAACCTGGTCCACGATGTTTGTGCTGCTTGGCTATTTCTTTGGCGGCATCCCTGTAGTTCAGGAGCATTTTGAGCTGCTGATTGTAGGAATTGTTGCGGTCTCAATCATCCCAACAATTGTGGGGATTGTTCGTGGACGCATGCATAAGGGCGAGAAGAACGACGAAGAGGCCACTGGTAAAGAAGAAGACAAAGTAAAGTAAACGACCTTCGTACTTCTCGTAATTTGATGATAGAAATCCCGTCAGGAAAGACTCGGCCTGACGGGATTATTTTTACTCTTTGGAGAGCTGGTAGGTATCAGTAAAGGTGACGGTCTGACCATTTTCCGTGTGGGTGGAAATAAGCTGAGCTACCACGCTGTTATCAGCAATATCAAAAGTGACTTTCAACTGTGGTTTTTGAGTTGTGATGAGGGCCGCGCTGGAAGCAGAATGAGTATCCAGACTTGCATTGGTTAAATCTACCACTCCAGAAACCTGAATTTGATCTCCGATGGTTCCAGAAGTAGTCAGAGAGACAGATGCGTTCTTGAACTCAGTGTCACCTGGATACCAACGATACGAGGTATTGAGCGCTCCATGGTTGTGGACAACACCCTCTGCAGTACCCGTAAGTACCAGCTGATCCCGAGAAAAACCAGCAGACGTTACGGTTAACGTTAAAGGATTAGTTCTGCCAGCGTAACAAGGACTGCCGCTACTGGCTTCACAGCTAACAAAGGTGCCCTTCCACGTTCCCACCAGTCCGCTGTAGTCGTACTTTAACCCTGCCGAAGGGCTGACTGTGTCTAGCGACCAGGTGCCCGTAGAGGCATCAAACGTAAACGAGGCAGTAATATCACAGGTGAGCGAGCCATAGAAGGTTGATGAAACACCTGACATTCTTACCCAGCAAGTCTGCTGTTCACGATCAAAACCCGCATCAAGAACAGTAAACGTTGCACCAGAGAACTGCGAGCTATAAGAAATAGCTTCGTTTGGATTTTTTTCATCAAGCTTAGCTAGTACATCACCGATGGCATCAAGGACTTTTGTTGTGGAAACACCTGAAGTTGCCTGGTAGGTGACAGATTGGGTCTCTTCATCACCAATAGCGTTCCAGCCCTGGGTATTTGCGTATCCTAACTTGGAAATCTTTGTGGCTGCAATTGCGTTACCCGTGTAGGTAAGGCGTACGACAGAGTTGGCGTAGCCTGTGGCACCAAACTGAGCAGCATCACTGGAGATTGCCGTGGTACTTCTGGTGCGAGAAACAACCTCAATGCCGGTCAGCAGTAAGGATTCATCAGCGTCATACTCACCAGGAGTCCAAGCTGGGGCTTCAGCTCGTGTACGAGCGTCAGCGATAACAGTATCTGTTGAAGGAACATTGCTCACGCGAATAAAGAAGACGATAACCGCAGATAAAAGGGCAAGACTTAAGAGTGCAAGAATGCCAGAAAGCAGGCTGTAGCGGCGTACAAACCTAAAAAGTGCACGACGCCTACTACGAAGATAGCTTGAGAACGTATCAGCAACATCTTTTATAGAGGTTGCATCATCGTCAGACGCTGCATCACTCGCGCTAGTAGCGCTTTTGGAAGGAACTTCGGCAGTTTTGGACTCTGAGTGTTCGTGGGCACTCTCTTCAAGCTCTTTGAGGCGAGCTTCTACCGCAGAAAGGTCCT
Source organism: uncultured Atopobium sp. (assembly GCA_916715765.1). GTDB lineage: Bacteria > Actinomycetota > Coriobacteriia > Coriobacteriales > Atopobiaceae > Lancefieldella. The sequence goes on from CAKAPG010000002.1 coordinate 135,439, forward strand.
GCGTTAGAGCTGCATCGTTTACGATTTTCTCCAGGTCAGTTGTGCTGTCCGCATCGTTTTCAGAAGAGTCTTCATCTGAAGCCGAACCGTCCTCGTCCTCTTCGCTGTCTTCGTCTAGACCAGGGAAGATGGGGCTGACAATTTCCATGATGTAGTCTTCGTCAGCGGCAGCCATGTCAGCAGCAATAGGGTCGGTGACCTCTTCAAGCTCGTCGGTTTTCTCGCCATCAGCGGCGGGTGCCTCAACGGCCTGAGCGTCAAGGGTCTTCTGATCAGAGGAGATGTCCTCTGCAGCAGGCGTGTTATCTGGTTGTGAAGTTTTATTCTTAGAAGTCATGGCGCCTCATTACCGTATGAACCTGCTGTAATTTTCTCACAATTACGTAACTTGTGTACCCTCATCCTGTGCAGATAGGGAGGTATCGGTTTAAAAACCGCCTAGTGGTGGTACACTTCTTTAGTTGAATTCTCACCTCGCAAGCAGCTTTGCAACAGTTTGGTCGCATGCCAATGAGTAAAGCGCGCACGAGGCATGTATCTTAGGAGCAAGAATGCGTGACAAGCTAGAAAAAATCGTCGAGGCCTATGCTGAGCTTGAGCAAAAGCTTGCAGACCCAGCCGTTGTCTCTGATCCAAAAGAGTATGCTCGCGTAGCAAAAGAGCACTCTAATCAGGCGGACCTGGTTGCTCACGCCAATAAGTACATCACTGCCCTCGATGACATTGAGGCTGCAAAAGAGCTTCTCAACGCCACTTCTGATCCAGAAGAAAAAGAGATGCTGCAGGAAGATATTGCTGCTAATGAAGAGATGCTTCCTCAGCTTGAGGATGAGATCAAGGTCATGCTGATCCCAGGCGATCCAAATGACGAGAAGGACACTATCGTTGAGATTCGCGCTGGTGTTGGCGGCGACGAGGCAGCAATCTTTGCAGGCGACCTCTTCAAGATGTATGAGCGCTTTGCCGAGGCTCGTGGTTGGAAGACAGAGGTTCTGTCCAGCTCACCTTCTGAGGCAGGCGGCTTTAAGACTATTGAGTTTAAGGTCACAGGCGATAAGGTCTATTCAGTTATGAAGTATGAATCCGGTGTTCACCGTGTTCAGCGCGTTCCTAAGACTGAGTCTCAGGGTCGTATTCAGACCTCAACCGCAACCGTTGCAGTTCTCCCAGAGGCTGACGAGATTGATATTCAGATAAACCAGGAAGACCTGCGTATTGATACTTACTGCGCATCCGGCCCTGGCGGTCAGTGCGTTAACACCACGTATTCCGCAGTTCGTATTACTCACCTGCCAACAAATACCGTTGTTCAGTCTCAGGATCAGCGTTCTCAGATTCAGAACCGCGAGGTCTGCATGCAGATGCTTCGTGCCCGTCTTTACGAGATGGAGCTTGAGCGTCAGCAGGCTGAGCAGGGCGCAGAGCGTCTTTCTCAGATTGGTCATGGCGCACGTTCCGAGAAGATCCGTACGTACAACCAGCCACAGGACCGCGTAACCGACCACCGCGTTGGCTTCAACGGCACCTACAACGGCGTTCTTCTTGGCGATACGCTGCCATCCGTTATTGAGGCTCTTGCTGCAGCAGAGCGTGCCGAGAAACTCGCTCAGGCTGTCTAAGGTGCAAACTTCATGACAGATGAAGTTTGGACAATCCAGAAAATCTTGACGTGGACTACTCAGCACCTGGAAAAGAAGGGTGATGAGCATCCACGTCTTTCTGCAGAATGGCTCCTGTCCGCAGTGACAGGCCTTTCTCGTGTGCAGCTCTACACTAACTTTGACAAGCCGCTTTCTGCGGATGAGCGCGCTCGTATGCGCGAGGCAATTAAGCGCCGTGCAGAGGGCGAGCCGCTTCAGTACGTGACGGGTGAGATGCCCTTTAGGCACCTGGTACTTACGTGCGAGCCGGGCGTGCTTATTCCACGACCAGAGACAGAAGTGCTGGTAGACGTTGCGCTCGAAGGCGTTGATGCAGCAACTCCAAACGCTAACGGAGAAGTGCGTGTACTTGAGGTTGGCGTTGGAACGGGCTGCATATCGCTCTCTATTGCCACTGAGCGCCCACAGACACGCGTCTACGCCACGGACCTTTCTCCTAAGGCAATTGCGCTGGCAACTCGCAACAGAGACGCCTTGGACCTCCAGGAGCGTGTAGAGCTCATTGAGTGCGACCTGGTAGAAGGCGTGCCTGCAGAGCTTGCACAGTCCTTCTCGGTATTGGTGTCTAATCCGCCTTACATTCCTACAAGCGTGCTTGAGCAGGAAGTTCCTGCTGAGGTTAAAGGCTTTGAGCCTGAGCTAGCGCTTGACGGGGGAGAGGACGGTTTGGACATCTACAGGAGGTTGCTTGAGGCGGCTCCTCGTATGCTTCTACCTGGAGGAATGCTTTGTGTTGAGCTCTATGAGGGGCACCTGGATAAGGCAGCACACCTTGCCGAGCAGCAGGGAGTGTGGGAGTCCGTTGAGGTCAAAGAGGACTTGACGCACAGGCCGCGTATTCTTGTAGCGCGTCTAGCAAAGTAGCACTTCAGACGCTTGGCGAGAAAATCTGTGCAACGCGTATCAGTGCGCATCAGGCAATATCGCGCAGCACACAACATTGCGCCGCACACAACATCGCGCAGCACACAACAAAGAGTTGAGGGTTTATGGGAGAGTACATCAAAGTTGATCAGATGAATCCGGATGCATCTGTAGTTTCTTTAGCTGTTGAGGTAGCGCGTCGCGGTGGCGTGCTTATTATGCCCACCGATTCTGTCTATGGCATTGGCGCTGCTGCAACTCCTCAAAACCCAGGTCATAAGCGCATCTTTGAGATTAAGCAGCGTCCTTCAACGCAGACGCTTCCATGGCTGGTGGGCAGTAAATCTGACCTGCAGAAGTATGCGTACATTACACATGACTGGGCAAATAAGCTGGTAGAAGCCTATTGGCCGGGAGCTCTTACGCTGGTGGTTACCGCATCAGAGAACGTTCCTGATGAATACGTCTTACCAGATAACAGGACCATTGCGCTTCGCATGCCCAACTCGTCGCTCGTGTGCCAGATTGCTGAGCAGCTAGGGACTCCTCTGGCAACCACCAGCGCAAATACGCATGGTGCTCCTTCTGCAGTTGATGGATGTGGTCTTGAGGCAGGCCTTGTTGAGCAAGCGGATCTGACGCTTGATGGAGGTCCAGCACCCCTTGCTATTGCGTCGACCATTGTCGACTGCACAGGTGATGAGCCGCGCATTTTGCGCGAAGGCGCTATCACAACCGAGGATATTCTCGCCACTGCGGGATTTGCAAAATAGATAAAAAATCCTATCCCTTTTATGTGTTTTGGCTGCAGCTTTTGCCTGCATGCGGTACTCTCTATAGGAGTGAATTTTCTGAGGAGGATGCGTATGCGTATTGCAGTTGGTTCCGATCACGCTGGCTTTATCCAGAAAGATCCTATCATTGAACACATTAAGTCGCTTGGTCACGAGGTTTTGGACTTTGGTCCAGCAAATGACGACCGTGTTGATTACCCTGATTTTGCAGATAAGGTTGCTCGCGCAGTTGCAGCAGGCAAGGCAGACCGCGGCGTTCTGATTTGTGGTACCGGCATTGGTATTGCCATGACTGCTGATAAAGTCCCTGGTATTCGTGCAACTCCTGTTCAGACTGTTCAGTTTGCAGAACTTGCTCGCGAGCACAACAACGCAAACATCATTGGCCTTTCTGGTCGATTCACCGATCTTGCTGTTAACGAGGCTATTGTGGACACCTTCCTGAGTACCGAGTTTGCAGGTGGCCGCCACGCTGGACGTGTCGAGAAGATCATGCGTGAGGATGACCCTAACTTTAAGGGTGTTGACGTTGAGTAAGTAAACAGCACATAAACAGTGCTGTCTAAGCAATACATACACAAACCTGCACGGAATGTACTGTCTAGGATAAAGTTGCAGACATTCAAATAAAACGCAGGTCAAGCTCTTGGAGGGAGCATTATGGCAGATTACGATGAGTCCAGACTTACGGTTGTTGACCACCCACTAGTTCAGCACAAGCTTCACATTCTTCGTGACAAGACAACCACCACTAAGCAGTTCCGTGAGCTTGTCAACGAGCTTGCAATTCTTGAGAGCTATGAGGCCATGCGTGACTTCCCACTTGAGGACGTCGAGGTAGAGACTCCTCTTGAGACCATGACTGCTAAGCGCATTGCTGGTAAGAAGGTTGCTATTATTCCAATTCTTCGTGCTGGCCTTGGTATGGTTGACGGCATTCTTGAGCTGGTTCCATCTGCTCGCGTTGGCCATGTTGGTATGTACCGTGATCCAGAGACCCATCTTCCTCACCAGTATTACTGCAAGTTCCCTGCAGACATTGAGAACCGTACTTGCCTGGTTGTTGACCCAATGCTGGCAACTGGCGGCTCTCTAACTGCTGCTATTCAGTTCCTGCGTGAGGCTGGCGTCAAGGATATTCGCTGCCTGACCATTGTTTCTTGCCCTGAGGGTGTCAAGGCAACTCTGGATTTTGATCCAGATGTACGTCTCTATACCTGCACTGTTGACCGTCAGCTGAGCCCAAATGCTTACATTCTCCCAGGCCTTGGCGACGCAGGTGACCGTATTTACGGTACCAAGTAAGAAGCCCATCGTTTTTCTCGCAATATAATAGAGTTGCAAATATGTACGTTAGTACATGATCCAGTGTCCGCAGAACAAGCGCACTGGATCATTTCTCTTTTCAAATTAGTGCTTTACGAGAAGAAATAACTGTCGATACATATCAAAAACTTTGCGAATAACAGGGGATATTGATACAACTATTTTTACCTGGACATAACTGGTCCTGCCAATAAAATAGCAACGTAACAGCAGTTTATTAGTGTTATAGTTGAATGAATCAATAACGGCAGCTAACACGAAATGTGTCAGTAATGTGAGAGTTTGAGCATAAGTCAATTATTTGATTTTGTAATCGTGACTATGCATTCATTTAGTGCTAGTATCGCCGTTCGTCGCAAATATGCACGCCGAGTGGTAGATAATATACTCCAAGTGGCATATTCTTGGCATCTTACGTTGCGTTTCAAGTATGCTGAGCAGTGACGGGCAATCTGAAATGGTTGCAGATTGTATGGGGAGGTTGAGACAGAGTGGATGTTCTTGCGCAGTTGCCAGCAGAGATGGCCGAGCTGCTCGAAAGTTTTTTGCCACACGCATTGGTTGGTAACACCACCTTTGGTTTCACGAACTACATTTTCTATTTCTTAATCGCTGCTGTGATTTTTCTGATTGTCTGCTTTAGGTTTAAGAAGAAGCAGGCAGAGAGCATTGCTCCTCAGGGACGCTTTGTTAATGGTGTTGAGTATCTGATTGAGTACATCAGAGATGACGTCTGCAAAGCTTCTCTTGGAGAAACGTGGCGCACACACTTCCCATTCTTGATTACCATGTTTATGTTTATTCTGATCAACAACATTATTGGCCTTATTCCTGGCGCACACCCAGGTACTGGCACCATTGGTGTCACCGCCGCTCTTGGTCTTTGCTCCCTTGGATACTTTATGTATGTAGGTGCAAAAAAGATGGGTGTTATTGGCTACATCTTGAGTCTTGCACCAAAGGGCGTTAATCCTGTTATCGCAGCAGTTATCTGGGTTATTGAGGTCTTCTCAACATTCCTTCGTCTGGTTACTCTGGCTGTCCGTCTGTTCTGCAACATGTATGCAGGTCACATCGTTATGGGTACGTTTGCAATTCTTGCATCTATGTACTTTATGCCAGCGATTGAGAACTTCTCCGCATCAACAGCCGCCCAGGCAGGATTTTCGATTTTCTGGATCTTGCTGTTGATTATCATTTACTTGGTAGAAACTATTGTTGCTTTCATTCAGGCATACGTTTTTACCCTACTCTCTACTGTCTACATCCAGCTGGTAGAGTCTGAACACTAAGCAAAACGCTTAGTTGGTGGCATTGCCACACTCGTGCCAAACGGCACAAAAGATGAAGTCATCTGAGCCCACGCTCAGTTGATGATAGGTATGTATATTGGTCGCCTTGAGAGGGGCGAGCGAAAAAGGAGGAATCGTGGGTATTTTCGGATATGCTCTTTGCGTTATGGGAGCAGCAATTTGTATTAGCGTCGTAGCAATGAGTGCCGCTAACAACATGGCTCGTCAGCCTGAGGTTCAGGGTCGTCTCTTCACAGTCTTTATTCTTGGCTGCGCATTCATCGAGGCACTTACCCTAATTGGCTTCGTTGTTACCTTGATGGTTAAGTAAATTACTGTTTGTAACAGCGAAAACGCTACGTTGGAGGAATGCATGAATACGATTTGTAAGGGAGTTAAAAAAGCCAGCACAGTAGGCGCAACTGCTGCTCTACTTGTGGCAATGGCTCCCTCAGTCGCACTTGCTGAAGAGGGTGCAAGTGGTGCCGATATTCTTCTTCCAAAGCCCGCTGAGTTTGTTCCTGCTCTGATTGCGTTTCTGATCATCTTTGCTGTTGTAGCAAAGTTTGTATGGCCTTCCGTTCTACGTATGCTTGACAAGCGTCAAGAGAAGATCCAAGGCGATCTGGACGCTGCAGCAAAGGCTCGCGAGGAAGCCAACAAGGATCGTGAAATCGCAGCAGCTGGTATCGACGCAGCTAAGCAGCAAGCAGACGAGATTGTTTCTGCTGCTAAGCGTGAGGGCGAAGAAGAGCGTGCTCGTATTATCGAGCAGGCAAAGGCAGAAGCTGTCGAGATTATTACTAAGGGTAAGGGCGTTGTAGAGTCTGAGCGTCGTCACGCCATGGCTGAGCTTTCTGATTCCGTTGTTGATCTTGCCGTCGATATTGCCGGAAAGATTATTGGCAACGAGCTTTCAGTAGAGCAGCAGCGTGCTCTTGCCGAAAAGTACCTTGCGGAAGTAGGTACTCCAGATGAGCACTAATAAAGACGATCAAGACAGAAAAGTAGAGGGCTATACCAGGGCACTCCTGGAGGCTGGCCGCGCAGAGGGTCGTGCAACTGCAGACCTTGTACAGGTGCAGCACGCAAAGAAGTTCTCTCCAGAAGTTCTTGAGACTCTTGGTGCTATGCAGGCGAGTGAGGATGTCAACCTTATCAATGATGTTGCCGCTACGTTCCAGGAGCTTCTTGAAGAAGAAGACAAGACACTTACAGTAACGGTAACTACTACAATGCCTCTTGATGATGAGTTACGTGCAAAGGTCACCGAGAAGCTCGAGAAGAACTTCAATACTCAGGTGTATCTTATTGAGCGTGTTAATCCCAAGATTTTGGGCGGCATTGTAGTTGAGGCACGTGATCATCGTTATGATGCATCGGTAAAGACACAGCTCACTCACATTAAGAGTAGGCTCTCTTCAGATCACGTTGAAAGTGAATTGTAATGACTGATAAGACCACTATACAGGAAGGAACGCTGAGCTCAGATGCCGTCATGGCACAGCTTAGAGAGCGCCTTTCTAAGGTCAATTCAACCGTATCCCAGCAAGAGGTATCTGCTGTTATTGAGGTAGCAGACGGTATTGCTCGTGTTGCTGGTCTACGCAGCGCTATGGCAGGCGAGTTGCTGGAGTTCACCAGCTCCGTTACGGGCCACAGCGTATTCGGTCTTGCTCAGAACCTTGATGAAACTTCAGTCGGCGCTGTTTTGTTCGGCGAAGTTTCTGAGATTAAGGAAGGCGACGAGTGCCGTACAACCGGCCGCGTCATGGATATTCCAGCTGGTTTTGACATGCTTGGTCGTGTTGTTAACCCACTGGGCCAGCCTATTGATGGACTTGGCGCTATCCACGCTACACATCGTCGCCCTATTGAGTTCAAGGCTCCTGGCATCATGCAGCGTCAGCCTGTTTGCGAGCCAGTTCAGACTGGACTTCTGGCAATTGACGCTATGGTTCCTGTCGGCCGTGGTCAGCGTGAGTTGATCATTGGTGACCGTAAGACCGGTAAGACCGCTATCGCAATTGACGCAATCGTAAACCAGAAGAACACCGATATGGTTTGTATCTATGTCGCCATCGGTCAGAAGGCGTCTACAGTTGCAAACATCCGCGAGTCTCTTTCCCGCCATGGTGTTCTTGACAAGACCGTCATTGTTGCAGCTACCGCAGCCGATTCTGCTCCAATGCAGTACATTGCCCCTATGGCAGGCGCTGCTATTGGTGAGTTCTTTATGTATAACGATAAGGACGGCAAGCCTGCTGACAAAGACCATCCAGGCGGACACGTTCTTGTTGTTTACGATGACCTCTCTAAGCAGGCAGTTGCATACCGTCAGATGTCACTGACGCTTCATCGTCCACCAGGACGTGAGGCATATCCTGGTGATATTTTCTACCTGCACTCACGCTTGCTGGAGCGTGCATGTAAGCTCTCCGATGAAAACGGAGCAGGTTCTCTTACCGCACTTCCAATTATTGAGACGCAGGAAGGCGACGTTTCTGCATACATTCCTACAAACGTCATTTCCATTACAGACGGCCAGATTTATCTGCAGTCTAACCTCTTCTTCCAGGGCCAGCGCCCAGCAGTCGACGTAGGTATTTCTGTATCCCGCGTTGGTGGCGACGCTCAGGTCAAGGCAATGAAGCAGGTTGCAGGTACCCTTCGTCTGGACCTTGCAAGTTATCGTGAGAAGCAGGCATTCTCGCAGTTCGGATCCGACTTGGATGCAACTACGCAGTACCAGCTCAACCACGGTGCTCATATGATGGAGCTTCTCAAGCAGCCACGTTATTCAGCTCTGGACGTAGTAGACCAGATTTGCGCAATTTACGCTGCAAAAGAGAACTTCATTGATGACGTTGATCTTGAGAACGTTGCTCTCTTCCGTGATGGCCTTGCTCAGTACATGAGTGAGTATCACCCACAGCTCCGCAACTCTCTGCGCAACGGAAAGATTTCTGATGAGCAGGCAGAGCGCTTGAGTGATCACATTAAGCACTTCAAGGCTAAGTTCTTGGAAGAGCATCCAAACAAGGTTGTGGATGAGGCAGAAGCTAATTCAGACACACCAGGCTCTTTTGACGCAGTAACCCAAGGTTCATTGCAGGAGTAATTATCAATGGCGAACCTTCACGAAATATCGAGGCGTATGAGCTCCATCAGGAGCACCATGCAGATTACGCGCACGATGTCGATGATTTCGACAGCGCGTGTCCGCAAGGCACTTGATAGGGCCGAGGCTGCTTCGCCATATAAGGAAGCTATTACCCTTATGCTTGCAAATGTAGCAGGCGCTGGCTTTAATCCTAAGAAACAGCCTCTTCTTGCTACACATAAAGTCGAGAAGAACGTACTGTTCTTAGTCATCGCATCTGACCGCGGACTTGCAGGCGGATTTAACATCCTGCCTCAACGCGAGGTTGAGCATGAGATGGCACGTCTTAAGGCTAAGGGTGTGTCGTCCGAGATAATTACTTGCGGACGCAAGCCAACTGAGTACTTTACGTATAGAAATATCAAGCCCACCATGTCTTATGTAGGCATTTCCTCTGAGCCTACAGCAGACCAGGCTGATCGTATTGCCTCCTATATCATGGATGGCTATATCAAGGGTAAGATTGATCGTGTCGTAATCAAGTACTGGCATGCAAAGAACCGTGTTGACCAAGAGCAGGTTACAGAGCAACTTCTTCCTATTTCGCGCGATAAACTCACGATTCCTAATAAACCACGTACCGAAGAAGCCCTCTCACAGGTGAAGACGTATAACAAGAGTGAATATCAATTCTCGCCATCTGCTTCTCAGGTACTTGATTCGTTGATGCCCGCTTATATCAAGACGGTCATCTTCCACGCACTTCTTGATTCTGCTGCAGCCGAGCATGGTGCACGCCGTCGTGCAATGCAGTCTGCAACTGATAATGCTGAGAACGTCTTAGGCGCTCTTAGCCGTACGTACAATCGCGAACGCCAGGGCGCAATTACCACTGAGCTCAATGAGATTATCGGTGGTGCTGCAGCATTGGAGGATATGTAATGTCAGATATGCAAGTAGAGACTTCTTCCTTTGAGGAAGCTATTCTCAACAAGCGCAATCAGCACGTTGACGATGGCGTAATCGTTCGCGTAGTTGGACCAGTTGTCGACGTTAAGTTCGACGGACCTGTTCCAAGCATCTATACCGCACTGACGGTAGAGGATGACACGCCTGTTGGTCACGTCAGCACCGTTCTTGAGGTTGAGTCTCAGCTTCCCGGTGGTGTTGTTCGTACCGTCGCTATGTCGTCAACCGATGGTCTTCAGCGTAACCTTCGCGTTAAGGACACCGGCAAGCCAATGATGATGCCAGTAGGCAAATCTACGCTTGGCCGCGTCTGGAACGTTATGGGTCAGCCAGTTGATGGTGGAGAAATTCCTGAAGACGTTGAGTATTATCCAATTCACCACCCAGCACCTCTCTTTGAAGAGCTCACTACTGAGACAGAGATTTTTGAGACAGGCATCAAGGCAATCGATCTTCTCGAGCCTTATGTTCGAGGCGGAAAGACTGGCCTCTTTGGTGGCGCTGGCGTTGGTAAGACCGTTCTGATTCAGGAGCTTATTAACAACCTGGCTCAGCAGCACGGTGGTACATCCGTATTCACCGGCGTTGGAGAGCGTACTCGTGAGGGTACTGACCTCTTCCTTGAGATGACTGAGTCTGGCGTTATTAACAAGACCTGCCTCGTCTATGGTCAGATGAACGAGCCACCAGGAGCTCGTATGCGTGTTGCTCTTGCAGGTCTTACTACTGCAGAGTACTTCCGTGATCAAGGCCAGGATGTTCTGTTGTTCATCGACAACATCTTCCGCTTCTCTCAGGCAGGTTCTGAGGTTTCCGCACTTCTCGGCCGTATGCCTTCCGCAGTTGGTTACCAGCCAACCCTGGCTACAGAGATGGGCGAGCTTCAGGAGCGTATTACTTCCACCAAGGAAGGCTCTATTACTTCCGTACAGGCAGTTTACGTCCCTGCAGACGACCTTACTGACCCTGCTCCTGCTACAACCTTTACGCACTTGGATGCAACTACCGTTCTTTCTCGTGCTATTACCGAGCTTGGTATTTACCCAGCAGTTGATCCTCTGGCCAGCTCCAGTTCTGCTCTTGATCCATCCATTGTTGGTTCAGAGCACTACCGTGTTGCTATGGCAGTTCAGGAGACCCTGCAGGAGTACTCCGACCTTCAGGACATCATTGCAATTCTGGGTATGGACGAGCTTTCTGAGGAGCAGCAGCGTACCGTTGCTCGCGCCCGTAAGATTCAGCAGTTCCTCTCTCAGTCATTCCACGTTGCCGAGAAGTTCACTGGTAACCCTGGTGTGTACTGCACCGTTGAGGAGACTGTCCGCTCGTTTGCAGAGATTATTGACGGTAAGTGCGATGACCTTCCTGAGCAGGCATTCCGTTTTGCAGGCACCATCGAAGATGTTCGCGAGCGCGCTGCAAAGATGTCCGCTTCGGATAGCTCACAGAACTAGGATTTCTCATGGCTGAGTTGACTTGTCAGTTTGTCAGACCAGATAAGCTCCTTTACGAAGGAACCGTTGAAAGTCTGATTCTTGCTTCAGCAGATGGAGAGTATGGTGTGTGGCCAGGCCACGCACCAGAAATCATTGCGCTTGGCGATGGTGTTGTAAGACTGCACATGCCTCATCCAGAGAATGAAGAATCTATGACCAAGATAGTGATTTCTGGTGGATACGCAGAAATCGATCCAACAGGAGTCATTATCTTGGCAGATCATGCTCGTCGCGTTGATGACATTGATGCAGATGTTGTGCGCGAGACAAGAGATGACGTTATTGACCAGATGCTTTCTCTTCCAGAAGACGATAATCGTCGTGCCTACTACGAAAAAAAGATAGACTGGTGTAATCTACTTCTGAAGCAAGTGGTTGAGGAGTAAAATTCTCTCACTGTCGTTTTCGGAGGTTTATGGACGTCATAAAAGTAGTAGGTGGCCATTCTGTCACAGGAGAGGTCACTGTAGAGGGTGCAAAAAACTCTGCCCTCAAATTGATGGCTGCGACCATCATGGCCCCTGGCGTTACTACGCTCACTAACGTTCCTAATATTGCAGACGTTCACGTCATGGGCAAGGTGCTCAAGACGTTAGGCGCTCGCATTGAAGTCGTTGGTCTTCACGAGCTTAAAATTGATACCACAGATATTACAAGCTGGGAGACTCCTTACAGCCTTGTTGCGCAGATGCGTGCTTCAACTGCTGTTTTGGGTCCCCTTATTTCGCGTTTTGGTAAGGCCGTTGTGGCAATGCCTGGCGGTTGTAATATTGGTGCGCGCAAAATTGACATGCACATCCTGGGTCTTGAGGCCTTGGGTGTTGAATTTAAGGTTGAGCACGGCAATATTCACGCAAGCGCTCCTCGCGGCATAACCGGCGAGACCGTTTCTCTGGCCTTTGCTTCCGTTGGTGCAACAGAGAACCTGATGATGGCATCAGTTTTTGCCAAGGGTGTAACGGTCATTGATAACGCAGCTCGTGAGCCAGAAATTGTTGACCTTGCTAATATGCTCAACAAAATGGGCGCCAACATTCAGGGTGCTGGATCTCCTGTTATTGAGATTCACGGCGTCACAGAGCTGCATCCTGTTGAGCATGAAGTTGTTGGCGACCGCATTGAGGCTGGTACCTTCCTGGCTATTGGTGCGCTTACTGGTGAGCCTATTACTGTTCACGGTTTTGAGCCAAATCACCTTGGTCTGGTACTTAAAAAGTACGAGCAGATGGGCATTACCATCGAGACTGGAGATAGGTGGGCAAGGGCTTCTCGCCAGCAAGATCTTAAAGCTATCGATATCCAGACGCTGCCGTTCCCAGGTTTCCCAACAGACATGCAGGCACAGACTATGACGCTGCTTGCTCTGGCTAAGGGTACCTGCATTATCACGGAAAACGTATTTGAAAACCGCTTTATGTTGGCATCCGAGCTTTCCCGTATGGGAGCAGACATCACCATCGAGGGCCATCACGCTATTGTTCGCGGCGTCTCCGGCTTTGAGGGGGCACAGGTCAAGTCACCAGATCTTCGTGGTGGCGCCGCGCTTGTTATGGCTGGTCTTGTGGCCGAGGGAGAAACAATCGTTTCTGCCATCCATCACATTGACCGCGGTTACGAGGGATTTGTCGAGAAACTCGTCGCGTTGGGAGCAGATGCTCAGCGCACCACCATTCCAGACGACGACTTTATCGAAGGATAGTTTGTGTCAACTAAACCAAAGCATGCAAAACTGCTCGACAACGGGGACTCACAGGGCGATTCGGCTGACGCTGCACAAAATTCCGCTACGGGAAGTACCCAAGGTACTGCACCAAGCGCTGCGGCCAATACGTCGCAGAACGCTGCGGTTAGCAACTCTCCTTTTAGCCGCACGCAGGCTGAGGGCTACCACAAGCGCCGCAAGCGTGTCTTCAGAAAGCAGATGGTAGTCAGGTCGCTTCTGGGCGTTCTTGCTGCTGTTTTTGTTGCCGCTGTGGTGGGCGCAGGTATCTGGTATGCAAGCGTTCAGGCGCAGCTCAATAACTCGCAGGTCATTACTGCTGAGCTTCGTCAGACGCTTCAGGAGCCTTCCGCACCAAGCGACCCCTATTATATGCTGCTCCTAGGTACCGACGGTAGACCCGGCGAGACTGAATATCGTGCGGATTCCATTATTTTGGCGCGCGTTGACCCTATTCATAAGCGTGTGACCATGCTTTCTATTCCACGAGATACCCGTGTCTTGTGGAAGGGTTCTTACATGAAGATTAACGCCGTCCACTACTATGACGGCGCAAATGGCATGGTACAAGCCGTAAATGAACTGTGCGGCGTACATATTGCGCACTACGCAGAGGTCAATTTTGATGGTCTTGCAGGCATTACAGATGCTCTTGGTGGCGTAACCGTAAACGTTGAGCAATACATGCGCGATACAGAGAACTTCAGCGACGTCGTTGAGCTTTACCCTGGCGTTCAGAAACTGAACGGTGCCCAGGCACTCTTCTTTACTCGTGTTCGCTACGCTTTTGCAGATAGCGATTACACCCGCATGCGCCATCAGAGAACCTTCATTAAGGCTATGATTGCTCAGATTCTGAATACAGGAGACCCTGTAGCCATTGCAAATATTGTCAATTCAACGGCAAGCATGGTTATTACCGATCTCTCTGTTTCAAACATTATTTCTCTGGGCACTCAGATGATTGGCATGAACACTGATAAGGATATCTATACGGCATATGTACCATCTGAGGGAACAGAAATTGATGGTCAGTCGTATGTTATTGCAGACAAAGACGCACTTGCAAAGATGATGAAAGTTATCGAAGCAGGAGACGATCCGTCTAGCTTAAACGGTCAAACAGATGCTGAAGCAAATGCCGAAGCTGCCGAGAAAAGCTCAGAAGAGTCCTCAGAATCTTCAAACAGCTCTTCTCGCCAGTAAACCTTAGCGGCGTTTTTGGGTATCATTCAAGTGTTAGAAATATTTTCGTTGCATAGCGCAACTGATTTTGCATGAAAAAGACTGCCAAGCAGTCGTCGGAGGAGAGTTATGGCCAACGATAACGTACAAAACGACCACACGCTGACAAAAGCCGGCGAGGACTACCTTGAGGCAATTTATCGAATTGCACTTGAACAGCCAGATGACGATAAGAGCGTCCGCTCCGTTGACATTGCTGAGTGTCTCGATGTTTCCAAGGCAAGCGTCAACAAGGCACTGTCCCAGCTTAAAGAGCAGGACATGGTTGAGCAGAGTCGTTACGGTCGTGTCACGCTGACCAAAGAAGGCGAGGCAAACGCCCGCACCACGTGGCGAGCTCACCGTGCACTCCGCACCTTCCTTGAAGAGGATCTGGGCGTAGACACAGAGACTGCAGATGCAGAAGCTTGCCTTATGGAGCATTCACTTTCTGTAGACACGCTGGCTAAGCTCATCACCTTCCTTGAGAAGCGTGGAATTGAGATTCCAAGCAAGTAGCTTACTTGGACGCTTGCGTAAACGAGGCGTTTACGCAACTAGGCGCTTACGCAAACTGAGTGCTTATGCAATTGGACACTTACGCAAGCGTTTGTCATTTGAGTTTATCGGCGGCAAAACCGCCATTCTAAAAAGCGCACGTTAGGTGTGCAGAGCCAACAGGGCTCATAGGTGAAAGGTAAACACATGAAGGCAATTATCCCAGCAGCAGGTCTAGGTACGCGTTTTCTACCTGCAACAAAGGTAACCCCTAAAGAGCTGTTGCCTGTTTTGGATAAGCCCGTTATTCAGTACGTAGTAGAAGAGGCTCTTGAGCCAGAAGAGGTCGATGAGGTAATCATCATCAATTCTCGCGAGAAGCCACAGATTGAAAACTACTTCGCTGAAGATCAGAAGTTTGAAGCCGATCTTTCTTCTCGTGGAAAGCAAGACCTTGCCGATAAGGTCCATGCAGCTTCTGCGCTTCCTGTTTCCTTTACCTATCAGGACAATCCTCGCGGCCTTGGTCATGCGGTGCTGTGTGCTGCAGACGGCGTAGGCGACCAGCCATTCTTTGTTCTTCTCGGCGATTACTTTGTTCCAGACCGCCAGATGTGCATCCGTATGGCAGAGATTTCCAAGCAGCACAACGGCGCGTCCGTTATTGCAGTTGCTCCAGTCCCTGCAGATCAGGTGAATCGCTACGGCATCATCGCGGGCGAGTGCATCTCTTCTCCATCAGATAACGCTGAGGGCGAGGGTGCTATTTGGAAAGTAACCGGCCTTGTCGAGAAACCCCGTCCAGAGGACGCGCCTTCTCACCTGTTTATTGTTGGCCGTTACCTGCTTTCTCCAAAGATTATGGAGCTCCTGGCAACTCAGGGTCCTGGCGCTGGCAACGAGATTCAGCTGACAGATGCAATGGAGCGCCTGCTTGCTGAGGAAGAAATGTATGCGCTGGTAATCGACCCAGAAGAGGGCTGCGATACTGGTACTCCTGCAGCTTGGGCAGCAACTAATGCACGCATGGCACTCTCTGATCAGAGTTCTGCAGCAGCATTTAAAGAGGCGCTCGGCAGCTATGCCAACCGCATTGGATAAAAGACCTGACATACTCCGTTTTGGCAGCGATGGCTGGCAAGCCCGCTATGATAAAAGCTTTACCAGGGATAATGTAGTTAGACTTGCAGAGGCCCTTGGTACTGTTTGGTCACAGGAGCTGCCTGGCGGCACTGTGTTTGTTGGTTTTGACACGCGCTTTGAGGCGGATTCGTCTGCCCTCGAGGCTGCAGCGACACTGGCCTCCTTTGGCCTTGACGTGCGCGTTTCCGAGACGTTTTGCCCCACGCCATCTATTTGCTGGGCTTGTGCGCAGCATAAAAATGTAGCTGGCGGCCTTATCATTTCTGCAACTGAGCTTTCCTGCGAATATTGCGGCATGATTATTCGTGCTGCTAACGGTGGCCCAGTTTCGCGCGATTTTCTTCAGCGCGTAGAATCTGCAACACCGCTGGAGCCAACAGACCAGCGTGGAACTTTTACCACAACAGATATTGTGACGCCTTATAAGCGTGCACTTCTTGATCAGATCAATGTGCCTGTTATCAAAAAGCTGCGTCCTAGTGTGGTAGTTGACCCTATGTATGGCGCAGCAACAGACCTGCTTGCTGACGTGCTTTCATCCGCGGGATGCGTCGTTCATCAAATGCATCAAGGTCCTGTTAGGGATTTTGGCGGCATCCATCCACAACCAGCAGATCCTTGGGCTGATGAATGCTCTTCGATGGTGGTAAGCCGCCATGCACAGCTGGGCCTCTTGGTTGATTGTGATGGAGACCGTGCTGCTGCTGTAGATGAGACCGGCCGACTTCTTAGTCCACACGAGCTTATCCCGCTTATTACTCGCCATCTTGTACAAAATCGCAAGCAAACCGGTCGAGTTGTTTCTACGTTAACTTGTTCCGCAACGGTATCCAGGCAAGCAGCTCATCTTGGACTGGAATCTGCAAGCGTGCCCGTCGGATTTGCTCGACTCTATTCAGAGATCGAACAAGGAGACGTTCTTCTCGCCGCAGAGGAGTACGGCGGAATCTGTATTCCAAGTCACCTGTTGGAGCGAGACGGCCTGCTTGTGGCCCTGCTCGTCGTGGAAATGCTTGCGTACACCCGTAAATCACTCGCTCAGCTTGTTGCTGAGGATGAGGCTGAGCTGGGTCGCATGTGCTATAGCAGGCGAGGAGTACGACTTGATGCCGCAGCTACACAAGCATTTAGGAACATCCTTCCAGGCCTTAATCCAGAAAACGTCGCAGGTAAAGTTCCTGTATCGGTAAGTCATGCCGATGGCCTTAAACTTCAATTTAAAGATGATTCTTGGGTGCTTATTCGTCCATCTCGTATGGATGCCCTGGTACGCGTGTATTCTGAGGCCGCTAACGAGACACTGCGCGATCAGCTCCTTGACGCAGCTTGCCAGATTGTAAAAGACGAGATTTAGTCCAAACAAAGCGTGTCGAGAAGACCGTTTAAAAGGCGGTATAAAAAGACGTCGTAAAAGGCAGCGTAAAAAGACAACACCAAGAACGCGCAAAAAGGCAACGTCAAAAGACAACGTCAAAAACGCGTAAAACTCGCACAAAGATAATGCCAAAAATGCGTAAAAAACTAACGCAAAAAGACAACACTATATATAGATGAAAAATAAGGGATTACCACAAGGATATATACGTAGTTTAATGAGTAGAATACTTCTCAGTTCACTAAAGACTACGAATTGTGTAGAAATTGTGGAGGAATTAAGAAGAT
>CAKAPG010000003.1 GCA_916715765.1 uncultured Atopobium sp.
ATGTATACGTCTTTTTGACAGATTATCTGACTTAAGTGTGTTTTGAACTGCCTCCCATTTCTCGTGTCCAAGAAATGGGAGGCAGTTCACTGCGGGCTGGATGGGTTTCTCGCCCTGGATTTGATACAGAAAAAGACGTGAGAGTTTGCCTCTCACGTCTTTCTTGTTAGCTCGATTTGCGCGCGGAATTTGTGTACGCCGCTAATATGCGCAGCTTAATTACTCGCTGAACTCAAGGAATGCACGGTAACCGCGATATGCCTCAAAGATGTCGGCCTTGTTTGCAATCTCCCAAGGTGCGTGCATGGAGAGAACAGGAACGCCGCAGTCGATGACGTGCATGCCGTATTTTGCCAGCATGTATGCGATAGTTCCGCCACCACCAGCGTCAACGCGACCAAGCTCAGCGGTCTGGAATTGAACGCCGGCGTTGTCCATAATGCGACGAATCAAAGCAACGTACTCGGCATCAGCGTCGTTGGAGCCAAACTTGCCGCCACTACCAGTGAACTTGTTGAATGCAAGGCCGTGGCCCATGATAGCGGAGTTCTTGATTTCAAAGCTGCCCGTAAAGCTAGGGTCATAACCAGCAGAAACGTCGCTGGAGAGCATGTAGGAGTTGGCCATGCAGCGGCGTAGGGAAAGTGGAGACTCAAAACCAGCAAGTGCCAGGACCTCTGCCATGATGTTCTCAAAGAAGAGGGAGTTCATGCCAGTAGCGCCAACAGAGCCAATCTCTTCCTTGTCGGTCAGGATGGTGACCGAGGTACGAGCAGGAGTGTCGCACTCAAGCTGTGCAATCAGGGAAGGGTAGGAGCAGCTGCGGTCGTCGTGACCGTAGCCCAAGATCATGGAGCGGTCAAAGCCCATATCGCGAGCAGGTCCTGCAGGAACAATCTCAAGCTCAGCGGAGAGAAGGTCTGCCTCCTCGATGCCGTAGAGGTCCTTCAAGATGTTGATGACGTTAGCCTTAACAGCTTCCTTTGGCTCATCTCCCTCTGCATCAGCGGGTTTCTCGCCATTCTGGCCCCAAACAAGTGGACGGTTGCCAATAATAAGGTCGAGCATCTCGCCCTCGATAACCTTGGAAGCGGTCTTTCCAAGCTGCTCAGCGCTCAAGTGGATGAGAAGGTCGGAGATGCAGAAAACAGGATCGGTTGGATCCTCACCAACGCAAACGTTTACGACGCTACCGTCTTTAAGTGCAAGAACGCCGTGAATTGCCAGAGGAATGGTGACCCACTGGTACTTCTTGACGCCGCCGTAGTAGTGGGTGTCAAAGGTTGCCAGCTCGTTGCGCTCCTCAAGAGGATTCTGCTTGACATCCAGGCGAGGGGAGTCGATGTGAGCTCCAAGGATGTTTAGGCCCTCTTCCAGGGATTTGGTGCCAATCTGGACAAAGATGACGGACTTGCCGCGAATGTCTGCGTAGACTTTGTCGCCAGCTTTGAGGGTTTTACCTGTAGCGATGGCGTCAGAAAGCTTGATATAACCTGCTGCCTCGGCAAGTTTGATGGCGCTTGCGGCGCACTCGCGCTCAGTCTTGTTCTCGGAGATAAAGTTTCTGTAGCCCTCGGTAAACGACTGGAGCTTCTCCAGGTCCTCCGAGGTGTACTTTTTCCATGCGTTTGTGGTTTCCATACCCATCCTTTCTGTAGCAAGCTCACTGAGAGCTGCTGCTTGTTATTGCTGTTAGGTGCGTTGCAGTGGCCGCGAAGGCGGCTGCTGCGCCGGCGGCTGCTGCGCGGCGGCAACCGCCGCGCCGGTAGCTGCCGGGCTGACGGCTGTCACGACCGCGGCTTAGTTGCCTCCGTTGGAGCTGTTTGAGCCAGAACCGTTAGACCCGCTGTTGTTACCGCTGTTGGAGCCAGAGTTCTGATTGGAACCAGAATTGCTGCTTGAGCTACCTGTTCCAGAGTTGTTGCTGGAAGAGTTGTTCTCCGATGAGTTACTTGAGCTGCTAGAGTCGCTAGTCTTTTCCGAACTAGACGAGCTGTCGGAGCTGGTGGTCTCTGATTTCTTGGAGTCAGTGCTCTCCGAAGAGGAATCCTTGGAATCAGTGGATTTGCTTGACTCGTCGGTTTTCTCGCTAGAAGAGCTGGAGTCGTTCTTCTTATCCGCTGAATTGCTGGTATCCGCAGTTTTTTCTGTCACAACTGGGGTGGTGCTGACCTTTGGCCCAAGACCGGATCCGTCGGTGATATAGCTGAGGAACATGGCGTAAAGAATGACGGCAGAAATGGTAAAGATAATCGAAATAATGGTTACGATAGTCAGCGCTCTTACACGCTTGCGCGACAACTTTGGCGCGCGATTTACCTGCGACGATTGTCCCGCGGTAGAAGCGGCGTTGGAGTAGTAATCGCGAGAAGGTGCGTATTGGGGTTGAGGCATGTACTGCGTGCCCTCGAGCGTGTTCTGATTGCTGTCAGAATATGTCTGCTGGTTGTAGTCATCGTTGTCGCTGCTACGGAACTTGTGTGTGGAGCGCCTGATAACGTTCTGGTAAATCTGCGAAGCAAGCGCCGACGCAGCAGCACCAACAGCCACGCCGATGATTGAACCAGCAATACCAATCTGGTTTGACAACACAAATGCGGTTACCGCAGCAAGCGACGTTGCCAAAATTTGGGTAATCGAGACGTCCTTCAGAAGGCCGGGCTTCTCGTCCGCCGCGTCATCTGTAGGTTGAGCGGGCGAAGCAAGTCGAGTTTTGTCTGCATCAAAGTGCTTATAGCTCACAAGATGCTCCTTTCTTCGAACTGATAGCCTACCTCATTTTTGTGAAGATGTAATGTTTCGTCGCTAAATCGCAACATCAGTTGGCGAGAAACCCGTCGGGTTTCTCGCGGTGTTTTGTTAAAAACGACCCTATCAAAGGTGATGAAACAAGGTATCATTTATATGTATCAGTTTTCCGTCAAACGGAGGTTTAGCATGCTTGTAAGCGCAAAAGCCATGCTCCAGAGTGCCGAGAAGGGTCACTATGGCATCGGCGCATTCAACGAGAACAACCTTGAGTGGACCGCAGCAATCCTTGATGCAGCAGAAGAGCTTCAGTCTCCTGTCATCATTCAGTGCACCAGCGGCGCAGCAAAGTGGCAGGTAAGCTACCGCGTTGTTGCAGATATGGTTCGTCGTCTTGTTGAGGACAAGAACATCACTGTTCCAGTTGCTCTCCACCTTGACCACGGTTCATACGAGGATGCATTCAAGTGCATCGAGGCTGGATTCACTTCCATCATGTATGACGGTTCTCACGAGCCTGATTTTGAGACCAACCTTAAGCGCACCGAAGAGGTCGTAAAGGCAGCTCACGCAAAGGGTATTTCTGTTGAGGCTGAGGTCGGCGGCATCGGCGGCACCGAGGACGGCGTTACCGCTAAGGGTGAGCTTGCTGATCCTGAGCAGTGCGCAAAGATTGCTGACCTGGGCGTTGACTTCCTTGCATGCGGTATCGGCAACATTCACGGCATCTACCCAGCTAACTGGGAGGGCCTCTCCTTCGATCAGCTCAAGGCTATCAAGGAGCGCGTCGGTGATCTTCCACTTGTTCTCCACGGTGGTACCGGCATTCCTGTAGAGCAGGTTCAGAAGGCTATCTCTATGGGCATCTCCAAGATCAACGTTAACACCGACCTTCAGCTTGTCTTTGCTGAGGCAACTAAGAAGTACGTCGAGGCTGGCCTTGTTGACAACGGCAAGGGCTACGATCCTCGTAAGCTCCTGAAGCCTGGTCGTGAGGCAATCGTCGAGCGCACCAAGGAGCTCATCCGCGAGTTTGGTTCCGACGGTAAGGCTTGGAACTAACCGCAGCATACGCTGAGCGCGGGCGTCGATGCGATGCGCGCGATGCGACGGCGCGTTCTTGCTGCTAGTTAAAGCAACGGACCTGGATTTTCTCCAGGTCCGTTTTTTTGTTGGGCGCAGTATGCGCGAAAGACGCGCACTTAGCACGCCCTTCTCGCGAGAGGCGGTTGATGCGTTTGATGTGAGCCTGAATTTCTCGCCAAGTCTGAACGATTTGCCGGATTTTCTCACCATGTCTGAGTAATTTGCCTGTTTTTCTCGCCTTATCTGAGTGATTTTGTTCAGACTTGTTAAACATTTCAGGCTCAGTTTCATGAAAGAGAAGTGCGCAAGCCGCTTGGTCAAGTTCGCATTTCGGACTAGCGTCAATTAACATGTAATACTCATTTGCGTCATGCAGTATGGAGAAGAATACTCATTTAAATATGGAATTCTAATTTTGTCACTTATTTGTCACGAAATTGAGAAAATACATTTATTTAGCGGTCTAATCTTTGTAGCAGGACTTTTATAAGATGATATTTTAAGGTGTTTTTAATCTATCTGCGGAAATAAGGTATTAATCAAATATTCGTAGGTTTTTTGTTGTTTTGCTTATTTGACTTTTAGAAATACTATTCCCATATGGAATATTACCTTTCACATACATCTGCTCTACAAATTTATCGTGCTTTGCGAACACGGAGACACGAACTCTTAACTCATGGATTTAATGAGTATCTAAATAAGTTCAATTTAGATGCTAGACAATTATTGACCAAAGATGATATTCCTTATCGTGATTTGGTTAGAGCTATTAATGACGAGTTGCTAGTAGATTATGGTATTGAACTTAAAAATCCAGTTGAAATTACTGTGAGCAATAAAAAGAATTCCTGTGCTTATGAAGGAATTCATTTTCATGTTGATACATGTGCTTCGCTTAACTCTGTAATAAAACTGAATATAAGCAGCTTTTCAGTTTTAATTTCATCTCCATTCGAATTGCTGTTTCAAATGGCTTCTAAATTGAGTCTGTTAGAACTAGTGCTCCTCATTTCAGAATTCCAAGGACGTTTTGTTATTGATGCGTCAACAGGAGAATTGCAGTCAAATTGGTATTCACCTCTTTTCAAAAAGTCAGAATTACTTGCATATCTCAGCAAAAAGAAAGGTGCTAGATCTTTTAGAAAAGTAAAGGCTGCGGCAGATTTGTCTGTTGAAAATGCAGCTTCCCCGATGGAGGTTAAACTTGCACTTCGAACTTTAATGCCAGTGTATAAAGGTGGATATGCTATTCCATGCGTTGAGTTAAACAAAGAATTTGAGATACAAAACATGTCAGGTATCAAATCTCAAAAGAAAAATCGTGCAATCGATCTACTTCTGTCCAGCGGTGTATCAAATGCACGAGGTACTCAAAATGTAGCACTTGAATATAATGGATCTGTTCATGAATCGATTGAGATTGCAGGTAGAGACTACAAACGAAGTAATGAGCTTTTAGCTGCTGGCATAGAAGAGTTTGTAATTAGCAAAAATGAATATGACGACATTGTTTTTATGGACAATCTATTTACATTCATTCGCTCAAGGTTAAATTTATCGAGAAGACATACATCTTTAAAACAAAGGCAAATTGAAAGAGAGAAAAGAATTAAATTGTGGAAGGAGCTGGAAAAGATTTAGAAATACTAACTTGAATCTACGATAAATTCTTCAAGCCTAGGAAATCGTTCAAGCCCTAGGAAATCGATCAAGCCCTAGGAAATCAGAGCCTGAATAACTTACCAAGTCTGAGTAAAATCGCTCAGACTTGGTGAGAAAAACCGGCAAATCACTCAGACATGGTAAGAGAATCCGGCAAATCGTTCAGACATGATGTGATTTTCAGGCTCACACTCGGCGCACGTCCAGCACGTCCTTCTCGCGAGAAACCCGGTGCACTCCAAGGTCTTCTCGCTGTGCACGCCCCACCGCACACGACAATAAAAGCGCAGCTTAAATGCTTACTCAGCAGTGGGATTGTCGGCGGGGGAGACGTGCATGTTGCCTTCGTTGCGGGCGATGTCCGCGAGCGTCTTGCTGTCCAGGAAACTGGAGGTCATGCGGCCAAGGTCTCGCCAGACATTGATGGTGGTGCAAGACTCCATCTGGGGGCAGAGTGTGGTGTTTGTGCAGCTCAGACAGCTGGCAGGCGCAAGATTGCCTTCGGCTGCGCGAAGAATCTCGCCCAGCGTGTAGTCCTCGGGCTTGCGCGTGAGGCGATAACCGCCGCCCTTTCCGCGCAGACTCTCGACGTATCCAGCCTTGTGCATCAGGGCAATGACCTGCTCAAGGTACTTGCGCGAGATGTTCTGGCGCTCGGAAACGTCGCCCAGCGAGACCCAGCCCTCGTGAACGGCCAGGTCAGCCATTGCGCGAAGCGCGTACATTCCCTTTGTAGAGAACATTCCGGCCACGGCTACTCGCCGTCCTTGGCGCTCGCGGCGTTGGCGCTCTCGGCGCCGTCCTCGGTGGTTGACGCGCCAGCTGCGGCGGAACCGCTGTTGTGGGCCTCGAGCATCTCCTCGAGTGTGTGCCATGCCAGCTCGGCGCACTTAACGCGCGCAGGCATGTGTGCGATGTCGTGCAGAATGTTTGCGTCTTCCAGCTGGTCAAGCACAGCCTCGTCAGTTTCTTCTCCGCGAATCATGCGCCCAAAGAGTTTGCAGAGCTCAATGGCCTCTTCTGGAGTGCGGTCAATCATCAGGTCGCTCATAATGTCGGCGGACGCCTGAGAGATTGCGCATCCGCTACCCACAAAAGCAGCCTCGGCAATCTTTCCGTCCTCAATACGCACGGAAAACGTCAGCTCATCGCCACAAGAAGGGTTAACGCCCTCGTGAGAAACGGTAGGGTTGTCCATCTGATATTTGTAATCGGGGTGAGAAACGTGGTCCATAAACTCAGCGTTATACAGGTCGTTTGCTGCCACTTATTTCAACTCCTTGTTTATTTGCTGCTGACCGCGCTGCCAAAGATCTTCCATACCTGGTTAAGACCCTCGATTAGCTGGTCAATATCGTGTTTATCGTTGTAGAACGCAACGGATGCGCGGCAGGTGCTGGACTCGTGCAGCTCAATCAAAAGCGGCTCGGCACAGTGATGACCAGCGCGAATGCAAACGTTGTTCATGTCCAGGATGCTCGAGACGTCGTGTGGATGAACGCCGCGCACGTTAAACGCCACAGCGCCCACGTGGTTCTGTCCCAGCTTAGAGCCTACGATGTCAACAAAGTCCAGCGTGCACAGTTGCTGCACCAAGTACCTGGCGAGAAGTTCTTCTCGCTTCTCGATCTTTGCCATGTCCAAGCCGTTGAGGTATTCGACAGCAACACCGGTAGCATAGATACCTGCAGCGTCCTGCGTACCTGCCTCGAACTTCTCGGGAACGGGAGCCCAAACGGCGCTGGTCTCGGTGACGGAATCAATCATCTCACCGCCGGTAAGGAATGGCGGCATGGCATCAAGCAGCTCAGAGCGGCCCCAAAGCACACCAATGCCCATAGGTCCGCACATCTTGTGTGCCGAGAAAGCCAATAGGTCGCAGTCAAGATCGTGCACGTCAATAGGGATGTGAGGTGCAGACTGAGCGGCGTCGACTACCATGTAAGCACCCACAGTGTGACCGCGCTTAGCAATGGCCTTGATGTCATTACGGGTGCCCAGCACGTTGGAGACGTGTGTGACGGACACAATCTTTGCTCGCTCGGTGATCTTTGATGCAATCTCTTCAGGCGTAATCTGATACTGCGAGTTCATGCGCAGGTACACCAGGTTTGCACCGGTAGCCTTGCAAATCTGCTGCCAAGGGATGATGTTAGAGTGGTGCTCCATGATGGAAATGACCACGTCATCGCCTGGTTTAAGCGCATAGCGACCAAGGCTTGAAGCAACCAGATTAAGCGCCTCAGAAGTGTTGCGCGTAAAGATAATCTGACGGTCTTCTGGCTTGCCGTTTTTATCGACAGCGCCAATGAACTTTGCAATCGAAGCGCGAGCACCCTCGATAGCTGCGGTTGCTTCCACACTCCAACGATACAGTCCGCGTAGGGCGTTTGCGTTCATGGTCTCGTAGAAGCGCGACTGCGCCTCAATAACCTCGCGTGGACGCTGAGAAGTAGCAGCACTGTCCAAGTACGCTACCTCGGGATTTGCTGCCAGAAGTGGAAAATCTGCCTTGTAAGGATTATCGGTAATCTGAGCAACTTCTGCGTCGGTCATTACGCGACACCACCTTTGCTGGAATTAGCTTCAGCGCTTGCATTGTCTGTTGCGTCGTCACTAGCTGCAGCTTCGTCATAGTCGTGAGCAATTTCTGCGCCCAGCTCAGCCTCGCAACGCTCAACAGCCACGCGGTGAGAAATCTCCTCTGGTGCGTTGATGATGGCGTCTTCAAAGAGAGCGCGTATAAACAGCTGTTCGGCAGCCTGGCGAGAAAGTCCTCGAGCTGCAAGGTAATCAAGCTGCTCAGGGGAGACGGATCCGATGGTAGCTCCGTGGTTACCAGCAACATCGTCCTCATCACAGAGAATAACAGGCATGGTCTTGTTGACAACGTCGTCACCAAGGATCATGACCGTTTCAATCTCGTTGCCCTGGGCATCCTTTGCACCGCGGACAAGATCGATGGTTGCACGAAGCGTCTTCTTAGCTGCCTCGTTAAGGACGCCGGACTCGGTGAGCTGTGCGCGCGTAGAGGTACCACGCATGCGTACCAGGTGGTTAATATCAAGTGTCTCTTCATGAGTGGCGTGATAGCGATTATTGAGGTCAAGGCGAGCTCGAGCGCCAACTAAGTTAGCGGTGAGTCCAAGACCGATGGTTGATCCACCCAGAGCGTATTGCTTAACGTCAACAGCCGCATCTTGGTGAATCTCAAGGCCAACACTTTCAAGGTGCTGCTGACCCTCATTGACGCCAAGCGTCTCAATAAGGTGCAGTTTTGCACCAGCCTCAACCACAATGCGGGTGAGCGCAGCGCTAGTTGGAAGCGCGTCGCCGTCAACATCGCCTGCAATCGTAGCGATAACTACCGTAGCCTCAGCGCCTTCACGTACGATAACGCCGGTGTTGGCACACTGGTTTTGAACAGCAGAAACAGCAACAACAATAGGTTCTTCTCGCTTGGTATGAGCGGGAACGCTGTAGAAATCGGACTTAAATGCCTGAGACTCTACGTAGTCAGTAACCTCCTGGCCCATTCCACACTCAATGCGCTCAAAAAGGCGAGGCAGAGGTAGATACACTTTGCCTGCATCAGCGTGATTTGGGACAGAAACTGACAGTGAGTTAGCACGTAGACGGTTCCATGTCTGAGCTGCAGGAACGTTGGCGCGATTAATCAAAACGTTATCCATTAGCCAATCGCTCCTTCCATCTCAAGTTTGATCAGATTGTTCATCTCAACGGCGTACTCCATAGGAAGCTCCTTTGAGACAGGGTTTGCAAATCCGTTGACTACCATGGTGCGAGCCTCAGCCTCAGAGCAACCGCGGCTCATCAGGTACAAGACAGTGTCGTCAGAAATGCGACCAATAGTTGCCTCGTGGCCAATCTGAGCAGTTGCATTGCGGACATCCATCTCTGGGATGGTGTCGGAACGGCTAATGTTATCCAGCATCAGGGACTGACACGAGAATGCCACTCGAGCGTTTTCTGCCTTGCGGCCAACAGTAACTGCAGAGCGGAAGGTGTTGACGCCACCGTCTTTGGAGATGGACTTGGTATCAACGTTTGCCGAGTTATTGGAGCCGTTGATAATAACTTTGCAGCCTGTATCCAGGTCTTGTGTAGCGCCTGCAAATGTAATACCGGTGAACTCGCAGTTAGAGGAATCGCCGTTCATGATAGTAGAAGGGTAGAGGTAGGAAACATGGCTACCAAAAGAGCCCGAGACCCACTCCATCTTTGCGTTGCTGCCAATAATGGCGCGCTTGGTGTTAAGGTTGTACATGTTCTTGGACCAGTTTTCGATGGTCGAGTAACGCAGACGAGCGCCGTCCTTAACAAAGAGCTCAACAGCTCCTGCATGGAGGTTTGCTGCGTAGTACTTAGGTGCGGAGCAGCCCTCAATAAAGTGCAGGTCAGCACCTTCCTCAACAATAATAAGTGTGTGCTCAAACTGGCCAGCACCCTGAGCATTCAGTCTGAAGTAACTCTGAAGTGGGTAGTCCAGAGTGACATTTTTAGGAACATAGACAAAAGAACCGCCAGACCATACGGCATAGTGCAGAGCTGCAAACTTGTGATCTGTTGGAGGGATCAGCTTGCCAAAGTACTCTTTAACAACAGGCTCCCACTGCGGATCATGCAGAGCATCCTCAATGGTGGTGTAAATAACACCCTGCTCAGCAACTTCCTCGCGCATGTTGTGATAGACAATCTCAGAATCGTACTGAGCACCAACGCCGGCAAGGCTTTCTGCCTCTGCCTGCGGAATGCCCAAACGATCAAAGGTATCCCTAATATCTTCAGGTACGTCGTCCCAGCTGTTTGCCTGCTGAGTCTTTGGCGAGACATACGTGGAGATATGGTTCAAATCCAAACCTGCAATAGAAGGTCCCCAGTTGGTAGCCATCTGGCGCTGGTGATAGGTTTCCAGAGCCGACAACCTCATCTGGAGCATCCACTCGGGCTCTTCTTTTTTCTCGGAAATAGCACGCACAATTTCTGGCGTAAGGCCATCATCGTAGCGCTCGTAACCCTCTTCGGACTTGGTGAAGTCGTAGAGCGAGCGGTCTACATCAGCGACCTCAGATCGCTTCTTCTCGCTCACTAGTTAGCACCGCCCTCATCAGTCTGGTTCTCAAAACGCTCAAAGCCCTCGTGGTCAATCTGATTGATGAGGTCTGCAGAACCATCTGCTACCAGGTGGCCCTTAACCATAACGTGAGTACGGTCAATCTCAAGACGCTCAAGAATGCGGGTATTGTGGGTAATGATGAGCAGCGAGCCGTCGCAGGTCTCACGATAGGCCTGAATACCCTTTGAAACAACGGAAAGCGCGTCAACGTCCAAACCTGAATCAGTCTCGTCGAGAATGGCAAGTTTAGGCTGAAGCAACAGAAGCTGGAGCATCTCAACCTTTTTCTTCTCGCCACCAGAGAAGCCAACGTTAAGCTCACGCATCAAGAATCCCTGGTCAAGCTCAAGCTGATCAGAAATCTGACCAACACGCTGACGGAACTGACGAGCGGTCATCTTAAGCTCGGGGCGCATCTGTGTAATGGTGCGCAAGAATGAATAAAGAGGAACACCAGGAACCTCAACAGGCGCCTGATAGGAGAGGAAGATGCCTGCAAGGGAGCGCTTATCTGCAGCAAGCTCAGTTACATCCTCGCCGTTAAAGATAAGGGAACCATCGGTAATCTTATAGGTAGGATCACCCATAATGACGCGGCCAAGTGTTGATTTACCTGCGCCGTTAGGTCCCATTAGAACGTGAGCCTGGCCATCACCAATGCTCAGATCAATTGAATGCAGGATGGATTTCTCCTCGGTACCTGCAGAAATTCCGTTTACACGGAGTAGCTCAGTTGCCATAAATCTCTCTCCAAATATCTCTACGTGCAAGCACGTGATACGTTTGTGACTAGCCACTTTGGACAGCTCTAGGGCGAGCAAAACCTTGTGCTAGTGCGGTTTTGTGGCAAAGACAAACGCCAATGTCACCGATGTTTTTGTCATACCCCAAAATCCGCTAATTCATACTAAATGGTAGGAATTAAAAAGCAACCCTTACATGAGCACTTTTTCACGTTTCTAGAAAATAATCGGATTTTTTCATAGGTTTCAAAAGTTATAAAAGCTTTTCTGTGCCAGAGTTGCCGCTCACGGGTAAACTAGAAACATCTATGTTTGCAACAAGGAGGATTCATGGGTCAGAGAATTCAAGGTACCGAAGATCTTTACGGCGGCTATATGCGCTCTTGGGAGCATATGCAAGATATTGCCCGCCATCTGTTTGGTACTTACGGTTTTGACCGCATTGAGACTCCTGCACTTGAGCAGGTAGATACCTTTGTTCACGGTATTGGTGAGTCAACCGACGTGGTACGCAAAGAGATGTTCCGCGTCTTCTCTGGCGCGCTGCTTGAGGACCTGCTAGCTGCCGGCAATGAGTCCGGTCTTAAGCCTCGTCAGCGCATGGCTATGCGTCCTGAGGGAACTGCTGGTGTGGTTCGTGCTGCTGTTGAGCACAATTTTGTGCCACAGGGAGGAACACCCGCAAAGCTTTGGTATGCCGAGGCAATGTTCAGGGGAGAGCGTCCTCAGAAGGGTCGCCTGCGCCAGTTCCACCAGGTAGGTGTTGAGTGGCTTGGAGCTTCTGATCCAGCTGCCGATGCAGAGTCCATCATCATGTTGATGAAGTTTTACGAGCAGATGGGTTTCTCGCCAGCTGATATGAAGCTCATGATTAACTCCATGGGTGATGCGGAGTGCCGTCCTACATATCGCGAGAAGGTCAAGCAGTTCATTCTTGATCACAAGGATGAGATGTGTGAGGACTGTCTTGAGCGTGCAGAGATCAATCCACTTCGCGCGTTTGACTGCAAAAACGAGAGTTGTCATGCGGTCATGAAGGACGCTCCGCTGATTTCTGACAACCTGTGTGATGATTGCCGTGCTCACTATGAGCAGGTCAAGGCATATTTGGATGCTGCTGGTATTTCATACGTTGAGGATCCAACACTTGTTCGTGGTTTGGATTACTATACGCGTACCGTCTTTGAGGTAGAGGTTCCAAACGCTGGTGTTGGCGCCATTGGCGGTGGCGGTCGTTATGACGGTCTTGTTGAGCTTGAAGGCGGAAAGCCAACTCCAGGTGTTGGATTTGCTGTTGGTTTTGAGCGCATTATGCTTGCGCTGGAAGCTCTTGGTGTTGCAGCCGAGCCAGCGGCTCCAAGCTGTGTCTATGTAGCTTGCGCAGGTGCTGAGCAGGCTCCTGTTGTATTTGATGCTGTGCTGGCACTACGTGAGGCTGGCATTAGATGCGAAGCTGATCGTACTGGCCGTTCGCTAAAGGCTCAGTTTAAGCAGGCAGATAAGATGGGTGCAACGCTTTGCGTGGTCATTGGTCCAGATGAGGTTGAAGCTGGCGCGGTAACTCTTCGTGACATGGAGTCTCACGAGCAGGTACAGGTGCCTGCTGACCAGCTTGTTGCTGAGGTAAAAGCCAGACTGTAACGGCTAACGGATTCTAACAGTCAAACGTAAACCCTCTCGTGTCTGTGACTCGGGAGGGTTTGTTTTGTTAAGCAACCTTTACGGCAGGAAGGTTTGCAGTAGAGTCAGCAGATTCTGAATCCTCTACGCGAGGCCATGAGCAGCTACGGACATCGTCGGAGGTGAGGCCAAGCCAACGAGCGCGGTGGCCGTCAATCTTAGCTGGGCGGCGATGGAGCCACAGAGAAATTCCCAGAGTCCAAAGAGGCAGCAAATAGAGGAAGCTTGCAGCTAGAAGGCTCATTGAAGGTGCACCAATTGCAGAGAGTACCGAGATGTTTGAGATGGACCACGGTACCAGAGGAGCAAGAATTACAGCGCTATTCTCGATATCCAAAGCAAGGGCGCTTGAAGAGTCCTCTGCGTTCTCGCACAAATCGTTTGTCAGCATAATGGCCAAGGTCTGGTTGCAAGAAACCATTGAAGTAAACATGCTGGTAATCAGAACGCCAAAGAAAGGTGTGGAGTTATCGGAGAGGTCAGCTACCAGCTGGCACATACGGCGAAGCAGTCCAGTTGTCTGGAAAAGACCAGCGTAGCTTGAAGAAATGGTTACGATTGTCAAGACATTCATCATGGAGAAGACGCCGCCACCATTAACCATGTTTGCAACGGTAGCTCCTGGAGCGCGAAGGCCAAAGAGCAGAATGACGGGCAGATCTGCAAGCGGAACGCGCTGGATGGTGACACACAGAATGCAGGCCAGTACCAGGCTGGATGCCATGGTCACAATGACATCAACCTTAAGAAGCGAGAAAACAATTACAAGAAGTGCTGGTGTAAGTGAAATCAAAGAAAGCCTAAAGGAACGGCTCAGAAGACCAGTAATATCGGGGATAGTTCCCGTGTTTGCCATGAAGAAGTCCCAAGCCACGTAGATAACACATGCAGCAATAAAAGGCACCACGCTGGTACGAAGCATGCGGTTAATGTTCTTGGATAGATTGGTATCGGTGAGTTGCGAAACAAGGATTGCGCTGGTAGACATGGGTGAGCAACGATCACCAAAGTAGCTACCTGCAAGAACAGCGCCACCAATAAAGAACTCACTTGCTCCAATTGCCTTACCAATAGACATGCAGATGATACCCATGGTTGCAGCGGTACCAAATGCGGTGCCCAAAAGCATGGACATCATGGTGCAGAGTAAGAAGGTAGCCAGAATAAAGACAGAAGGAGAAATAAGAGAAGCAGAAATACTGACAATCTCTGGAATGGTTCCAGATGCACGCCATGCCGCACTCATAGCACCAACAACAGCAAACAGCGCAATGATTGTTTTAACTTCCCAGACAGACTCAAAGGCTGCTAAAAGAAGCTTTTTTGCAGAGATTTTGCGAGAGAGTCCGTACCCAAAAAAGAGGAAGAAACCAATGGTCAAAATAGATGTAAGGGGAAAAGATAGGGCTGTACCTACGATGAGCATCACCGCAAAGGCACTTAGTACTATTAGCTCTACCATGCATCCACTCCAAACGAATTTCTTATGTAAATAGAGTAGGCAACTAAAAAGTTGAAGTCCAACTGTTTTCAATGGTTATAATTACAAGTAATTTTTGTAATACAGTGGGAGCAAAAATGAATTTTCAAACCATGGATTATTTTGTTGCCGTTGCAGAAGAAAAGAGCTTCACCAAGGCTGCTGAGCGCCTGAGTGTAACGCAGCAAACGCTCTCGGCAAATATTGCGGCAGCAGAAAAAGAACTTGGCTCTAAGCTGCTAGAACGTACGGTCCCGCTGTCGCTCACGTTTGCGGGAGAAGAGTTCTTGCGCTATGCCCGTAGGTTCCAGGCGCAACGTCGCGCTATGGATCAAGAGTTTCTTGATATTGCAGGCAACGAACGAGGTCGCTTGCGTGTTGGCGTCACTGCTACACGAGGTCACATCATCATGCCGCGCTCCATTGCTGCTTTCCAAAAATTGCACCCAAACATTTCCATTGAGCTTGATGAGGGCGAGAATGACGAGCTGGTTGAGTGGCTCTCTGAAGGTCAGCTTGACTTGATTGTTGCAACGGTTAATTCATCGTCGTATGACCTGGTTGTTAAAAAGCTATTTGACGAGAAGATCGTTCTGGTTGTTTCTCAAGCGCTTCTTGAGTCTTTGTATGCAGATAAGGTTGACTCGGTTGTCGCGCAAGTCAAAAAGACGGGAAAGCTCACGGCCTTGGAAGCTTGCCCCTTCTTAACGGTAGGTAAGCGAGACATTGCTGGTAGTTTTGCTCGCCATGCGTTTGCCGCATCGGGCATTTCTCCCACTATCAAGGTCATGTCCAGAAACTCCGAGACGCTTTTGGCGCTTGCCATGAGAGGCGTTGGTGCGTGCTTCTTGCCATCTGAGCTAGTGGCCTCTTCTTACTACGACTTTGAAACGTCTGGTCTTCACATCATTGAGCTGGGAAAAGAGATGTCGTACTCGGTTAGTGTTGCCTGGCGACGCACCGACCACGTGTGGAGCACAATCGAGTCATTTGCCCAGGTTCTCTCTGAGCAGCGCTACGTGGTTAAGCGAGGTGAGTAGCGTGGATGCTCTTCAGTCTGACAACAACCTTGAGGTTTTGTATCAGGATGACTATCTACTTGCCGTGAATAAACCAGCGGGAATTATCGTTCATGCGGACGGTACCCATGAGCCCTCGTTAACTGAGGTAGTTTGCGAGAAACTCCACGCACTTGTGAGCTCAAGCCAGATAGACCTTTCCCAGGTCCAAGCTCTGAATCGCCTTGATAGAGAGACTACGGGCATTGTGCTCTTCTCGCTCAAAAAAGAAACACAGGCACAGTTTGACCAGCTTATTGCCTCTAAGGAACTTTCCAAAGAGTATCTGGCAGCTGTTAAGGGAGTGTTTGAGCCGAATAAACTGCTGATAGATAAGGCAATTGGAAAAGATCGGCATGACGCTCAGAAGATGAGAATCTCAGCCACAGGCAAGCCTTCTCAAACGGAGGTGCGCCTCATTAAGGTTGCATCGTCAGCGCAAAGTCAAACTCAAAGCTTGTTGCTGGTCAATTTGCTGACAGGAAGAAAGCATCAAATTAGAGTGCACCTCTCGTCACTTGGATTTCCCCTGGTAGGAGATGCGCTGTATGGAAGCGTATCTTCTTTGCAGCGAGGAGCAAAAAAGAAGCATAAAGCGCAGCAGTTAATGCTCCATGCATATCGCGTTGGATTTATTCATCCAGTCACGGGCGCAAAAATTGTGATTAAAACGGATATTCCAGAGCGATTTTCTTATTTTGGTGTCACCGAGGTGGACTTATAGTACATACTTTGTGGTAGAGACATACATTCATTTTATGCGGATACGTTACCCAGACGTGCATAAAGTGAACGAGGAGGGGGAGAAATGCCTGGCACAATGCGAGGTGTCTATACCAACCTGACTGAAATCCGCAGGAAGGTATTTAAAGAAGTTTCAACGCTTGCGTATGAAAAAGCAGATAAGAGCGTTGATGAAATTGCTCACCAGATGGAAGAGCTGCCTTACAAGATTATTCCTGGTGATATTGCTACGTATCGTGAGAGCGTCTTCTTGGAGCGCGCTATTGTTGGCGAGCGCATTCGCATGACTATGGGCATGCCTATGCAGGGCGTGGATCAACCAGAGCTTATTTCTGACGGCTTGGAAGAGGCCTCTCGACCTGAGGTTTATTACCAGCCACCGCTGATTAACATCGTTAAGTTTGCATGCAATGCCTGCGAGGACAATGTGTATCGCGTCACCAATGCGTGCCAAGGCTGCCTTGCACACCCTTGTCGAGAGATTTGTCCTAAAGAAGCAATTAGCTTCGTGGACAAAAAGGCATACATTGACCAGGAGAAGTGCATTCAGTGTGGCATGTGCTTCAAGGTTTGCCCGTACCAGGCAATTCATCACCACGTACGTCCTTGCGCCGCTGCTTGTGGTATGGACGCTATTGGCTCCGATGAGCATGGTCGCGCAGATATTGATTACGAGAAGTGCGTATCTTGTGGTCAGTGCCTGGTCAATTGCCCCTTTGGTGCAATTGCCGATAAGAGCCAGATTTTCCAGGTAATTCAGGCTATCAATGAGGGTTATACCGTTGTTCCAATTGTGGCTCCTTCGTTTGTTGGTCAGTTTGGCAAGGGAAGCGTTGGTCGTCTTCGTGAGGCCTTCAAAGAGATGGGCTTTGCCGAGGTAGAAGAGGTAGCAACAGGCGCTGACCTCTGTACTGTTCAGGAAGCAGAAGACTTTGTCAAAGAAGTCCCAGAAAAGCTGCCATTTATGGGTACAAGTTGCTGTCCTTCTTGGTCTGCCATGGCTAAAAAAGAGCACCCAGAGCAGGCTGATGCAATCTCCATGGCACTAACCCCCATGGTTTTGACTGCTCGTCTGGTAAGAAAGCAAAACCCAGAGTCCAAGATTGTCTTTATTGGACCATGTACTGCTAAGAAGCTTGAGGCACTACGCCGTTCCGTTAAGTCCGAGGTCGATTTTGTTTTGACCTTTGAGGAACTTGCAGGAATGATGGAGTCCAAGGGTATTGACTACACCAAGCTTGATGACGATAACTCCGACTTTGAAAACGCCTCCCATGACGGTCGCGCCTTTGCAGTGGCCGGTGGCGTAGCAGGTGCCGTAGTTAACGTCATTCACCAGAAGTACCCTGATAAAGAAGTGCCTATCATGGCTGTTGACGGCCTTGCTGAGTGCCGAGCTATGCTCAAGGATGCTGTTAAGGGTAAATATCCAGGCTATCTTCTTGAGGGCATGGCTTGCCCAGGAGGATGTGTTGGTGGCGCCGGTACGCTGAGCGCAGTCAATCGTGCTGCTGCAGCAGTTAAGCGTTACGCAAAGACCGCTTCTTCCGAGCTGGCTTCTGCTAATAAGTACAACGATCTTATTCCAGAGCTTGCTGGAACGGTCTCTGCTGAGGTTGAGATTGCCGAGGTTCTTGAGGTTCAGAAGCCTGTTGAGTAGGAACATTTTCTTACATTAAACGTAAAACGCCGGTGCGCTGCATCGGCGTTTTTTATGAGAAATGCAGCTTAATAAGGCAATCTACCAGGTAATAAAAAAGGATCTGCGATTAACAGATCCTTTAAGTTTTAGCTGAGAGATAGTCAACAAAATGCTGATTATTTTGAATTACTCAGATTTTTCGTTCTTCATAGATGCGTAGAACGTTGCATGCGCAAAAACGTCTTTAATGGTTTTTCCATTAATAAAAGGAAGCGCGAGAAATTCGTCTACCGTTGGAACTAGTTCAGAACAATCTACAAAGTGGTTTTTTGAGTTTCTGATACTGGTGTCTTGAGCTCTCCATGCCTCAAAATTGACATCAGTGAGGTAATAAACCTGGTGTCCGACTTGCATGTACACAGAGTGATTACTGTGCAGGTACTCTACCAGGTCTTCGTAAGAAATCTGGAGAACCTCAGAACTTTTCTTGCCCATGATGCAATCCTTTCCACGTCGCTTGCGCGCAAATTATGGACGCACTTTTATAGACTATACCGCCCTCCGAAGATGCTTATTCAGATGAATTGAGAGGCATAGGCAAGCGGACGTTTTTTCTCGCTCAACGGCAATGATGAATGGTTGTAATTTTTAGTGCTACTATTTGAGAATTTCTTGCACCATTTCTTCTGCTGTATTGCAAAGCGTGGTAGCACCTGCAGCTAGAAGCGTTTCTTTGTCTCTAAATCCCCAGGTAACGCTAATGCAAGGCATGCCGCTGTTGTGTGCTGTTGCAACATCAACCTCGGAGTCTCCAATATAGACAGCGTCTTGAGGATCAACGCCAATTTGAGCAAGGGCGTAATGGACAGGCTCGGCATCAGGCTTTCTTTTAAGGTCATCTCGCTGACCCAGCGCAAAGTCAAATCTACCTGGGAAGAAATTGGTCATTAAATCTGCAATAGCAAAGTCTGGCTTGTTGGAAACAACAGCGCATTTAACACCCGCTGCTCTGAGCGTATCTACCGCATCAAGTATGCCAGGGTAGGGCGCAGTGTTATCCAAACTGTGATCAGCGTAGTGCTCCTTAAAGCATGCGAGTACGCGCTGGTATGTTGCGTCATCGGTACCTTCTGGTACGGCGTCACGGATAAGCTTTGCAACGCCATTTCCAACCATCTGACGGACTTCATCAACGGTATAGGCAGGCATATTGAATTGCTCAAGGGCGTAATTTGTTGCCCAAGCAAGATCATCTATAGTGTTGAGTAATGTGCCATCAAGATCAAAAACGGCGGCTTTATAGGCCATGAAAGCTCCAAGTTCTTCTCGCCCTGTGAGAGGGCTCATGTGTATCAATTTCAGTCTAGCGTAAAAGTGTGACGGTAAGTTATTTATTCCTCGTGAATCTCCACTAAGTTTAGATTGAGAGGATTCGACTAAACGTTGGAGAGTACAATGGTTTATCTATGAGCAAGAACGCGCCGTCTACGCGTTTTTGCCGTCTTGAAGGAGCTTTCCGATTTGGCACAGGGAAGCAAAGACGAAAGGATAAAAATGGATTGTTCTTCAGAAAACCCCCAGAATTATTCCGCTCACGCAGCTGTTGATTTGCACAGCATGCATACGCATACCTGCGGAGAGCTTCGTGCAGAGCATATCGGTCAGACCGTTACGCTCACTGGTTGGGTTTGGCGTCGTCGTGACTTTGGTGGCCTAATCTTTGTTGACCTCCGTGACCGCGAGGGTTTGACCCAGATTCTGTTTGACCCAGATGTTGATGCAGAAACATTTGCGACTGCAGAGACTATTCGTCCTGAGTGGCCTGTTTTGATTTCTGGTACGGTTCAGCATCGCTCTGAAGGCCAGACCAATGAGGCTCTTGCTACCGGTGAGGTAGAGGTACTTGCTTCCAAGATTGAGGTTCTTAATACTAGCGCTGTTCCACCATTCCAGATTGAGAACCACATTGATGTTAATGAGGACCTTCGCTTGAGGTATCGCTACGTTGATCTTCGTCGTCCTCAGATGGCACAGAACCTTCGCATGCGTTCTGATTTTGCCTTTGCGCTTCGTGAGGCATTCCATAAGCGTGACTTTACCGAGGTAGAAACTCCAGCACTGTTCAAATCTACTCCTGAGGGAGCTCGTGACTTCCTGGTTCCATCCAGAATGCAGGGCGGAAACTTCTACGCGCTGCCACAGTCTCCACAGCTGCTGAAGCAGTTGCTGATGATTGGCGGCGTTGAGCGCTACTATCAGATTACTAAGTGCTTCCGCGATGAGGACCTTCGTGCAGATCGTCAGCCTGAGTTTACACAGGTTGATATGGAGATGGCATTTGTCCGCGAGGAAGATGTCATGGCCGAGCTTGAGGATATTCTGGGCGATGCATTTGCAAAGATGGGCATTGAATTCCCAGCTCCACTGCGCAAGATTCAGTACTGGGACGCAATGGATACCTACGGCTCCGATAAGCCTGATACTCGCATTGGCATGGAACTTCATGATGTTTCCGAGGTCTTCAAGCAGTCCAGCTTTAAGCTCTTTAGCTCTGCCGCAACAACAGAAGGCCAGTACGTTAAGGCAATCAACGTTAAGGGTGCAGGTACCTGGCCACGCTCTCAGGTAGATAAACTTGCCGAGGTAGCTGCCGGCTTTGGTGCCAAAGGACTTGCATGGGTTGCCTTCAAAGAGGACGGTTCCGTGGGAGGTCCTATCACCAAGTTCTTCTCGCCAGAAGAGCTCGAGGCACTGCGTGCAGAGATGTCTGCTGAGGCAGGAGACTTGATTCTCTTTGCCGTGGGTGGTCGCCTGGAGACAGATGAGATTCTTGGTGGTATGCGCCTGCATATGGCAAAGGTCTTGGATGTACCGCGAGAAGGTCATGATTTCCTTTGGGTTGTTAATTTCCCACTGTTCCACTGGGATGAAGAAACTCAGTCTTACGCTTCTGAGCATCAGCCCTTTACGCTTCCTCGAGAGGATGAGCTTGACCTTCTGGACACTGACCCTCTGGCTATGGGCTCGTATACCTACGACTTTGTCATGGATGGCTTTGAGGCTGGCGGCGGCGGAATGCGTATTCACAATGCTGAGCTGCAGCTTAAGATTCTGGAGAAACTCGGCTTTACTGAAGAGCGTGCAAAGGCTCAATTTGGCTTCTTGATGGAGGCTCTGACGTTTGGCGCACCTCCAATGGGCGGCTTTGCACTTGGTCTTGACCGCGTATGCATGTTGCTTGCAGGTGCCGATTCCATCCGTGATGTCATGGCATTCCCAAAGACTACTTCTGGCTCTGATTTGATGTCGAGCGCTCCTTCGCCTGTTTCTAATGAGCAGCTCAAGGAGGTTTCGCTTCAGACGCTTCCAAAAGAGGCATAAGCAAACCAAGCAAATCAAGCAAAGAAAGACAGTAAGGTACGTGGTGTTTTAGTAATGAATGACGCTTCTGTAAAAGAAAAAGCTCCATCTGCTCGTGCTGAGTTAAAGGTTATCTTGGACCACTTTGGCGCGTACAAAAAGGATTTTGTTATGTCGGGACTCTGTGTGTTTGCAGAGTCCCTACTCGAATTAGTGATTCCTGTACTCATGGCCCAAATTGTTGACCAGGGTATTTTGCAGGGCAACCTTCAGACTGTTTTTATAAACGGCACCGTTATGGTTGCCTTTGCTCTTCTCGCCATGTTTGCTGGTATTGGATATGCGCGCTACTCAGCAAAAGCAGCCATGGGACTAGGTGCCCAACTTAGGCAAGATGAGTATCGCCGTATGGAAGAGTTTGCTTTTGCAAATCTCGA
This sequence comes from uncultured Atopobium sp., assembly GCA_916715765.1. Lineage (GTDB taxonomy): Bacteria > Actinomycetota > Coriobacteriia > Coriobacteriales > Atopobiaceae > Lancefieldella. The sequence goes on from CAKAPG010000003.1 coordinate 21,781, forward strand.
TAAGTACGATTCATCCTCTTTGGTCACACGACTGACGTCAGACGTCACCATTATTCAGAACGCCTTTGCAATGGGTACTCGTCCGTTTATGCGTGGACCAATTATGCTGGTCATGGGCTTGGTTATGGCATTTATTATGAGTCCAGAGCTGGCGGTAGTGTATTTTGCCGTGTTGCCTTTCTTGGCGATTGCACTTTTCTTTATCGTGAAGCGCGTTGGCCCTTTGTACCGCGTTATGCAAAGTGCAATGGATAAGCTTAACGAGGCACTGCAGGAAGACTTTGCCGCGGTGCGAGCGATTAAGGCATATGTCCGAGAAGGATATGTCTCCGAGCGCTTTGAAAAAGTTAATACGCAGTATGCACAGACTGCTACAAAGACCTTTGGCACTTCCGTTTTAAACCTGCCTATTTTCCAGGCCTCAATGTATGTCACTAACGTGGCTATTCTTTGGTTTGGCGGCCAGATGATTATGGCTGGTAGATTGGGCGTTGGCGAGCTCACGGGCTTCATGAGTTACGTACTGCTTATCATGAACTCTCTTATGATGATTTCTGGCGTGTTCTTGCTTACTGCTCGCGCCATTACCAGCGTGCGTCGAATCGGAGAGATTCTTTCCGAAGAACCTGCTATTGAGTCTCCAGAGCACGGTTTGACCGACGTTAAGAATGGGGCAGTACGCTTTGAAAACGTATCGTTCAAGTACAGCCAGAGCGCTGAAGAGGATGTCCTTGAAGACATTAATCTTTCGTTTGCGCCAGGCTCTACCGTTGGTATTCTCGGTGGCACTGGTTCCGGAAAAACCACTCTTATCCAGCTGATTGCGCGCTTGTACGATGCTACTGAAGGCACTGTGTTTGTTGGCGAGAATGACGTCCGCTCCTACAATCTTGTTTCACTTCGTGACGCAGTGTCTGTTGTACTTCAGAAAAATGTGCTGTTCAGCGGTACCGTTCGCGACAACCTGCTCTGGGGAGATCCCAATGCAACAGATGAGGAACTGCTTCACGCGTGTTCTATTGCATGCGTTGATGAGTTTCTTGACAGGATTGGTGGCTTGGATGGAGACCTTGGTCAGGGTGGCGTCAATGTTTCTGGTGGCCAGAAGCAGCGCCTTTGTATTGCGCGTGCGCTTTTGAAGAAGCCAAAAATCATCATTTTTGACGACTCCACCAGTGCAGTTGATACCGCAACTGACGCAAAGATTCGCGCAGGACTTGCCGAACTTGCTGACATGACAAAGATCATCATTGCCCAGCGCGTGAACTCGGTTATGGACTCAGATCAGATTGTCGTTCTTGATAACGGTAGGGTCCATATGACTGGCACCCATACAGAACTTCTCGCCAAGAGCCCTATCTATAGAGAGCTGTATGAGTCGCAGATTGGCGGTAGTCAATCGGACATTGATGCTGCTGGTAAGGAGGTGTCACATGGCTAATCGCGCAGGAGGAGCACGTCCTCAAAACATCGGACATACCATTAGGGTGTTTGTCTCGTACTTAGGTCATGCTAAGAAGCGTCTTATGTTGGTGGCACTTCTTGTTTCTATCAGTGGTTTAGCAGCGCTCCTTGGTACCTACATGATTAAGCCTGTTGTTGCAGCAGTGGGCAGGGGAGACGTAAACGCATTTACCAGCCTCATTGTATTTACAGCGGTTGTGTATGCAATTGGTGCTCTTACCAGTGTTGGTTACACACAAATTATGGTTCGTGCTGCTCAGAGGATTGTTTTTGACATCAGACGAGACCTTTTTGAGCACATTGAATCGCTGCCCCTAAGATTCTTTGACCAGCGTACCCGCGGCGATATCATGAGCTTCTTTACAAATGACGTGGATACCATCTCAGAAGCGCTCAACAACAGCTTTGCCAACCTTGTTCTGGCGTTTATCCAGATGGTTGGCACGCTTGTACTGCTCATTGTTCTTAACTGGCAGCTGACGCTCATCACTGTTCTCTTTGATATTTTGATTGTGATTTATGCACGCTATGCAAGTAAGCGCTCTGCCAAGCATTACTCGGTGCAGCAAAAAAGTCTTGGTGTCCTTAATGGTTTTGCAGAAGAAACCATTTCTGGCCTCAAGGTGGTTAAAGTTTTTAACCACGAGGATGCCAACTTTGCTGACTTTCAAAAAGTTAACGACGAGCTTAGACACTCCGGAACAAGTGCCCAGGGCTATGCAGCAACTATGGTCCCTATCACGGTTTCATTGACGTATATCAATTACGCCGTGGTTACCGTTGTTGGTGCTCTGCTTGCCGTAAATGGACACGCGGATGTTGCTAGTCTTGCGTCTTATCTGGTTTTTGTTAGACAAGCAGCCATGCCATTCAACCAGTTCACACAACTTTCTAATTTTTTGCTTACTGCGCTAGCTGGCGCTGAGCGTATTTTTGCTGTTATGGAGATGACTCCCGAGGTTGATGAAGGCAAGGTTGACCTGGTTCGTGTTAGTGGCTACGAGTCAGGAGAAGAATCCTGGGCTTGGGTCAAACCGTCTGGCGAGAAAACCCCTCTTGCTGGAGACGTTCGCTTTGATGACGTTACCTTTGGATACGACGATGATCAGACGGTTCTTGCAAACCTCACCCTGTTTGCTAAGCCCGGCCAAAAGATTGCATTTGTTGGCTCAACCGGTGCTGGCAAAACAACTATTACCAACCTCATTAACCGCTTCTATGATGTTCGTAGCGGAACTATCACCTACGATGGCATCCCAATCAACGATATCAAGAAATCTGCACTGCGATCTTCGCTTGGCATTGTTTTGCAGGATACGCATCTATTTACAGGCACCATTGCGGACAATATTCGTTTTGGTAAGTTAGACGCCACTGATGACGAGGTTATTGCTGCAGCAAGGATTGCAAACGCGGATAAGTTTATTCGTCGTATGCCACGAGGCTACAATACCGTACTTACCTCTGATGGCGCTAACCTTTCCCAAGGTCAGCGACAGCTTCTGGCAATTGCACGTGCTGCTATTGCTGATCCTCCCGTGCTTATTTTGGATGAGGCAACTTCCAGTATTGACACGCGCACCGAAGCACTTATCGAGAAGGGCATGGATGCCCTAATGGCAGGCCGTACTGTTTTTGTAATTGCTCACAGACTGTCTACAGTTCGCAACTCTGATGCCATCATGGTTCTGGAACATGGTCGCATTATTGAGCGCGGTACTCACGATGAGCTTATTGCTAAACGTGGAGAGTATTATCAACTGTATACGGGATCGCGTGAACTGGAGTAGGGGCATTTTATGTTTGAAGCGTTAGCTGTGGCTCTTGGTGGAGCTCTGGGTAGTTTAGGTCGCTGGCAGTTGGGAGTCCTCTTTAAACAGTGGATTCCTAACCTGCCAGTTGGTACGTTTGCTGCAAATGTTGTTGCAGGTTTGATTATTGGCCTTGTAACAGGTCTTGATCTTGCAAGTCCACTTCAGCCACAGGTAAAGCTATTCTTAGCCGTGGGCCTTTGCGGAGGACTTTCGACTTTCTCGACCTTCTCAAATGAAACCCTTACCTTTATTCAAGCAGGTAATTGGACTGCTGCAGGTGTGAACATTGCAGTTAATGTTATAACGTGCCTGGTTGCTGTGTTTATTGGATTGAAATTATCAAATATAGCTACCGTATAAGTGCGACATTAAAAGACGGAGCTGCAATGTAGCAACTCCGTCTTTTTGTAATACAAGTTAAATAACTAAATAAACTTATTTTGCTTTGCCCTGGTTAGCAACAGCGTTAATCTTTGCCTCGATGACAGCTGGATCGCCAATATAGTGCTTGTCTACAATGTTCCAATCCTTGTCAAAGGTGTATGCGCAAGGAATACCAGTTGGGATGTTAACCTCAAGAATCTCTTCTGGAGTGAGGTGCTCAAACTGCATAACAAGAGCGCGAAGGCTGTTGCCGTGTGCAGCAATAAGAACACGCTTACCTGCCTCAAGCTGTGGCTTGATCTCCTGCTCAAAGTAAGGCCATGCGCGTGCAATGGTGTCCTTCAGGCACTCGGTGTAAGGAAGATCCTCTGCTGGAACATCGCGGAACATTTCCTGAACGTGAGGATCGCGCTCGTCGCCTGGCTCAAGAGCTGGTGGCTGAACATCAAAGGAACGACGCCAAATCTTTACCTGCTCCTCGCCGTGCTCAGCAGCTGCATCAGCCTTGTTGAGACCCTGAAGTGCACCATAGTGACGCTCGTTCAGACGCCAGGTCTTATGAACAGGAAGCCAGTTACGGTCAAGCTCATCAAGAACATGATTCAGAGTGTGAATAGCACGCTTGAGAAGAGAGGTGTAGCAAACATCAAAGTCATAGCCAGCCTCTTTGAGAGCACGGCCGCCAGCTGCTGCCTCCTCGTGACCAGTCTCGGTAAGGTCAACGTCAGTCCAACCAGTGAACAGGTTGAGCTTGTTCCACTCAGACTCACCGTGGCGAACAATAACAAGGTGCATGTACTGATCTTCAGCCATTAGGCTTCCTTTCTACGCGTCAAACTTTGTGCACCATACGTGGTAAACACCAAGTTTTAAGCAATACTTTACATACAGAAGCAAAGCATAAAACGCTTGCGTCTCATATTCTACCGCACACCGAAAAATACGTGCGAATCAATGCTAAAAAGATTTTGCATATCGCGTGTGCCAACTTTGACTTAGAGCGCAGTTCTCAATTGTTTTGGTATGAATTTAGATTCTGCAAATAATTTATAATTCAGCGCATGCAAGCATGCAATGAGGGTATAGTATGCCTTAGCTAACAAATTGAGGAGTGTCTGTATGAGTCCTATTGATATTTTGGTTGTCCTTATTGTCGCTGCTCTTGTCGCTCTTTGTGTGCGTTCTCAACTTAAGAGTGCAAAAAAGGGCTCTTGTTCTGGTTGCTCTTCATCCAGCAGCTGTGGCACTCATCACGGCGGAGATGGACACTGCGGCGTTGCTCAGAAAATGATTTCTGACGTCGATAAGGCTTTTGACGCTCAATAGGTCAATTGTCACAATTTCATTAACAATTTTTGCCATTCACCCGGTTTCAGGGAAGTGGAAACATAGCCGTAACAAGAATGTGTCATGGTAGTTACGATTCCAGTTTTCTGACCCGGGAGGGCCACATGAGTACAGATAAGAAAATTGATTATATTCTTCGCACGGTAGAGGAGCGAGACGTCCGCTACCTGCGCCTTTGTTTTACCGATGTACTCGGCGGATTAAAGGCTCTTTCTATTTCCCCCGAGGAGCTAGAAGAGGCTTTTGTTGAGGGCATTGGTTTTGATGGCTCTAACGTTGATGGCTTTGCCTCTCAGGAGCAGTCAGATCTTCTCGCGTTCCCCGATGCAGACACGTTCCAGATTCTTCCCTGGAAGACAGATGACGGTGTAGTTGCTAACGTATTCTGCGACATTCAGACTCCACGTCGCGAGGCCTTTACGGGCGACCCACGTCTTGTACTGAGAAATGCTTTTATCAAGGCAGAAGACCTTGGCTACGTTGCAAATGTTGGTCCTAAGCTTGAGTATTTTTATTTTGTGAGTGGCTCTGAGCCAAAGCCTATTGACCAGGCGGGATATCTTGATTTGAATTCTGCCGATCTGAGTCATAGCCTTCGTTACTCCACGTCTCGTGCGCTTGAGAATCTTTCTATTCCTGTACAGTATTCTTTCCATGCAGCTGGCCCTGCACAAAATGGCGTTGAGCTTCGTTATGCAGAGGCGCTAACCTGCGCAGATAATATTGTTACCGCTCGTCTGGTTATCAGACATATTGCAACGCTTCATGGTGTGTTTGCATCGTTTATGCCAAAGCCTCTTCAGGGCGTTCCTGGCTCAGCCATGCTTTTGAATCAGTCGCTTCTTGACCATGATGGCGAGTCTTTATTCTGGGCTCCAAAGACTGAGTCCGAGGCTCACCTTTCTGAGCTTGCTCAACAGTACATTGCAGGTCTTATTAAGTACGCTCCAGAATACATGCTTATTACTAACCCAACGGTTAACTCTTATAAGCGCTTTGACCGTGATTCTATCCCAGCATATGCAACATGGGGCCGCAAAAACCGCTCTGCTATGGTTCGTATTCCTACGCACAAGCCAGGCAAGCACGTTGCCACCCGTGCTGAGCTGCGTATCCCTGATCCAACCGCTAATCCTTATTTGGCCAACGCCGTTACGCTTATGGCCGGTCTCAAGGGCATTGAAGAAGGTCTCTCGCTTCCTGAAGAGTTTGTGGGCGGAAATCCTGCCGATTATGGCGAGAAGCTCCCAACTAATCTTGGAGAAGCGCTTGAGCGCTTTAAGCAGTCAGAGCTTCTTAAAGATGTTCTTGGCGAGCACATTTTTACCTATCTGTGCGAGCGCAAGGCAGAGGAGTGGCGTGAGTTCTGTCTCACCGTTACTGATTGGGATACTCAGAAGTACTACGCAGGTTGCTAAGCAACTATTCCTCTTGCAGTTATATGTATCTTTGAACCCTGCTCTGAATTATTCAGAGCAGGGTTTTTTGACGAGAAACCCTTCTTACGCTCGAAGAATACTGCTTTCTTTTTCAAATTGTTACCGTTTTATGAACTGAAAAAATTACTTTTACCTGGTCTTTATTGGATAGAATGACTAAATAATAGTCATTTATATAAAGAAGTTGTTCTTCTCGCCATTTTTATGCAATAAAGATGAGAAATACGATAAAAATTATAAGTAGATTTTTCATATTTGCTTCCTATAATTCATTCCAATGAATTTCAGCTCAGATTTATTCAGGAAGAGGCAGATATGAAATCTTCATTTGTAACTACAGTTAAGAAAGCCGCCCTAAAGGGCGTCGCAGTTGTTTCTATGGCATGTGCACTTATGGGCCTTATGGCTTGTTCGCCTTCTAAGCAAGAAAATGCTCAGTCAAGCGCCACATCACAGTCAGAGTCTGGCTATACGCTGGTAACTAAGGGTCATCTGACTGTTGTTGCAGAGCTTGGTTTCCAACCATTTGAGTACTTTGAGGGCAACTCAACTACTCCTGTTGGTTTTGACGTTGATCTTATTACCGAGATTGCAAAGAGGCTTAACCTCGAGGTTACATATTTGCCAAACCAGAAGTTTGACACCCTTGTTCCAACTATTAAGCAGGGCGGCAAAGCAGACGTTGCTATCGCAGGTATTACTATCACTGACGAGCGCTCTCAGGAGGTAGACTTCACTACTTCTTACCTCGACTCCAATCAGTCTCTGGTTGTTAAGTCTGGCAGCACTGAGACCGAGCAGACACTCAATGACGCCTCCAAGAAGGTTGTTGTTCAGACAGGTACCTCTGGTGAGGATTGGGCCAAGGAGAACCTTCCAAACGCAACTATTGTTTCTGTAGACGATGTTGCTGCAGCAATGGCAGGAGTCCAGACCGGTCTGTATGACGCAATGGTCATTGACCTGCCCGTTGCTTCCAATCTGGTTAGCACTTCACACTCTGATCTGACTATTGCAAAAGAGATTCCAACAGGTGAGCAGTATGGCATTGCTGTTTCCAAGGACAATCCTGCATTGACCGAGGCTATCAACAAGGTGCTTGCTGACATGGAGAAGGACGGAACCATGACTGCCCTTAAGACCAAATGGTTTGGCTCTAACATCTAGTTTTACCAGCTCAACAAAAAAGTGCTTGAAGTCAGATTTGGCTTCAAGCACTGCTCTGTTTTTAGTATCAGCGTTTAGGCACCTCAAGCTCTAAAGGAGTATCACGTGATTGCACTTTTGCACAAAACTATGTCAGGACAGCAACTGTTCTTGTGCATGTCATCTGCGAGTTTCAATGCTGAATCTGCGCCTCAGAGTCTGGCTCATGATTCGGCTGAGTCAAAGTGCTTACATATTCGCGCGTGCTCCTCACTGCTTGTAGTACTTCTCGCCACATTGCTTTTGAGCGGATTGTTCTTTATGTCCCTAAGCGCATTTTCTGCTCAGAGCGCGTTTGCTCTTACTACAAATAAAGCAACGGTCAAGTCAAACCAGACGGAAGGCAACGGTGTTATTGGCGGCAAAGAGACCCGTTTGACCTGGGAGGGAACAGTTGAAGACGAGCAGGTCTCTCAGCTGACGTTGCAGCTTCCCGAGGGCTCTGATTTGCAGAATGCAACCACTAAGGTGACCGTTCTTTCAGGTCTTACGCGCGAGAAGATCGAGGCAACTGCAAGCGTTCAAGGAACCCAGGTTGTTATTTCTTTTGCAACACCGGTGGACGCTCAGAAGCTGATTCGCGTAGAGATTTCTGGCATGAAGTTTCCCGCTGACGGTGGCTCGTACACTGTTGAAGGAACCTATACCACTGAGCAGGGAACTCAAAAGCTTGCTTCTTCTCCTCAAATCAACATTATTTCTAATACGCCTGTTCAGGCTATAGTGAATTGGCTTGACGCTCAGCCTTGGGTTGAAGCATGGAACTCCAATCACTTCTTGGGCATGTTCTTAAAGCCTCAGCTGATTGTTTCTTCCGTTGTAATGCTGTTCCCTGGATGGCTGGTTTGTCTGGCAATTGTCATTTGCGCTTATCCCGTGGCTATTGTGCTGGGAATGGGATTTGCCCTGCTTAAGATTTCTAAAAATCCGCTCCTGCGCGCGCTTGCAGTGGTATACATCAATCTGTTGCGCGGAACCCCATTTTTCCTGCAGATTTATATTCTGTTCTTTGGCCTTCCTATGCTGAATATCAATTTGGACACTAATTTGCTTGGCTTTATTGTGGTTGCCATTAACTCTTCTGCGTATCTTTCAGAGATCTTCCGTGCGGGCATTCAGTCGATTCCACAGGGTCAGTATGAGGCAGCAAGCTCTTTTGGTATGAATCGTTTCCAGACCATGACGTTTATTATCATTCCTCAAACTATCCGCCGAGTAATCCCACCTCTTACCAGCGACTTTATTACGTCCTATAAAGATACTTCGCTGCTTTCTTCTGTAGGTGTTATGGAGCTAATGATGTTCGCTAAAAACCTCACCACCTCAACGGGAAACATGACGCCCTACATGACAGCGGCTCTGTTCTATTTGGCAATTACACTGCCACTTATTAAGGTGGTTGGCAGTATCGAGAAACGCATGGAGCAGTCAGAAACAGGCAAAACCGTAAGCACTGCAGCAAGCGCTACAGTAAGCACTGCAGTAACCACTGCAGTAAGCACCACAGCCGATAAGGCTCAAGCTCTTTCCAAGGAGGAAAACTAATGTCGTTCTTTTCTTTTAAAAAGAAATCAAACATAGAACATCCTGCCTTGGATGCTGAAGTTGCTGCACAAGAGGCATACAAGCGCGATAAGCCTCTTACTAACCACGCTTTTGAAGCAGGCGAGCATCCTATTGTTCGTATTGAGCACCTTAATAAGTCATTTGGTACCACGCCTGTTTTGCATGACGTAAATCTTACTGTTTGGCCAGGTGAAGTAGTGGTTGTACTTGGTCCCTCGGGCTCTGGCAAGTCCACCATGCTGCGTTGTATCAATCTGCTTGAGACTCCTTCGGCAGGCCATATTCTTATCGAAGACCAAGAGATTACGGGTACAAATGAAGCCGAGGTTAATGCCCTTCGTAGAGACGTGGGAATGGTCTTCCAGCAGTTCAATCTGTTTGGTCATTTAACGGTTAAAGAGAACGTAATGATTGGTCAGATTAAGGTTCTAGGAAAGTCAAAAGAGGAGGCAGAGGCAGAGGCTCTCAAGCAGCTTGAGGCTGTTGGTCTTGCCGATAGAGCAGACTTCAAGCCTGGCGCACTTTCCGGTGGACAGCAGCAACGAGTGGCTATTGCACGCGCTGTGGCAATGCATCCCAACGTGCTTCTTTTTGACGAGCCTACTTCCGCGCTTGATCCCGAGCTTGTCCGTGGTGTTTTGGACGTCATGCGCGACTTGGCAAAGAACTCTGGCATGACCATGATTGTGGTAACTCACGAGATGGGCTTTGCAAAAGACGTGGCAGATCGCGTGGTCTTTATGGAAGGAGGAGTGGTAGTTGAGCAAGGCACTCCTGATGTCATTTTCAACAATCCACAAAACCCTCGAACAGCTGAGTTCATTGGCGCTATTGCGTAAAACCCATACTTTTTAGAATTAATACGCAAACGTAAAAAATAATTTAGGGCGGGAAAATCTTCTCGCCCTATTTGCAGATAATGAGGTATATCTGCTCTTTATTCGCAGCTTGTGGTATGCTTTATAAGATTAAGCTTATCCTAGGGGGAATCGATGCATCACAAGAATATTCTTCTTGTATCTGCAACGACACGCTTACATGAACGTATGCGTGAACTTTCGCATGTCATTGATGTGTCTATTGCTCTTGCAAACGCAGCTTCTTTCTCGCAGGCAGCGGCTTCTGGTCACACGTTTGACCTTATCATTCTTGATCAAAAAGAACTTTCCCAGGATGTTATTAGCACGGTAGAGAATTATTCTGCGCAAAATGGTGGAATTGCTCGCCTGTTTGTTGCTGACCTTGATAATCTTTCTAAGTTTGTTCTGCCTGTTCAGGGCAAGAGCGATTTTATTTTGTCTACTGCAACTATCCAGGAGTTTAGCCTTAGGTGCTCGCTGCTTTTGTGGCCAGGTACCGAGAGCACTTCTAGAGATTTGGTTATTGTTGACAACATAAAGATTAACCTGGCTACGTATCAGGTTTATATTGATGAATCTCCTGTTGATCTTACGTATATGGAGTATCTGCTGCTGTCATTCTTGGCAACCCATCCGTCTCGTGCATACTCGCGCGAGGCTCTTTTGCAGCGTGTTTGGGGCTTTGAGTACTGTGGTGGCACTAGAACAGTTGACGTTCACGTAAGACGTGTTCGCTCAAAGATTGGTCCTCAAGCAGCCGCTCATCTTGAGACGGTGCGTGGTGTAGGCTATCTGTTTAGAGCATAATCGCAGGTACAGACTGTATTTAATGGGATCTGCAAACTTCTTACTTACTAGCAGGACTCCCGTGCGTCTTTCTCATAATGAGAAACGAATTTTTGTCCGGTATAACGGGTAGAATACACATATTGAAAAATTGATGTTTAGCGCAGAATTACCTGCGTTAGCTATTTGCATCAGAGTGATGTTAAGGAGGGTGTCTATGGAGAACCAAGCACATGGTTTGACCACAGATTCCACTGTAAATAAGCGTTTCTCGCCAGTTAAGCAGACTGGATTTATATCTATGTTCAAAAGCTCAAGTGTAAAAAGAACAGCTTGTGCAATTGCTTTTGCCGTTGCTTGTGTTCCTACCATTGCTTTGGGAGAGGGAATTTCTAAGCTTCCTGCAGTATCTGGTCAGGCAACTATTTCTCAAGCAGCGACGTCTCGTCCTGCTGCAGAACCAACTGATACTAAGACGGCAGAAACGGTAGCTTCTAAGGTTTTGCCTTCGGTTGTGTCCGTTAAGGCTACCAGTGATTCATCAGGCTCAACCGGTTCTGGCGTTGTATTGAACACAAATGGAGACATTCTTACCAATTACCACGTCATTGAGGGTATGGATACGTTCTCTATCTCCGTTAATGATAAAGAGTATGAGTGTACTGTTGTTGGTACAGATCCAACCTCTGACCTGGCCGTTCTTCATGCAGATCTTAAAGGAGATAGCCTTACTCCAATTGAGATTGGCAATTCCGATAACTTGGCTCCTGGTAGTTGGGTTATGAGTGTTGGTAGTCCATTTGGTCTTGATCACTCTGTTTCTGCAGGTATCGTGTCTGCTCTTTCTCGTGGAGATATGCTTGAGACAGAGGGTGGAGAAACCACTATTTATGCAAACCTCATCCAGGTTGATGCAGCTATTAACCCAGGTAATTCTGGCGGCGCTCTGGTTGACTCTAATGGTCAGCTTGTGGGTATTTGTACGTTGTTCTCGTCAGATACCAAGTCATTTGCGGGTATTGGCTTTGCAATTCCTTCTAACTATGCCATTGATATTGCAAATCAGATTCTTTCTGGCCAGCAAGTTAAGCATGCCTATATTGGTCTTTCTATGCAGACCGTTACTCCTCGATTTGCAAAGCGCAATGATCTCTCGGTAGATTACGGTGCGTATGTAGCAGGCCTTCTTGATGATAGTCCTGCAGAGGGTGCTGGTATTAAAAAGGGTGATGTTATTGTCTCTATTGGTGGAGAGCGCGTAGTTTCTGCTGATGCAGCTATTATTGCCGTTCGCTCTCACAAGATTGGAGAGACTGTTCCTGTAGAAATCATGCGTGGAGAAGACCGCCTTACCATCAACGTCACGCTTGGTTCTGATGAGACGCTTTCTACTAAGAAAGAGAAAGAAAAGAACAGCAAGAACGAAACAAATAACGATACTGATGATAAGCAGGATCGCACTGAAGATGATGATTCCTATAGGTATTATCGTCAGCAAAATTATTGGGAAGAGTTCTGGGATTACTTCACTAATCCTTATGGAGATAAAGACGTTGATTCCGATAATCCATTTGTGAATTTTGTAGAGAGCATTACCAATAGCATTGCAGAAGCAATCTACGGAATCTTTGGTTAATGTGCAACTTGCGTTTGCTTAATCGCGTCTATGTGTTGTGTTAGGAGTTAGGGGAGTCTTGTGGATTTGCTTGTGCTGTTAGTTTTGATTGCAGTCTCTATTCTACTGATTGTGATTCTTGTCACACTTTCCTCTAAGCTTTCGCAATTGAAGACCTTGCAAGAGCAAAATCAGTCAGCATCTTCAGAGCTTATGAGAAGTTCTCAAGAGTTGGACCGTCGTGTTACAGATAACATGGCAAATATGCATCAGCTTATGGATACAAAGCTTGAGCAGGTAAGAGAGGTAGTTGGTCAGAAGCTCACTACTACGCTGCAAGATCAGACAAAACAGACTGACCAGCGTATTGCTCAGCTTGACGCACGCTTTGATGCTTTTCAGCGCCGCGTTGATGAGAATATGACGGCAAATTCTAAGGCCTCAACCGAGCAGCTTGGTAAGGTTAGAGAGACTGTTGATAAGCAGCTCAGTGATATGCGTAAAGAGAATGAAGCAAAGCTTGAGCAAATGCGTCAGACCGTTGATGAGAAGCTCCAGAAAACGCTTGATGAGCGTATGACTCAATCGTTTCAGCGCGTATCTACGCAACTTGAGCAAGTTCATCAAGGCCTGGGAGAAATGCGCGGCCTTGCAGAGGGTGTTGGAGACTTAAAGAAAGTTCTCTCTGGCGTTAAGACTCGCGGAATTGTTGGAGAAATTCAGCTTGGCGCAATTCTAAGAGACATTCTTTCTCCAGAGCAATATGAAGAGAATGTTGCTACTGTTTCTGGCTCTACTGAGCGCGTGGAGTTTGCCGTTAAGTTGCCTGGAGAGTCAGGGGAGACCGTTTGGCTTCCTATTGATTCTAAGTTCCCTGGAGATACGTACGAGCACCTAGTAGATGCAATTAACGCAGGAAATGAAGAGGCGATTGCTGCCGCTAAAAAGGGTCTAGAGTCTCGAATTAAGGCAGAGGCAAAAGATATCTCTACAAAGTATATTGCCCCACCAGAGACAACTAACTTTGCTATTTTGTTCCTTCCTTTTGAGGGACTTTATGCAGAGGTAGTCAGTCAGACGGGTTTGCTTGAGCAGCTACAGAGAGAATATCGCGTTAATGTGTGTGGACCTTCCACTATGGCAGCACTTCTTAACAGTCTTCAAATGGGATTTCAATCTGTTGCTATTCAGAAGCATGCAGACGAGATTCAAAAGGTACTCTCTGCGGTTAAGACAGAGTTTGAGACGTATCAGGCGCAGCTTGAGAAGGCTCAGAAACAGATTAGAACTGCAGAAACCACCATTGATAAGATTCTTACTACTAGAACAAAAGCTATGAACCGCAAGCTCAGAGGTGTTACTGCATTAGAGAGCCTTGAAGATGCACAGAGTACTTTAGGTCTTGTTGAGGGAAGTGTAGAAGATCAAGAGGACGATGAATAGCACGTATTTTTGAGTGCTGAGTTTCTCTTTTATAGGTAGATAAAAAACGGCGGCTTAGGTCGCTGTTTTTTTGTTGCATAAAAATACCGTATGGGGGTATACTGTTTACAGAAACTAATACCCCCTTAGGGTATGTAAAGGAGGACAGATGGCTCAGAAAGACGGCCAATCACAAAAGACATGCTGTCATTGTGACCACAAGGCAACCCCTCGCTCAAGCGAACTTAAAAGTGGGGTTTCTCACCGTATTAACCGTGCAATCGGCCAGTTAAATGGCATTAAAACAATGATTGACGAGGATCGTTATTGCGGAGACATTCTTATTCAGCTTGCGGCAGTTGAGTCTGCGGTTAAGGCCGTCTCAAGAGAGGTAATGCAGGATCATCTGGAGTCTTGCGTAGTTGACCGCATCCAGTCGGGTGATACAGAAGTTATTGGTGAGGTTATGGACCTCTTTAAGCGTTTTATGTAAGGTGGCGTTATGGATCAGAAAGTTTTTGATGTACAAGGAATGACATGCGCAAGTTGTTCTGCGCACGTGGAGAAGGCAGCAAACTCTGTCTCTGGTGTCTCTGAGGCACGCGTTAATCTGCTTAAAAATTCTATGGAAGTTGATTATGACGGTAATCCAGATACCCTCAAGCAGATTTCTGACGCAGTAAGCAAAGCAGGCTATGAGGCAACACCTCGTAGCGACAAAAAAGATTCTGCTGCAGCTACTAAGACAGACGCTACCGATGCTTCAGAAAAGGCGGTAAAGCAGAAGAGAGTCGAGCTTATTTCCTCAATGGCGTTTGCCATTCCACTGCTCTATCTTGCCATGGGTGAGATGATAGGAGCACCTGTTCCATCTGCTGTTTCTGGAATGAATGGCATGATGAACTTGGCTCTTACTGAGCTTTTGCTTTGCATTCCTATTCTCTTTATTTGTCGTCACTATTTTATTGGCGGATTCCGCGCGTTTTTGCATGGCTCGCCTAATATGGATTCGCTCATTGCGCTGGGTTCAGCAGCGTCGTTTGCTTACAGTGTTGTTAGCCTGTACCAGATGGCAAATGCTTTTATTGCAGGAGATATTGCTGCAGCTCACCAAGCAATGCACGGCATGTACTTTGAGACCGCAGGTGTGATTCTTGCTCTGATTTCCCTGGGCAAGTTCTTTGAGGCGCGCGCAAAGGGTCATACCACAGGCGCAATTAGCGCACTTATGAACCTTGCTCCAAAGACGGCTATTCTCGTCAAAGACGGTATTGAGCAGGAAGTTCCTGCAGAGACCGTTATGGTGGGAGACGTTCTTGTGGTAAGGGCAGGTCAGTCGATTCCTGTTGATGGCCAGCTCATCGAAGGAGAAGGATCTGTCGATGAGTCCGCTATTACCGGAGAGCCCGTTCCTGTAAGTAAGACCGTTGGCGATTCCGTGACAGGCGCAACGATATCTACCGGCGGCTGGTTTAAGATGCGCGCTACCGCTGTTGGCGATGACACTACCCTTGCAGGCATCATTCGCCTGGTTGATGAGGCAACAAGCTCCAAAGCACCTATTGAGCGTCTTGCTGACAGCATTGCTGGCATCTTTGTACCCGTTGTTATTGGAATTGCGCTGGTCACGTTTGCGGCATGGTTTGTCTTTGTGGCACCTGGTAACTTTGCGGTTGCTCTCTCGCACGCTGTTGCTGTTCTGGTTATTTCCTGCCCTTGCGCACTTGGTCTGGCAACGCCTACCGCCATTATGGTGGGTACCGGCCTGGGCGCTTCAAATGGCATTTTGGTCAAGTCCGCCGAGGCGCTTGAGGGTGCGGTTAGAGCAACCGTGGTTGTTCTTGATAAGACGGGAACGCTCACTGAGGGTAAGCCAAGCGTAACTGATGTTCTTTGTGCAGATAGTACCTCCGAGGATCAGCTGCTTGAGTACGCATATGCGCTTGAGCAAAAGAGCGAGCATCCACTTGCGCAGGCTATTGTTACGTATGCTCAAGAGAAGCTTGGAGAGTCTGCAGGCAGCTCTCTTGATGTACAGGAGTTCTCACAGGTTGCTGGTGGTGGCCTCATAGCAACGGTTGGCGAGAAACGCCTTGTAGCAGGAAACGCTCGTCTTATGGAGCAGGAGGGTATCAGCACACAAGAGCTGACTTCCCAGGCTCAGCAGCTAGCTGAACAGGCAAAAACACCGCTGTACTTTGCGCTTGAGGGTAAGCTTCTTGGTGTTATTGCTGTAGCCGACAAGGTTAAGCAGACCAGTGCGTCTACCATTGCTCGTCTTCGTGCTATGGGTGTTAAGTCTGTCATGCTTACCGGAGATCAGGCAACAACGGCAAACGTCATTGGTAAGGAGCTTGGCGTTGACCAGGTTATTTCTGACGTCTTGCCAAGCCAAAAAGAATCCTACATTAGGCAGTTCCAGGATGCTGGAGAAAACGTTGTCATGGTTGGCGATGGCATCAACGATGCTCCAGCGCTTGCGCGAGCAAACGTGGGAATTGCAATTGGTGCAGGTACCGATGTTGCTATTGAGTCCGCTGACATTGTCTTGATGAAGTCTGATCCAGCTGATGTTGCAACTTCAATTGAGCTTTCTCGTGCCACTATGACCAACATCAAAGAAAACCTGTTCTGGGCGCTGTTCTATAACACCATTTGTATCCCTGTAGCTATGGGCCTGTTGTATCCATTTGGCATTTCGCTGAACCCTATGATTGGTGCAGCCGCCATGGGCTTCTCGTCAGTCTTTGTTGTATGCAATGCACTGCGCCTGCGTACCTGGAAGCCAAAGAATACCAGCTCAGCAACTCGCCAAGACGCTCATGACACAAAACCAGTCATTGACGTTCAATCTAAGTCCACAAACGACGCATCCGCGTCACAGAAGGAGGAATCTTATATGGAGAAGAAACTAAACGTAGAGGGCATGTCTTGCCAGCACTGTGTTGCACACGTCACACAGGCTCTTGAGGCTGTCGAGGGTGTTTCTAAGGCAACCGTTTCACTTGACGAGAAGAGCGCTGTAGTTGAGCTATCTTCTGATGTCGCTGATAGCGCATTGGTTGATGCTGTTGTTCAGGCTGGATATGAGGCTACTATTGCCTAAGGTGGGCAAGTAGACGGTCCTTCTCGCTAGAATCACTAAATACCGCACGTGCAGCATTTTCAGCAAGCTCACGTGCGGTATTTTTGTCTAGACCGCAGTGCTGCTGCAGAAGCTCAAACTCGCGCAAGAGGGTAATGTTGGAGACAGTCATGTTGTCCGTGTTGATAGTAACTGTCAGACCAGCATCAAGCAGTTGCTCAAGCGGGAAGCACTCAATTGACTCAAAGATGCGCGTCTGAACGTTGCTGGTAGGGCAAATCTCAAGGGCAACATTTGCAGCTTTGAGGTCCTGGATAACGCTTTTGTCTTCCAAGGATCGAACGCCGTGGCCGATACGTTGTGCGCCAAGTCGAAGCGCAGCCTTGATGCTTTCTGGACCAGCAGCTTCTCCCGCGTGGATAGTAAAAGGAACGTCTTTTCTTTGTGCTTCAGCAAAAAGTGACGAGAAATTCTCTGTGGCAAAGAGCGCTTCTGCTCCTGCTAAGTCTGCTGCTACGACGCCATTTCCAAGGTATGCTGCCGCTAGATCAATCGACTCTTCATTTTTGTGCTTAAGCTCTTCACCTGTGCCACGCATAGCGCAAATAAGGTATGCCGTGTGGAGCGCTGACTGTGGATGCTCTGCATAAAAGTCAGCTCTACCAGCAAGAGCAGCCTCAAGAACTTCTTGCTGAGAAAGACCTCCTGCAGTAAGACTTCCTGGTGCAAAGCGGGGTTCAGCGTAGAGAATGCCCTCTGCGTCAAGCTGCTCATGGAATGCCTTTGCAACTGCGCGAATGCCTTGTGCTGACTGCATAAGCTTGAGAGGCAGCTCAAATGTTGCAAGATACTGGTTAAGATCCTGGCAATGATCTGGGACTTGCATCTTTTCTTGAAGTTCGGCTAAAGAGAAATCAAGTCCTGCTTCTGCTGCAAGTTGGGCTGCGGCAGGAAGGGGGATTGATCCATCAAGATGGACATGCAAATCGATAAGAGCACAGGAGCTCATAGCGCCTCCTACAAGAAACGTATGCTATGGCGCAAAGAGCGCAAACTAGATAGCTACATCATACGGTAGGGAAGTGGCATTTTCCAAATCGTTTGCAAGTTTTTCAAACTGGTACCCATTGACACGCTCAAGCAGGCGTACCTCATCAGGCAAAACGTCATAGTGAATCTGCGAGCAAATAGCACAGGCAATAGATCCAATGGTGTCTGTATCTCCGCCCATCTCCGCGGCTATTCTCGCCGCTCTAGAGACTTTTCCTTGGGAGAGCTTTACCACTGCAAGAACTGCAGGGATGGTCTCTATGGTTTCATAACCACAGCCACAGTAGTCGTAGATGTCTCTTGAAGCGGCTAGGGGAGCCTCAAGGTTTTTGGCACCCTCGCAGAATTCCAATGCCATGATGCACTTTTGATACATGCTAGGCATAGGCATTTGTGTACCAATTTTTGTGTAGAGAGCTCGGTGTCCATAGCTTAAAGCAGTTTCAAGCGCGTCTTCCACCGTAAACGAGTTTTCAGAAAGACCTCTGCTTATGGCGGCAACAATCATTGCTGCGCCCATGATAGCTACGTTGGTTCCGTGCGTGGGAAGCGCAAGTTCAGTAACGCTGTTAATGAGCGCATGTTTGTCTTTCCAGCTCACAATTGAAGCCATCGGCGCGCATTTCATGGCACATCCGTTAGTGGTTCCAAGGCGACCACACGTTTTAAGCGAGTGGCCAGAAAGTCGATTAGCTAACGCAGCTCTTGTAGAAGGGCCAACTACCTGAGCAGCGTTTGGCTCTGTTGCCACATAATTTTCTAGGGCATCAAAGTAGCGGGATTGGTTAAAAACTCCCTGGTTATCAATGATGTTTTTAGTCAAAATGATTGCATTTGCTGTGTCATCTGTTGTCTGACCTGCGGTAAAAGGTCTTCCAAAAAAGTTATTTTTAGGTGGATTTGAAAGACTTTGAACTCCATCAGGAAATGCAAAATCAATTTGGTGTGGTGACATCATCTCTGTTGGCATGCCATAAGCGTCGCCATAGGCAAGGGCCGTAAGCATCCTATAGAGTTTGATTTTTCTTGCCGTATTCATGTTACTCACGCTTCTTTATGTCAGAAGAACGTGATGTTTTGGCTCTGCAGAGACTATTTTTACCTGCAGAGATAAGCCTCTCATAGCAGCATGCCATGATTGCTCCCCTCAATTAGATATTCTCTGTCTTTGCAGGTTTTTTCTTTACTGTGCCGTAAGGAATGCCTCACTCCTTAGATCCTTACTTTCCCAGCTTGTAGTCGCAATACAAGCTAGATGGCTCAGACAGAAAATATCTCCCCCAAGTATGTTTAAAGATATCAAATATTTAAGTATTACTACAGGGGGTAAGGCGTATTAATCGGTAGGCGGTAGCTGAAGAGAGTTTAGAGGTTTTGTGCTCACAATAGTGACTACATGCTGTCTTATATTCTCTCTAACGCACTGAGCCATTGCTGGGTAAAATGGTTTGTAGCAATCTGAAAGGAATGGACATGCCCGCAATTTTGACTCATGACTTCTTTGGCAAGGATGCCTTTGATATAGCTGCAGGCAAACTTGGTTTTTCTACGATGGAAGAGCGAGAAGCTTTTCTGTTGGGCAACCAAGGTCCAGATCCGCTGTTTTATTTAGCGGCAGATCCGCTGCTGCATCGCTACGCTAAATATGCGTCAATCATGCATAAAGAAAAAACACCCGAGCTTCTTCTTTCTATGCGAGACGCAATTGCGCCTCTGCCGCTTAAAGACGTTGCGGTTGCTCGCGCCTATATTGCGGGATTTCTCTGCCACTATATGCTAGATTCCACTGCTCATCCTTTTGTCTATTACTGGCAAAACATGCTTACCTCTCAAGGCGTAGAGGGCTTGGATGAATCTGCTAAAAATCAAGTACATGCAGAGATCGAGAAGGACCTTGATGAGGCAATTCTTTACGCCCATCTTGGTAAAACGGTAGCTACCTATAGGCCTTATAGCGAGGTTTTGAAGGCATCGCTGCATACGCTTTACGTTTTGGATAGGGTGTTTTTCTTTGCGTTGCTATGGACGTATGAAAAACCTACCGATACCAGGATTTTCTCGTCAGCTGCTGTTGATTTTAGGATTATCCAGCATCTAGCGTATTCGCCGACAGGTAAGAAGAGAAAGCTACTTGGTCATCTTGAGCGTACCTTTGGTACAAATAGGTTCTCTTTGATTGAGGCGCTCTCTCACGGGGCAAGAGAATCTTCTGATTCTGATTTTGATAACAGAGCGGGAAATGAGTGGACTGATCCTTTTACGGGAGAGGTGCGCAAAGAGAGCTTCTGGGATTTGTATGACCATGCGCTGGCAAATGTGCCGTATGCACTTGACGTTTTCTTCTCGCCAGACTTTAATCTTGATACTGCAAAAGAGCTTACACAAAATCTGAACTTTGATGGTCAGACACTTGCAGGTGAAGGTTCGACAGAATAGGTTTTTGTGGCAACGTACGTTTTTTCTGATATTCACGGCCATGTGGAGCCGCTGAGGCGTGCTCTGGAGCGTATTAATCCAACCGAGTCAGACGTGTTTTATTGTCTTGGCGACATGATTGACCGTGGTCCTAGCTCGCTTGCCACTATTAAGACAATTCGCGCGCTTCCTAACTGCACCGTTTTAATGGGCAATCATGAGCAACTAGCGCTGCAAGCGTTGGACCCAGAGGCAGATATTGAAGCTCAGTTTATGTGGCAGATTAACGGGGGAGACGCAACGCTTGCTGAGCTCAAGATGCTTTCTGAAGAAGAATATGGTGAGCTGATTGCCTGGTTGCAGGCGCTTCCCTTGTACGCCACAGTTGAGGTCCAAGGTAGGGACTTTGTGCTGGTACATGCTGGCGTAAAGTCTAATGGCGTTCCCTTGCCAACCCTCTGGGATAAGGCTTCTTTGGAGCAGTATTTAAGCAAGCAGTCTGAAAACGATTTGCTGTGGATTCGTGAAGAGTTTTGGCAATATCCAACAGATTTCCGCACGTCAGATGAGTCGTACCCTATTGTTATTTGCGGCCATACACCTACGCCTTTGTTAGCAAGCTTTGGTGCAAAAAACTTAAATCGAAGTGCTACAACTGAGGATGGTCTAGCACAGTGGGTCCAGTCGGATGGCGACAAGTGGGGAATCGATACAGGTACTACGGGCGGAGCTGGCTACGGTCAGGTAACCGTAGTGCGCCTTGACGATCTGCAAGAGTTTGTTGAGCCGCTGCAAGAAGGCGAGTAGTTGTGGCTGCAAAGACCTCGCAGCCTGCTGGCAATGCTGACAAAACTGTGCTTACGCATGTAGAGAACACGCTCGACCCCATCATTTTCCCTGATTCTCGCGTGTTGCTTTTGGGATCAATGCCAAGTCCCAAGTCTCGAGAAATCGGCTTTTACTTTGGCAACCCTCAGAATAGATTCTGGCGCGTAGTTGCTGCGCTCTATGGCGAGAAACCCCTCAAGTCCATACCTGAAAAGATTGACTTCTGTAAAAGACATCATCTTGCCCTTTGTGATGTGCTTAAGGCTTGTGATATTAAGGGCGCAAGCGACGCTTCTATTGCAAATCCGGTTCCGCACAACATTGGTGCTCTTATTCAAGATTCATCAATCTGTGCCATTTTTACGCTTGGTGGGACGGCAACAAAATTTTATAAGCGCCACACTGAGCAACAAACTGGTATTTCTGCACGTCAACTGCCCTCTACAAGTCCTGCTAATGCACGTATGTCAGTTGATGATTTAGCGGAAGAATTTTCCATTATCAAAAAATTTACCAATTGTGAGTTGACAATATCCTAGTTGCGGCTAGGATTATACGCATGCGAATTATGGCTACGACATACACTGCACTTTGTGCATGCACCGCGATGTGTCTGGTGCCCGGGTCACATACGACCAGGGTGTAATTGTCGCTGAGCAAAATTTTCCTGGTATAGACTCGGGCGTAAAGCTATTTTGTAACTCTTGTGTGAGTATTCACACATCCCGAGAGGATTTATTCGCATGGACTGGAGCTTCATAGGGGAACACCTCCCGCTGTATGCAGAAGCTGCAAAAATAACGCTTACTATCTCTTTCTTTGGAGTTATCTTCTCGCTTATCGTTGGTTTGATAAGTGCTCAGATTTCGCTGACAAAAATTCCTGTTTTGAGTCAGCTTAATGCCGTTTATGTTGAGCTTTCCAGAGGAACTCCCCTGCTTATTCAGCTGTTTCTTATCTACTTTGGACTGACTAAAGTTGGTCTCAAAATGGATGCAGAGGTAGCTGCTGTTGTGGGTTTAACGTTTCTTGGTGGCTCCTATATGGCAGAAGTGTTTCGCGCAGGCTTTGAATCAGTTGCAGCCATTCAGTTTGAATCTGCACAGGTTTTGGGCCTCTCAAAGGTTCAAGCACTCCAGCATGTAATTCTTCCACAGGCACTTTCTGTAGCAATTCCAGGCCTTGTTGCTAACGTCATTTTCTTGATTAAGGAATCTTCCGTTGTTTCCGGTATTGCCCTTGCAGATTTGATGTATGTAACCAAAGACATTATTGGCATGCAATACGACACTACAGAAGCGCTCTTTATGCTGGTAGTTGCCTATGTGATTATCCTTGTTCCTATTTCTTTGTTTGGCAGCTGGCTGGAGAGGAGGCTTGACTATGCCCGTCGATAACATTTTGCTGCAGGAAGGAGTGATAACGCGCCTTCTTGGAGGTCTCGCAACAACGGTGCATATTGGCCTTATCTCCGTGGCGCTTTCTATTCCTCTTGGTGTTCTCGTTGGACTTTTTATGACATCCAACAACAAGGTTGTTCGCACAATTCTTCGTGTTTACCTTGAGATTGTTCGTGTTATGCCTCAGCTAGTGCTGCTCTTTGTGGTGTTTTTTGGTACTTCTGAATGGTTTGATGTCAACTTTGATGGTATTGAAGCTTCAATTGTGGTCTTTACCTTCTGGGGAGCAGCTGAGCTTGGAGACCTGGTACGAGGGTCATTAGAGTCAATTCCAGCATCTCAGTATGACGGTGCGTTTGTACTTGGCCTTTCTCGCCAGCAAACGTTCTTTAAGGTCATCCTGCCCCAGGCCTTTAGGCGTCTTTTGCCCCCAGCCATCAATCTGATTACGCGCATGATTAAGACAACGGCGCTTTGTAATTTGATTAGTGTGGTTGAGCTGCTCAGGGTTGGTAGCCAGATTGCTGATTTTTATCGCTTCAAGTTCCCAACCGACGGAGCACTTTGGATCTATGGAGCTATTTTCTTCCTGTATTTTGCCGCCTGCTTCCCACTTTCGTATCTTTCACGCAGGCTTGAGAGGAGCGCCTCACATGAGTAACACCGTTTTAGCAGTTAAGGACCTCACTAAGGTATATCCCTCAAGCGAGAAACCCGTGCTTGATAAGATCTCGCTCTCCATCAATAAAGGTGAGGTAGTTGTGGTGTTGGGACCTTCCGGTTGCGGTAAGTCTACGCTACTTCGCGCTATTGTTGGCTTGGAAGACATCCAAGGGGGAGAGGTACTTCTCCACAATCAGGTAATTTCTGGTCAGAAGAGGGAAAGCGCTGCAACAGGCATTGGAATGGTTTTTCAAAGCTATGATCTGTTCCCCAACATGACGGTTTTGAAAAACGTAACTCTGGCTCCTCTGGTAGTGCAGAAGCGCTCAGAGGATGAGGTTTTGGCACAGGCAGAAGAGCTGCTTCGTCGAGTAGGACTGTGGGAGAAGAAAGACGCTTATCCATCAGCACTTTCTGGTGGTCAAAAGCAGCGCGTGGCAATTGTTCGTGCTTTGATGACTAACCCTGAAGTTCTTTTGCTGGACGAGATTACTGCAGCTCTTGACCCTGAGATGGTTCATGAGGTTTTGCAGGTAGTTATGGAGCTAGCAGAGCAGGGAATGACCATGCTGGTGGTAACTCACGAGATGCGCTTTGCTCAAGCAGTTGCTGATCGAGTCATCTTGATTGATCAGGGACACATCGTAGAAGAGTCGTCCGATGCACAAGAGTTTTTCTCGGCACCTAAAACAGAAAGGGCGCAAGAGTTTTTGCGTACCTTTGAGTTTGAACGTGTGCATAAGTAAACAACATGTTTTTGCACGTAGATGATGTAGTAATTGATACAACTTGTTAGGATTTGAAATGAACTTCTTTGAAAATACTTCCACTTCTCTTTCTCGCCGTGCTTTCCTTGGTGCAAGCGCACTTTCTGCTGCAGCTCTTCTGGCAGCTTGCAAGAAAAAGGATTCTGACGGAGCTCAGGGTGGATCTTCTGATACAGACTCAAAGTTTAGAACCCTTGATGACATCAAGAAGGCAGGCACGGTAAATATCGGTGTCTTCAGCGATAAAGCTCCTTTTGGTTACGTTGATGCAAACGGTAATTACGCTGGTTACGACATTGTTTTTGCAGAGCGCCTTGCAAAGGATATGGGCGTCAAGATCAACTACATTGCCACTGACGGACAGAACCGCGTACCTTTCTTGCAGTCCAATAAGGCAGATATTATGCTGGCAAACTTTACGGTAACCGATGACCGTAAAGAGAAGGTTGATTTCTCTCTGCCATACATGAAGATTAAGCTGGGTGTTGTTTCTCCATCCTCTGCGCCAATCACAGACGTTTCTCAGCTTGACGGCAAGAAGCTTATTGTTTCTAAGGGAACCACAGCTGAGGTCTGGTTTGCTAAGAATGCACCTAAGGTTGAGCTGGTCAAATTTGACAGCTATGCTGATGCGTATAACGCGCTGCTCGACGGCCGCGGCGATGCTTTCTCAACCGATAATACCGAGGTACTTGCGTGGATCAAGTCTAACCCTGGCTTTGTTGTTGGTATTGATGACCTGGGCGACTCCGATACTATTGCTGCTGCGGTTCACAAGGGCAACTCCTCGGTGTTGGAGTTTATCAACAACGAGATTACCGGCCCTCTTGCAGAGGAGAACTTCTTCCACAAGGATTATGAAGAGACCCTTGCTCCAATTTACGGCGACGAGGTAGATCCAAACAACATTGTCGTCGAGGGCGGCAAGATCTAAGTTATAGCTCTCAGTTTTACGCGCCGCGTCGTCCTCAACACTCAAATACACCCATTTCGCGAGAAGGCCTTGCAGCTTGTAAGGTCTTCTCGCGTTTGTAGCCAAATTGTTAATTTGTACAGTACTTTTTAAAAATGATTCTTTGTGCTGATAAAGTAGGTCAACTATTTTTTGACCAACCAGGGCAAAGGAGCTGATAATGACAGCTGAGCAGCAAAAGACAACTCGTAAGATTGGCGTCCCCAGGTTCCCTGGCGATATTATGCTTTATCCGCTTTCTGTGGGCCTACTGCTTCACTCTTTTTTCCCTCAGGTTCTAGAAATTGGTAGTTTTACCACAGCTGTTGCTAAGGGTGCTCCTGCTATTGTTGGCATTGTTCTGCTGTTTGTTGGCGCTTCCATTGACCTTAAGACAGTTCCAAAGGTTCTAAAGACTGGTCTGACCATTCTTATCCCTAAGCTTGCTATTGCTATTGCCTTTGGTCTTTTTGTTGCCAAGTTCATGAACGATAACTTCTTTGGTCTTAATGCACTTTCCATTATTGGTGGCATCACCTTCTGTAATGTTGCCCTGTACATTGGTATTACTGCTGAGTATGGAACTCCTGATGAGCAGGGTGCCGCTGCAGTTTTGTCCCTTGTTGCTGGTCCTGCAGTTACTATGATTGCCCTAGGTGCAGCAGGCGTTGCAGCAATTTCTCCTACCGCGCTGATTGGTACACTGCTTCCTCTGGTTCTTGGTGTTGTTCTTGGTAACCTTAGTCCATTTATTAGGGGACTTTTGGTTCCTGGTATTAACCCTTGTATTGCTGTTGTTGGTTTTGCGCTTGGTTGCGGTATGAGTGTTGAGAACCTTATTACTGGTGGTCCATCAGGCATTCTTTTGGCAGTTCTTTGTATCATCACTGGTATTCTTACCATGCTTGTTGAGCGTCTTCTTGGTGGTTCTGGTAAGGCAAGTCTTGCAAGTGCAACTATTGCAGGAACTGCAACAACCACTCCTGCTGCGGTTGCTAGTGTTGATCCAACCTATACAGCTCAGGTTGTTGCAAACGCAAACGCTCAGCTTGCAGCTGCGGTAGTTATTACTGCACTGGTAGCTCCAGCATTTACCGGTTGGCTTGATAAGAAGCTGGCTAAGAAAAATGATGCCAGTGAGGCACAGACTTCAGAAGAAGGACCTGCTACTGAGTAATTAAGTAGGCTTTATATAATGCATATGAACTGCCTCCCATTTCTTATGTCCAAGAAATGGGAGGCAGTTCATATGCGGGTGATTATGATTCTGCAGCGTGTTAGCGTCGGCTTTTAGGCCTGGCGCACAAAATAGCGCAGCTTTGGTAGGTTTTGCTGAAGAATTGACATGTTCCTAATCAAGATAGCCAGGCAGCTAGGCGGTCGCACTACCCGATATGCATCTTTATGCATAAACTTCATCTAATATGCTTAAATATGAATAGACTTATATAAGAAATTTAACTATCGATAAATTCTGTATCTTCGGAACACACCTAAGTAAGATATTCTGCTCAGATGCGGGCATTTTACACATCTAATAAAGATAATCTGCATGATTAAGGTATTTTCAGCGTCATGTATACGTCTTTTTGACAGATTATCTGACTTAGGTGTGTTTTGAACTGCCTCCTATTTCTCGTGTCTAAGAAATGGGAGGCAGTTCACAGAAGAGGGTTTTATTCACCGGTTAAAGAAAATAAATGATGTGGCTTATCTCGAATATAAGCGCAAGTATGAGGAAAACTAAGAACAAAATTCTTACCCCTTTTTTGATACCGCTTTTAAAAAAGACATAAAAATCGATAACCTCAGTCAGAATTAATACTAGAAAAAATAGTAATGGTGGAATAAGTCCCTGTTTCCACAGTAGCCGCATTCCCTGATAAGCCAGAAAACTGACCAATATTACAATACGAACTGTTTTTCTAGAAATCGGTTCTGAAAAATTAAAAATCTTCTCACCAAACATATCTGTTGCCTCCCTATGGACAACAAGAGCAGTTTATTTGTTGCTAAAGATTGTAATACTGTCTATTAACCTCGTAGTATATAACTATAGTAATTTAACTTGTGATTGGAGGTGCGTATGGAAGTGGGAGAGTGGAGCATTAGTTCTCCAGCATCTAAGTTTTTACTTGGTGCACCATGGTCAGAAAAGCTTGCTCACGGATGGGTTCATCCGCTGCGCATCTCTCCCAATCAGCTTAGAGTTATTGGCTCTTGCTCTTCTTGGCACCCCGGTCTTTTTAAACAGATGGCAGCGTGCACTTCAGATATTCAAGTTGCTTTTACCACGGACAGCTCAGAAGTGGCTCTTGATTTAAAAATTGATGAACTTCCTAAGGGGTCCTTGTCTGTTTTACAGTTACTTAAAGCTGGGTATCTTAAAAAGCTCAGCTCTGTATTTGTGACGGTTGACGGTAAACCTTACAAGAACTTCTCGCTGGATGATGCAGGTGAACAGACACTTTCTATTCATCTAGAAACAGAAACCTCTGAAGATGACCTTGCTAGGCTTCCAGGCTTTAATGACACGCATCACGTGAGTGTTTACTTGCCCTGTTTGCAAAGCGACTCCGTTAAAAATCTCCGTGGCAATGGCACGTTTTTCTCGCCCGATGAGCCTAAGAAAAAACTAGTGGTGTTTGGCGATTCTATTGCGCAGGGTTTTGTTGTGGAACGCCCAGACAAAACTTGGCCGCGCTGTCTTGCTAAGCGCATGAAGCTTGAGGTGGTTAACCAGGGAATTGGTGGACAAGTTTTTCAGCCTGGCTCGTATACGTTCATTGAGGATGTTTCTTTAGTTGTTGTTGCACTTGGAGCAAATTATCGCTATGAGAAATGCGCAAAGTCGCAGGTAACATACGATATTCAAAATTCACTCTGGCAGATCTCTCAGATGTATGCGGATACTCGTGTGGTGGTTCTGACGCCCACCCCTTATTTTGAGGATACGTATCCCACACACCCTTATTCTTGTTTTGCCGAGGTTCCTCAAATAATTGAAGAAGCTGCTGGTAGATTTGGTTTGCAGTGCATTTCTGGAGAAAAGCTGCTGCCGCAGGAAAAGAAGTATTTTGCTGACGATGTGCATCCAAATTCTAAGGGTGCGGCATTTTTAGCAAAAAATCTGTTTGAAGCCTTAAAACAGCCAGTTCAGGATAGTCTTTTTTAGACGCTAGGCTTTCTCAAAAGTTCTTCAGAAGCTCTCTCAAAATTCAACACGAGTTTTTGTCCGGTGAAACTTCTACACTAGAGGTGAAAAACATCTAGAGAGGATACACATGAACATAACTAATCCTTTTGCACCTCATATGACTGGACAACTTTCAGAAGAAACTCAGGCCCTTGTGGCTGAGCAAATAGCCAAGGGCACCTTAAGTCCTTACGCGTGCAAAAATGAAGACATCATTCGCCGAGATTCCGCCCATGATCAGGCAACGCTTTTGCGTCCCGCTTTTATGCGAGATGTCGAGAAAATCATGCATACTCCTGCATATAACAGGCTAAACGGCAAAACACAGGTTTTCTCGTTTCGTGCGCATGATGATATTACGCGACGCGGCCTTCATGAGCAGCTTGTTTGTAGAGTTGCTAAAGATATTGGCCGTGCACTTGGCCTTAACCTTGATTTGATCGAAGCAATAGCTCTTGGTCATGACGTGGGCCATACTCCTTTTGGTCATGCGGGGGAGTATTTCCTCAATGATATTTATCACGAGCAAACGGGACGTTGGTTTTTCCACAACGTACAAAGTGTGCGTGTGCTTGATGGTCTTTATGCAAGAAACCTTTCTTTGCAGACGCTTGATGGAGTAATTTGCCATAACGGTGAGTTTGAACAGCAGATACTTCAAATGAGTGAACTTTCAACTTTTGATGAGTTTGACAAGGTGGTAGAAGATTGCTGGGAGAGAGGTCCTCAGGCTATTGCTCACCTGCGTCCTATGACGCTTGAGGGCTGTGTTATGCGCATCTCTGACATTATTGCGTATGTTGGAAAAGATAGACAGGATGCGCTTCGTGCTGGCGTTGCCACAGAAGAAACGTTTGATGATGGCCTTGGTGGCGCCTATAACGCATGGGCCACCTCTGCTTTTGTTGCAGATATTGTTCAGAACAGCTTTGGTAAGCCTCAGATTTCTCTTTCTGAAGAGGCATTTAAAGAGATGAAACGAGCAAAGCGCGAGAATTACCAGAAGATTTATGGCGCATCAGAAGCCAATGGCGATTTCTCTGAAGACATTAAACACCTGTTTGAGAAGCTGTACGAGTACGAGCTGTCTGTACTTAAATCTGGAGATCAGAGCCTTGCAATCTTTAAGCATCATATTGAGCCGGTGAGTAGGCACCTTTCTAGGTACGGTCATACGTATGACTGGAAGAGCGATGTACATCGCACTGTTGTTGATTTTATTTCCGCAATGACCGATGACTACTTTGTGGCTACCTGTGAAGCACTCTTTCCAGAAGCCCAGGAGCTCTTTCCAAAGAGAAGTTACTTTGCAGAAGGGGTACGTGCGTAAGACTGGGGTCGGTCAAAGTGCAATAGTTGGGCCACTTAAAGAGCATTTGTGTTGAGCGGGTTTCTCGCCAAGCTTTTATGTTTGAGACGGGGTAAAATAGCTGCATGGATACTTTATTTTCTGGCATGGAACGTGCCGCTAAAAAAGCTAATGCACCACTTGCAGCTCGCATGCGTCCTACCACGCTTGATGGATACGTGGGTCAGGAAGATGCGGTTGGTCCAGGCTCATGGCTGCGTAAGGCCATCGAGCACGATACACTCTCGTCTGTCTTGTTGTACGGCCCGGCCGGTACCGGTAAAACCACGCTTGCGCGCATCATCGCTCATACAACGCACGCAGAGTTTGTGGAAGTATCCGCAATTACGGGTACTGTTAAAGACCTTCGCAGAGAGATTGAGGCTGCAGAGTCAAGGCTTTTAACAGCAGGTAGAAGAACCATTCTGTTCATCGATGAGATTCATCGCTTTACACGCTCTCAGCAGGACGCTCTGCTTCACGCGGTAGAAGATAGAATTGTTGTTCTTATTGGCGCTACTACAGAAAACCCTTACTTTGAGGTCAATAGCGCCCTGATTTCTCGTTCACGTGTAGTGGAGCTGCATGCATTGTCAGACGCAGCAATCGATGAGCTTATTCAGCGAGCGCTTGAGTCAGAAGACGGTCTGGCTGGTGCATTTGTCTTGGAAGAAGATGCTCGCAAAGAGATTGTGGCACTTGCGGGCGGAGATGGTCGTGCGGCTTTAACCTCTCTTGAGCTCGCCTCTCAGATGGTTGACGTTCCAGAATCTGCTGATAGTAAAGCGTCTGAGCCACTTGTAATTACCAAGCAGAATGTTCTTGAGGCAAATCCTCGTCGCGGTCTTCCCTACGATAAAGCAGGGGATATGCACTATGACATTATCTCTGCGTTTATTAAGTCCATGCGAGGCTCAGACCCTGACGCAGCGCTGTATTGGCTTGCACGCATGATTGATGCAGGAGAAGATCCTAAATTTATTGCTCGCCGCATTATGATTTTGGCTTCGGAAGATATTGGCAACGCTGATCCGCAGGCGCTGCTTATTGCACATGCAGCGTTTAGGTCAGCCGAGGTCATTGGTTACCCTGAGTGCAGAATTAACCTTGCACAAGCAGTTATTTATATGGCACTGGCTCCAAAGTCTAATGCTGCAGAAGCAGGTATTGATGCGGCACTTCACGAGGTCAGAACAGGTCCAAGGCGAGAAGTTCCAAGTTACTTAAGAGACCGCACACGCCCTGGTTCTGAAGAGTACGGCAACTACCTCTATCCTCACAATTATCCTGGCGGGTGGATTGAGCAGCGTTACCTTCCAGAGGGACTTGAACGCGGTGCGTTCTTCTCGCCATCCCCAAGAGGTTGGGAAGCGTGGAGAATTGCAGCTACAGAGCGTGATCGTCACGAGGAAGCCTAGGATTTTGAATTAGTTAAGTGGGAGCATTAAGAAGGCGCTCCTCGGGTAGAATAAAAGGAACTGTAACCGTTAGCTTTGAGGGATGGCATAGATGGATTACTTACAGATTGCCCTTGTAGTCTTAGCCGTAGCTGGTGTTTGGGCTATTGTCGAGGTTGCTCTGACCCTAAGAACAACAAGAAAGTCAATTACTGAGATTACACTCTCAGCTAACAACACCATTGAGCAGATTCAGCCTGTTATTTCAAAGATTGATGGCATGGTTGATGAGCTTGATCCAACTGTTAAGCAGCTACCTGCACTTATGCAGAAGGTTGATGAGGCTGCAGAGAACGCTAATACCTCCCTTGAGAGCCTCAACGTAGTTCTTGGTGATGTAGCAACCGTTTCTGGTGCAGCATCTGCTGTAACTGCCACTGTCAGCAAAGCTGCAAGCGATGCTGTCACAGGTGTTGTTGAGTCTGTTTCAAAGCTGGGAACTGGCCTCGGTGGATCTTTGAATCCTTCCAAGCTTGCAGAGGCTGCTCAGGCTCGCTTGAGTGATGCAACTGCAACTGCTCAGCAGAGTGCACAACGTGCTCAAGAGTACCTTGAAGAGCTCCCTTTGCTTTCTCAGGATAAGACAAAGCATTCTAAGCCCGCTCGTACTGAGCAGTTCTATATTGAGTATGGTTCTGAGTCTTCTCAGAAGACTGAGGAGTAGATTGTTATGGCACAAAAAATTGTTGAGCTTTCCGCTCCAGCAGATCCAACATTTGCTCGTTCAGTCAGAATGATGGCTGCTAATCTTGCCGTTTTGTGCAAGATGAATGTTGATGAGCTCGAAGACGTCAAAATGGCCGCTGAAGAGGGCTTTGTCTTTGCATGTGGCACTCAAAATGAATCCGTAGATATTACGTTTACCCTCGAAGACAATGCTATGGCTATTGACTTTGATTTGGGTGATGAAGATCCAGTTGAGTCTGAGACAGATAATTCTCAGCCACTTGAGCTTGTAGAGCTACTGCTCTCTGCTATTTGTGACCAGTTTGAGCTCAGTGACGACGGTTACACACTTCATCTTGTGAAGATTTCTGGCGGTGCACATGCCTAAACCTGAAGCAAACGAGACAGTACAGGCATCTGCAGAAGAGCAGAAAGCCGCAAGAAGAGCTGCTCGTCGTGCTTCTAAAGGTACCCCGGCCTGGGATAAAGATAGAACACGCCAGCTCTTTGCCCAATATAAAGAAACAAAAGATCCTGAGGTAAGAGACCAGCTCATTGTGAGTCACTTAAACCTCGTGCGTTTTTTGGCTTCTAAGTTCAAAAACCGTGGAGAACCCCTTGATGATTTGATTCAGGTGGGAACCATTGGACTTATCAAAGCAATTGATAGGTTTGAGCCTGATCGTGGTCTTGAATTTACAACGTATGCAACGCCAACCATCATGGGAGAAATTAAGCGTCACTTCCGCGATAAAGGCTGGTCAGTACGTGTTCCTCGACGTCTGCAGGAGCTTTCGTCCAAGATAAATCAGGTTACTGATGACTTGACTAAAGAGCTGCAAAGAAGCCCTTCAATTGAAGAGATTGCCCAGCGTCTTGATACTAATGTTGAAGAGGTTCTTGAGGCTATGGAGTCTTCCAGTGCTTATAGCTCTGTTCCTCTTGAGGGAGGCGGCTCTGGCGCTGATGGAGACGAGACTCCTTCAATCATTGATCAGTATGTAACCGAAGATGAAGATCTTGCTGGTTCAGATGACCGCATTGTTCTTGAAGAGGCTATCAGGGATTTCTCTCCACGAGAGCAAGAGATTATCCGCATGCGTTTTGTCGAAGGCCTTACCCAGGTTGAGATTGCGGAGAAACTCAACATCTCTCAGGTGCAGGTTTCAAGGCTGCTTCGTCGCACTTTAAAGCGTATTCAAGAAAAGATTGACCCAGAAAGTGTGAATCGTTAATGGATCAAAAGCACCAAAACTTTTCTGATTCAGTTCAAAAATGGAAACAGCGTGGCTTAATGGTGTGGACAGCTATTGGTCTGGCTGCATTGTTCGCGCTTGCACTGCATGTTCTTGGCATCCTGGGACAGGCTGTTGAGCTGCTAGCCATTGGTGCTATTGTTGCGTTTGTCTGTAGTCCTGTTACCAATTGGCTTGAAGACAGGGGAGTGCCTCGTGGCCTTTCCGCTCTTATTGCGCTTGTTCTTACGCTCATTGTGCTGGTAGTATTTTTGATTTTGATTGCGCAGCCATTGGTATTTGAGCTTACTACGCTACTTAGAAACGCTCCTTCGTATGCAACTCAAATAGGAGCAATGGCAAGGGAGTTTTGGCAGAACTTTGACACTCAAAGTAACCCTGCTGTTAGACAGACAGTAGAACTTGCAATTGAACAGGCATCAAGTATTGGAATATCAGTTGCTTCTGGTATTTTGAGTTGGCTTTCTACATCTGCTTTAGGCAATATCTCTTCTATGGCAAACCAACTCATGGTCTTCTTCTTAGGCCTAGTGCTTGCCTATTGGTTGGCTAAAGATTATCCAGTTATTGTCCGTGAGATGGCTATTATTGCTGGTCCTCAAAAAGAGAATGAGTTCAGACTTATTCTTGCAATCTTAAGTAGATCTACCAGTGGATATATGCGAGGCACTATCATTACCTCTGCGGTTAATGGCATTCTTGTGTACTTTGGGTGTCTGATTTTAGGCAACCCTTATGCCGCTCTTATTGGCATGGTTACAGGAATCTTCCATATTATTCCTGTAGTTGGACCGGTTTTCTCGGCAGGTATTGCTCTTATTTTAAGTATTTTGGTAGACCCCATCATGACCGTATGGACCATTGTTATTTTGATGGTTGCACAAAACCTTGTTGATAATGTGCTTTCACCTTTGGTTATGGCAACAAGTGTCAAAGTGCACCCGGGTCTCTCTCTGTTGGGAATTGTCATTGGCAGCACTCTTGGAGGAGTGGTTGGAACTATTCTTGCCATACCTTTGACAGCAGCACTAAGGGGCATCTTTGTGTACTTCTTTGAGAAGTATTCAGGCAGACAGATTGTCTCGCCAAATGGCGCGCTTTTTAATTCAACGCAGTATGTGGATGAGTCTGGAGCTATTCTGCCAGAGTATGATGCCCTAGATGACCCAAAGTTCTTTGAGGAATCGCGTCTTGTTGATCAAGACACTACGGCTCATGTGCGCAGCAAGTCTTCAGCTCCCGCACCCAAGATTCTTGGACATGATTTTTCTCAGTTACTTTTTAGGAATACTCAAGAAGTTACTAAGGAACCAGATAAACCATCGTCAGATGCGGTAGACTCAGACAGTACAAAAGAGTAGTTATTTGAATACGGAGAAGTACTTTATGGCTGACTATAAAACAATGACAACAGCAGAGATTCGCGAGGACTTCCTAAGCTTCTTTGAGAGCAAGGGTTGCAAGCGCTACCCTTCTTCATCTCTGGTGCCTTCTGATCCTTCGCTGCTTCTTGCTAATGCTGGCATGAACCAGTTCAAGGAATATTACCAGGGCATCAAGACTATGAAGGAGATTGGCGCAACTTCCTGCCAGAAGTGCCTTCGTACTAACGATATTGACAACATTGGCGACTCTCGCCATCTCTCATTCTTCGAGATGCTGGGTAACTTCTCCTTTGGTGGTTACACCAAGCGCGATGCATGTACCTGGGCAATGGAGTTTATTTCTTCTCCAGAGCACCTTGGCCTGCCTCTTGATCGCCTGTACTTTACTGTTTTTACTGACGACGATGAGGCAATTGAGATCTGGAAGT
This sequence comes from uncultured Atopobium sp., assembly GCA_916715765.1. Lineage (GTDB taxonomy): Bacteria > Actinomycetota > Coriobacteriia > Coriobacteriales > Atopobiaceae > Lancefieldella. Next base: position 56,580 of record CAKAPG010000003.1, read on the forward strand.
CTCTTGGCGTAGCAGAAGACCACATCACCCGTCTGGGCGAGGAGGACAACTTCTGGGCAGCTGGTCCAACTGGTCCTTGCGGTCCTTGCTCCGAGATTTACTTTGACCAGGGTCCTGAGTTTGAGGGAGAGGCCCCTGGAGACGATGGCGACCGTTACCTTGAGTTCTGGAACCTCGTCTTTACTCAGTTTGACCGCCAGGAAGATGGTTCTCTACCTGAGCTTCCTCACCGCAACATCGATACCGGCATGGGCCTTGAGCGTATTGCAGCTATCATGCAGCATGAGGGCACCAACTACGAGGGTGACATCATGCGTTCCCTCATTTCTTTGGGCGAGAAACTCTCTGGTAAAAAGTATCACACAACTGACGAGATTGACCGCAGCTTGCGCATTCTTGCAGACCACTCCCGTGCAGTTACCTTTATGATTGGCGACGGTATTCTCCCTGGTAATGAGGGCAGAAGCTACATCCTTCGCCGCCTGCTCCGTCGCGCTGTCTACCACGGCCGCTTGCTGGGCATCCAGGGCACCTTCATGGCAGAGTACGCACATGAGGTTGCCGTTCTGCTTGGCGCAGAATACCCAGAGCTTGTCGAGAAGAGCGCTCTTATCGACGGCATTTTGACCGCAGAAGAGGAGCGCTTTGGCGCTACGCTTGACGCAGGCGAGTCCAAGCTCACCGCTGAGCTTGAGCAGCTTGAGGATGGCGCTCAGCTTTCCGGTGAGGTTGCATTCCTTCTGCACGATACCTACGGATTCCCTATTGATCTTACTCGTGAGATTGCTGCAAATGCAGGTCACGTTGTTGACATGGACGCCTTTGACGCTGCAATGACAGAGCAGCGCGAGCGTGCTCGTGCATCTGCTAACCGCGATGCCTGGGGTAATGCTCAGAGCGTCTGGGTTGCACTCTCTGACCGCCTCGATGAGACCGTCTTTGACGGCTACGACAACAACGAGCTCTCTGGCGTTCGTGTTGTTGCCCTTGTTCAGGACGGACAGGAGGTTGAGTCCGCTGCTGCAGGCTCTGAGGTTGAGGTTGTACTTGACCGTACGCCTTTCTATGCAGAGATGGGCGGTCAGGTTGGTGACACCGGCAAGCTGACAGCTCCTGGTCTCTATGTTCACGTCACTGACACCAAACATCGCGACGGCGGACTTGAGTCCCACGTTGGCGTGGTAGAGGAGGGCACCATCTCCGTTGGTGACTCTGTCACCGCAACCATTGATGCTGGCCGCCGTGAGCTTATCCGCCGCAACCACACGGCAACTCACCTGCTTGACGCAGCACTCAAGAAGGTTCTGGGAGATCACGTTAACCAGGCTGGTTCTCTTGTTGCCCCAGATCGTATGCGCTTTGACTTTACGCACTTTGAGGCTCTTACCAAAGATGAGCTTGATCGCATTGAAGGCATGGTCAACGCAGAAATCTTTGCTGCTAAGCCTGTTGTCACTCAGATCATGAGCATCGAAGATGCAAAGGCTGCTGGTGCTGTTGCCCTCTTTGGCGAGAAGTACGGCGATGTTGTACGTGTTGTTTCTGCTGGCGCAGAAGATGCTCCATTCTCTCGCGAGCTCTGTGGCGGTACTCATGCACGCAACACTGCTGACCTTGGCCTCTTCAAGATTATTTCTGAGAGCTCCGTCGGTTCTAACTCAAGGCGTATTGAGGCTGTAACCTCTATGGGCGCTATTGAGTACGTTGATGAGCGTCTGGCTCAGCTTGATGAGGTTGCTGCAGCTCTGAAGGTTCGTCCTTCCGCTGTTGCAGACCGCGTTGAGCAGCTGCAGCAGGACCTTCGCACTGCAAACCATAAGCTTGAGGCTGCTCTTACTGGAGCAGGTAGCAACCAGGTAGCAGAAGCACTTAAGTCTGCTGTTCAGCTTAACGGCTATAGCTGCGTAATTGCTAAGCTTGAGGGCCTTTCTGGCAAAGAGCTCCGCTCTGCATGGGATGGTATCCGCGATGCATCTGACGGCCAGCCTGTTGCTTGCGTCATCGCATCCGCAACCGCTGACGGTAAGGTTTCTCTGCTTGCAGGTGCAACTGATTCTGCAGTTGCAGCGGGTTTCTCGGCAGGAGACATTGTCAAAGAGATTGCAGAGCTTGTTGGTGGTCGCGGTGGCGGCAAGCCAGCAATGGCACAGGCAGGCGGTTCAAATGCTGCAGGAATTGACGCAGCACTTGAGGCTGCAAGAACAAAGCTTGGTGCGTAACGTTTGCGCGTTTTAGCTCTAGATATTGGTGAAGTTCGCATCGGGGTTGCTGTAAGTGACCCCGATGGTTCTATTGCGTCGCCCGTTTGTGTGCTTCCTGCACAAGAGGTACTCTCACATGCACGCACATTTAAAGCTGTGCTTGAGGATTGGGAGCCAGAACTGCTTTTGTGCGGTCGTCCTAAAACGCTCGCCGGCGAAGATGGACCACAGGCCCAAAAAATTACCGCTCAAGCTGAGCAAATTGCGAAGAACTGCCAACTTCCATTAGAATTTACTGACGAAAGACTTTCTTCTGCGGAAGCAAAGAAGATTCTTCGAGCGCAAGGTTTATCTGAAAAAGCCATGCGTGGAAAAGTTGACATGGTTGCTGCTTCGCTCTTTTTGCAATCATGGCTTGATGCACAGATGAATAAGGGAGACTAAATGCCCACCCTATCCAATGGTTCTTCTCCGCGTCGTCAGGGCGCACATTTTTCTTCTCCTGTACCAGAAGGACAGGCTCAGGAAGAGCAGGCTCAGCAGGAACAGATCACGCAACCTTCTGTTGAGGCTACAGGATCGCTACCTGCACTTACTGGTGGCAAGCTTTCTTCAAGAAGCGCTCAAGTCACTCATATGGCAAAGAACAAGCAGGTAAAGCATAGAGATAAGAAGGCTTCAAAGCGTTCTCGTATTTTTGCGGCACTTATCGCTTTTATCATGGTTGCGGTCCTTGGCATCTTTGTATGGAAAGTAGCGCTTCCAGAGCTTTCTCGCGCCAATTCCGATACACAAGAAATTACCGCTGGTCAGCAAGTTACCGTTACTATTCCAGATGGCGCTGGTGCTCAGGAAGTAGCAAAGATTCTTTTTGAGAACAAAATTATTGCTACTAAGAGTGAGTTCTTAAACCAGGTAAAGCGTCAGGATGCTGAGCAGAAAATCAAGAGCGGTATCTATGTTATTACCACTGGTACCAAGCCAGCAGACATCGTTCACCTGCTTATTTCTGGTCCTAATGCTCCTGGTAGTGGCTTTGTCGTACCAGAAGGCTATACCGTTTCTCAGGTTGCGGATTTGGTTCAGGACTACTTTGGTATTTCTCGCGATGATTTCTTGAATCAGGCAAAAGCATCCAATTATGTTGCTGACTATCCGTTCCTTGCTGGCGCGGTAGACGCTAACGATTCTCTTGAGGGCTACCTGTTTCCTAAGACGTATACCTTTACAGAAAGCAACGTAACTGCCGATACGGTCATTCGTGCCATGCTTGATCAGTTTAAGATAGAGACAGCTAATCTTAATCTTGACGCTGCTCGCATTACGCTCAATAAGCGTTACAACTTGAATCTTACTAACGAGCAAATCATTACCATGGCATCTATCATTGAGCGAGAAGCCCTGACTGATGAGGATCGTCCTAAGGTTGCATCTGTCTTCTACAATCGTCTGTATGACGATATGTACCTGCAGAGTGACGCAACTCTTGCCTATTCTCTGGGTAGGGAAGCTACTGCAGAAGAGCTCAGCTCAATGACAAGTGACCCGTACAACACCTATGCATTTAAGGGTTTGACTCCTACGCCTATTTGCTCTCCAGGTTATGCCTCCATTAAGGCAGCTATGGATCCAGCAGCAACCAATTATTACTACTTCTGGATTACCTCCGATGAGCACGTCTTCTCGGAGACCTATGACGAGCATCAGCAAGCTATTGAAAACGCACGCGAGCGTGAAGCCGCAAGCAAGCAATAGTTGGTGTCTATGAGCTTGATTAAAGCAACACAATACGTTTCTGCTGTTGAGCATATCTCTATAGAGAATCTTGTTCAGCAGGGGATTAAGCTTGTGCTCTTAGATCGCGATAATACCTGTGTGCCTCGAGACACCAAGACGGTGCCGCCAGCGGTATCTGCTTGGTTTGAGAAGGCTCATGCGGCTGGATTAACGCTCTGTCTTATCTCAAATAACATTCACCTCAATGAGGTTCAGCGTAGCGCTCATGAGCTGGGAATTGAGGGAGAAGGCTTTGCTTGCAAACCGCTTCCTCGCGCGCTAACTGCTGCTATGAAGCGTTTCTCGGCAACTAAAGAGCAAACCGTGATGGTGGGAGACCAGATTTTTACCGATGTTATTGCAGGTAATTTGGCTGGTGTTTCAACTATTTTAGTAAAGCCGCAGTCCAATGAGGATCTTTGGTACACCAATATCATTCGTCACGTAGAGCGCCGCATTTTAAAAAATGTAACTTTTACGTCATAACAAGACGGCTTTAGTTTACTTGCTCCAACTCGATGATAGAATCATCTTGAAAGGCTGGAGGAGTATGGAGCTTCGCGATTCAAGATACGTTGTACATGAGGGCTGTGATCATATCTTTTTTGTAGGCTTTCTGGGCGCCGGAAAGTCCACACTTGCACGTAATTTGGGCGAGCTGTTTCACCGTCGTTATGTTGACACCGATCGCCTAGCAGAGCGTATAGCAGGTAAATCACTGGCAGAAATCTACGAAGATGACGGTGAAGAGCTTTTTAGGCAGGCAGAAACTGAGGTTTTGCACACGCTTAAGTCTAAGAAGTCACTGCTCGTAAGCTGTGGCGGTGGAATTGTCGAGAAGGACGTCAATCTTGCGCTTATGCGTGAGATGGGGGTCATTGTGTTTCTCGACGGCGATCTTTCTGATTCGCTTCGTCAAATTCAGCGCACGGATAGGCGTCCTGATCTGGGAAGCTTTGAAAACGCTACTCAGCTCTATAGACGCCTGCGTCCACGTTATGAGGCCGCTGCTGATATTACTATTGATATTCGTGAGAAAACGTTTGAGCAGGTAGCCATTGATTCTGGCAAGCTGCTTTGGGAAAGAGGTCTTCTATGAGTGACAATGTTCAGGCTGAGCTTGAAGAGGAATTGCCACCTGTTCAGATTAAACAGTGGGTTTCTATTCCTGGCGGCTCTATTGCACTTCGTTCTGGTGCCGGCGTTCTTTCAAACTTTGGTACTGAGCTCAGAACCGCAGTGGGAAGACCTCATCGCTGTGCTTTTCTTGTCAGCAATCAGGTAGACGAAGACCTTGCTGAGCTGCTGCGTAGAGACCTCACCACCATCGGTTTTCTCGTCACACGTGTAGATGTAGAAGATGGCGAGGCAGCAACTACGGTGGCAGCTGAGGCACAGGTATTGTCTGCTTTGGCAGAAATGCACCTGACAGCTGATGATCTGGTAGTTGCCGTGGGCCACGAGGGCGTCATTTCTCTTGCTAACCACGTGGCAAACAAGTGGTGTGGGGGAGTTTCCCTTGCTACTGTTCCACTTGATTTAGCAGCAGTTATTGTCTCGTCTATTACTCCTCGCGCGCTTGATACTGACGCTGAACATCAGCGTCTTGTTACCACTAAGCCTTGTGCTCGTTTCTGCTTTGCAGATCTTGAGGTTATGGACCTTTGCGATGACAACGCTAAGGTTGCCCAGGTATGTATGGTTGCAACGGCTATGTCTGATAACGAGGCGGAATTTGGTCGCATTTGGGATAGAGCAGATAACCTCTCCTCTGGAGTTGCCGATATAGTTGCAGAACAGCTGGCAGAGTCTACTAAGACCCGTGGCCGCCTTTCTGATTCTTCCGCTATTGCTATTCAGCAGTCTGTTCCTTACGGTTGGGTTTTTGTGGAGGCACTTCGCCCGCTCATTCCAGCTGATCAGCCTCTTTCTGCACTTTATGCAGACGCACTGCGTTTCTCGGCAAGAATCGCGGTAGCTAAAGAGGCGCTTTCTTTTGACGATATGCTTGCCCAAGACGAGATTCTTGAGCGCTTGAATATTGGCTTTGTTACCTGTGACATTACTTCTGAGCAGCTTATCGAAGCGCTCAAACAGGAATGTTTCCGTTCTACTAATCGTTTTATGTTGCCGATTCCAATGTCTATTGGAAGGGTAAGATTAGCATCGGTCGACGAGGAACTTCTCGCCGAGCATGCCCGCGCTTGGTGTGAGGCTCACGCTTCGCATTAAAGCGTCGCATCTTGCAGTAAGGAGCCTGTTTGCTGAGGCGACACCACAAGGTGCAACTCTTTGTTGTAAACATCTCGAGAAGGGATTTGAAATGGCAGATCTACAGGCAGCAGCAAAGCGCGTTGCGCGCTTTCGCGAGGTAATGGCTCAGAGGGGTTACGACGCTGTTGTTCTACGTCACAACCCAGACCTTCGTTGGTTGACTGACGCTGAGCGTGTCTTTGACTTTGAGCAGGCACATACTGCATTTATTACGCAGGATGAGCTCTTCATGCACACTGACTCTCGTTACTACAACACATTCCTGGAGCGCCTTGGTGCTGATTCTCCATGGAAGTTTGACCAGGAAGTCACTACCCCTACTGAGTGGGTTGCCGCTCATATTGCTGAGGCTCGTGCTCGCGTAGTTGCTATTGAGGACACCGTTGATCTTGCGTTCTTTGATGGCCTTGAGCAGGCATTACGTGATCGTTCTGTTGCTGCTTTGCTTCCACGCATGCATGGTGATATTGCTGAGCTGCGTATTGTTAAAGACCCAGCTGAGATTGAGCTTATGAAGCACGCTCAGTCAATTACTGACAAGGCGTTCCTCCACATCTGCGAGTACATCAAGCCTGGCCTCACTGAGCAGCAGATCCGTGCAGAGCTTGAGAACTACATGCTCTCCAACGGCGCAGATGCTCTGTCCTTTGATTCCATCATTGCTTCTGGTCCTAATGGTGCTAATCCTCACGCTCAGCCAGGTGAGCGCGTAGTTCAGACAGGCGACATGATTGTTATGGACTACGGTGCGGGCTACCTGGATTACCACTCAGACATGACCCGTACCGTTGTTGTTGGTGCACCTTCCGAGGAGCAGCAACACGTCTTTGACGTTGTTCGCAAAGCAAATGAGACGTGCGCTGCAGCTATCCATGCAGGCGTAACTGGCTCTGACATTCACAACCTTGCAGTCAAGGTTATCTCTGAGGCTGGTTACGGCGAGTACTTTGGTCACGGTCTTGGCCACGGTGTTGGCGTTGAGATTCACGAGCGTCCATTCTTCAACCCACGCTGGAACAAGGTTATTGCAGCAGGTTCTGTTGTTACCGATGAGCCTGGCATTTACCTGCCTGGCAAGTTTGGTATCCGTCTTGAAGACTTTGGTGTTGTTACTGAGAACGGCTACGATGTCTTTACTCAGTCCACACACGATCTTGTGTCTGTTGGCTGCTAATTAGCTACGATATACAGAATTTTTGCGGTCAGAAGCTCTATGTTTCTGGCCGCATTTTTTTGTTCGTTTTAGGGCGAGAAGGTCTTCTCGCCCTAAAATTGGCTTATAAAAACAAAATAATCTAAAAAGAGTTAGGTTAGTGAAGACACGCTTCAGATATATGTAATAAAATCAGAAAAGTAAATGTTATTTTCATTGTTATGTTTACAGTTTCATTTGTTTTATTAGGTAGAAAAGAAGGAGGTAGAAGTGGTTAGTATCGTTCTAGCCAGCCATGGCAAATTTGCCGAGGGCATCAAAGATTCTGGCGGCATGATTTTTGGACCACAGGAAGGCGTTGTGGCTGTAACGCTTACTCCTGATATGGGCCCAGATGACCTGCACCAGAAGATTCTCGACGCAATTGCCACGCTTGAAGATCAAGAGCACGTTTTGTTCTTGGTTGACCTATGGGGTGGCACCCCCTTTAACCAGATTTCTCGTGTTCTTGAGGAAGAGGGTAAAGAGGATTGGGTTGCCGTTACTGGTCTTAACCTCCCAATGCTTATTGCAGCATATGGCTCTCGCCTTGGCGTAGATACCGCCGCCGAGGTAGCAAAAGAGATTTACTCTGAAGCTCGTATGGGCGTCAAGATTAAGCCAGAAGAGCTTGAGCCACAAGAGGCAACTCCTACTGATGTTCCTGCTGCTCCAGCAGCACCTCAGGGTGCAATTCCTGCGGGTACTGTTATTGGTGATGGCAAGCTTAAGATTGTGCTTGCACGTATTGACACCCGTCTTCTGCATGGTCAGGTTGCAACTACGTGGACAAAGATGACCAAGCCAGACCGCATTATTGTCTGCTCTGATGGTGTTGCTCAAGATGAGCTCCGCAAGACCATGATTGTTCAGGCTGCTCCTCCAGGAGTACATGTCCACGTTGTTCCTATTAAGAAGATTATTGAGATTGCTCACGACACTCGTTTTGGCAATACCAAGGCAATGCTTCTGTTTGAGACTCCTCAAGATATGCTTCGCGCAATTGAGGGTGGCGTAGAAATCAAGGAAGCAAACCTTGGTTCTATGGCTCACTCTGTTGGCAAAGTTGTTGTTACCAACGCAGTTGCTATGGATGAGGACGACGTAAAGACCCTTGAGGCCATCCGCGAGTGCGGTACAACGTTTGATGTTCGTAAGGTTCCTGCAGACAGCGCAGAGAACTTTGAGGCAATGCTTAAAAAAGCTAAGTCCGAGCTTGGCGCCCGTAAGTAACTAGAAGGAGGTAGAAATGACACCTATCACAATACTGCTTGTCGTAATTGTTGCTCTTCTCGCTGGCATGGAAGGTATTCTTGACCAGTGGGAGTTCCACCAGCCCCTGGTTGCTTGCTCACTGATTGGTCTTGTGACTGGTCACCCTGCTGAGGGAATTATCCTCGGCGGTTCTCTTCAGATGATTGCTCTTGGTTGGGCAAACATCGGAGCTGCAGTTGCTCCAGACGCAGCTTTGGCATCTGTCGCATCTGCAATCATCATGGTTTTGGCACTTAACGGTGGAGACACTGACACCACCGCTGCTATTAACACCTCTATTGCACTTGCAATTCCTCTGTCCGTAGCAGGCCTGTTCCTCACCATGATTGCTCGTACTATTGCAACTGGTATTGTCCACGCAATGGATGCAGCTGCCGAGAAGGGCGATTTTGCTGCAATCGAGCGTTGGCACATTGTAGCTATCCTCATGCAGGGCGCACGTATTGCTGTTCCTGCAGCTGCTCTTTGCTTCATTGACCCAGCTATTGTCACTGATGCTCTCAACGCAATGCCGAAGTGGCTCACTGGCGGTATGGCAGTTGGCGGCGGCATGGTTGCTGCTGTTGGTTACGCAATGGTCATTAACATGATGGCTACTCGCGAGGTTTGGCCATTCTTTGCACTTGGCTTTGTCTTTGCTGCTATTAACCAGCTCACCCTTATTGCTCTTGGTGTTATCGGTGTCTGCCTTGCTATTCTCTACATTGGTCTTAAAGACCTTGCTAAGCAGGGTGGCGGCGCAGGTGGTGGATCAGGCGATCCACTCGGCGATATTATTGACAACTACTAATTCTGAAGGAGCGTGAAACTAATGGAGAATAAGATTCAGCTTTCTAAGAAAGACCGCATGTCTGTTGCTCTTCGTCATCAGTTCCTTCAGGGTTCTTGGAACTACGAGCGTATGCAGAACGGTGGTTGGGCATTCTCAATGATTCCAGCCATCAAAAAGCTTTATCCAAACAAAGAAGATCAGGTAGCAGCTCTTAAGCGCCACCTTGAGTTCTACAACACTCACCCTTATGTTTCTGCACCAGTCATGGGCGTTACCCTTGCACTGGAGGAGGGACGTGCTAACGGTGAGCCTATTGACGACGTTGCAATTCAGGGCGTTAAGGTAGGCATGATGGGCCCTCTGGCCGGTGTTGGTGACCCAGTCTTCTGGTTTACCGTCCGTCCAATTCTTGGAGCACTCGGCGCATCTATTGCCGCTGGTGGTTCTGCACTTGGCCCTATTCTTTTCTTTGTTCTGTGGAACGTCATCCGCCTTTCCTTCCTGTGGTACACCCAGGAGTTTGGCTACAAGGCAGGTGCCTCAATCTCTTCCGATCTTTCTGGCGGCATGCTGGGCAAGATTACCGAGGGTGCTTCTATTCTTGGTATGTTTATCATTGGCGCCCTGGTACAGCGCTGGGTTTCAATTTCATTTACCCCAGTTGTTTCTACCATTCCTCAGCAGGCAGGTGCCTACATTGATTGGACAAGTATTCCTTCAGGAGTAGAGGGAATGCACCAGGCATTAAAGCTTTACGCTGCACTTGGACCAAACGGTCTTGATCCAGTGAAGGTAACCACACTTCAGTCCAACCTTGATTCCCTTGTTCCTGGACTGGCAGCTGTTGGTCTGACACTGCTCTGCTGCTCACTGCTTAAGAAGAAGGTCTCTCCAATTGCTATCATCCTGGCTCTCTTTGCCGTTGGTATTATTGGTCGACTCCTTGGCTTTATGTAATGAGTAAGCGTACGTTCTAGTACTTAAAGTCGCACGAATATGGGTCGCGCTCTATAATGGGTGCGACCCATTTTTTGAAAGGATTGTATGGCTCAGTCTCAAAACAGTACGGTTGACTTCACCGCAAAGGCAACGTCATTTCACGGGCTAGCTACGTATGGCGATATCCTTATTGGTAATAAGGCCTTTGAGTTCTACAACCAGAAAAATCCTGAAGATTACATTCAAATTCCTTGGGATCAGATAGATCATGTGGCCGCCTCAGTTATGGGGCGTACCAAAAGCATTTCTCGCTTTGCTATCTTTACTAAAAGCAATGGTAACTACTCATTTTCTACGCGAGACAATAAAGCAACACTAAGGGCAATTCGCGCCTATATAGGGAAGGAGAAACTCGTACGTTCTCCAAACTTCTGGTTTGTCTTTAAGCATGGACTCATGGCAATTCCACAGCTTCCTCGCCTTATTAAAGAGAGTTTTATTAAAAAGAAGTAAGCAAATTTTGCATTTTCACAAGAGCCGCCAGCACGGAAGGCGTGAAACTGATAAAATCCAACATGCATATACGTGTCGCGGGTAGTTTGAAAATTCACGTTCTTCTCGCGACTTTACCGAGTGAAAAGAGTTAGACGTGGCAACTATCAGCACCGCAGATTTTAAGAACGGCCTTGGCCTTAAGATTAACGATAAGTACTACACCATCGTTGAGTTCCAGCACGTAAAGCCAGGTAAGGGCGGCGCTTTTGTCCGCTATAAGATTCGTGACCTTCGCTCTGGCCGCGTTATCGATCAGACCTGCAACGCTGGCACCAAGTTTGAGAACGTTCTTCTGCTCACCAAAGAGATGCAGTACCTCTACAACGACGGCGAGTCCTTCTACTTCATGGACAATGAGACTTACGATCAGGTAGCTGTTCCTGCTGATTTCATTGGCGAGAAGAGCGTCTGGTTCAAGGAGAACGATAACGCACAGCTTCTCTACGCAGACACTGAGCTTCTTGGTGTTGAGCCTCCAATGTTCATTGAGGCAGAGATCACTGAGACTGACCCAGGCTTCAAGGGCGACACCGTTCAGGGTGGTACTAAGCCAGCAACTATTGAGACCGGTGCAACGCTTCAGGTTCCAATGTATCTGAACCAGGGCGAGCGCATTAAGGTTGACACCCGCGACGGCAAGTTTGTTTCTCGCGTTTAATGCATTCTCTTTGGGTGCATTGGCATCCAACAGTATTGAGTAATTATTTCAAAGACAGTTTGTCTTTTTAGGGGGTAGACATGGCTGAAACAGAGCTTCGTATAGCAGGCATCGGCATCTCAAAAGATGTAATTTCAACGGTTGTCTCCGGCGCAGCTGGAAGTGTTGAAGGTGTTGCCTCCGTTGGCGGAAACGATACCCTGGCATCCAACCTTATTAACGTCTTTACCAGCAGAAGCCTTGCTCCAGAGAAGGCTGTAGAGGCAGGTGTAGAGAACGGTCAGCTCCACCTTGGAGTACACCTTACCGTTTTCTATGGCTATCCTTTCACAAAGCTTGCATCTGAGGTAAGGCTTGCTGTTGCAACTGCTGTAAATGAGCAGATTGGCGTCAGCATTGCTTCCGTTGATGTTTACATTGACAGCCTTGTTTTTCCTAAGGAGTAGGCTTGAGCGTTAAGTTTTTTGGACGTACCCGCGCCCGTAGCCAAGCACTACAGCTTTTATTCCAGGCTGAAGCCACTAATCGCAGCGTTCTTGAGGTCCTCGACGGAGACTACACGCTCTCCGAGGGACCTCTTGACGAGTATGCGCAGTCACTGGCAGTAGGAGCAGATGGCATTAGAGATGATCTTGATGACATCATTGCTGCTTACTCAAAAGACTGGGCAATTGATCGCATGCCTTCTGTTGACCGCAATCTTCTAAGAATTTCTCTCTACGAGATTCTGGAGGTTCCAGAGGTTGACGTTGCTGTTGCTATTAACGAGGTAGTTGACCTTGCTCGCGCCTATTGTGGTGACGATTCTCCTCGTTTTATTAACGGTGTTCTCGGCCGTATTGTTGACGATATTGAGGCTGGAGAAGACATTTATTCTCTGTGTCATAAGCAGTCTGCTGAACAGGACAATTCTGAAGAAGAGCCAGTAAGCTCTGTGGAAGATGCAGAGTAGCCATGGCAAAAATCGATACGTCTGAATATCAAAGCTTTGACCAGATAACCGCAAGGCTTGACTCGATTGTTGATCAAGTTCGCGATAAAAACGTCTCGCTGGAGCATTCCCTTGATCTCTTTGATGAGGCAATTGCTCTAGGCTCAAAGGCTGTCAACATGGTTGACACCACAGAGTTTACGCCAGAAGAGGAAGAACGTCTGGTTCAGGCTCAGGCTGCAGGACATGCATCCAACGAAGAAGCTGCTTCTGATGAGCAGACTTCTGATGAGCAAGCTGAGGCTTCAGCCGCAGATGAAACGTCGTCTGATGGCGCAGTTTCAGAAAGCGATGAGCACTAGTGGCTCAACGTGTTTCTCGCCAAAGGCTTGATAAAGAGCTGGTTAGGCAAGGATTTTTCAAAGACACCCAGGCTGCGCTGCGCGCAATTCTTGCGGGCGATGTTTCTACAAGTGATAGAAGACTTACCTCAGCAGGAGAGCTTGTTCCTGAGGGATTATTTCTGCACGTAAAAGGCGCTATTCCATACGTGAGTAGAGGCGGACTTAAGCTCCAACGCGCCTTTGAAGTTTTTGATTTTACGGCACAACATAAAAAATGCTTAGATATTGGCTGTTCAACTGGTGGTTTTACCGATTGCCTGCTTCAAAATGGAGCTGCTTCAGTTACCTCAGTTGATGTTGGCTATGCTCAGTTTGATTGGTCGCTAAGAAACGATAGTAGGGTTGAGCTGCTAGAACGAACAAATATTACTTCGCTACCGGAATTGGGCTATTCTCATATCTTTGATCTAGCGGTGTGCGACGTGTCGTTTACTTCAATTCTGTCAATTCTTCCTTCTGTTTTAGATGTTTTAGCTCCTGAAGGAGTTTTTGTTACGCTGGTCAAACCGCAGTTTGAAGCTAAGAGAGAAGAAGTGGGCGAGGGTGGCATTGTGACTGATTCGTCCGTGCGCCTACATACGTTGCAAAAGGTTGCCGATGCGTTCAAAGAAGCTCATATGGGTCCTTTGGGCGCATGTGAGAGTCCTATTCATGGTGCTAAGGGTAATGTGGAATATTTGCTGTTTGGGCAGCTTGGGGCAGGGTCGTACGATTTAGATCTTGCTTCAGTGGTTTTGAATCATTCTGTAGAAATAGTGAAATAGAACGAATGTTCTATTTTGTGGTATTGTTCGTGGTTTTTTAGGTATACTAAGTACATCGAATCAGACGTTTAACTGTTTCAGTTGTGCAGTCAAGCAAAATCGGGAGAGTGGTTTGCGTGAAGGTACTTCTTGTTCCAAATTTTTCAAGAGAAGTTGCTGTTTCTGGTGCACGTGAACTTGAAGAATGGCTTTTTGAGCAGGGATGTGATGTCCAGTGGGCACACGATAAAAAGCTGTTCCCAGATAAAGTTATTGATTGCTCTGATTGCCAACTTGTTATTTCTCTTGGCGGAGACGGAACACTTCTGAGAGCCGCCAAAATTGTTGAGTATTCAGAAATTCCGATCCTGGGTATTTCGTATGGTCACCTTGGCTTTTTGACCAGTACAACCCCTAACAAAATGATTGAGATGGTAGCTGACGCCCTTTCAGGAGAGCTCCACGTTTCTAGAAGAGCAACGCTTGCAATAGAAACAGAATATGAGCTTCCTTCCGGAGAAACACACGTCGAGAAGACCTTCTCGCTCAATGATTTTGCTGTTTCCAGAGGTGGAGCAGGCGATATGGTTGAGTTTACGGTTTCTGTATCGGGCAACCATATCGATAAGCTTCGCGGAGATGGCTTTGTCGTTAGTACAGCAACTGGATCTACTGGTTATGCTCTTGCTGCTGGTGGTCCTATTGTTACGCCAGAGTTCTCAGGAATGGTTTGTGTGCCAATTGCACCACATACTATTTTGGCTCGCGCATTCCTTACCTCACCTTCTGATGTGGTTGAAATCACCATGTCAAAAGATAGACCTGCACCATGTCACTTCTTCTCTGATGGACAAAACATCAAGCATCCAGAGGAGGGTATGGCTACCAAAGCTCGTATTAGCCGTGGACCAGGAGACATTATTCTGCTTGATAGAAGCGCTGATAGTTTCTATCGTTCAGTTTCTCGCGTGTTTTACGGTAAAACTGGTCAGTAAGCAGGTCTTATATGCTTGATGAACTTCGCGTGCAAAATGTTGCACTAATTGAAGATGCTTCTCTTGCTCCCGCCTCAGGTTTAACTGTTTTAACAGGAGAGACGGGTGCTGGTAAAACTGCTCTTTTATCTTCGATTAAGCTCTTAGTTGGAGAGCGTGCAGATGCTTCTGCAGTCAGAGAAGGAACGGATGCCCTTAGGGTTGAAGCGCGTTTCTTTACCTCTCCAGAAGATCAAGAAGGAGTAGTGGTTTCTAGAAAAGTCTCTGCTGACGGCAGAGGCAGGGTAGAGATTGATGGCCATATGGCATCAGTTAAAGAGCTGGCTGGAGGCATTGGAACATCAATTGATCTGTGTGGTCAGCATGAGCACCAAAGATTACTTGATGTAAAGAATCATGTCAGCATGCTGGACGCATGGATTGGCTCAGACATTCAGTCTTACCAGACAGAGTATGTAGACGCTTTGCATGCTTACCATGCTGCGGTTACCGAGCTTCAGCGGGTTATTGAAGTAAGTCAGTCAAGCAATGCAAAAATTGATGAAGCAGCATTTCTTGTCCAAAGAATTGATGAGGTTTCTCCTAAAGAAGGAGAGCTAGAAGACTTAGAAGAACAACTTCCTCGCTTTGAGCACGCAGAGGCTCTTCTTCAAGCTGCAGGAGGAACACATGAGATGCTCTCAAGTGATGAGGGCGTCATCGATTCACTCTCTGATGCGGTTCAGATGCTTCAAAATGCTTCAACGTTTGATGCTACGCTTGGTTCTTATGCAGAGTCTCTCTCAAGTGCACTTATAGAGATTGAAGATGTTTCTTCAGAGCTCAGAAGTTATGTAGGATCTCTTGATTTTGATGAAGAAGCTCTTGAAGAGATGCAGAGTCGCATGGCTCGTCTTCAAGGCCTTATGAGAACGTACGGTCCTGGTATGAAAGACGTATTTAAGAAATACCAGACTGCTCAAAATCTTCTCGAGGTAACTAGAGACACAGAAAAGCTTGTTCGTGAGGCACAGGCAGCGGTAGAGGCTGCAAAAGATACCCTTACTCTTAAGGCTCAAGCGCTTAAAAAGGTTCGTGTAGCTGCAGTTCCAAAGCTTTGTGATGCAGTCAATAAGCAAATGAGTCATTTGCAGATGGGCTCAGCTCAGATTGAACTCAACTTTGAAGATCTTCCTTTTGAGCAGTGGAACAAAGTCGGTTCCACAAAAATTGAGCTTATGTATAAGCCTTCAACTCAAATGACAGCTCGCCCTCTTAGAAAAATTGCCTCTGGCGGTGAGGTTTCTCGCGTAATGCTCGCATGTAAGGTGGTTCTAGGAGAGTCTGACGACTGCGATACGCTTGTATTTGATGAAGTTGACGCCGGCGTTGGTGGAGCTACCGCCGTTGCTCTTGCAGAGGTTTTAGCGCAGCTTGCTAAGACACATCAGGTGATTGTGGTAACTCACTTGCCTCAGGTTGCTGTTATGGCTTCAAAACACTATGTAGTGTCTAAGACAGAAGAGCATAACGCGCTTCCGGTAACTTCACTTACAGAGGTTTCTGGCGCTCAGAGAGAAGAAGAGATTGCTCGCATGCTGTCAGGCTCAATAACTGAGGCTTCTTTGGCACATGCGCATGAACTGCTCACAGAAGCTCACTAGATTTTTCAGAATTACATGGACATAACAATGTATTTGTTTGGAGATTAAATTTCTCGTCTCTATGGGCCTCAAAGCGGAATAATATAAAGACCCGTAGAAATGTA
The DNA here is from genome assembly GCA_916715765.1 of uncultured Atopobium sp. GTDB lineage: Bacteria > Actinomycetota > Coriobacteriia > Coriobacteriales > Atopobiaceae > Lancefieldella. The sequence continues at coordinate 73,042 of CAKAPG010000003.1, forward strand.
ATTGGCTAATCTTACCTACGGGAGTAATCCATGACCAAGCACATATTTGTAACAGGTGGCGTTGTTTCCTCTCTTGGAAAAGGAATCACTGCTGCATCTCTCGGCCGACTTCTTAAGGCTCGTGGCTATAAGGTCATGATGCAAAAAGCTGACCCATATCTTAACGTTGACCCAGGTACTATGAGTCCTTTCCAGCATGGTGAGGTTTTTGTTACCGAAGATGGTAAAGAGACTGACCTTGACCTTGGCCATTATGAGCGCTTTATTGATGAGAACCTTACCAGGGAGTCTAACTTCACTACTGGTCTTATTTACCAGTCTTTGATTCAGCGTGAGCGCGCTGGAGACTTCCTTGGTGGTACAGTCCAGGTTATTCCTCATGTAACTGATGCGATTAAAGCTCGTTTTGCTCGCATTGAAGAGGTTACTAACGCAGATGTAGTCATCACAGAGCTTGGTGGCACCATTGGCGATATTGAGTCTCAGCCTTTTGTTGAGGCAATTCGCCAGTTTAGAAAAGAGCGTGGCGCAAGCAACGTTGCTATTATTCACGTGAGCCTTGTTCCTTATATTGCTGCTGCTCATGAGGTCAAGACTAAGCCTACACAGCACTCCGTAAAAGAACTTCGTTCCCTTGGTATTCAGCCAGACTTTATCGTGTGCCGTTCTAGCCATTCTGTGGATGAATCTATTCGCGAGAAAATCGCTAATTTCTGCGACGTTGATGCAGATTGCGTTTTTGAGAACAATGATCTGCCTTCAATTTATGACGTTCCAGCACACCTGGCGGCACAGGGATTTGACAAAAAGGTACTTGAGCGTCTTGGTCTTGAAGTTCGTCCAAGTGATCTTGGCGGCTGGGAAGCATTTACTACCGCTATGCATAAGGCAAATGCGCTTGAAGACACAACAAGAATTTATGTTGTCGGCAAGTATACACAGCTGCCTGATGCCTACCTTTCTGTTATTGAGGCACTTCACCACTCTGGTATTTTCTATGGTAGGCACGTTGATATCCGCCTGGTAAATGGTGAAGAGCTGACAGAAGAAGACGTAGAGCAGGAGCTTGCTGGTGCGGACGGCATTTTGGTTCCTGGCGGCTTTGGTCTTCGCGGCGTAGAGGGCAAAATGGTTGCTATTCGTCGTGCTCGTGAGCTCAAGATTCCTTACCTTGGTGTTTGCCTTGGTATGCAGATGGCTGTTACTGAGTTTGCTCGTGACGTCTGCGGCATGGAGGGTGCAAATTCAGCAGAGTTTGGTCCAGATACTCCATACCCTGTCATCAATCTTATGTCTGATCAGGAGGATATTACTGACAAGGGCGGTACCATGCGCCTTGGTTCTTATCCTTGCAAGGTTGTTGAGGGAACTCTTGCACACGAGGCATATGGCAACAACTTGGTTTACGAGCGTCATCGTCACCGCTATGAGGTAAGCAACGTATTCCGTAATCAGCTTGTTGAGGCTGGTCTGGTAGTTTCTGGTGTTTCTCCAGACGATCGCCTTGTAGAGATGATTGAGCTTCCAGAGTCTGTTCACCCTTGGTTTGTTGCAAGTCAGGCACATCCAGAGTTCAAAAGCCGTCCAACTCATCCTGCGCCTTTGTTCCGTGAGTTTGCACGTGCAGCAATCGCTCATCATGAGGGTGTTGACCGTCATGACGTAAACCAGGCTCTCTAAGCAGAATTTTTAATAGGGAAGAATACTTATGGACCTCGCTCAGGCGCGTACAGAATTTTTAGCGTACGTTGCTGTTGAGCGAGGTCTTTCTGTAAATACGCTTGATGCCTATACCAGAGATTTAGAGGGTTATTTGCTTTGGCTGAATGGCAAAAAGATTACTTTGCCCAACCAGGTGACTCGCTCCGATGTTGAAGAGTACATAGGCTCTCTTAGAGACTTAGGAATGGCTCCAGCTTCGGTTGAGCGCCACACTGCGGCACTTAGAAACTTCCACAAGTTTATGGCTGTTGAGCAAATTTGTGAGTCATCTCCAGCAGAAGATTTACCTACCGCAGCAAGAATTCAAAGGCTTCCTGATGTTATCTCTCAAGAGAAGGCAGAAGAGCTGCTTGATCAGCCATTTCCTAATTCACCCCTAGGAATTCGAGATAGAGCCATACTTGAGTTGCTGTATGGGTGTGGGCTTCGTGTGTCTGAGCTTTGCGATCTTGAGGTTCGAGGTGTCCTTCTAGAAGATGAACTCTTGCGTGTTTTTGGTAAGGGTTCCAAAGAGCGTGTAGTTCCTGTACTGGGCTCTGCGTATCGTGCGCTTGAAACATATCTTTATGAAGCTCGCTCGCTTTTGCTTAAGCATGGTCAAGTATCTGAGGTGTTTGTAAACGCTCGGGGTGGACGCATTTCTCGCCAGTCGGTACATAAACTGGTGGCAAATTACGGCAGGGTAGTGGGGATTGAAGGTTTGCATCCTCATACACTGCGCCACAGTTTTGCCACACACCTTCTAGAGGGTGGCGCTGATCTTCGCTCGGTGCAGGAGCTTTTGGGACACGTTGATATTTCAACCACGCAGCTCTATACGCACGTAGATAGGTCGCACATTAGAGACGTGTACCTTGAGGCTCACCCAAGAGCCCACGTTCACGCGGACAAATAAACGCGCTTGACGCAAGTGTGGGACAAGTGTGGGGCAAAGTGGTGACTGCGTAAAAGCAAGATGAAGGTTTTGTTTGAGTAACGTGTGATTTTCGCCATGAGTTCACCACAATTTCCTCAAAAATTTTTACTTCATAAAAAATTTAATAAATTAGATCTGAGACTAAGAAAATCCGTTCTTTTGTAGTTCGGATTTTTTTAAACACTACATATTGTGGTCAAAATGTCATATCTCATATCTACGTTAAACCCCAGCTAGACCATAAGAAAAATACTTGGTGTTGGAAAGTGTTTTCTAGTGTGTCTAAGTGTCGGAATGAGTTATATTTATTTCACGTTCAATCGACGGACTATGCCCAAGCGTTGCCGCGCACACACAACACAAACACAGCCCGCGCGGCAAGGGGCGCCAACGTGAAAGGGGGAGACATGCTTACTGGTCAGTATCAGCGCTCGCTGGACTCCAAGATTCGCGTGACTCTTCCTGCACCTCAGCGCAAGCAGCTTGGCGATGTTGTCATCTTGCTCCGTCGACAGGACGCGCTTTACGGCTACTCACCTGAGGCGTATGAGGCTTGGATTGCAAGTCTGAACCTCAACCCAAGGAACCGCGACGACGTCACAGCACTTCGCATGCTGAACGCAGCAGCAACAACCGTCGACATTGACTCGGCCGGCCGCGTTGCTCTGGGAAAGATTGACGAGTCCGATCCACAGGCTAGGGAGAAGCTCCAGCTTGACCGCGACGTCACCATTGTCGGTAACGGCGACCACTTTGAGATTTGGAACACCAACAAGTGGAACAGCCTCTTCTCGGCAGATGACCGCGTTGCAACGCTCGAGGACCTCATCTTTGGCGCCTAGTGAGGCGAGAAGATCGTGAAGGTTGAAGACGGTAACTTGAAAGTCGAATATCGGCACCAACCAGTAATGCTTGCAGAAGTGCTGCGCGAGCTGGACCCCAAGCCAGGTGAAGTTGTTTGCGACTGCACCTTGGGAGGAGCGGGCCACACCGTAGAGATGGCAAAGCTGATTGCTCCAGACGGTCTTTCCATTGGAATCGACCAGGACGCAATGGCTCATCAAGCAGCAGCTGCTCGCCTGAAGCAAGAAGTACCAAATGCGGAGTTTTTACCGCTTAAGGGAAACTTTGGCGACCTCGATGAACTTCTCGTTTCTGCAGAAGTCCCCGGAGTTGACTGTTTCCTCTTTGACATTGGTGTTTCTTCTCCTCAGCTTGATATCCCAGAGCGAGGCTTTTCGTACCACGAAGATGCCCCGTTGGATATGCGAATGGACCCGGGCAAACAAACTCCAACTGCACAAGAGGTCATCAACACCTACAACGAAGCCGACCTCGCCCGAATCCTTCGAGTTTATGGCGACGAGAAATTTGCCTCACGCATTGCACGACGCATTGTGCAAACGCGAGAAAAGCGTCCCATTCAAACGACGCTTGAGCTTGTTGAGGTAATCAAGGCGGCAATTCCCGCAGCAGCGCGTCGTCACGGTGGACATCCTGCCAGAAAGACGTTCCAAGCACTTCGTATTGAAGTGAACCACGAACTTGAGGTTTTGGAGCGCGGACTTCGCTCTGCAATTGCCTGGGCCAATCCAGGGGGCAGGATTTGCGTTATCTCGTACCACTCGCTTGAAGATCGCATTGTCAAGCACGTGTTCTCCGAGCTCAGTCAAGGTTGTATCTGCCCGCCAGACCTTCCGGTTTGTATGTGCGGTCAAGTGCCGATAGTTGACGTGATTACGCGCAAACCTCTTGTGGCCACTCCAGAAGAGATAGAGCGCAACCCAAGGGCGAGAAGTGCCCTGATGAGGGTAGCGGTTAAACGCGACCCAGAGAAATGAAGTACCCCATAGCACCTGTTGCTTGTTGTTAAGAAGTTTTTGAAGGGATTGAAGTTTAATGGCACGTTACGGATCAGAAGCTGTAGCACGCACAACTCAGTTTGAGCATGAGTACGCTCCTGAACAGAGCACTCGCACATCTTTTGAGGTTGTCCCTGGTGGCGGCCTTGATGCCGATGCTCGCCGTGGCGTAAGCAGCCAGTTCATCCAGCGTGTCAAGCTTATTGCTGTTGCTGCAGCACTCTTTCTGACACTTGGTGTTGTCCGTATTGGTATCTCTACCGCTACGGTTTCTACTCTTCAGGCTAATAACGTCATCAGAAATGAAATGCGTGCAACAACTGCAACTAACGATTCCCTGCGCGTTTCTCGCTCTCTGCTTGCAAGCACTACACGCATTGAGCGCATTGCTACTCAGAATTACGGCATGACTCTTGAGACAAATCGCCCTGTTGTAGATGTAAACAACAACGCTTAGGCGTAAAATATACGTTGTGAGTACGCAGAATCGACATACTCGCGCATCGCGCAGAAAAACTCCTGAGGCCTCGTACGACGAGGCCTCTCGTGTGCATTTTCGTGGTCATCGTGGTAGCAGCGGTGGCTCGGATGGTGTTGGCCCTGAAGGTAGACTCCGTCGTGTAGCAACTGCTATGGCCCTTATGGTGGCAATTGTTGTTCTTAGGCTTGCTTGGCTGCAAATCTTTACGGCAGCAGATCTTGCAAAGGGCGCCGAGAATAACCGCACCAACGATATTGTCTTGCACGCTCGTCGCGGTACCATTTACGACCGCAATGGCAATGTCTTAGCCATGAGCGTTGACTGCAAAGACATCTATGCCAATCCTTCAGAGATTAAAGACGCAAGCTCCGTAGCTCAGGTTTTTGCCTCGCTCTTAGGCGGAAGCCCTTCAGACTATCTTGGAGACCTGCAGCAAGACACCACCTTTGTCTATGTGCGTCGTCGTGTTGACACGGACACTGCTTCCAAGATTGAAAAAGCACTTGACGAGAAAAACCTCAAGGGCGTCTATTTTGTTAATAACACCAAGCGTGTCTATCCCTATGGCAACGTTGGCGTTCAGATTCTGGGCTTTGTAAACGCAGACAACGAGGGCGCTTCTGGCCTTGAGTATTACTACAACGATATCCTTGCAGGTACTAATGGCCACATGATTGTTGAGACCGGCGCTGGTGGTACGCCAATTGCGGGCGGTACCTCAAACATCACTGAGGCACAAAATGGACAGGACATTGTTCTTTCCATTGATATTGAGCTGCAGAAGAAGGCAGAAGAGCAGCTTACTGCTGCAGTAAAAGACATTGAGGCCCAGCAGGGTGGCTCAATTATGGCAATGAATCCTCGTACCGGAGAGATTTATGCCGCAGCTTCGTACCCTCTGCCAGATTTTAAGAGCGATAACGGCGTTGACTACGAATCCCTCAACCTCAAGCTTGTCTCAAGTATCTATGAGCCAGGCTCCGTATTTAAGGTAATCACCACCTCAATTGGTATAGATGACAACCTCTTTGGTCCAAATTCAACCTTCAATATCCCAACCGAGCTCAAAGTTGGCGATAACAAGGTTACCGACGACGATTGGCGTACCAGCGCCATGGACATGAGCGTAAGAGAGATGCTCAGGCGTTCCTCTAACGTTGGTATGGCCTTCCTTGAGACGCAGCTCATAGGTGATGAACGCTTTGCGGCAGGAATTGACAAGTTTGGCATTGGACACGCCACAGGCATTGACTTCCCTGGTGAGGCTACAGGAATCGTCCGCTCTCTGGACGAATACGAGGGTCCAACTGGCGGAAACATGGCGTTTGGTCAGGGTCTTGCAATTCCATTTATCCAGGTTATTCGCGCGTACACCGCTGTTGCCAATAAGGGAACTATGGTGACCCCACACTTTATGGTTTCAAAGGGCGGCCAAGAGGTTACCTGGCCTACTAAAGACGTTATTTCTGCCTCCACAGCATCTGCCGAGCTTGACATGATGACTACTGTTGTCAAAGAAGGCACCGGTGTTCGTGCAGGTATCTATGGCTATACCGTTGCTGGTAAAACAGGTACCGGCCAGCAGGTTGTGGAAGAAACCGGCTCGTACGGCGAGAATTCCGGTTTTGTTGCTTCCTTCTGCGGTATCGTGAATCCATCAGAATCTGATTTGATGGTTTACGTTGGACTTAACGATACCCACCAGCTTGCATCGCAGTCTGCCGCTGTGGTCTTCTCGCAATTTGCAAAAGACGCAGCTACACGCCTTAATATTCAACCAATCAATAACTAGGAGAGCTCATGGTTAAGCTTTCGGTTGAACAGATAGTCGCAGCTACAAATGCACGACTGCTCCACCGCGGAACCCGCGAGGTTGCGGGCGCAGCCGTCATCGACTCTCGCGAGGTTCAGGAAGGCTCGCTCTTCGTGGCCTTTGCTGGCGAGAAGGTCAATGGAAACTCCTATCTCTTATCTGCTGCCCAGGCGGGCGCTGCTGTTGTAGTGGCATCTGAGCCTGTAACAGACAATCTGCTCGACAACCTGGCCGCCACAGGAGTCAGCGTTCTTGAAGCCGCTGACGATGACTGTGAGGCGTTCCTGCTGACTCTTGCCGCTGCTTGGCGAGAAGCCCATCCAAACTGGCTGGTTGTGGGCGTAACCGGATCGGTCGGTAAAACTACTACCAAAGAAATGCTTCGTCGCGGCATTGGTGCTACCCGTCGTGTTCACGCCACCGCTGGCAATCACAACAACCTCATTGGCCTGCCACTTACGGTACTTTCTACTCCAGAGGATACCGAGGTACTTGTTCTTGAGTTGGGCATGAATCATGCCGGCGAGATTACCAGGCTCACCTCGGTTGCTCGTCCAACGGTAGCCGTCATTACCAACGTTGGCACCAGCCACATTGGTCTTCTCGGCAGCAGAGAAAACATTGCGCGCGCCAAGGCAGAGATTGTCTCGGGCATGCGTGTATTTGGCTCAATTGAACCGACGCTTATTCAGGCTTCGGCGGGGGACTACACCAAATTCATTGCAGATGAGTTTGCTCGCCCTGCTCGCGTTGTTTGCAAGACAGTGGGCGCCACAGAAGCTGACGTCATGAGCGCACAGCAGGTCACTCTTGACGAGGAGGGCCTTCCAACTGCCACTATTGTTGCTGCATCCGGCTGGTCACGCACGGTAACCCTTGAGGTACCTGGGCGCGTTGTTGTCGACGACCTTCTTTTGGCACTTGAGGCTATAGAGACGCTTGGTCTTGACCTTGACGCAGCTGCAGAGGCTATTGAGCAGATGCCTGCCACTCGTATGCGTCTTTCGGTACTTGACGCAACCTGTGGTGCCAAGATTATTGACGATTCATATAATGCAAGTCCTAACTCAACAGCTGCAGCGCTTGACGTTTTGATGCAGATGCCTGCAGAGGGTCGCCGCATTGCTCTTATCGGAGAGATTGGCGAGCTTGGACCAGAGGAGAAGCGCCTCCACGGTTATGTGGGCGCCTATATTGCTGCTAAGAACCCAGACCTTGTTGCCTTTGTAGGCACGGGAGCCGCACGTGAAATGGTTGAAGCTGCGCGCGTCATGGGTTTCTCGGAAGATAAAATTGAACAGTTCAGTGATGTCAACGAAGCACTTACCGTGCTCGGACCAGTACTTGCGCAAGGAGACGTTCTTCTCGCCAAGGCATCGAGGTCTGCCCAGCTTGATATTTTTGTAAAAGGAGTTACTGAGTAATGTTTTTCCAGACTATTTACCCAACATACCAGGTGTTTGTGGCGCTTGGTGTCTCCTGCATCATCACGTTGATCTTAATGCCACTCTTTATCAAACTGATGAAGAAAGAGGGAGTAGGACAGCAGGTTCGCGCTGACGGCCCTCAGCAACACCTGGTCAAGCAGGGTACTCCTACTATGGGTGGCGTCGTTATGCTGGTAAGCATTGTGCTGACCTGTATTGCGCTTGCCCAGTGGAATACCGACCTCATCCTTGCTATGGCTGCTATGCTGCTTACGGGCTCGCTGGGTCTTCTGGACGATATTGAGTCCGTTGCTCACGGAAGAAGCCTTGGCCTCACCGCATCTCAGAAGATGGCTGGACTCATTACTATCTCTGTGGCATTTTGTCTGGCAGCAGTCAATATTTGGGGCATTACTCCTATTATTGCGTTCCCAGGTGGCCTTGAAATCAACCTGGGCATCCTTACTACTACCGTCAATTTAGGTGGAAACATAATTTCCATCCCTTGGCTGTACCTGTTCTTTGTCTTTTTGCTCATGGCAGGCCTTTCCAACGCTGTCAATCTGACCGACGGTCTTGATGGCCTGGCTGGCGGCTGCGTTATGGTTGTCATGATTTTTATGGCTGCAGTAGCTTTCCGCTATGGCGAGAGTAGCCTTGCTGTTTTTGCCGCATCTATCGCAGGCGCTTGTATTGGTTTTTTGTGGTTTAACAGCTATCCTGCAAGCATTTTTATGGGAGACACCGGTTCTCTTGCCTGGGGCGCTGCCTTTGCAGCTCTAGCTGTCCTTACCAAGACTGAGGTAGTTTCCCTGGTCATGGGTGGTCTTTTTATCATCGAGGCACTGTCCGTTATCATTCAGGTTGTCAGCTACAAGGCAACTAAAAAGCGCGTATTCTTGATGGCTCCACTGCATCACCACTTTGAGAAGCTTGGCTGGAACGAGACAAAAGTAGTCTTTAGATTCTGGATTATTTCTGGCGCATTTGCTGCTCTGGGCTTTGCTCTGTACTTCCAGCTTCATTAAAGGTATTGCTCTTAGAAAGGACCGTTTGCGTGTCGCTTCTAGAAACACTTGGAAATGTATGTGTTCTTGGTTTTGGTAAGACCGGCGTCTCTGTCTGCACGTATTTACTGCAGCAGCCAGAGGGTCGTGTGGATTCCGTAACTCTTGTGGGCGGCGCAGATGCTACTGTTGGCGAGAAGGTCCAAGAGCTTGCAGACTCAGGCGTACAGGTACAATGCGGCTCCGATCAGGTTAAGGGTACCTTTGACCTGACTATTGCATCTCCTGGTATTCCAGACACCTCTGAGCTGTTCGTCAGTGCAAAGGCAGCTTCTAAGCAGATTATGGGCGAGCCAGAGTTTGCCTATCAAGAGAGTCCTTCACAGTGGATTGGTATTACCGGCACAAACGGCAAAACTACCACCACAAGTTTGACCACGTCTATTTTGCAGTATGCGGGTCTTGATGCAAGTGCTGTTGGCAATATCGGATTAACTATTACGGATCAACTTGCAGAGAGAAAACCTAAGAGCTGGTTTGTAGCGGAGCTTTCAAGCTTCCAGCTTGCTACTACTCAAAAATTGCATCCTCACGTTGCGATGCTTTTAAACATTACGCCGGATCACCTTGAGTGGCATGGTTCACTCGAGGCGTATGCAGCAGCTAAAGAGAAGATTTTTGCCAACCTTGATGCAAATGACCTGGCAATTGTGTCTGATTTAGACGAGTTCTGCCTGGCCGTGTCTTCTCGCCTTGAGGCTCGCGGTATTCCTGTATGTCATCTTGCTCAGACAGATCCCGGCACGCAAAATGCCGCTTTTGTACGCAATGGTGCGCTGGTAGTAAGGCTGTCTGGTAAAGAGATGGAGCTTGTAGCAGCTGATGCACTCCACATTAGGGGAGCGCACAATGCACTCAATGCTCTTGCAGCAGCTGCCTGCGGCTTATTCCTGGGGCTTGATATTGTTTCAATCAGGCATGCCCTTTTGGACTTTATGCCACTTGAGCACAGGATTGAGCCTGTTGATACGGTTAATGGTGTTTTGTACGTTAACGATTCCAAAGCAACTAATACCGATTCAGTTGAGAAATCTCTGACGTCGTTTCCAGGTAAAGACGTTATTTTGCTTCTTGGTGGTCACGATAAGGGCACAGAGCTTGATGAGTTTGCTCAAAAGGTATCTTCCACCTGCGCATACGCAATCTGCTTTGGAGAGGCTGGTCCTCGCTTTGCAGAGGCACTCCGCCGCGTTTCAGGCGGACATGCAGAAGTGGTAGAAGAGTCTCATCTGCGTGAGGCTTTTGATCGTGCGGTAGAGCTTGCTCGTCCAGGTTCTGTAGTGCTTCTCTCACCCGCATGCTCATCATTTGATGAGTTCACGGGCATGGCTCAGCGCGGTCGTGTCTTTAAACAGATGGTGGCAGATCTTGCTCAAAAAGAGAGCGGTCGATAATGGCTACCAGTAGAAACAGGACAGGGGAGCGCGCGCAGCAATCACGTTCTTCTCGCCAGAGATCTTCCGAGCGCTCACAGACTAAAGGTCGCTTTGGAGCTATTCCAGAGCGTTTTATGCAGCCTAGGCTGGTGCTTCTGGTGTCAACGGCAATTCTTGTTTGCTTTGGCCTGGTAATGATTTACTCTGCATCCTCAATTTCTGCGATGACTTCTGAGGATATGGGCTATAACCCCTTCTACTACGTGCAACGTCAGCTTGGCTTTGCTGCGGCAGGAGTTGCGTTAGCGTTTATTGTTTCTCGCATTGATTACCGAGCGGTAGTAAGAAACCTCCAGGTACCTATCTGGATTGTGACCATTGGAATGCTGGCGATTATTTTTACTCCTATTGCGGGCGCCGACGCATATGGTGCAACTCGTTGGATTTCAATTGGACCATTTTCTTTCCAGCCGTCTGAGTTTGCAAAGATTACCATCTTAATATCTGTCTCGTACCTGGCTCAACAGTACTTTATTGATCAGACCATAGATCAGATGGAGTTCTTTAAAAAGTTTGCTATTGCCGCGCTTGTGCCGCTGGTGCTTATCTTGGCTCAGCCAGATAAGGGCTCCACGCTGATTATTGTGGGAACTCTTTTGGTTATTGGCTACCTAGCTGATGTTGACCGAAGGGTTTTGGCAACTATTGCTGTTGCTGGCTTTATTGGCTTTGCGTTCTTGTCTTTGAAAGATGATTATTCTCGTGCCCGCGTTGTGACTATGCTCAATCCTTGGGCCGATTATTACGGCGCAGGTTATCAGCTTGCTCAGGGCTTTTATGCCTTTGGTTCTGGCGGTATTTTTGGCGTTGGCTTTGGTTTTTCTCGCCAGAAATATTCGTATTTGCCCATGGCTCACAATGACTTTATTTTTGCAGTCATTGGAGAAGAGCTGGGCTTTATTGGCGTTTTAGGTCTTTTGGCTGTATTTGGCGCGCTGGTATGGGCAGGCTTTAAGATTGCTCGCTATGCACCAGATTTGACCGGCAGGCTTATTGCTGCAGGTTGTACCTCTATGTTTATCATCCAGGCCTTTGTTAACATCGGTGGTGTTTTGGGTCTTCTGCCTCTTTCTGGTAAGCCTCTTCCGTTTATCTCGTACGGCGGCTCAACCATCATGTCTAGTATCTTAATGGTTGGACTTTTGATGTCTGTTTCAAGGCAGTCAAGGCTTCCAGAAACCGAGTACGATAGGCAACGTGCGTCTTGGAGCATAGCCGAAGAGCAAGATACCTTTGATGCTCCAGGTTTTGCTGGTCTTACCATGGTTGATGGTGGGGTAGGAGTAGGCATGCCACTCCCACGTTCTTCTCGCCCCAAGAGCAGCGCTCAGAGCTCCGCACGCCCCTCACGAGGCGTTTTGCGTTCAAGAGATGACGATGCCCCTCAAGGCCGTATTACAACAGACGCTTCCGGTAGGCGCAGAATTGATTTGGGACCTTCTGCATCGGACAGGCTTCGTGGAAATAGCACCAGGCCTCGTCGATAGCTGATTTCTAGGAGATGGATTGCATGGCAGAACAGAAGAAACTCTCTGTTGCAATTGCTGCAGGTGGAACCGCAGGTCACATTAACCCAGCTCTGGCTCTGGCTGAGGAGCTCCGTGAGCGTGGTCACCAGGTTACGTTTTACGGTCAGCCCAATAAGCTTGAGGGTACGCTGGTGCCTGAGGCAGGATTTGAGCTGGTACCTATCCATGTAAATGGCTTTGATCGCAGACGTCCTTGGACGCTCATTAGCGCGGCATACAATCTTGAGCGCGCAAAGTCGCAGCTTCACAAGCGTTTCAGAGAGCAGGGAGCTCCTGATGTTGCAATTGGCTTTGGAGCCTATGTTGAGCTGCCATTGCTTCAACTTTGCGCTAAGCTGCACATCCCGTATTTGATTCACGAGCAGAACTCGGTAACAGGTCTTGCTAATCGCGTTTCTGCTGGTAAAGCTTCTAAGGTATGCATTGCCTTCCCAGAGGCTCGCAAGGCTTTTGAGGGACGCGTTAAAGCTCAGGACACCATTGTGGTTACCGGAAATCCTGTGCGAAAGAGTGTCCTTTCTGCTGATAGAGCCACTTCTAGGCAAGAGCTGGGCATTGCAGACAATCAAACATTGCTGCTTATCTTTGGTGGTAGTTTGGGTGCACGTAGCATCAACGAGACATTTGCTGCACTTAAGCAGGAGCTTCTTTCCCGTCCTAACCTTCGCATCATCCAGTCAACAGGCCAAAAGCTCTACGACGAGGTTGTCTCGCTTATGGAGCTTTCTGACGAGGAGGTTGCTCGCTGGGAGATTAAGCCCTACATTTCCAATATGGGCGCCATGCTTGCAGCAGCTGACCTGGTAGTTTCTCGTTCTGGAGCATCCTCTGTGGCCGAAATTGCAGCCTTAGAGCTCCCTAGCATTTTGGTGCCGTATCCTTTGGCAACAGCAGATCATCAGACTACTAACGCACATCTGTTGTCGGATGCGGGAGCAGCCATTCTGGTGCCAGATAACCAGGTGGGCACCACGACCTTCTCGACAGCTCTGTTTGAGCTGGTAGACAACGCAGATCAGCGCAAAAAGCTTTCTGAGGCTGCTGCCACACTTGACCAGCGTAGCGCCGCATCTCTTGTGGCTGACGCTGTGGAAAGTGCCGTTTGTGGCGCATAAAACATTCGGTTTTGCGTTAGAGTAAACATGTCTTGGTATGTCCAAGACTCAAACGATAACAATACTTGGAAAGGCTCTCTTATGGCAGATTCCATGGGCGAGAAGACCATCTCGCGTGCACATTTTATTGGAATTGGCGGCGCTGGCATGAGCGGAATTGCGCTTGTTCTTCACGAGCGCGGCTGCACCGTTACCGGTTCCGATCTAAAGAGCTCGCATTATGTTAGAGAGCTTGAAGATGCAGGTATTCAGGTAAGCATCGGCCACACCGCGGCCACTATTGACGCTGTGATGCCTGATGTCATTGTTACCTCTACGGCAATCCCAGAGACAAACCCAGAGGTTATTCGTGCGCGCGAGCTTTCCATTCCTATTTGGCCTCGCGCAAAGATGCTCTCGTATTTGTCACGCGGCCGCAAGACCATTGCTGTTGCGGGCACTCACGGCAAGACCACCACATCTTCCATGGTTGCAACCATGCTAGATAAGCTGGGCGCCGATCCATCATTTTTGATTGGCGGCGTTGTTGAGGGTTACGACACTAACGGCAAAAACGGCAACGGCCAGTACTTTGTCTGCGAGGCTGACGAGTCTGACGGTTCGTTTATGTTCCTTAACCCTAACGTAGTGGTAGTCACCAATATTGAGGCAGACCACCTTGATCACTATGGTTCTCTCGAGAATATCGAGAAGACCTTCTGTGAGTTTATGAGCTTGCTTGATAAGGAAGAAACTGTTGTTATCAACGGCGATAATTCTCATTACGTTGAGCTTGCTCAGTCAACTGGTAGGCACGTAGTTACCTACGGCTTTGATTCAAGCTGCGATTTTGTTTGCACGCAGGAGGAGAGAAAAGCTGGTATTGAGAATCCTCTTACCATCAAGACTCCTTCTGGTCAGACTATCTCTGTGGTACTTCCAGCTAATCCTGGTAAGCACAATGTTGCAAACGCAACCGCTGCAATTGCCGTTGCTGATGCTCTTGGCTTTGATCTTGACCAGGCCGCAGCAGCGCTTTCCCAGTTCAAGGGCGCTCGCCGTCGCTTTACGCACGTAGGAGACATCAACGGTATTACCGTCGTAGACGATTACGGCCACCATCCAACCGAGATTGCAGCAACCATGTCTGCAGCTCTTCCTCTTGGCTTTAAGCGCGTTGTTGTTGTTTTCCAGCCACATCGCTACAGCAGAACGCAGGATTTGGCAGATTCGTTTGCTCACGCGTTTGACGGCATTGACGTGTTGCGCGTCATGGATGTCTTCTCCGCAGGTGAGCTTCCTATTCCAGGCGTCTCAGGCAAGACCGTCTCTTCAAGAGTTCAGGCTGCCAATACTGTTCCTGACGTGCGCTATATCCCTTCTCGCCGAGATCTTATTGCTGACCTTCTTGATACGGTTCAGCCAGGAGATTTGCTGATTACTCAGGGCGCAGGAGACGTTACTCAGATTGGCCCAATGTTTATCCGCGCATTCAAAGAGCGTCTTCAGAGCAACTAGGACCTCTGCTGTGAGCTTGTTTAACGCCTATGTAAGCCTTTCTGGGGCCCTTGATGCAACAATTAAGCAAGATGAGCCGCTAAGCCACCATACCTCCTTCAGGATTGGCGGTAAGGCGTCCCTCTTTGCTGCTGTTCATAGCCACGTGGCACTGGTACGCGTGTTTGAGGTGCTTGCAGCTAATCGAGTTGATTGGGTGCTTCTGGGCAAGGGTTCAAACATCCTTGTCTCCGATGAAGGCTACAACGGTTGCGTTATTGTGCTTGACGATGAGCTCTCCACCATTTCAGTTGGCGAGAATAACCTCATTACTGCAGGTGCAGGTGCGCTTACAGCACGTGTTTGCAATGAGGCCATGAAAGCAGGTCTTTCTGGCCTTGAGATGTGTGCCGGTATCCCTGGAACCATTGGTGGCGCGCTTTCTATGAACGCAGGTACCAGGCATGATTGGATTGGTAAAGCCGTCCGTGATTGCGTGGTACTTAAGCCTGGTAAGGGTCTTGTACGCTACGACGCTTCTGAGATTGAATGGGGTTATCGCTATACCACCTTTGCTCCAGACGAGATTATTCTTGAGGCAACGTTTGCACTGACACCGTCTAATCGTCCTAAGGTTGCTCTTGGTATGGACACGCTTTTGCAGCGCAGGAGAAATACGCAACCAACAGGACAGTTGTGCTGCGGTTCTGTCTTTAAGAATCCAGGTAGTAGGTCTGCCGGGGCACTTATTGAAGAGTGCGGTCTTAAGGGAGCCACAGAGGGTGGCGCACAGATTTCCGATATCCACGCAAACTTTATTGTGAATACCGGCAACGCCAGCGCTTCAGATGTCATTGCGCTCATGCGCAGGGCACACGATGCCGTGCAAGAAAAGTTTGACATTGATCTTCAGCCAGAGGTTAAACTTCTGGGTTTTGGGGCATAGGGAAGATATGGCAGAAGATACTTCAAAGCAACCAACACGCCGCAAGGGCACAAAGAGGGAGCCTTTATCGTCTGGTGCTACTCAGACGACAGGGGCCACTAAGCCTTCTTTTATGAGCAAGGCCTTTAAGCCTAAGCCAAAGGTTGAGGCTACAATCTCTGACACAAAGCCCTCTACTAAAAAGATTTCTACTAAAAAGCCAAATAACGCTACAAAAACTGCTGCTCAAGCTCGTGCTGAGCGTATTAAACACAGTAGAAAAGTATCGTTTAAGGCAGTACGTACGGTTCTCATTGTCTTGATGAGCCTGGCCATTCTTGCTGGCATCGCTTTTCTCGTCCTACGCTCTTCCTCAGTCTTTGCTATTACCAACATTCAGGTTGAGCCAACGGAGCACGTTACTAACGAGCAAATCCAAAAGCTCATTGCAGTAGAAGAGGGAACAACGCTGCTCAATATGGACGAGTCCCTTATCACTGAAGAACTCCAGAAAGATCCTTGGGTGGCGTCCGCAACGTACGAGAGACAGTTCCCTAATACGCTGCGCATCACCATCACAGAACGTAAGGTCACAGCCATAGTGGCGCTTTCTTCTGGCCCTGTTGCATGGTATTTGGGCGAGAATAACGTCTGGCTTGAGGCAGATCAGCTTAACGTTCCAGAAGGAAAAACTACCGCCACTGTTGCGCTTGAGAAGGCAACCTCAGAGGGCGAGCTACTTATTACCGATGTTCCTGCAACGGTTTCTCCGGTAGCAGGTACCACGGCAACAGATGCAGAAATTCAAGCGGTTATGCAATATCAGTCTACGTTCTCGTCAGAGCTTACCTCACAGATTGTGAGCTATTCAGCTAGTAGCGTTGATGCGATTTCTGTCACCCTCACCAATGGTGTACAGGTTGCCCTGGGTTCTCCAACACAGATTGCAGACAAAGAAAAAGTGATTCTGGCAATGCTTAAGCAGTTCCCAGGAGAGCTTACCTACTTGAACGTAAGAACACCTTCAAGCCCAACGTATAGGCGTGTTTCTACCGGAAATGTTCAGTCTGGCTCTGGCGTTTCGTAGGTAAACGCGCAAACCATATGTGCCGTTAGGGAATAGTTTCCTACCGTTTACCAGCTTTCTTCACAGTTTCTTCATATTATTTGACTTGTATGGGTCAGTTGTGCAAATATACCCCGCTTTGCATGAAGCGTAAGCCTTAACTTGAGGTTTAGGGTTTTATACAGCGGTTCTGCGAGCGCATAAACGTAGCCTAAGCGCAGTCGCGCTCCGGGACAAACGGGCACAAGCGTGCCTCAAGGAGGAAGACATGATTAAGGACACCGATACCCTTAACAACTATCTTGCTGTTATCAAGGTTGTTGGCGTTGGTGGCGGCGGAACTAACGCTGTCAACCGCATGATTGAAGAAGGCATCCGTGGCGTTGAGTTCGTTGCTGTAAACACCGATGCACAGGCTCTTGCAATCTCCGATGCTGACATTAAGGTTCACATCGGTACCGACATCACCAAGGGTCTTGGCGCTGGCGCTAACCCTGAGGTTGGTAAAGAGGCAGCAGAGGATAGCCGCGACGAGATCAAGGCTGCACTTGCTGGCGCTGATATGGTCTTCATCACTGCTGGTGAGGGTGGCGGTACTGGTACCGGCGCTGCTCCAGTTGTTGCTGATATTGCAAAGAATGACGTTGGAGCACTGACCGTTGGCGTTGTTACTAAGCCATTCTCCTTCGAGGGCCGTCGTCGTTATGGTTCTGCAGCTGACGGTATCAAGACTCTTTCCGAGAATGTTGATACTCTTATTGTTATTCCAAACGATCGTCTGCTTGATCTTTCTGAGAAGAAGACCACCATGCTTGAGGCATTCCGCATGGCTGACGACGTTCTATGCCAGGGCACCCAGGGTATTACCGACCTCATCACTGTTCCTGGTCTGATCAACCTCGACTTTGCAGACGTCTGCACCATCATGAAGGGCGCAGGTAGCGCAATGATGGGCATTGGTATTGCTGCTGGTGATAACCGCGCTGCTGATGCTGCAACAGAGGCAATTTCTAGTCGTCTGCTTGAGAGCTCCATCGAGGGTGCAACCCGCGTTCTTCTCTCTATTGCTGGTAATAAAGACCTTGGTATTCAGGAGATTAACGAGGCAGCTGACCTGGTTGCTAAGAACGTTGATCCTGATGCAAACATCATCTTTGGTACTGTTGTTGATGAGTCCCTGGGCGATCAGGTTCGCGTAACCGTTATCGCAACCGGCTTCAATGACTCTAACGTTCAGCAGCAGCTTCCAACTCTGAATACTCAGAGTACCACCCGTCCAAGCCGTCCTGCTCAGCCACAGCCAACTCGTCCTGTAGCTGCTCAGCCACAGCCTGCTCGCACCAACAACTCTTCTAATGAGAAAGAGTTTGATATTCCAGACTTCCTTAAGCGTAGCCGCATCTAAATATGTGCGCGCTGAATAGACAGTGCTTACACGGCGTGACCCTGCTCATGGATCCTGAGGTTCCATGCGGGGTCACGCTCGCATTTACTGAGCGTACTGGCGGTTTTTCAGAAGGGGAGTTTGCATCCCTCAATCTGGGCAGTAGGTGTGGAGACAATCTGCAACAGGTGCAAAAGAACCGCCAGCTGGTCTTAGAGGCTCTTGGAGCTGGCAAGCTTTTCTCGCAGCTCCTTATTCCTCATCAGGTACATGGAAGCAAGGTAGTTTGCCTGACTTCCAATACATCAGAGGCTTTTGAACTGGCTCAAGCTGAGGCAGAAGCTGGTGCAGACGCCATAGTATGTACGGTTCAAAATACGCCTGTGATGTTGGCGTTTGCCGATTGCGTTCCGGTAATTCTTGTAGCTCCCGGCGGATTTGCGGTGGCGCATTCTGGCTGGAAAGGCACAATTGCCCGCATTTCTGCGCGCGCAACCGAGGCGCTTTGCCAGGCAACTGGCGCCAAGCCTTCCGAGGTCAAAGCCTATATTGGTCCGCACATTGGTGGCGCTGATTACGAGGTTTCTCCGGAGCTCATTCAGATGTTCTCACAAGAGTTTGGTCCCGGCGTTGTAGACCGTGCATCTGGCGAGAGGTGCTTAGATCTTGGATATGCCGTCAGAGCCGCACTGGTAGATGCTGGTGTACGCGCGTCTTCTATTGAAGAGGTTACTGACTCGACCGCCTCTACAACTGAGCGGTTCTTCTCGTACCGAGCAGAGCATGGCAAGTGTGGAAGACACGCGGCTGTTGCTTACATGGCGTCAAAGTAGGGTAGAAGACGTTTAGCGCTATCGGAGAAGGCGTTTAGGTCTACGACAAAAGTCGTTAAACGTTACGTAAGATGTTGATGTATTCACCGCAAGAGATGATGGCTATGACGTACGATTCAGACGAATATCTTGAGTTTATAAAGGCTCGCAAAGCTCAGATTGAGTCGCTTGTAGCGGATGCTGCAAAAAAGTCTGGCAGAAGCGCCTCTGAGATTGAAATTGTGGCTGTCTCCAAAACCGTTCCTGTTGAGGCTGTCCTTGCAGCTTATAAGGCAGACTATAGGGTTTTTGGCGAGAATCGCCCACAAGAGCTGACACATAAACTGACGTGTTTATCTGAAACTCCTTTTGCGTCTGAGATATCTTTTGACATGATTGGTAATCTTCAGAAGAACAAGATTAACCAGGTAGTTGGTAAGGTTCGCTACATTCATTCAATTTCTTCCGAACATCTTGCAGAGGCGGTTTCAAAGCGTGCTGAGGTGAAGGGTACTGAGGAGTCTGTTCTACTTGAGGTAAACGTCTCCGCTGAAGCCTCAAAATCGGGTTTCTCGCCAGAAGAAGTGTCAGAGTCTATTCAAAAGATTGTTGATCTTCCTCACATTTCTGTTGTGGGTCTGATGACTATGGCACCAAAAGATGATTCAGAGCGCGCCAAGAGAACATTCTCAGGACTTCGAGAATTGCGTGATCACTTGAGCCAACAAGTTGGTTTGAAGTTAGATGTTCTTTCTTGTGGCATGAGTGATGACTTTACGTATGCCATTGAAGAGGGTTCTACGACTATTCGCCTGGGTCGAGTATTGTTTGACCCAGCCTATACGTTGAGTAGGCACTAAAATAGTTGCAAGTTTTTGATACAGTAGTAAGAAGTTACGTGCGTTACAGAAAGGCACAATGATGAGCATTCTTGATACGCTAAGAGCAAAACTTCGTGGTGGTCAGGACGATGAGTACTACGACGATGAGTATTATGGCGACGAAGGCTATGACGAGGTAGACGAAGCTTCTCCTCGTTCGTACGATGATCGCGCACAGCAAGGCTCTTCCAACAGACTGCTGGGTAATCCATCCAGGCCAGAAGCAGAGAGTGTTTCTGTGTATACACGCTCTGGCAAGCCAATCAGCACAAATCCAGCCGCTTCTTACAATCCTCAGCAGGATATGCGCTCCCGTGCTTCTGCGTATGCATCTCGTCAGGAGCCCTCTGGATACACTCCTTCTTACGAGCACGCCGTAAGCCCAAATCTGCCAACTCCTGGTGATATTGGTCTTCGTCCTGTGAGCCGTACAAGCTATTCTGGACAGCTGCCACCATATGTTCTTCGTCCTGTTTCTTATGACGATGTTCAGTCGGTAGTTCGCCGCGTTCGTACTGGTCAGCCAGTTGTTCTTATCTTTAAGAACACCAACATTGAGGTTGCTAAGAGAATTTTGGACTTCAGCTTTGGTCTTTCTTATGGCCTTGATGGTGCTGTTGAAGAAGTTGCTGACCGCGTTTTTGTTGTACTTCCTCATGGCGTCTCTTTGACGCAGGCTGATCTTGATAAGCTTGCTGATGAGGGAGAGATTACCAGGTAACTGGAGGTTTTTGTGTTCTCGTATTATGTTTTAAACGCACTCTATACCTTGTTTAGGATTTACAGCGTCTGCATTGTGGTATGGTGCCTGTCCTCTTGGATTACCGTTTCAAATGATTCGGTTAAGAACATTCTTAAGGCTATTGGCAAAATTGTTGAGCCATATCTCAATGTGTTTAGGAAGGTGATTCCTCCAATTTCTGGCGTTGACCTCTCACCGATTATTGCGCTTTTTGTGCTTAATCTTGTGGAACGTTTTGCCATTTCGACGCTGGGTCTTATACTAATATAGGAAACTAGTTTGTCTTTAATTACAAACTGAGTAGTTATGATGTGTGGTACGTCTACTCGCAGACTGAAAGGGAACAAAGATGGCAATCACACCAGCAGACATCGAGCAGCAGACATTCTCTCCTGCTGAGACCGGCTACAATCCAGAGGAAGTTGACGCATTTCTTGAGCAGCTCTCTTCTGAGGTTGATGCAATGCTTCAAAAGATCGCTGACCTCAAGGGCCGTCTGACCAGCACTGAGCAGCAGCTTGCTGCAGCACAGGCTCAGGTTGCAAACCTTGAGGAGAACGCAAGCGTTCCTTCTGTTGAGGAGACAAACGCAGCTGCTATCGCTGCATCCGAGCACCAGATTTCTCAGGTCCTCATTGTTGCTCAGCAGAGCGCAGATAAGCTTGTTGCAGACGCTCGTGCAAACGCTGAGCGCATCCGCAATGAGGCAGACCAGAAGGCTCGTGAGGTTATCCGTCAGGCTCTTGCAGAGAAGCAGACTGAGCTTGATGAGATTGATCGCCTCAAGCAGTCCCGTGAGGACTTCCGCGCTGAGTACCGTAAGCTCCTCCAGCACTTCCTGGATGATGCAGACTCTGTCTTCCCAGAGACTGTTCTTACCAACAACGCTCCAACTGGTTCCCAGAATGTTGCACAGCCTGCAGCACAGCAGACTCAGGTTTCTGCACCTGCACCTGCAGCTGGTGACTTCAACGATCTTGACTAAGTCTTAGTCATTTCATTTGAACTGATAAGCGTCCAGCTTTGCTGGGCGCTTTTTTTGTAAGTCTTCTTAAGCAGCAGCCTTACAACCCAGAGGTAAGCTTATGGTTAAACGCCTGTTTCTGTTCTATATGATGCACATCCTTTCTGTTTTCTCGTCCCTGATAGCGAGCGGGTACGCCTTGGCTACGCGCAGCTTCTGCACTTGTGGTTGCGGTAAGCTCAGGGAGTCCTTGCCATACACGCTTTGGCATCCAATGAGCGCGCAAGTCGTATCCTCTTTCTGCAGGTCCGCGACCTTCTAGACCAACTCCTTCGTAGAAGCGCCTCCACATGGCTTGTACGTATTTCTCATCAGTTGCAAGGTCTGTTCTAGAGAGCAGCTCTTCTAAAGAAGCGTCATCAAGCTGAATGGTTCCAAAAGTTTTCATTTCTGGTGCATAAAAACTGACTATATGGTGAGCTGGATCAACAATAAAAAACCGTTCTGTACTCATTCGTTTGACAAAGTAATTGCAGGTTAGTGGTACTACGTTTGCATTAGGCTGAAACACAGACATAAAAGAGCCGTCTGACATGCGAGAAAATCGAACAAATTGACGTGTGTGCTCTCGCTCAGTTTCTACCTGCCTAGCCAGTGCATTAAACTCTGCCACGGTTGGGTCTGCAATATCTTCAAGAGCTCCTACACCATAGGAGAATGCAAGACGAATGTATCGATGTACAATCTCCGGCATAGTATGAGCATCTGAAGCACATGCCAAAACAATGCGACGTGTTATCTCTCTTGTTCCTACCTTTTTTTCTAGGCCTGTAAGAACTCGTCTAGCTAAGGCAACTACTGAGTCATCAGAGGGGTCTGGTCCACAGAGAACATGCTCCCCAAGACTAGGCTGACAAAAACTTTCTCTAACAAGACGTACGTGTGCTGGGTTAGCATGCGAGAGATAGGTGAGCCCTACAGCCCCTACAACGCCTTCTAAGCTTGGATTGCAAGAGATAACAACCTTCTGAGGCTTGGAGAGTCTTGTAAGCCTCTGAACAAGCGAGACAAGCTCTACACTTTGATTAGAAGAGCCTGAGTTGAGAGGACTCAATACGACGTCTTGTTTTGTTGTACGAACTTGCTTTGGCATCAGCAATTACCCTCTGTTTAATCAATTCTTGGTCAAGTGGGGCTGAGGCATCTCTTACGCCACAGCAGGTGAGAAAATGATGTGATCGTTTGAGCTGTATTCCCAGCCGTTTAAGATCATCAAAGGTGAGACGAGACCGTTTTCTTGCGGCAATAATTCTTCGTGCACCGGTAGGGCCAATACCGGGCACTCGTAAAAGTATTTCTAGCGGAGCATCCATAATCTCTACGGGAAATTGATTAAGATGTGCCAGTGCCCACCCAAGCTTTGGATCAATTTCTAAATCAAGCCAAGGTGCTTCCGGAGAAACCAGCTCATCAGGAGAAAACGCATAGTAGCGCATAAGCCAATCAGCCTGATAAAGACGATGCTCTCTACGTAAGGGAACAGGAGTGTCCAACTCAGGAAGACGATTGTCTTCTATAACAGGAATATAGGCAGAAAAGAATACTCGTTTTAACTCAAATTGCTGGTAAAGCGCTTGAGACAAGTGCAATATTTGATTATCTGATTCTGGAGAAGCTCCAATGATAATTTGAGTTGACTGCCCGGCAGGCGAGAAGGACCTCTTGCCTGAAGACACCCTTGATGAGCGCATAAAGGTATTTTTCAAGCAGTTGGAACGTAGAGCTAAGCCTTCTCTTATGATTTGTTTCTGAGTAGGAATAACAATGCCTTTAGATTTGCCAGCAGACTTCACAATGCCCTTTGATGCATTTTTAGCTTCAAGCAATTGCCTTTCTTCAGAGACGCGTAGGCGGTGAATGAAAGACATGGGTTTAGTAACAGTTTCTGCATTTTTGTGAGGGCAAAGTTTAGTAAGTGAGGTTGAGCTAGGTAATTCCAGATTGACGGAGAGTCTATCTGCTAAGCGGCCAATAGCATCAATAAGATCTGGATCTGTTCCGGGAATTACTTTTGCATGAACATAGCCGTTAAACAGCAACTCATTCCTAAGGTAGGAGAGGCATTCAATCATGAGTTCTGTGGTGTGGTCTGGTGATCCTATAACACCTGAGGAAAGAAAGAGCCCCTCTATGTAATTTCTTTTATAGAAATCTACGGTAAGCTCTGCTAATTCCTGTGGTGTAAAGGTGGCACGCTTGGTCTGTGCGGACGACCTATTGACGCAGTAAGCACAGTCATAACAACAAGCATTAGAAAGTAAAACTTTTAGCAGCGTAATGCAGCGACCATCAGGGGTAAATGAGTGGCAACAGCCGGCCGCTGAGGCCATTCCTACCTTTCCTGCCTGCGGATCTCTGTCTACACCAGAAGAAGTGCACGCCGCGTCAAATTTGGCTGCATCTGCAAGTATGGCGAGTTTATCAAGAGTATCCATGGCAGCAACTTTCTACTTGAAAATAGAACGTCTGTTCGTATACTTAGACTATCACGAATGGGGAAGAAGTAAAGAAAAATCTAGAACAAATGTTTGTCATTTTAAAACCGCAGAAAGGATGTGAATGACGTGTGAAGGATGTATACTTTTTTCATCAGCAACTGCGGAAGGAATGGCTATGAGCATACAGAAAAACAGCTCTTCACCATGCCTTTCTCGCCCTGTGAATTTACAGATTCCCACCTACGCGTTGCGTGCATTAGAAGTTCTTGAAGATGCCGGATTTGAGGCGTGGATTGTAGGCGGCTGGGTACGAGACGCCCTACGCGGCTCATTTGCCCATGATATTGACATCACAACTTCAGCTACGTGGCAGCAGAGTAAAGCGGCTTTTGAGGCTGCAGACATTCCTGTGCATGAAACAGGTATTGCATATGGAACCGTTACTGCTGTTGTCGAGAAGCACCCTATTGAGGTCACAACGTATCGCTGTGACGGAGAATATCTTGATGGTCGTCGTCCTGATTCTGTGCAGTTTGTCTCTCGTATAGAGGAAGATCTTGCCCGTAGAGACTTCACTATTAATGCAATGGCATATCACCCAAAGAGGGGATTGCTTGATCTTTATGGCGGTCAAGAAGATTTATCTGCACGTGTAATTCGCGCTGTTGGGGAGCCTAAGGTTCGCTTTACAGAGGACGCTCTTCGCATGCTTCGAGCATTGCGGTTTGCATGCAGACTCTCGTTTTCAATTGAGGAGAAGACACATCAGGCACTTACTGAGTGTGCGCCGCTACTCTCTCAGGTTGCGTCTGAGCGCATTGGCTCGGAAGTGGCTCAAATTGTTGAGGCTGGCCATATTGCCCATGCTATTAAGCTGGGTTTTCCTGTTCTAGCGATAGCAATTCCAGAGCTCTTACCGTTGCAAAATTTTGACCAGAGAAGCCCTTATCACGCCTATGATGTGCTGGAGCATACTGCTCGGGTATGCTCTGCAGCAGAGGCTCTTACAGCAGGGTGTGCTACTCCTGTTCTTAGGTGGGCGGCGCTCCTGCATGATATTGCAAAGCCAGAAATGTTTACTACTGATGCGGATGGTAGAGGTCATTTTTATGGGCACCCAGAAAAAGGTGCAGTTGTAGCAAAGGCGCTACTTAAACGTTTAGCTTTATCACAACATTTGAGCAATGAAGTTTGTGCTCTTGTAGCATTACATGACTATGATGTGGATATTACAACAACGTCTCTCAGGCATATGATTGCCCTGTTAGCCGAGGCAAGTAAATCGGATGGCATTGCCCTTGCGTATGACCTTTTGACGTTGAAGCAGGCTGATGCCTTGGCAAAGGCAAATCCGTATCGCAGCTACGCAGTAACGCTTGAAGCTATGAGAAAGCTCCTCTTACACGAGGTAAAACAAGAAATTGCTCAGCATCCGCAAGAGCTGTGCGTTTCGGGCGCAGAAATTATGGAAACACTTTCTCTTCAGCCAGGACCTGCTGTCGGTGTGTGCCAACGTAGGCTTTTTGAGCTTTATTTAGCAGGTCAAGTGGAGAATAGGAAAGAAGATCTTCTCGCCATTCTCTCTAAGGGTAATTGATAAAAATAATAAAGAGTGCCAGATTAAAACAATAAAAAAGTCAGGCCTTTGTATTTTTCTAGATTCGGCAAAACGGTATAGTAAGCATAAAAATTATCAGAGAGGCGTCATTTTATATGACGGATAGTGTCTCATGGGGGAGTTCATGGGCGAGAAGCGCGATTATATTACGTTAGAAGTCATACACCACAATGCTTATGAACAGCAGCCTACAGAAGAACCCGAGACTCCAGCGCCTTCTATTTCTCATATTCGTGCCGAAGCTCGTACTAAGAAAAGCGCAGCTACACGTAAGCGTATTATGCACGAGACAACTAAGCTCATGCTTGCTCGTGGAAATACTAACTTCAAAATGAGTGAGATTTCCGATAGAGCTCGTCTTTCAAAAGGTGCGCTGTATTATTACTTTTCCGATAGAGAAGCTCTTTTGCAGGCAATCTTTGATGAGAGTGTTGACGAGTTAGCAAAAGATATTGCACGCACTATTGGCAATAAGCCTGCATCAAAAGAGACCCTCCATGCAATCATTGCTCAGCTGGCTTCACATATTCTTCCTGACTCGCCACTTGTTTTGGCTTTGATTAATAAGCTTGCAAGCTCTGAGCAGGCGCTTATTACCAACATTGAGGGACCACTTTCCCGCGTGGTTGTTCTCCTTGCTAACCAGCTAGAGATGGGAAAATTGCAGGGATTTATTCGCCAAAACGTTGATTCTAGGCTTGCTGCTTGTTCTATTACAGGGGCATTGGTTCTCTCGGCTATTGGTTTGATGGGAGAGCGCCGTGGCGTTGAGGGTTCTGATGAGCTTGCACAGAAGCTTCTTGATTTGACGCTTGCTGGTATTGGAATAGATGGATAATCATACGTATTTTTGCATAATTCCAGGTTAACTATGCTATTTAAAGAGTGCCCTTGTGGCGCTCTTTTTTCAAATTTTCTTAAGAGCTACTGCTCAAAAGAGTTAACCATGGGTATAGTAATAGTGGTTGCGCGTAGAAGAACGCAAATATTCTGCATAAGCAGAGAAGCCATGCGTGAAAGGACAGTTCATGGCACACAAAAACTATTTGTTTACCTCAGAAAGTGTTACTGAGGGACATCCAGACAAGGTTTGCGATCAGATTTCTGACGCAATTCTTGATGCAATCCTGGCAAAAGAGGCAGAGCTTGAAGAGCGTGGATACGTTTCTCCAAGCGGTGTTCCAGCTTGCTTGGATAACGTTCGTTGTGCATGTGAGACTTTTGCTACTACAGGAACTATTGTGGTAGCTGGAGAGATTCGCACTCAATCCTACGTTGATGTCCAGGAGATTGTTCGTAATACTCTCAGAAATATTGGCTATGACCGCGCTAAATATGGTTTTGACTGTGAGACCTGTGGCGTTTTGAGCCTTATCCATGAGCAGAGTCCAGATATTGCTCAGGGCGTTGATCAGTCCTATGACACGCAGGCAGGACGCACTACAGATCCGCTTGATCTTATCGGCGCAGGCGATCAGGGCATGATGTTTGGCTTTGCCTCCGATGAGACCGATGTTCTTATGCCAATGCCCGCATATCTGGCTCAGCGTCTAGCTCAGCGCCTCTCAGAGGTGCGTAAGTCTGGTGAGGTTGAGTATTTGCGTCCAGATGGCAAAACTCAGGTTACCGTTCGTTATGAGAACGAGAAACCCGTTGAGGTCACAGCCATTGTTGTTTCCACGCAGCATGCTCCAGAGATTGAAGACATGTCCGTCATCAAGCAGGATATGATCGACCACGTTATTGCACCTGTTATGGGTGAGGTCAATATTGCTTGGGATAACGCCGATATTTACGTTAACCCAACTGGTCGCTTTGTTGTTGGTGGACCTATGGGAGACACAGGACTTACCGGTAGAAAGATTATTGTTGATACCTACGGCGGTATGGGTCGTCATGGCGGTGGCGCTTTCTCTGGAAAGGACTGCACCAAAGTTGATCGATCAGCAGCATATGCAGCTCGCTGGGTTGCCAAGAACGTAGTTGCAGCTGGTCTTGCAAAGAAGTGCGAAGTTCAGCTTGCCTATGCCATTGGTGTTTCTCATCCACTGTCTATTATGGTTGATACTTTTGGCACCGGTATTGTTGACGATGCTGTTATTGAGCAGGCTATCGAGAAGGTCTTTGATCTTCGTCCTGGCGCCATTATCAGAGATCTTAAGCTGCGTCGTCCTATCTTCTCTAAGACAGCAGCGTACGGACACTTTGGCCGTAAAGACCCAGACTTTACATGGGAAGTAACTGATCGTGTTCAGGAGCTTAAGGACGCAGTTTCTACTCTTCAGGCATAGTGTTCTTACAAGGTAATCTTGTACAACCTCATAGAACCTTCTTCCAGCACCACCTCAAAACCTGGGGTGGTGTCTGTTATCTGCGTAATGCCTCTGAATGTTCCAGGTTTGTAGGTGCTGGTAACAGCGTTGGAGTAATCAACAACGTTGTTTAGAATAAGAACGTACTGCACGTTAAGGTCATGTGCCGTCTGAAGCACCTCAGGGTCGCTTGTAATGCGATTAAGTCGTTTACGAAGAATTGCGCTTGCAGGACGTTCTGAAGCGTCGTAGCCGTTAGGGAAGCGCCAGAGCACATGCAAGTTATTGGTACCGTATGCCCAGAGGCTACCGTCTTGAGGTAGATTTGCAATTACAGCACCAGCAGGAACGGTAAGCTCCACGCGACGTAAAAACTCCAATTCCTCTGATGTCAAAATGTAGTGATCACCATAGGCCTTCTCGGAAGCTTGTTTAAAAGCAGTAGCAGCAGGAATTGGCTTTTCCGATTTAAGGTTTGGCATGGGAACCACATAGTTGAGTACAACTACACATGCAATGACCGCTCCCACAATCAGAGGTTTAGCCCCAACTGTACAAAAGACGCAGGTCTGAGCTTTGGTTTGAGCCTGAGAAGCTTTTTCTCTCCAGGAGGTAAATGTTTCCAGTGCGGCTTCAGCAAGGGTTGCAAGACCAAGCGCTGCGAGTGGAATTGCCATAATGATGCAGCTGGCCGCAATACGGAACGGATCGGTATACCAGAATCCCGAAAGATATCCCTTTAGAGGAAAGTCAAACGTAATAATAAAAATGCAGAGGATAGACAGGTATATAAAGGCAGATACCATCCAGCGAGCTTGCTTATGCTTAAACGTCCAGACAGCGCCTACAAGCACGCAGATTGAAAGTATCGGCTGTGGAGAAACAAGCTCTCCACCTGCGTACGACTGTCCAATAAAGTCCATGCCAAGGGCGTGCAAAATAGCATCTTGCAGGCTAGAGTAGGCGCTCCACCAGAAATTGAGAGCCACGCCTCGAACAATCAAAACGTAGTAGAAAACAGACCAAATAACTAGCGCAAAGATAAAGAATGCGTATGCCAGCGTGACAGGCTTGATTTGTTTTCCAAAGAGAACAACTCTGCGTTTTGATTCTCCAATGCGCGCAAAACTCCAAGGTAAAAGCACAACAATTGACGAGAAAATCGTGGAAGGATGCAAGATAAAGAGGGTAATCAAGCCAAGAACAAATATGAAAATAAGCCAGACAAGGTCGTGTTTTGGTGTTTTTGATCGAGTCATCTGCATAAAAATCCACCAAATAGAAGGCATTACACAGAAGGCAACGGTGTTAGGAAAGATTGGTCCGTAGATGAGAAGCGACCAAGGGAAAACAAAAAATGCTAGGCAAACAAAAGCTCCACTGATAAGCGCAATGCGATGTTTAGGAAGAACTTTTGCAATAAGTGAGCAGATTGAGAGCGGAAAGATAATTGCTGCGCTCACAAAGTTGAGTGCATTACCTGCAATAGGAACGGTTGTAGAAACAAGCTGCGTTGTTAGTGCAACAATGATGTTCCAGCCTGAGGGATAGAATCCAGAAGAACCAGGTTCCCAAGGAGTAATGGCAGTTTCTATGGTGCTGTAGAAGTCATAGTGAATTGATGAGTACTTTTGAGACTCAATCATTGCCTGCGTGACATCTAAGTGATGCACAATATCCCAGCCCTGAACAAAGGAGCTGGCAGACGGCAGGGTAGGTAAGAAGAGGAGTCCTACGGTAAGAAGACCAACTGCAACGTACAGAAGAGGCATCCAGAAGGGGAGTTCTTCGCAGATAAATGCTGGTACAGGGCTAGTTGATTGCTTGCCAGCGCATATTGCTTCGGATTTGTTGGGTTTCTCGCTTTTGCGGTCTTCTTTATTTTGAGAAGCGGTGTAATAAACATAGCCATTGACCAGGATTGCAACAAGCAAGGGGACAAGAACCATCACAGCTAAGGGAACAGGGATGTTCAGTGCGCTAAAGATTTCTCCCTCAATAAAGTAGAGAGCGCAGCTTACTAAAGGAGCAGTAACAAGAGCCCAAGGCTTAGGCATACCGGACGCGTGTAGCAAAATGACGCCTGGCACATAGAGCAGGGCAACAATTACAACTGCACTTTGGAAGAACTCAAGCCACATCCTGATCCAATCAAGGTGTTAGTAAAAATTCTTATACTTCTTAGCCGCACAGTTAGGTGCGGCGAAAATTTCAAACAGACTGGTCTATTTTACGATAGAAGCAAAAGTGGCGTTGAGATAAACAAAAAGGACTTCCGAAGAAGTCCTTGAACATTTGGTAGCCCGTACCAGATTCGAACTGGTGATCTCCGCCTTGAGAGGGCGGCGTCCTGAACCGCTAGACGAACGGGCCATGTATGACTGGGAGGACATGGCTGGGATAGAGAGAGTCGAACTCCCGTTGACGGAACCAGAATCCGCTGTCCTACCACTAGACGATATCCCAAGATGTCATCCGTGCGCATCAGCGCGAGAAATAACTATAAAGGAGACTCGTCAGAGATGCAAGCAATAATTTCAAGAAATTCTGTTTGCAGCAAAAAATATTATACAAAACGCATCTCTAAGCGCAAGGAACGTCTCTAGTATTTGAGCTGAGCATGCGTTCTGCATCGATAAGTGCCTGGTCAAGAGGGGCACAGCCGGTGCAACTTGCGCATGCGGTAGGAGCGCTTGGAGTTGCGGCAAGACCACCTTTAGCTGTTTCTCTGAGAGAAACTGGAAGCGCGGCGCCTACTTCTGCCATAGCGTGAGCAACCTCATCAAACGGAATTGGATTTCCAACACCAGCTAAAGCAAGCTGAGAAGAGCTTACGGCAGCAGCTACACCAATAGCGTTTCTATCCTGGCAAGGATACTCAACCAGTCCTCTGACAGGGTCACAGACTAGTCCCAGAAGGTTAGAGATAGCAATAGAAGCTGCGTCCAAGCACTGCTGAGGAGTGCCACCCAAGAGCTCGGTCAGAGCAGACGCACTCATGGCAGCAGCAGATCCCACCTCTGCCTGACAGCCACCCTCAGCGCCAGAAACACTCGCGTTGGTGGTTAGGATGGCGCCAATAGCGCTTGCATTCCAAAGCGCAGAGATAACCTGCTCATCGGTAGCACCAATCTCTTCTGCTACCGAGATAAGCGATCCTGGTACAACGCCGGACGCGCCAGCAGTGGGGGCGGCAACAATAACACCCATAGTAGCTGAGCGTTCAAGAACGGCCATAGCGTAGGCAACGGCTCGTGTCTGCGTGGTGCCCATAAGTGCGTTGGAGATTGCAGTTGGGGTATTTGCCACAGTCTTGGCCTGGCCGTTGAGCAGGCCACCAATGGACTGACGAGGCGTCTTGATAGTGTCGTGAACCTCATCGCGCATAATCTCAAGAACATGAGCCATCTCAGCGTCTACGTCGGCATCTGGCCGCAGGTCCTTCTCGCGCTGGCGCATAATCTGGCCAATGGAGGCTCCCGTCTTAGAGCATCTGGCGAGAAGATCTGCGCCGTTGTCAAACGCCCCCGAAAGCACGTCGTTTGTGACCTGAGGAGCGGCTCCTGGAATAGAAACCTGCGCGGCATATGAGACGTGAGGTGCCAGCTGGAAGAGATCCAGGACTTTCTGCTCAATGGGCTCGTCAATCTCAAAGACGGTGTGTGCAAAGCCCCCGCGCTCCGAGCGGAAGGTACGCATAGTTGCAACATTGATGTTTTGCGTAGCCAAAATAGTGGTAAGAGCTGCAAGAACACCGGGTTTATCGCGATGTGAAACAAAAATGGTGGGCATATCGCCAGACATGCGAATGCGTACGCCGTTAACGCCAGAAATGCGAATGCGGCCGCCACCAACGGACTCGCC
This sequence comes from uncultured Atopobium sp., assembly GCA_916715765.1. Lineage (GTDB taxonomy): Bacteria > Actinomycetota > Coriobacteriia > Coriobacteriales > Atopobiaceae > Lancefieldella. The sequence goes on from CAKAPG010000003.1 coordinate 104,952, forward strand.
CATAACGGAAACGTGGACGTTATCTGCACCGTAGAGGTGAATTTCTACGGTGTTTGGATGCAGAGTCTCGTCGTCACCTTTCTCAATAACGCTGTAGTTGAGGTGGGCTTCTTCTGCCAAGGTGAGCGCTTCACGGACACGCGTATCGTCTGGAGCAAGGCCCAAGATGCCTGCAATCAGAGCGTAATCGGTGCCGTGACCAAGGTGGGTATGAGAGAAGGAGTTGTAGAGCCAAAACTCAACGCGCTCCAGCTGCTTTGGTGCAAGTGAGCGTGCAACCAGGGCAATGCGCAAGGCTCCTGCTGTGTGCGAGGAAGAAGGACCCACCATAATGGGGCCGAGGACCTCAAACGCAGACATAGAAATCATAGCTACTCCAAAACTAAACAAACGATAACGATAAAAGAGCTGCAAAACCATCTGTTTTACAGCTCTTGTGTGGTTTTACTTTTGATACCCACTTACGCTTGGAAGAATACGCGGCAGGCATGCATTCACGCGTTATTTGCAAAGCTCCAGAGCGCGCTCAAGGCGAGCAAGGCAAACCTCACGGCCAAGAAGCTCCATAGACTCTCCAAGAGGAGGGGAGACCATGTTGCCGCACTCAGCAACACGAATAGACTGGAAGACGATGCGTTTCTTAAGGTCAAGCTGCTCTGGAAGCACCTCAAGGGCAGCGTCAATTGCTGCAGCCTTCCACCCGTCCTCAGAAACGCCCTCAAGAGCAGTCTTTGCAGCCGCAAGGACGGTAGCACTCTGAGCAGCGTCTTTGGTAAGACCCTTCTCAACGCTCTTCTGATCAAGGGTGACGTTTGCGCCTTCATACAGGAAGCGGGACTTCTCAATGACGTCTGGGCTTACTGTGGTACGAGGACGAAGAATCTCGGAGAGCAGGTCATACCAGCTTGGACGAGTTGCGTAAATCTCATCTGCGTCAGTTGTATTGCCCTGAACAGGCTCTAGACCTGCGCTTACAAGCTCTGGAATCAGAACAGTTTTTGCAAAGGTCTGGTTGTCCATATTGGCAAGATACGTTGCATTAATCCAGTTCAGACGCTCTGGATCGGACTTAGCAGGGTTCTTGGAAACGTGGTCCAGAGAGAACTGAGATGCCAAAACGTCGCGAGGAACAATGGTTGTCTCGCCATCAAGTGACCAGCCGAGAAGAGCCAGGTAGTTGACAAAGGCATCTGCAAGATAGCCTTGGTCACGATACTCTTCAACAGAGGTTGCTCCATGGCGCTTGGAGAGCTTCTTGCCGTCAGGACCCAAAATCATGGAGATGTGCGCGAAGGTTGGAACAGGTGCGCCCAGAGCCTCGTACACCATAATCTGACGAGGAGTGTTAGACAGGTGGTCATCGCCACGAATGATGTGGGTAATGCCCATACCAGCGTCATCAACAACGGTGGCAAAGTTATAAGTTGGGGTGCCGTCAGAACGGAAGATGATAAAGTCATCAAGCTCGCGAGCGTTAAAGGTTACGTCGCCGTGAACAGCGTCGTGGACAATAACGTCGCCGCGGTCCAGAGGAACCTTGATACGGATGGTATAAGGCTCGCCAGCATCAATGCGGCGCTGTGCCTCTGCAGGATCAATGTTTCTGCAGGTACGCTGATAGCCCTGGAAGGGGTCGTGGCGCTCTTCTGCGGCCTTCTTGTCTTCAGCGAGCTTCTCTGGCGTGCAGAAGCAAGGGTATGCCTTGCCCTCTGCCAGCAGTTTATTTGCTGCCTCACGATACAAATCAAGACGCTCAGTCTGGCTATAAGGACCGCAATCGCCGCCCTTATCTGGACCCTCGTCCCAATCAAGACCAAGCCACTTCATGGCGCGCAGAATAATCTGAGTGTTCTCCTCAGTTGAGCGCGTAGGATCTGTGTCATCAATACGAAGAATAAACTTGCCACCATTTGCGCGAGCAAAAGCCCAGTTATAGATAGCAGTACGTGCACCTCCGATGTGCAACTTACCTGTTGGTGATGGCGCAAAACGTACTCTAACCTGCTTCTCTGACAAAACTCCTCCTTGGCAGTTATTTTCTAGCGAGAAAATCTAGTTTATGCACTCTTTAGTATAACGCTTGAACACAGGTAACCGACAACGTTGCCTAGTCTTCAAACATATTGTGGTCTGCAAATTCTGCTTGCACGGTACGAATCATAAGGTCTACGTCTTCAAGTCCCAAGTGACGTTCCTTCTCGTCCGCTGCGAGCGTGTGCCTACGACGTGCCCAGTTCTCAAGTGCGGCAGGGGAAGACTCACGGGGAAGAGACCTAATTTCTGGGTCCAAACGACGGCAGATATCACGGGAGTCAATGACAATAATCTTGCCCGCTTTTCTAGCTTCTGCATAGCCATCAATGTTGAACATGAACCAAGAATCCTCAAAGGCAGCGTTATGTGCCATAAAAGGAATCTTTTTCATAGTTGCCAGCAGGGCCTCTTGAGCTTTTTTATCGTCTCTAAATGATTTCTTGCCTTCAACATCTTTCCAGGTAATCTGGTGAATATCGGCAAGAGGGACGCCTTTTTCTTTGTACATCTCTGGAATGCCAAAGTAGGCGGTGTGAGGCTCTACGGCAACGGTATTGCGACCAAGATTCCAGAACTCAAAGCCCACGTTAACAATGTAGCCCAGCTCAGGGAAGCGTGACGTAGTCTCAATATCAATGCCTAGCACGGTGCCAGAAACGCTCTTCTCGACATAGGCAATTTGCAAGTCATTAAGAAGGGGACCTGCCGTCTTATAGACAGCCTTAGGGCGACGACGCTGCATCTTTGCAACGGCTGCCGCAAGATCGTCGTTTGAAAGACCGCGAGAAAGTCCAACGCCTCGATGGTTTCTGAGTCTCTCCACACCGTAGGTATCGCAGAGTGAGCGCGTTCTATCAGCAAGCTGCTGAATGACAGAAAACTCTACAGGCTCTTGGCCTAAAGGAGCTTCTTTCCAGGCATCAAGCAGCGTTTTAATGGCATCACAGTTTTTGTTGACCTCGCCGATGATGGACTGATCATCAACAAGAAGGCCAGGTATGACAAACGCATTAGCGTGCTCAATAGCTTGATTGATATCCATACACTCTCGCTTTGGTGGGTGAGAATTAGTTCAACATATAAGTATCTACCCTGAAGCGCGTATTCTTTGCGTCATTTTCTAGAAAGTGGACGCCTCACCAAAAATGCGTGCTAGGCTGTTGGGTGCAACACAGTTCTATGAAAGGTTTTACGCATGTCTGATTTAAACGAGTCACTTGCTCTTTCTGAGGAGCTCCTTGCTTTTATTAAGCAGAGCCCTTCTATGTTTCATACCACGCAAAACATCAAAGAGTACCTGCTAGAGAGCGGTTTTACCTATCTCTCCGAGGGTTCTTCTTGGGATGTTCAGCCTGGCGGCACTTACTTTACCACGCGCAATAATTCTTCAATTGTTGCCTGGAAAGTTGGCGAGAAGTACCGTGAGCCCCAAACCTCAAGCGTTGACGCTCCTTACCACTTCCAGCTTGCCGTTGCCCATGGCGATTCTCCAACCTACAAGGTAAAAGCTCAGCCAGAGCTTACCGGTGAGGGAAACTCGCTTCGCCTGAACACCGAGGCATATGGCGGCATGCTTGATCACACCTGGTTTGATCGTCCTTTGGGCATTGCTGGCCGCGTACTGGTCAAAGTAGGAAACAAGGTAGAGTCCAGGCTGGTCAACATTGAAGACGATGTTGTCATGATTCCAAGCTTGGCTATTCACCTTGAGCACAAAAATGGTCTCTCGCCAGAGTTCAACCGTGCTAAAGACTTGATGCCACTCTTCAGCGCTGGAGAGCTTAATCCTGGCGCCTTTAACGCCCTGGTAGCAGATGCAGCTGGTGTGTCTCAAGAGGACATTCTTTCTCGCGATTTGTTCTTAGTTGATCACACGGGCGGCCGTATTTGGGGTGCTAAGAAGGAGTTTGTTTCTGCTGGTCACCTTGATGACCTTCAGTGCGCCTTTGTGGCACTCAAGGCCTTCCTTGCGTCTTCAAATGAGCAGGACATCTCTGTATACACCTGTTTTGATAACGAGGAAGTTGGCTCAAACACCAAGCAGGGTGCTAAGTCTACGTTCCTTAAAGACACGCTGCAGCGCGTAAACGCCACGCTTGGTTTTACGCAGGAAGATTACTACCGTGCGCTCTCGGCATCTTTGCTAGTAAGCTGCGACAACGCTCATGCGGTACACCCCAATTATCCCGAGAAGCACGATGCGGCCAACAAGCCATACCTCAACGGCGGCATGGTTATCAAGGAAGCAGCACGTCAGTCGTACTGCACAGATGCATTTAGCCGCGCCATTGTCGAGGCTATCTGGAAGCAGCAAAACGTTCCTTACCAGGTCTTTGCTAACAGAAGCGACATGCCCGGCGGATCTACTTTGGGCAACCTCTCCAACATTCAGGCAAGCATGCACGCCGTTGACGTGGGTCTTCCACAGCTTGCTATGCACTCCGTGTACGAGACCGCAGGCACCAAAGACACACTTCTGGGCTACCAGGCTCTCAAGGCGTTTTATGACACCTGCGTCTGCATCACTGATGCCGATTCGTTTGAGCTGAGATAGCACCTGGCGAGAAACCCCGTGCACTAGCTATACTTAGACATATTGCATATAACACATCACTTAAAGGAGTTCCATGTCAGAAAAACAGCTTACTGCTCATGATATGGAGCTCCTAACTTGTGCAGGTATTTACGTTGAACCTCAGGCGCTGAATGGTCCCGCGTTGGTATTTCCTATTTCAGATGGTGAAGGTGGAGACATACGCGTGCTGTGGCAGGGCGGCGCCTATGAGAGTGCAACGTACACAGATTCTAGAAAGAATCAGCTGGTATTTCCTTACCTTGAGCTGTATGACTTGTTGTTTGAAGCTGCTTGTCCTGTGCACTCAGTTTTGATGTTGGGCGCTGGCGGCTGTTCGTATCCTCGTTATTTAGTAGCTCACCATCCAGAGGTTTCTTGTGATGCACTGGAGCTTGATCCCAAAATTGCAGCTTTAGCTCGTAACTATTTCTTTGTGGATGAGGCTATTAGAGAGAGTAATGGTAGGCTTAAAGTGCAGGTAGTTGATGGCGTTGAGTATATAAAGAAGCTATCTACCTCTCATAACAAGCGCTATGACGCTATCCTAAACGACTGCTTTAGCGGAGAAGTGCCACCTGCGGCTATGATGACCAGTGAGTGGATGCGTCAAGTTGCCCACTGCCTTACTCCCGGCGGAAGATATCTCACCAATGTAGTTTCTGCACAGGTGGGAGAGGAAGCACATCAGCTTGAAGCGCTCATGGATGCTGCTCGCACGGTGTTTGAGCAGGTAGAGATTGTGCCTTTGGATCCAGAGACTGATCCAACAGAGCCAGATAACCTTATGCTCGTTTGTCAGCGCGCTTAAGTGCGGTAAGCGCCAGCTTTTGACTATTTATTAGTCAAAAGTTTTTAGTGATGGTAATGAATTAACATCGATAGAGAAATTAAAAAAATGAAGTGTAAAATAGAAGTTGCTGATTTTAGTTTTTGAATGATTCTCGTTTGTACGCATCATAAATTGAATTCTTTAGTCTAGTTTAGTGCACTTGATTGGGGATATGAATATATGAAAGAATCGTTTTTATCAATAAAAGAAATCTTTCATATTGGTAATGGAAAAATCAATGCACTAGTTTTTCTCGCCGTTTTAGCGGTTCTATCATCATTTCTTGAGATTTATTCGATTCAATATATGCAGTCACTTTCAGAAGTTTTTAGCACGTCGGTTACAAATAATCTTTTTCAAATTGGTTTTATCTGCGCTAAGTTTTTGATTTTAATTGTGTTTTCAACAATAGTTAGAAATTACTTTTGCTTTAGAGTCTCTATTTTTTCAAATGACATCATTAAAAATGTAAGAGAAAAAGCGTATTCAAAACTTATTGATATGGAATATGAATTAGCGATAATTCATGACAATGCGTTTTATATTAATTTGATAGACAATAACGTAAATAGATTAAGCTTAATCTTTTCAACAAGTTTTTTTACTTTGTGTTCAGATATGTTCGATACAGTGTGGATTTGCTTTTTTATGACACAAATAAATATCACTTCATTGTTTATTTTAGTAATTGGCATACTGCCATTAGTTTTAATTGGCAACATATCGGCATCTGAGCAAAAAAAGTTTGCAGAAAATACAATCAAATTCAATGAGGATTTGATTGAAAAGATTAATGAAACTAATGATAACTTTTCGTATATTAAAATATTTAAAGGCAGGGAGAGGGAAGCCGATCGTTTTAACCGTATAAATACTGATATTTTAGAGAACGATAATTTATCGAGTGCGGCACTTAGTATCTTCTTTGTTATAGAGAAAAGCGTTCGATATTTATTTGTTGCGATTTCATTATTCTTTTTATGTAAAGACGTGTTAATGCAGAATGGAAATTGGATGATTCTCATCCCATTTTTGCTCTACGTACAAAGATTTTATAATCCATTTTCAAATTTGAATAAATATTCTCAGTTAATTCAAAAATCCGTTTCAAGTGCAGACAAGCTTATAGACTTTATAATCTCAAAACCAACTGAAGAGATCCCAGCTATCCATTTTATTTCTGATTCATCTGAATCAGAAGTAGTTTTGACTGGCATATCAAAAAATTATGAATCTGAATCAATTCTTGAAGATGTCACTTTTAGATTTAAAGAAGGAGTCAACTTAATCGACGGAAAAAGTGGCGTAGGTAAATCCACCTTGCTCAAAATTCTTTTAGGATTAATTAAATCTTCGAGTGGGGAAGTGACCATTTATTCTCGAGAAGATGTCCTGAATTTGTACGCATATTCAGGACAGTCGAATAAGCTGTTTAATTTGTCCGTGATAGAAAATTTAATATATCCTAAAACCGTAGATCATCTCTCATCATCGGAAAGAATGAAATTAGAGAATCTACTAAATGAATTTGGATTCAGAACAAACATATTGAATAAAGATATTGCTAAAGAAGGTGAAAATCTTTCTGGAGGTGAAAGAAAGAGACTATCTATCCTTAGAGCACTAATTTATCCATCTAAAGTTGTAATACTTGATGAACCATTTGCAAACTTAGATCCGAAAAATATTGAAATTATCGCTCAGAAAATACAGGATCTTTCCAAGAACAGAATTGTTATTATTGTTTCTCACGAAACGTCTTTTCCTTCTTCTTTAAAATTTAATACACACTTGACTATTAGTGGTATCTAAAGGTTTCTTTGGTTTAATTCATTCTCAAAATCCAGAAGCAGACCCAAGAGAGCCAGATAACCTTATGCTCGTTTGTCAGCGCGCTTAAGTGCGGTGAGCGCAAGCGCCAGGCAGCCACTCATCAGCACAATACCAATGCCAAAGAGCACTAAGAAACCGTGGGCTGAACCATCTACAATCAGGCTCCAAATAATGAGCGCACAGGCAGAGACAAAGCTGCTTACACCTGCAATTCTTGAGTAAATAAGAGTGGAATCTTTTTTACCAAAGACCGCACGTACCAAAAGTGGCGAGCCGACCGTTGTAAGGGCATAGGCAATTCCAAAAAGGAAGGTTCCTGCCAGCAAGAGTGGCAATACTGGAAGCTTAATCCCCAACATAAGTAAGCCAACAATGCCCGAGAAAATTCCTACAAAACAGGCAAGTTTTACCGAAATATCACTTAATGCACCTAGAAGTACCTTTCCAATTGCTTGACCAAGCATAGTTGTTCCAGCAAGAAGGCCTGTGGCAGCGGCAATGGCAGGAGCAGTTTCTGCAAAGGTTGCTGCATAGCTTGGGAAGTACTGAGAGATTTGCTGGTTAAAGGTAATGAGCGCGTAAAACGCAGCAACCATAAAAAACTCTGGATATTTCATTGCGTCATCAGCAGAGATGTCGGTTGAAGAAGTCTCTGCAACCTCAGCGTTTTTCTCGTCAGTAGAGGAGAAGGTAAGAGGGGTAAGGCCAAGGTCTTGGGGTTTCTCGCGCACCACAAAAAGGGTGAAGGGGAGTGTTCCAACAAGCATAACCAGGGCAAAAATCAGATAGCAAGCGCGCCAACCTTCAGGGCCAGAGGAGATAATGGCAGATCCAATGGGGTTAAAGACAGTGCCACCAATGCCGGTGAATGCAAAGCAGAGACCCATAAAAGTACCAACGCGCTGGTCAAACCAATCGTTAATGAGGGCGGGGACGCACAAGAACATGAGTGCAGGTACGCCAATGCCCAGTCCCACTGCGCAGAGATAAAAATGCCACATTTCTTGAGCTGCTGACATAGCTCCGTATGAGATTGCGCAAATGATAACACTTGCAGAAAGGACCAGGCGCGTGTCGTGCGTTTTATAGAACTTACCTATGAATGGTAGAACTACCGTCATGGCAATGCAAAGTACCGAGAAGACCGCAGAGAAGGCAACGCGGGGAACGCCAAAATATTGTGAAACTGGTGTGATAAAGATGCCAAAGCACGTAAGGATAATGGCGCACGGCAAAAACATGATGACAATACAAGTTGCAACGATGGCGTATGCATATTTAGTGCCGAGTAAACGATGTAGCACTGAGGCTCCTCTCTTTTGGCCAGAAATAGTGTAGGCGATGTGCCTTAAAAAGGACACATCGCCTACCAAGTCGTACAAAATTTTTAAGAGGCAACTCGGGGTTTTACGCGCGCAAGATCTTAGCTGTCAGAACCTCTGCGGTTCTCGCCCTCAAGAGCACGGATTGGGCCGATGTCCTGTGTGGTCTCAAGAGCGCCCAGGTAGTTGCCCTCTTCATCGCGAACAGCAAAGTAACGGACGTAGAGGAACTTATCTCTGACCTCAAACCAGAACTCGGAGGAGTCGCTACGACCGCTCCTAAACTCGGTGAGGATGCGACGAACAGCCTCTTGGCTCTTTGGTGGATGGCAGTCATATACGTCACGGCCAAGGCAGCTCTTAGGACGAGGGAAAGCACGGGTGTCGCCGTGGCTGAAGTAACGTGTCTTGTCATCAGCGTCAACAAAGGTAATGTCGAGTGGAATAGTTGCAAAGACAGCCTCAAGCTGCGGAATGGTGAACTCACCGGTAGAGAGCTTGACCTTACCGTCAGCAGAAATTGCTTCCTCTTCTGCTTCAGCGTTATTCTCGTCCATAGCGGCTGCGGCTTCCATCTCTTTAAGCTTGTCGTTTGCAAGCTCAAGAGGATCTGCGTGCCATGAAGGAGGGTTGACGCCAAATGCGTGACCAAACTCGTTCTCCTCAGCGGCAATCTGGGTCCACTGGGTAGCGGTTAGGTGCTCAAGAGAAAGTGGAATGAGGACATTCTCTTCCTTGGAAGCCATAGACTCAGCGCCCTCAATAGCCTCATCCAGATAGTCAGCAACGGCTGCCATAAGGCCTGCATCATACTGGCCGTACGCAGTCTCGAGCAGAGCCTCTGCACCGTTAACAGCGTTTCTTACCTCGTCGTCCTTACCCCACATAACCTTTGAAGGACCAGTGATATCGTGGCGCTCAAGATGAGGGAAGAGCAGCTCTTCCTTGCGCTTGTAGTGAACAAAGACCTCGTCAAAGGCGTCCATATCAGCTTTTAGAATTGCTGCAACACCAGCGCACTCTTCGTTGCTGGAAGACTCAGTAAGGGTACGAGCGCGCTTAACATCTGGAGCAACGCGGTCGTGGATAAAGGCAAGAATGCGGTCGTTCTCTTGACGCATGGTCCAAACGGGATGTCCAGGGGTCTCTTCAACAGCACCTGTTGGTGCGCAAGAAACCTTGCCTTCAAAGAGAGCGGCGTGAACATCACAGAGCTTGAGGACCTTCTCCATAGGAACGCCGCCAGCAATGAGCTCCTGTTCAGCGTTAGAAATCTCTGAGCCAGAGACGTCCTTGAAGTTACGGGTAAAGTCCTCGCGAACAGCCTCGATGTCCTCGCCGTCATTGAGGCGCTCAAGGTACTGGGCGATAAGAGCTTTGCGCTCCTCAGGAGTCTGCGCGATAGGTGCGTTCTCTGCCTCTGCGGGTTTCTCGTCAGCTGGGGTTTCTGCTGCTGCAGGCTCCTCATCACCAAGAATGGTAAAGCCGTGAGAGCGGAAGATTGCTTTGAGCTCCTCAAGGTCTACGCCTTTGTGGTCGCAGCCTTTTGGAATGGTCATAAAGCGTCCCATGGTCTGCAGACGGCCTGGCTCGGTAATCTCGGCAAAGCCATTTTCTGCCATGAGGCCTTTAATAACGGGATACTTAGTGCAAATCTCATAAACGGATTTGCTTAAATCAAGAACCTGTGCCATACGGGCTCCTCTCGGATGGGTTTAGAAAGTCTACTATGGCTTACTTTATACCCAAAGTGTGACAGGACTTCCATATGGCTTTTGTTGTGGTTACAACAAAACAGAAATTATTCTTTAGTTTTAAAAGAGATCAGAATGAGAACCGGTTCTAAAAGATTTCAAGCATCTAGGACCTCCGACATTGCGTCGGAGAATGAGGCATAGTGCTTGTAATTTTCTGGATGCTCTTTCATGTTGGTGTATTCATTAAGAGCCTCTATAGTTTGAGCATTAGGAATTTCTCGCTTGATTTCAAAAGGGATTCCCTGCTCACGAACAGTCTGACGAAGAAAAATGGTAATAGCAGTAGTAAGATCCATGCCTAAATCTCTGAGAAGCTCCTGAGCATTCTTTTTAAGGGTTGGATCCAAATTTATATTTGTGCTTACTTTTGCCATGATTACCCGCCTTTCTTGTAGTTTTGTTATACAAGATAAAGACTGTGGAGTCAATAATTATGTGCGTATTATAGGTACAACACGCACATATTGTGTATATAAATTACTATCTTCTGTTCTATTCTTTACTCTTTAGGGTAAATGACAGAAGAACCGGGTTGTGATCAGAATAGGCAAATTGCGTGTCAATGTTTCTGGCGGTTGCAACAACGTTATCCGAGACAATCCAGCCATCAACTGTGGTGGTGTATGTCTTGTCCTTCTCGTATGGAATGTCATCTCCGCGGCAGGTAGGAACGTCGGTAAGGTTGTCTGGAGCTACAACGCTAAAACCTTCTGGCAAATCAGAATCTTTGAGTTCTGCTACCCAGTCTGGTATCTGCTGAACAGAAGGATAGAGTGTAAGTGAACCTAAAATGGCATGATTCCAGTCGCCACCCGCAATAACGTAATTACCCTTAGCGCGCTCCTCAGACATTATTTTGGTTAGAAGTGCAAGCTGTTGAGCGCGGCTGGTGCCGCCTTTGTCGTAGGCAGACATGTGGCTGTTAATAAGTACCAGCTCATGACCATCGCTGGTAGGGTAGCGTGTAATCATAAAGCAACGGTCTAGGTCAAAGAATTTTGTTGGGAATGACTCATCAATGGGGTAGGTACGACGAGTTGCGCTAGAAGCAAGTACGTTTGAAAGCGTAAGAATTCCCGAGTTAGAAGTACCGTGAAATTCAGTGAGTGGATAGGCGAGAAACGCAGTGTGGAAGTTCTGCGCAAAATACGATGCATAGGATCCAAAGCGGCTCTCTGCTTCAGAAACTTGATTCACATGCCAACTTCTGTCAGATGAAGTATCAATCTCTTGGAAAAGAATAAAGTCAGGAGCTGCACCACCATTCAGAGAAGAAACGGTGTTCAGGGCACCGTTTGTGGTGTAAAGCACGGAGTTTCTGCTGACAGCACGGCCGTGAGTTCCCACGGTGCGTGTGCCATCCTGCATGATGCCTTCATCCATAAAGAAGGTGTAATCAGGGGTGTAAGCACCAAAGCCAATGTTGTAGGTCGAAGCAGTATAGGTTTGGCCTACCTGTACGGTTGTAGCCTCAGGAGAAGCACCTTGATTGGATACGGGAGTATTGTCAGGAATGCGATAGTAATTAAGCTGCAGGTAGAGGGCATATCCACCAAGAACCAGTAAAGCTAGAACAAAAAGCCCTCCTACAAATTTGAAAAGTGGTGCAAGAACCCTTTTTAGAAGGCCAATAATAAACTTAAGGCCAAGAGACAAAACTCTTTTCATGCGAACCTCGTATCAATCAAGTGTCGTATGATTTAAATGATAACTATTATGGATTGAAAGTATGTTGAGGAGTTTGTATGTCGCTATCAAGAAATACAACACTAGAGCTTTTCAAACCCTCTGGTATCAGGCGTTTCTCGGCACTTGCTGCTGCAACACCAGAATGTATTTCTTTAACCATTGGAGAGCCGGGAGAAGACACTCCAGCTCCTATTTGCAACTTAGTAGACAGAGAACTTGCAGCTGGAAACACGCATTATCCACCCAACGTTGGTACTCTTGAACTTAGGGAGGCCATTGCTGCCTGGGAGTCTGCTCGTGGTATGAAGGTAGGCCCAGACGGCATTGTAGTTACCGTGGGAGCTGCGGAAGCCATTTCTGCAACTATGCTGACGCTGATGAATCCAGGCGATGAAGTTATCATTCCTGAACCAGCGTATCTGGTATACAAAACACTCTGCCAGCTTAATCGTGGTGTAGTCGTGCCGCTTGATACCAGCGCCAATCATTTCCAGATTGATGCTGAGCAGCTTAAATCAAAGATTTCAGAGAAGACAAAGCTTATTGTGCTGACTTCTCCCAACAATCCTACGGGATGTGTTTATACAAAAGAGTCGCTTGATGCGGTAGCTAATCTTGCCCGTGAACACGGCTTTTATGTGATGTGTGATGACGTTTATAGAGAGCTTGCCTATGTTGAGGACATTCCACGTTTTGTTGAGCTCTACCCAGATTTGTTTGATCGCTGCATTGTGACAAACAGTTTCTCCAAACCATGGGCAATGACGGGTTGGAGACTTGGTTGGGTTGCCACCTCTGATGAGCTTGCGACAGATATCGGAAAGGTTCACGCCCAGCTAGTGTCTTCTGTTCCTTCATTTTTGCAGCCAGCTGCTCTTTATGCACTTTCTTATGATGTCACGCCTATGCGCACAAACTATCAAAAGCGCAGGCAGATTGTACTTTCTGCGCTTCAAGATATGAAACTTCCTGTTGAAGAGCCAGAAGGTGCCTTCTACGCATTCCCATCAATCAAGGAATTTGCCCTTGATTCTGAGGCGTTCTGTGAGCGAGCAATCAAAGAGTTTGGTGTAGCACTGGTACCTGGTGTTTTCTTCGGCGCCGAGGGCTATGTACGTATCAGTTACGCTGCCTCAGACAAGAATCTGACAGAAGGCCTTTCTCGCCTTAAGACTTTTGTTAATACTTTGCGAGAAGAACAAAACTAGCCCAAATACAGAGCGTTCTGTGGTAGGGTTTTACTGTCAATAGAGGAGCGAGCACGATGGGTTCTGGGTTAGTCGGCAGGCAGTGACCCCAGAAGGAGGCGAGGTTCGCCGAACTTGGCAATCAGGCGTGGTTGTCAGGTGGGCTTGTATGAAATACATGCAAGACTGTCCGAGATTTCGGGGGTGCTACTTTGACGGTGTATTGCGCCCCCAATTTGAGGGGGAGCTTTGAGTAAGAAACCGTTTGTTTCTGTAGATGCCCTAGAGGCAATCACTAAGACGTATCCAACGCCATTTCATCTGTATAACAAGGCAGAGATTGTTCGCCGTGCAAAGCTGTTACAAGAGGCTTTTAGCTGGAACGCTGGCTTTAAAGAGTACTTTGCGGTTAAGGCTACGCCAAATCCTTACATTGTGAAGTTGCTAGCAGAGCTTGGTTGTGGCTGTGACTGTGCAAATGCCACCGAGCTCACCCTTGCAAAAGCCTGTGGAGTCACCGGTCAAAACATTATGCTCTCGTCAAACGACACTACGGTGCTTGACTTTGCTCGCGCTCATGAGCTGGGAGCCATTATTAACTTAGACGCTGGCGGCGACATGCTTACAACGCTTGAAGAAGCAGTGGGAAGCAACATGCCGCAGGTCATGTGCGCACGCCTTAATCCTGGTGGCGTGTTTGAGTCGCAAAATGGCATTATTGGAAATCCCGATGATGCTAAGTTTGGCATGACAGAAGAGCAGCTTTTCCAGACGTTTGCGTATCTTAAGACCAAAGGTGTCACTGAGTTTGGCCTCCATGCATTCTTGGCTAGTAACGCTCAAGAGGAAGATTACTATCCAAATCTTGCGCGCGTCCTTTTTGAGCTTGCCGTTAAGCTGCACAGAGAGCTTGATATTCATATTGAATTTATTGATCTTTCTGGTGGCATTGGTGTGGCATATAAGCCAGACCAGGTTGAGCCTGACGTCTTGGCCATTGGTCAGGGTGTAAAGCGCGCCTTTGAAGAGGTTCTAGTTCCCGCAGGAATGGGAGACGTTGCCATTTACACCGAGCTTGGACGCTGGCTTTTGGGTCCCGCTGGTGCGCTTGTTACCCGCGTTTTGCACCAAAAAGAGACGTACCGCCACTACCTAGGCGTAGACGCCTGCGCGGCAAACCTTATGCGTCCTGCAATCTACGATGCCTATCATCACATCACTGTTATGGGCAAAGAGGACGCTCCTGCAACACATGCGTACAACGTTGTAGGCGGGCTTTGCGAGAATAACGATCAGTTTGCAAAGAACCGCCAGCTCCCAGAGGTAGCTGTGGGTGACTTCTTGTTCATTCACGATACGGGCGCTCATGGTTTCTCGATGGGCTATAACTACAACGGCCGTCTGCGCTCCGCTGAGCTGCTGTTTCTAGAAGACGGATCCGTGCAGCTTATTCGCCGTGCCGAGACAGAAGCAGATTACTTTGCAACGCTTGCATTTGACGGCTCAGACTTTTCAGATCTTGCACAACAAACAACTATAAACACCACACGTTAGAGGGCGAGAAAAACTATGGACATGAAGAACGTAACTGGCGCAATTACCGCTTTAGTAACCCCATTTGATGCACAGGGAAATGTTGACTTTGAGGCACTTGAGCACTTTGTTGATTTCCAGATTGAGCAGGGAATTGACGGTATTTTGGCCCTTGGTACTACTGGCGAGTCCTCAACCATGACAGACGAGGAGGACATTGAGGTAGTTAAGGCAATTCTTGCACGAGCCCAGGGCAGAGTTCCTGTTATTGGTGGTGCTGGCTCCAACTCTTCTGCTGAGTCTTTGCGCAAGGCAGAAGCTCTAGAGAAGGCAGGTGTTGACGGTCTGTTGCTGATTACCCCTTACTACAACAAGAGTAATGAAGAGGGTATCTACCAGCACTTCTCGTATGTACTGGACCGCGTTGATGTCCCTTGTATTTTGTATAACATCCCAGGTAGAACGGGCTGCTCAATTTCTGTGCGCAATGTTCAGAGACTTGCTGCACATCCAAATGCATGGGCTATTAAAGAGGCTTCCGGCGATATTGCGTACGCAACAAAGGTTGCTCGTTATCTGAGCGATGACTTTACTATGTGGTCAGGAAATGACGACATGATTGTGCCTTTGCTTTCTCTGGGCGCATCTGGCGTTATTTCTGTTTGGTCTAACCTGGATCCAAAGATGGTTCATGACCTGGTAGCTGCATGGCACCGCGGCGAGGTCTCCCTTGCCCGTGAGCTGCAACTTCAGTATCTTGACCTGGTTCACGCTCTCTTCTGCGAAGTTAACCCAATTCCTGTCAAGGCAGCATTGGCCCGCATGGGACTTATGGAAGAAAATTATCGTCTGCCTCTGTGGAAGATGACTGATGAGCACGCAGAAGTGCTTGAAAACGCTATGAGAAAGGCTGGTCTTCTTGATGCCTAGTGCAGTAGTAATTGGTACCGGCAAGATGGGAAAGCTTATCGAGCAAACCCTTATTGCTCACGGTTTTGAAGTGCTTGGCGCGTTTGGTCACGAGAATATCAATCAGCTGAATACCGTTGAGCAGACGCCTGATGTGGTTGTGGATTTCTCTGGCGTTGCTGCCTTTGATGCTGTTGTCGGTTTTGTGCGTGAGCGCGGGTGCGCACTTGTTTCTGGCACCACGGGTTTCTCGCCAGAGCAGGTTTTAGAGCTGAAGCAGTTGGGGGAGAGCGTGCCGGTGATTCACGCGGCAAACTATTCGGTGGGCGTTGCTGTGTTGAGGCGTGCGGTTGCTATGGCTGCTGAGGCGCTTAACGGCTGGGATACAGAAATTGTGGAGACGCATCACAACCAGAAGGTTGATGCTCCGTCCGGCACAGCAAAGCTGCTGCTCGCTGCAATCGACCCAGAGGGAACTCGTCCCGTTGTTCCTGGTCGCGAGGGCTTCTGTGGAGCTCGCACCAAAGACGAGATTGGCGTGTTTGCCCTGAGAGGCGGCACAGTTGCCGGCACTCATGAGGTGCATTTCTTTGGACAGGATGAGGAAGTGTGCCTGACTCATCGTGCAACGTCTCGTCAGATTTTTGTGAACGGTGCCGTTGCGTGCGCTGAGAAATTGCTTACAAAAGCTCCAGGTTTTTATACCTTTGAAGATTTGATTTTTGGATAAATGCACGTGCTGGCCTTTGCAGGTCAGTACCTGTTTGTTTGAGAAAGGACGCACATGGACGCCCAGGAAATTATTAATTACATTGCTACGTCAGAGAAGAAAACCCCTGTTAAGCTCTATGTCAAAGAGCGTGAGGGTGCTTCTGTGTCTTACGGATCTTCTCGCGTGTATGGTGAGGGCACCTCAAAGGTAGTCTTTGGCGATTGGTCCGAGCTCAAGAGTGTTGTTGAGCAGAACGCAGACGCCTTTGAGTATTTTGATATCGAGAATGACCGTCGAAACTCCGGCGTTCCTCTGCTTAACATGAAGGATGTAAACGCACGTATTGAGCCAGGTGCACTGATTCGTGAGCGCGTTGAGATTGGTAACAACGCCGTCATTATGATGGGCGCTGTTATTAATATTGGTGCTGTTATTGGCGAGGGCACCATGATTGATATGAGCGCTGTTCTGGGTGGTCGTGCAACCGTTGGCAAGAATTGCCACATTGGCGCCGGCACCGTTCTTGCTGGCGTTGTTGAGCCTGCATCTGCTACGCCAGTTATTGTTGAAGATAACGTTCTTATTGGTGCAAATGCCGTAGTTATTGAGGGTATTCGTGTTGGAGAAGGCGCTGTTGTTGCAGCAGGTGCTGTAGTAGTTGAAGATGTTCCAGCAAACGCTGTGGTAGCGGGATGTCCTGCACGTGTGATAAAAATGAAGGACCAGAAAACAGAGGGCAAGACAGCTTTGGTTGATGCTCTCCGTACGTTGTAATCGAGGTTACATGCCAGACGGCTCCAAAAAAGCACAGGGTTTTACCACCAAAATTTCCTGCGTACACACAGAAAATTGGGCAGAGAAAAAAGAGGATTCTTGGTTTACCTACGAACTTCTCGCCGAAGATCCCAAAACGCACGCGCGTGCTGGCATCTTCCACACGCCTCACGGTGATATTCCAACGCCTATTTTTATGCCGGTTGGTACCAAGGCAACCGTTAAAGGTTTGATGACCGATACCGTCCGTGACCTTGGGGCCAAGATTATTCTGGCAAACACGTATCATCTGTCTCAGCGCCCCGGTGATGAGCTGGTGGCGCAGATGGGTGGCCTGCATGACTTTATGCAGTGGCATGGACCAATTCTGACAGATTCCGGCGGATTCCAGGTCTTTAGTCACGAGGAGTTCATGAAGCTCTCCGATGAGGGCGTTAAATTCCGCGCGGTAGATTACGACGGTGCATGGTCGTATTGGACGCCAGAAACTAACATGCAGATTGCCCAGAACCTTGGCGCAGACATTGTTATGCAGCTTGATCAATGCGTAGGCTATCCTGCTGAGCGCAAAAAAGTTGAGCGCGGCGTAGAACTTTCAAGCGCATGGGCCGAGAGATGCTTTAACGCTCATACCCGCCCCGATCAGGCGCTCTTTGGTATTGTCCAGGGTGGCATGCATCTTGATTTGCGCAAGCGCTCAATTGAGCACCTTGAGTCCATTGGTGATT
Source organism: uncultured Atopobium sp. (assembly GCA_916715765.1). Lineage (GTDB taxonomy): Bacteria > Actinomycetota > Coriobacteriia > Coriobacteriales > Atopobiaceae > Lancefieldella. The sequence goes on from CAKAPG010000003.1 coordinate 122,834, forward strand.
TCCCTGGTTATGGCATTGGTGGCTATTCCGTTGGAGAGCCTCACGAGGTCATGTTTGAGACGCTGGCTCCACTTTGCGCTGATTACATGCCACGCAATAAGCCTCGCTACCTGATGGGCGTTGGCAATCCGTCCACGCTTATTCGCGGTGTTGCTTGTGGCATTGATATGTTTGACTGCGTGCTTCCAACGCGCACCGCGCGTATGGGCACCGCGTTTTCTCACGAGGGTCGTATGAACCTCAAGAACGCTAAGTACTTTGCCGACGCGGGTCCTATTGACGCCAAGTGCACCTGTCCGGTTTGCACGGGCGGTTATTCTCGCGCGTACATTAATCACCTGGTCAAACAGCATGAGATGCTAGGCGGACAGCTGCTTTCTATGCACAATATTTACTTCCTGCTTGAGTTGATGCGTCAGGCACGCGAAGCAATTCTTGCAGGTACCTATAGCGATTTTGTTGAAGAGTGGGAAAACTCTGACGGCGTAGTTGATTTCTAAGTTTATCTGGCGAGAAACCCGTCTTTTTGATAGACCTGCTCAATAGGCCTTCTCAGGTAAGTTTGATTTAAATTTTTTATGACTAGCTCACTAATTTGCGGGCTAGTCATTTTTTGTCCGGTGACACGGGTAGAATGAAAGAGATAAACATTCGCGGGTGCCCAAGGCGCCCCTGGCTGGCTCTGCCGCCACAGAAAAGAGGACATGATGCCCGGCATCGAGAAAAGCACTCGTTGGAGTGTTCTTACACAAGACGTATATTTAGAGTCGTTATTTGAAAAAGAATTGCATGTCACTTCACTTGTTGCTCGTGTACTAGTAGCACGTGGATTTACTGATGTAGCTGCAGCTCAAGAGTTCCTCTCGCCATCTTTGCAAAGAGATTGGCTGGATCCACAGTGTATTCCGGGAATGGCTGAGGTTGCTGCCCGCGTTCATAAGGCAATTGTTGAGCATAAAAAGATTGCCGTTTTTGGTGATTTTGATGTTGATGGAATGAGCTCAACGTGTTTACTTACCCTGGCTTTACGTCGCTTGGGGGCAGATGTTTTGCCGTATATTCCGCATCGTTTTGGTGAGGGATACGGACTTTCTAAAGAGGCTCTTGCAAGAGTTTTACAAGATAGAAAGCCAGATTTAATTATTACAGTAGATAATGGCATTGCTGCTGCTCAAGAAGTCGCATGGCTTTTGCAGCAGGGGATTAATGTTGTTGTCACTGATCACCATGAGCCTGCAGATTTGGTGCCCCAGGGTGTTCCAGTAACTGATCCAAAACTTGTTGAGGATTGCCCTTCCAGAGAACTTGCTGGTGCAGGCGTTGCTCTTAAACTGGTTCAGGTTTTAGGACAGCTCCTTGGTCAACCTCAGTTGTGGCTTGATTACATTGATGTTGCTATGTTGGGCACGCTATCTGACATGATGATGCTCAACAAAGAGAATCGTGCGTTGGTTTCTGAAGGCGTTAAGCGTCTGCAGAGAGGTCTTCGTCCGGGTCTTGTAGCTCTTGCAGCTGTTGCTGGTCAAGATATTGCTCAGATTTCTGCAGATAATCTGCCGTTTTCTATTATTCCTCGTCTTAATGCAGCTGGACGCATGGGCACTACCGATATTGCCCTTGATCTTCTCCTTACAGAAGACGCGGAAGAGGCAACCATTCTTGCTGGCAAGCTAGAAGAAATCAATGCCGAGCGTCGTGCTATTGAGGCAAAGCTTACCGATGAGGCTCTTGAGCAGGCAAAAGAAATCTACGACGGTGGCCACGCTATTGTGCTTGCCAAAGAGGGTTGGCATGAGGGCGTAAAGGGCATTGTTGCTTCAAGAATTGTTAATCGCTATCACGTGCCTTGTATTCTGTTCACCATTCAAGACGGTGTTGCCCGTGGTTCTGGTCGCTCAGTTGGCTCTGTTGACTTGTTCCACGCAGTTGAACAGTGCGCAGATCTTACGGTCCGTTTTGGTGGTCACCAAGGAGCTGTTGGCGTAACGGTAGAAACATCAAAGATTGACGCATTTAGAAAGCGTTTGTCCGAGGTCATGGCAGAGCTTCCAGAAGAAGAGTTTGAGTCTTCAGGAGAAGTAACTGCTCTAGTAAACCTAGATGAAATCACCATCAACTCTATCGACGCCCTTGAGGCACTGCAACCTTTTGGTCAGGGCAACAAAAAGCCGCTCTTTGGCGTCAAGGGTGTGGTGATGAAGAATCGCTCACGCGTTGGCGCAGGCGGCGCTCACCTTTGCTTTATGGCTTCAAACGGTATCTCCTCAATTTCATCCATTATGTTCAGGACGCCTCACGTTGAGGCGGCAGCTGAGTATGACGGTGCTGTTGATTTGATTTTTGAGGCAGTTAACGAGACCTGGCAGGGTAGAACCAAGCCAAAACTCATGGTCAGAGATATTCTCTACAGAGACTTTACCGACGAAGATGACGGCCCCATTGAAGCAGATCTTCTCGGCAGCGCTGCTGACTTGCCCCTTGTGGTTACCAAGGAGACTACAGAGGCTGATGAGGCCTTCCAAGAACAGGCGCAGCAAAAGCGCCGTGAGCTGGAAAGTCTTTCTTCTGAGGAGCTTACCCAGACCCTGGTCACGTCCATGATTGGTTCAAGAGAGCTCTTGCCTCTGCAAAAGAAAACACTAGAGGTTCTCTCTCAAGGAACGTCTTGTCTCTCTGTTATGGCAACAGGTAGAGGTAAATCGCTTATCTTCCAGGTTCATGCTGCTCGTGTTGCGCTGCTGCAACATAAAATGAGCGTGTTTGTCTACCCGCTGCGCGCTCTCATCAATGACCAGGTCCAAAGCATAAAAAACACCTTTGAGCCTCTAGGAATTTCTGTCGAAGTACTCAACGGAGAAACAGACCTTTCCAGCCGAGAAGACCTGTTTGCTCGCATGAGAAACAATGAGCTTGATATTGTGCTGACTACTCCAGAGTTCTTCTCGCTCCACGCTGATCAGTTTGTCGCGGTGCAAAACATCTCGTTTGTGGTGTTTGATGAGGCACATCACGTGGGCATGAATGCTTCTGAAGGCAGACTTGCATATGCACAAATGCCACAGGTACTAAAGATGCTTGGGAGTCCGCAGATACTTGCCACAACAGCTACGGCTACCACACAGGCAGCCCAGAATATCTGCGAGCTTCTCTCCATTGAAGCAGAGCATGTATACAAAGATAAAACAGCTCGTACTAACCTTGAACTCAAGGACCTTCGCGGTGCTAAGGATAGGGAATGTGCGCTGCTTTCTCTTGTGTCAGACGGCACAAAAACGGTTGTCTACGTCAATTCAAGGGAGCAAGCGCAGGCTTTGACGCGTATGCTACGCCATCGTATTCCAGAACTTGGTCACAAGATTGCGTTCTATCATGCGGGCCTAACGCCTCAGATACGCAAGAACGTTGAGCGCGCTTTTAGGCGTGGAGACGTTTGTTGCATCATTGCTACCAGTGCATTTGGCGAAGGCGTCAATATCTCTGATATTCGCCAGGTTATTCTGTATCACCTGCCGTTCGGTCGCGTTGCCTTCAATCAGATGAGCGGACGCGCAGGTAGAGACGGTAAGCTTTCTGTAATTCAGATGCTATTTGATGCGCATGATATGCGCGTTAACGAGCGCATCCTTTCTTCTCATGCACCACAGCGAGAAGCCCTGGTAGCTGTCTACCGCGCGCTTACGGCACTGCAGCCAAAGCTTGGTGCTCAGACAGCTGATTCAGCACTCACTGATGAAGATATTGCGCAGATGGCGCTAGAAATTGACCCACGATCTAAGGCTGACGAGCAAACCGTTCGTGTTGCACTTGACGTTTTTGCTGAGCTAGGGTTTATTAGCATTGAGGGATTTGATCAAACGAGAACAATTTCCGTCAATAGTCAAGCTTCGCACATGGACTTGCTGGAGTCTGCACGCTACGCTGAGGGGCTTAAAGCGCACGCTGAGTTTGAATCATTTGCTCAGTGGGTACTTTCTGCTTCACCAGATGAGCTGGCAGATGCTATAACAAAACCCATCGTTCCAGAAATTGGTTCAACGTTTGATGGGGGAAGGGAGTCCTCTGATGAGTGACGAGAGGACCAAAAAAGAGGCCAAGGCGCCAGGCGCAGACAATTACCGCCTGCTTGAGGGAGCTGTGCGCACGTATCTGCCTGAAGAGGCTCAGGCAAAGATTGCTGCTGCATATGCCTTTGCTGCTGACTACCACAAAGACCAGCGCCGTCGTTCCGGCGAGCCCTATATCAACCATCCAGTTGAAGTAGCCCTTATTCTTGCGCACGATCTTCATATGGACGAAGACACTATCTGTGCTGCCCTTATGCACGATACCGTAGAAGATACGTCTGCCTCACTCGACGAAATCTCTTCTCGCTTTGGCGAGTCAGTGGCAGAGCTTGTTGACGGCGTCACAAAACTCACATCTATTGAGGTCAGCTCAATGGACGAGAAACAGGCACTTAACCTGCGCAAAATGTTCCTTGCTATGTCAAAAGACATTCGCGTTGTTATCATCAAGCTGGCTGACCGCCTCCATAACATGCGTACGTTGGCAGCACTTCCACCAGATCGTCGTCTGTTTAAGGCGCGAGAAACCATGGACGTGTATGCGCCACTTGCTG
>CAKAPG010000004.1 GCA_916715765.1 uncultured Atopobium sp.
TCGAGATAAATAATCTTACGTTCTCATACGGCTCACAGCATTCGACGAGGAGCGTCGGGTCAATACCGGGCAAACCCCACACCATCGGCCCGCTGAGTTTCTCAGCCCGATTCGGCGAGGTAATCGGAATCATAGGAGAAAACGGTGCGGGGAAGACAACTCTGTCGCGCCTGTGCTGCGGACTTGAGAAAGAGGATAGCGGCACCGTGTCCGTAGACGGAAGGCCCCTTTCGCCAAAGGAGCGGTTGGGGCGCATCCGACTAGTCATGCAGGATCCCGACTATCAGCTTTTCTCCGATAGCGTGCTGGGAGAGCTCTCATTGGGCGGGCGGAGAGACGCCGATGCCTGTGAGCAAGCACTCAGAAAGCTGGGGCTATGGGATATGAGGGAAGCTCATCCCTCAACACTCTCGCGAGGACAGAAGCAGCGCCTCACAATAGCATGTGCTCTCGTCGATGAGGCTGCCTCCTATTTCTTCGACGAGCCGACGAGCGGCTTGGACAGGGAGAACATGGAGAGAGTCTCTTCCGCGATCCGATTGCTTGCACAATCGGGAAGCGTCGTATTCGCCGTCTCGCACGATCCTGAGTTCCTCCTCTCCGCCTGTGACCGTATCCTCCATCTGAGCGGTGGATTCATCGTTGACGACTTCGCCCTTGACGGCTCGTCGCGAGAGAGGCTCTTGAGATCGCTTTGGAAGGGAGGTGTGCAATGGGGCGCTCATGCAGACGCATAGACCCGCGGACGGCTTTGCTCGCAGCCTGCCTTCTGGGCATTGCCGCAGTGCTCTCCAACCGGCCGGAGGCAGCTCATGCGGCATGCGCTATCGGGGCCCTATGCGCGCTCGTCTCCGGGGCATGGCGGCCGTGCATCGCCCTATCTGCCGCCTATGGCCTCATAGCTGCCGTCATGGCTCTCGCCGAAGGGGCGGGCAACACGACGCTTGTAATCGCTCTGGTCATGCTGAGCTACATGACCCAGAAGTTCGTGGTTCTGGCTCTTCTGGGCATCTCCCTTTCTAAACTGGCCTCGATGCAGGATCTTCTCGCTGCACTGCAGTCTATGGGAACTCCGCAGGCAATTCTCATTCCATGCATGGTTATTCTGCGATTCTTCCCAACTATACGCAGGGACGCCTCGCATCTCATGGAAAGTCTGAAGACGAGGCGCGTGCTCGCAGGAGGAGGGTTCGCATTCCGACACCCAGCTCTCACATGCGAGCTTCTGATAGTTCCGCTCCTCATGAGGAGCGTGAGGGTATCCGACGAGCTTGCGGCATCTGCGCTTGCCCGCGGCTTAGACAGCGAGACCCAAGCGACGGTGCTGCAGCCCCTGTCTTTCGGAGAGAGGGACGCCGTGGCGGCCGCCTTCACTCTCCTGGCAATCGGAGTTCTTGCGTGGCTTCAATTTGGACCGCGATAGAGGGGCTCAGGATGAGACTTGCCTTGTCAAACTTGTACGTCTTAAACCAGACTGGAAGAAAGGACTCATTATGAAAAAAGGCGTAACCTCGACTATAGGGGCTCGAGATCTCGTATCCATTGGTGTCTTCGGAGCGCTGTCTCTCCTAATCTTCTTCGTAGTGGGAGGTATCGCGGGCCTCACCGTCGTGGGGACAGTCGCCAACATACCCATCGTCTGCTTCTTCACATCGATAGCCTATCTGCTCCTTGCCGCAAAAGTCAGGAAGACCGGGACCTTCCTCATCATGGGGACCATAAACGTGTTGCCCGGTCTGATGGCGGCAAACGTCTTCGGTGTCATCGGCAGTATCGCGGGCTGGGCCCTTGCGGAGGTGGTTGCCACGCGGATTGGGTACTCGAACAGGAAAGGTCTCGTTGCGGCTTACGTCGTCGGTTGCACACTACAGTCGGCGCTCTACACCCTTCCCATATACCTTTCAGCTGCTCAGTATCTTTCCGAGCGCCAAGAAATACTGCGACTCACCGATGAGACCATGGCGCAGTTCGTCGCGACATTCTCGGGTCCCATGTACGTCGGAATGGTTGTCCTTACGGTGGCGACGAGCCTTGTCGGTGCGTTCGTCTCGCTAAAGATCATGAGGAAGCACTTCGATAAGGCGGGAATTGTCTAAGGGACGCCTCTCAACAAGAAAGTCGAAAGATGGGCAGGATGGCCCCATGGCTGCTGATGACCCAAAGAGCATCGGGGGCTCTCGTCACCATACGATAAATTGAGATCGCGCGTGTTTCGCTAATCTAATCTTTTTCTATTTCAGTTGCATTACCTGTGGACATGCTCGCGAGTGAACTGTGTCCCAATACTTGCATGTATCTCGCCATTACTTAGAAATCTGCCAGCCTTCAATACGCGAACGAGCTTCAACAAAGTCATGGTAGGGACCTCTGTGCGAGATAAGCTTTTCATGGGTACCCTGTTCTGCAATACGTCCATCTTTAAGGAAGAAAATCTGGTCAGCTTCCTCAATTGTTGAGAGACGATGCGCAATTTCAAGCACAGTTTTTCCCTTACAGAGTTGGGCAAGGGCTGCTTGAATCTCAGCTTCGTTTTCTGGGTCAACACTTGCCGTTGCCTCATCGAGAACAACAATAGGTGCATCTTTCAAAATTGCGCGAGCAATTGAGATACGCTGTCTCTCGCCTCCTGAAAGTCGTGCTCCACCTTCTCCAACTTTTGTCTTATAACCTTCAGGTAGGGCTTTTATGAACTCATCGCAGCATGCGGCCTTTGCTGCTTCTACAATCTCTTCAAACTGTGCATCTGGCCTGCTTAGGGCAATATTACGCTCAATCGTATCATCCATAAGATAGACGTCTTGGAAAACCATGGAGAAGTCCGCAAGAATACTGTCACACGAAAGCTCGCGTACATCGTGGCTTCCTATGCATACGGAGCCACCTGTTGCATCATAAAAACGTGCAAACAACTTGGCAACAGTTGTCTTACCTGAACCACTTCCTCCAACAAGAGCTGCAGTTGTTCCCTCGGGAATAGCCAGAGACATTCCGTTGAGCACAAGAGGTCCATCTCCGTAAGCAAATGAGACGTCATGCATCTCAAGGTTGTGATGCTCAAGTTTCACAGCTTTGCAATTGTCATCGATTGCAGGTGCGGATTCGATAGCGTCAAGACGGTCGATAACTTCTCCGATGTGTCCAATTACGTAGGCAGCATCGCCACAAGCCTCGATTGATTGGAACAGCATAAAGGAGAACATCACCAGCGTGCAAAAGTTAAGAAGAGATATCGTGCCGTTCAGGAAAGAGATACATACGATAACAATGACGCCAATCGAAGCACTGCGTGTCACAAAGAGAAGCAAGGCGTTGAAGGGTTGGAAAGCAAGCTCGGTTTTGAGATTTACATTTCTAGAACGTGCGTATGCGGAGCGTACTGCTGAAACAGCAGCATCTACCTGCCGGTAACTCTTAACAACGGGCATACCGTGGATGTATTCCAACGTTGCCTGAGCCATATCCTCGCGTGCGTCATTTTGCGCGGGCGACAAACGCGCGGAATTTTTGAACATTAGCTCCAGTACCACCGTTGCTACCGCAATCGCAGCTAATGCAAGGATGCAGGCCCGCAGATCCATGAAGGCGAGAAACGCCACCATTGCAGCTGCGGTTATGTATCCGTTGCCAAGCATATCTACCATGCGCATACCGTGGATTTCCACGAATGATAGCTCGGTTGTGAGTGCCGAGAGAATTTCTCCTGATGGGTGATTGTCAAAGTAACCAAGTGGGACGCGTTTCAGCGCTTCTCCGATACGTACTCGCACCTCGTTGGAACGTTCTGCAGCTACGGTTTCCTCGGCCCGTGCTCTCAACCACATAAGTGCTGCGCGTAGTACAATCGAAGCAATAATGGCCAGTCCAGCCGTAAGTGCAATTTTCGGATCGGGTTTCTCGCCATTTGATAAGCCCAGAAACCCGCACATGGCCCAGGCGGCAATGGCGATGGGTGCTGCAGAAACAAGTGAGATAAGAAAAGAGTAAGCAAAGCCAAAGAGGATTCGCATTTTCTTGTTGCCCGTCCAACGCACTACTTTCATAAGCGCACTAAACATTACGCTGGTCCTTTCTCGCTTCATGGTTTCTATTGGAAATGTGTGCTTCCCACATGCGGCGATAGAGATCACTTGAGCCAAGGAGGTCCGTATGTGTTCCCTCGGCGACAATATTTCCGGAATCCATGACTACTATCTTGTCAAAATTACGCACCGTTGAGATTCTGTGCGCGATTACAATCAGCGTCTTTCCATGTGCAAGTTCTGAGAGTGCCTGTTGAATGAGCTCCTCACTCTCGGGGTCTATGAACGCAGTTGCCTCATCAAGCACAAGAATCGGCGCGTCTTTTAGATAAGCGCGTGCGATGGAGATGCGCTGACGTTCTCCACCCGAAAGAGCTCCTCCGGCTTCTCCGGAAAGGGTCTCAAATCCATTTGCAAGTTTATCTGCCAACTCTTCACAGTGCGCAGCGGCAAGCGCGCGCTCTACCTCGGCGTCAGTTGCGCCCTCACGTCCGAGCCTTACGTTCTCAAAGATTGTTCGATCAAAGAGGAAATTGTCTTGAGTCACAAAGCTTACAAGACCAGCTAGCTGATCAAGTGGTATATCGCGCACGTCAGTTTCTCCGATGCGGATTGCCCCTGATCCCGCGTCCCAGAATCGTGCAATGAGCTTGGCCATCGTTGACTTTCCAGAACCGCTTGGTCCCACCAGAGCACATGAGGTACCTTCGGGCACTTCAAGAGAGATGCCGTGAAGCACTTCTTCGTCGCAATAAGAAAATTTAACGTTCTCGAATGAGACATCGTGTGATGTGATGATTGCGGGAGAGGAGACTTCGGGTAGGGGTTTCATCTCTAACAGCTTACTAACGCTGTCCATTACCTTCTCGATTTCCTTGAACATATTGGTGTACTGCGTAATTTTAGTGAGAGGACCAATGACACCGATAGACAACATACATGCAAGAGCCATCTGAGCTACGTCGATATTGCCCGAAGCTACAAGAATGCATCCAACTGGTACAACACCTAGAAGAAGCGTTGGCAGTATTGCAAACATGGCGTTCATGGGGATACGAGCTGACTTATACCAGGCAAGTGTTAGTTTCTCAAATTCAGAGATGTCGTTACGAAAGCGAGCATACGAGGAGTCGGCTTGGTTGAAAGTCTTGATGACTTCGATTCCATCGATGTATTCGACGAGTGTTGAGTTAACGCGCTCACTTGCCTTCCAGTACGCTGCATAGTCTCGTTCAAAGTTTTTAAAAAGGAGCGAAAGGGACACAATTGACAAGGCTGGTGCGATGAGCATAGAGAGAGCAAGTCTGATATCAATTAAGCACACGATTGCAAAACATGAGACGAGAAGAAGCACATTGCTGGTGAACTCTGGGATAACGTGGGCAATGGGCATCTCCATTTGCTCAATATCGTCAATAATTGTTTTCTTGAGTGCTCCGGAGGATGCTGATTGAACATCACCGAGGGAGCATACAGCAAGATGCTCGCACGCGGCGTTTCGCAGGTTTTCAAGCGTATGGTAGGCAACGCTGTGCGATGTTGAAGTTGAGGCTAGATAGCCTACCGCCTGAACTGCCACTCCGAGAAGGGCAATGAGTGCCCAGTATCCAACTTCACTGATGGCAAGGGTGCTTGATATTGACAGCGCGATCAACTTGTAGGCGGCAAAAAAGGGAACAATGCCTCCGGCCACACCTGCCACAGCAAATAGCAGTGAGGCTCCGAGTTTTAGGCGCTGTCCGCGTGTAAATAAAGCAAGCCGTTGTATCCAACTGCTCTTTTTCTTTTTGCTAGAGTCCATGGGTCCTCCCAAATTACGAGTATGAGCAAATTGTATTCACGGCTCGTAGAATGAGAAAAGCCCGATTGTCGCGGCAAGCTCCAAGCGTATCGAAGCGTATCCAAGCGTATCGAAGCGTGTCCAAGCGTATCGAAGTGCGCCTATCTTTCTAGACCAGCGTTTTCGCGGTAATCTGCGGGTGACATACCAACAACGCTGCGGAATGTGGAAGCAAATTTTGAGGCGTTCGTATACCCAACTTCAAACGCAACTTCTCCAATAGGTTTGGAGGTTGTTCGGAGGAGAGTGGCAGCTTGTGCCATACGGTAACGCGTGAGGTATGCGTGCACACTGGTGCCATAGACTTCTTTAAAGCATCGCTGCATGCTGGCATAGGGGAATTCAAACTCTTGAGAAAGCTCTTTGAGCGTCTTGCGAGAAGAGAGATCGGAGGTTAAGGCCCGTTCTATATCCTTTATCTTGTCAACCTTGGCGCGCGTGAGACCGTACTGTCCAATGCGTCCGCCTTCAGGAATGCTGCTCCCGAGAAATAACAGGAGCTCCATAATCTTGAGTTTTAGGTAGGCGTCCCTAAAGCAATCCTGAGCGCTGTACATTTCGCAGAAGATATGCTCGATGGACGCTCCACCGCGAAGCACGCTTGGTTTGTCACCTGAACAGAACTTCTCGTAAAGTAGTCCAACTTTTACCGGAAATCCTTCGGGAAAAATAGATTGCAGCGATTTGTCTGCCGTGTCCAGGTCAAGGCAGACAGTAACACCTCGGTAGTGCCCAAAGGGGAATCGGAAGAGGCTTTCATGTCTTGAGTGGTCATCGATGCCTAAATCACCTGTGTCCAGGTATAGGCATGAGCTGGTTCCGGACTCCCACTCAATTCTTCCCTCACGGCAGTAGTTCAGGCAGAGCATGCGCGATCCTGGGATGAGTGTAAAGCCCGACTCCAAGTTCCACACGTTTGTAAAGTCGTTGAACATAAGGGTGATTCCAGGCATGACGTCGTGCATTGTCATGATGCCCTGACCATCAGTTCCCTCTGCCCGCCAGACGGAACTTCTCGCGTCATGCGTCACACGACGGACGTTGCCACCCATGTTGGCATAATCAGCAATGTCCATTGTGTCTCCAGTTCCCTTAGCTTCTTTGAAGAGCGTTTTCAAAGAATGACAGTACCTTTGACCAGCCAGCATTGTCGAGCACGCCTTGGTCTACAAACAATCCGTCTTCCATGCGGGCAAAGTCGGTGCAACATGCTCTGATGAACTCAGGATCGTGTGTTACAACCACAACAGCTCGGCCTTCTGCCGCTGCGGCGGTAACGCTTGCGGCAACCTGCTCCATATGAGCAAGGTCGAGTCCGCTTGTGGGTTCGTCAAGCACAAGTAGATCACGCTCTGATGCAAGCGCCGCAGCAAGCGCAACGCGTTGCATCTGCCCGCCTGAAAGTGAGAGCGGATGGCGTTGTGCCAGTTCAGTTAAGTCTAACGATGCAAGTATAGTACGGGTAAGGTGCTCGTCAGCACGTCTCATGGAGTCGAGTACCTCATCAAATACGCTCTCTCGGAAGAGCTGATGGCTCACGTCTTGCATAACCAAGTAGCCGTTTCTTGATCTGCTTGAGAGTGGAGCAGGACCTTCTCCGACGTCTATGGTTCCCTTGCAATTGCGAACAAGACCGCAGAGACAGCGTGCGAAGGTGGATTTTCCGGCACCATTGCTTCCGATGATAGCGGTGACGCCACCTCGTCTAAAAGAGATACGAGAAACGCTGCTGCCACGGTTTGATTGTGGATAGTGATAGTTCATATCCCGTATTTCTACAAACTCGTTTTTATCGCCCCGTGTGCAGCACTGTTCAGCTGCAATAGCTGCAAAAGTTGGTGCACGCAGGCCAAGTGCTCGCGCCTCGGCAGCTGTTGCCGCGTAGAATTGTTTGGAGGTAAGTTCGCGTTCCACGTTGCCTGAACGCATCACAATAATGCGATCGGCGATGCCCTCCAACCAATGGAGTCGATGCTCGGAGATGAGCACGGCGCGACCCTCGGCTTTCCATTTTGCAACAATCTTTCGGAGAAGCCCAATGGAGGCGAAGTCAAGGTTGGAGGATGGCTCGTCAAGGACAAGAACATCTGGGTCAAGCATAGTGGCCGAACCACATGCGACTCGTTGCTTTTCTCCACCAGAAAGAGAAAGGCAGCTGCGGTCGATAAGATCTGAGAGCTCAAGCTCGTTGGTGACGTTCTTTAGTCGTGCGCGTATCTTGTCAGGTATTATTCCTTGGTTCTCACACGCAAATGCGAGTTCACCAGTTGTGTCCAGACAGAAGAACTGGGTTTTAGGGTTCTGGAAGACCGATCCGACCTTTGGCGCTAGTTCCCAAAGCTCGTGGTTGGAAGGTGTAAGACCACAAACCTTAATCTTCCCCGAGAGCTTCCCCTCATAATAATGGGGGATGAGGCCATTGACGAGCCTTGTTAGGGTTGTTTTTCCAGATCCTGAGGCACCCGTCAGGCAGACTACTTCACCAGGGGCTACGTTAAGGTTGACCTCGGAGAGGTTGTTTTTCTCGCTTGCCTGATATTGGTAGCACGCATTTTTTATCTCTATCATTTTGATCCTAGTAGTAGAGCAACGGCGTGACCACCGCGCAGATAGCGGCTATGGCGAGAAGGACGATTACTATCCAGTCTCGTACGCGCATACGCGCTTCATGTATGTTTGTGCGAGCTGTTGGTCCACCAAGCCCTCGTACCAACGCTGAGGCAGAGAGGTCTTCTCCGCCTCGCACTGCCGAGACAAGCAGAGGTACCAGGCAATTCTCGATAGCGGAGATAGGGTTTCTGAACGTCTTGCTGCTGCGCATGCGTATAGCAGCAGCTATCTGTCGGTAGTCGTCGGCTATCGCTGGGAAGTATCGAAGCATTACGACAAAGGGAATTTCTACTGCCTGAGGCATGTGCATACGGTCGCATGCTGCCATAAACTCACTCACTGACGTGGTTGTGACTAGCCAGGTTCCCATGGCAATACCAGGGGCGAACTGCCTTACGATTCCCGAGATGCCTAGCGTGGCAAAGAGAGCAACTCCAGTGAGGCATGATTCCGCGATTGCCGCCACAGCGCTTGCAGCTCCGTATAGCGTGAGGTATGTGATTGCTGAGCGGAAACGGTGAGAGAGGGCTAGCATGATGAAAGGTGTTGCAATAAGCAGCGGCTTAACCACAAGGAGAGGCCCCACGTTATAAGACCCAAGCATAATTGTTGAGACGACGAGTGTGGCAAGCACTTTAGTGCGGGGATCAAGCACGAGCCCTCGGTTATTGGCAGTTGAGAGGAACAGCCCCTTTTTCATTATGCGATGCCGGCTCGCTCAAAGTGCTTGTGGAGAAGTTTCTTGCCAATGACGGCTCCGATACACCCTGCGATAAATGCAGCAAGAGCAAGAGGTAGAAGGCTCCAGTCAGGAATGTAGCTGGAGAGGGCGTTGGCATATTCCTGTCCGTAGCCAGAGGCGATACCTGCAAAGTAGCTCGCACGATTTACGATGATGGGAATATAGTTGCCTATCAACCATACGCTCAGGACTCCGTGTGAAATTATGGCGCGTCCTGCGCTGTTATAGTTACCGCTTCTGAGGACAAGGTCGGCGAGAAGACCACATACTGGCCCTGTAATAAAGGCATATACGCCCATGCCACCGAGACCCATAAGGAGTCCGAGGATGGTTCCCATGATGAAGACCATCCCGAAATGCCTTACTTTTGTAATGTAGAGCATGTACGGAATGCCTCCGATAAGCGGGCAGATGACGGAGAGCAATGGAATGAATATAGGAACGTAGCCCAGCATTGCCACAGCCATGATGATTATGAAGTAGAGAGCGGTGAAGATACCGATGTTTATAAGGTCCTTCGGTTGCAATCCTTTTTTCTTGACTGAGGGTGTTTCAGACATAATGCGTCTCCTTTCGGTTAGCTCTATCTAACTTATAAAGGATAGACGCAGAGAAACTCAGTCAATAGCCCATTTGTATCATTATGTCCCGTTTGAATCGCGTAGCCGCTATTCGCTTTCTGATAAGTATTTGCCAACTGCCGTGGTAAATATTAGCCAACTGCCGTGGTAAATATTCAAATAGCATTTTTACATCATTTTGCATAATCTGGTCTTCATTTTTAATACCATACAAGTTCGCCTATATAACTCGCTAAAATATAGAGTGGGTTGATTAAAACTAATCGTTTCTGTGACACTCCCAGAAGCACACGATTGGAGTTTATATATGTGCGGCATCGTTGGTTTTACCGGACACCAAAGTGCAAAAGATGTCCTCATTGAAGGTCTTAAACGTCTCGAATACCGTGGGTATGATTCTGCCGGCATTGCTTTGCAAAACACAACCAACGAAGAACTTACGGTCGTACATCGCGTAGGAAAAGTTGCGGGATTAGCTGAAGCGGTGGAGTACCTCAATAATGCAAACCCCTGTGGCATCGGACATACCCGTTGGGCAACGCACGGCGCTCCAAGTGCGCGCAACGCCCACCCACATACCTCTTGTGACAATCAAATTGCCGTCGTACACAACGGCATCATCGAGAACTTTGCCGAACTCCGTGAGCAGCTTGAGACTCGGGGGCACAAATTCCGCAGCGATACCGATACTGAAGTCGTTTCTCACCTTATTGAAGAAGCCTACAGAGGCAACCTTCGCGATGCTGTTGCCAAGGCATGCTCGCAAATTGTAGGAACCTATGGCCTTGCTGTTATATGCTCTCAGGAACCCGGTCGCATTGTAGTTACTCGCAAAGATTCTCCCATTGTCCTTGCACATGGCGAGAAGGGCAGCTACGTTGCATCTGACATCATTGCGGTTATCGAAGCCTCCCGAGATGTCACTGTTCTTGGCGACAATGAGTTTGCTGTTATGGAGCCCGATGGTATCAGCTATACCGATGCTGATGGAAATCCCATTCAACCTAAGGTCATGCATGTTGATTGGGATGTTGATGTTGTCGAGAAGGGCGGCTACCCCGATTTCATGCTCAAAGAAATCCATGAGCAGCCTCGTGTCATCCGCGATACCCTTGCAGGACGTCTGACCAACGGTGTACTTTCCATTGATGAACTGGGCATGTCCTTGGAACAGCTCCGTTTAATTGATCGCGTTTATATCATTGCCTGCGGAACTAGCTATCATGCTGGTCTTATCGCCCGTCAGCTTATTGAAGGTTGGGCACGCATACCTGTCGAAGTTGAAGCTGCGAGTGAATTTCGTTATCGAAATCCCATTATTACTCCGTCAACGCTGGTAGTTGCTGTTTCTCAGTCCGGTGAGACTGCTGACACTTTGGCCGCCATCCGCGACGCCCGCATCAAAGGCGCTAAGGTTTTTGGCATCACCAACGTTATTGGTAGTCCCGTGGCCCGTGAGTCTGACGGTGTTATCTACACTAAGGCTAACAAGGAGATTGCCGTTGCCTCAACCAAATCTTTCCTTGGCCAAATTGTGAGCCTAACGCTTCTTGCTATGGTTCTTGCACAGGCAAAAGGAAAGCTCTCAATTGCTCAGATACGCTTGCTCTTTAAAGAACTTGCCGATACCGCCGAGCAGGTCGAAGAAGTCCTCAGCGATACAAAAGCTATCGACATTGCCGCGCAGGCCTGCAAAGATGCCAATAATGCTTTGTTCATTGGTCGTGGCATGGGAGCCGCTATTTGCTACGAAGGTGCCCTTAAACTCAAGGAAATTAGCTATCTTCATGCTGAGGCATATGCTGCAGGAGAAATGAAGCATGGCCCCATTGCACTTCTGTCCAAAGGCTATCCTGTCATTGCCGTGGCAACTAACTCTCCGGTATACGACAAGATGATCTCCAATATCCAAGAATCTCGAGCACGCGGCGCCATGATTATTGCCGTGGCGACCGAAGGTGATCAGGAAATCAAAAAGCATGCCGACTATATCATCTACGTGCCTAAAGTCAGAGATGCCTTCTCGCCAATCATTGCTTCGGTACCTCTCCAACTTTTTGCGCGCTCCGTGGCTCTTGCACGTGGTTGTGACGTTGATAAGCCAAGAAACCTTGCAAAGTCAGTAACGGTTGAATAGTTGTGGCTGAAAGTCCAGCAACGGCAATCAAAATATTGGATAAAGCAAAACTTGAGCTGAAGAATTGCTATAAATTTTCAAGCGCACTACAGATATTGTCCACAACAGAACAAAGCAAATCAAAACTTTTCCCACTCGCATAGGTACGGACTGAAAGAGTGTATTTGTCTTTGTACGTAGACGCTGCCAGTTGAAAATAAGGCACTGTTTTATCTGCAGTAGCAATGAAAGCATCTGAAATAGAAACTCCTTGGAATATGAACTGCCTCCCATTTCTTATGTCCAAGAAATGGGAGGTAGTTCAGAATGATGATGTTTTACTATAGAGGAAGCAGTCCTTTTCAAATGACGGGGGGACAGCGCTAACGATATTCGAATTGATAATGTTTTTTTTGGAGCGTCTAATGGATTTGATGTCGTTTATCAAAGATATTGCAACGCCAGTATTGGCTGTCATGGGTTCGACTATAGCGCTTTTTCAAGGCTATCGAGGCCATAAGGAGAAGATTAGAGCTCAGGCTGAGCAGATCAGTGCTTGGTGGGCGCGCGTTGACGATGACCGTTGTGACGAGAAGGAAGAAAACGATTCGCGAAATAGTGGCAATAAGTTCGGGCAGCCTCCGCGTGAAGATAAACCACAGTACCATGCTGGAATAATATTGCTCAACCAATCGCAGATCCCTATTAGAAATCTGGCTGTTTATGGGGAAGCATACAAAATGAAAAAAGGTAGTAGGAAAGACAAGCCAGTGAAGACACTCCTTCTTCAACCCATCTTGGTTCCCGGGGAGTTCATCTCATTTGCTGTTGTTGATAACAACAAACCCGATAAGCGTCCTTGGACCTATCCTGAGGAACTGTCTGTAATTAAAGAAACGATTGGTAAAGTACGGCCGATCATCAACGATGAGAAATGGAAAGTTGATGTATTCATTTTCGAGGATGCCGCTGGACGCTGTTGGATTAGAAGAGAAAATGGCAAGCTGTCTCGATATTGGTTTTATTACGTAGTAACTTGGTTTTATAAACTGGTAACATTTTTGAAATCGAGACTAAAACCCTCCGTTTCTGAGCAAGAAGAGCAGCACAAACAAACAGAATCCTCCAATAATGATTCTCGACCACTAACCAACCCGCTGAATTACAAGGAATGTTTCAAGAATGATGAGACTGAGAATGATGAGACTGAGAATGATGAGACTAAAGAAGTTAGCGTTTATAGCTGAATGAGAAAATGACGGTCCTTTTTTGTATGAACGATGCACGATGATGCTGTCAAGTTCGGTAGAGGAAAATAACAACTCTGAATGACTTCAGCATGTCGTGGGGCCGGCTGGATGATTCTCTCGAATTATGAGCGCTGAGCGCAAAACCCTGAGTCAGCTGCTGCATCGACAATATTGCGGTAGCTAGCTTCGCAAGCATGGTACTTGGAGTGATTGTCCTCGCTCTGGTCGTTGTCGTCAGGTGTCCGACTATCTACATAACCATATCGTGCTGTGCATATGGTGACAGATGGAGCAGCGGATTGTTAACCGTAACGCCATGTCATGCGAGTGCGGACCTGGTCGGCGAATGATCTACGGGCTTTTTCGCTATCAAACGAAGCTTAGGTACTTTAAATATGAGGGCTTCACTTGGTTACAAGCTTTCGCTCACGGTATCCATTACGAACACAACCAAGCTCTTCTACTTGTTCAACCATTACGGTATTCACTAAGTCTTCCAGCAGTGTTCGTGCCATACCGTTAAGATCTAATTTGTGATCTTGGGTGTAGGAGAGCTCAGTTTCGTGTAGAGTTTGCATTGCGGTTATTTCCTTTCTGAATTGGTTGTGGTGACTATATTTTAGGAAATAACCGCACTTCTTTTAAACACCTGAAATGCTTGCTTACACCACTTTTCGGGACACGACCCCAAGAAGAAACCTTGGGGATCCGATCTATTTCCGAATTGATAAAAGTATCTACTTCGAAGACTTTTCTCCAAACAATTTATTGAAAATATTGGAAATAGAAGCAGATAAGCAGTTGTTTCAGATTGTCAATCATGAAGATATCAATCGCCAGCAGGTGATACGGTTAGCGGCAAGAAAAATCCTCGTTACCGAGTCAAACGGAAGAACGGTTCAAGCCGCAGTTCGTTCAACCATAGAAAATCTTTTATCTGAGCAAGAACCTATGTAAGGGATAACGCTTTGGTAGCACAGTGAAAAGTGTGCAGAAAACGTCTGCTTGCTTATGTCAAATAATTCCCGTGTAGCTACGCGCGCCTACATCAACACGCCTAAAATGTTTTCTGCACCCTCCCATGCAAGCTTTAAATTATCTAATCATATCTAAGACTATGGCAATATATACTATATTATAAGTATGATTGTCGTATGTCTTACCATTGGAGGAAAAAACGAAGAAAGATGCCCTCATAAAGTTCATGCATGAAAGCGCCGGTCGTGTTACCACCAAACAGGCACGTGAGGCGGGCTTCTCATCGAGCATGTTGCAGCTGCTCGTCTCTCAGGGCATAGCGGTCAAGGAGAGCCGTGGGGTCTTTGCACTCGCAGATGCACCGCTAGATGACTTCGCCGTCATCTCGCTTCGCTGGCCGAAGGTCGTCTTTCGCTGCAGTAGCTCGCTCTACCTCCATGGCATGACTGATATCGTGCCGGGTGTGTACGAGGTCTCGCTCCCCCGGGGATACAAGGAAGATGGCATAGTAGGGGAGTTCCCCAACTGCCTTGTCTCGCATGAGGACAAGGGGCTCTATGGTTTGGGTGTGGTGCAAGGCGAGTCTCCCGCGGGCACACCGCTGTTGCTTTACGACCGTGAACGCAGCATCTGTGACCTTGTGATGGCGCGCAGACGCGGCGAGGCTGACACCCAACTTCTCAGACAGGCCATGAATGCGTACTTTGACTCTCCCGAGAAGAACTTGCCCCAGCTGATGCGTTATGCAAAGGTCATGAACGCAACTGCAGAGATTCAGATGTACTTGGAGGTGCTGTCATGACAATCCTCAACGACGCGAGCCTGAGAGGCAAAGCGAAGGCTCTGGCAAAGGAGCACGGCCTTTCTGCCCAGGAGATTATGCAGCGCTATTTCTTCGAGCACCTTCTTATGAGGCTAGAGAGGACGCAGTACCGTGAACACTTCGTCATCAAGGGCGGGTTGCTTCTTTCCTCGATGATGGGTGTCGCACAGCGTACCACCATGGATTTAGACGCGACTATTAGAGCTCTGACAGTGAGCGAAGAGACAGTTGCAGCTGCCATGCGAGATATTTGTTCCATCAACTTAGGAGATGGGATTGACTTTGCGTTCGAGCGAGTAGAGCCCATCCGCAAGGACGACGACTACGGCGGATTGCGTGCGCATCTGACTGCGACATTCGGGCGTATGAGGACACCATTGAAGGTTGATGTCACGACGGGCGACATCATCACCCCGAGGGAGATTGAATACCAGTTCCCCACCCTGTTTGGGGAAAGGTTGATTCATTTGATGTCGTACCCGTTAGAGACGTGTATCGCAGAGAAGTTCGAGGCGGTAGTGAAGCGTGGTGTCGCTACCACGCGTGCTCGAGATCTGTACGACCTCGCCACGCTCGTAAAACTATACGAACAGATGATTGACTGGGAGACGCTGCGGGAGGCTGTACAGCGGACGTCTGAGCATCGCGGTTCTTCAGACGTTATGAAAGACTATGAGCTTGTTAGTCGAGAGATTGAAGGCTCCGATGAAATTGCCCGCATATGGAGCGCATATACGCGTCTGAATCCATATGCCTCCGCGGTCTCAGTGGTGCATGCCATGGACGCTGTTCGCGTAATCGGGAAAAGAGTCAATCTCTGAGGAGCGCATGAGATTAGTGAGGTTTTGTTGCGATGAGGTATGCAAATTTGAAACTCATCTTCTCGCGATGACGAAGCCTCATTATAAACAATAGGTATGTAGTGAACTGTGTCCAAGAAATGGGAGGCAGTTCAATAGCAGGTGGTAATGGTTAAGGATGAATTATGGAGTATATCACGTTATCGTGATATACTTGTCAAAAAGAAAGGATACAGATGCCTACACTTGCAAGGTTTTACGGGATAGTTATACGTATGTATTTCTTGGGCTCAGAGCACAATCCGCCTCATATCCATGCGATTTATGGTGAGGATACTGCAGCTTTTGATATTAATTCGGGTGAGGAGATTGATGGTAGTCTGCCGACTCGTGCTGCTGGTATGGTGCGCGAGTGGATAGAGATTCACCAAACTGAGCTTCTTGATATGTGGGAGACGCAAGAATTTAAGAAAATCGATCCGCTTGTCTAAGGGAGGCAGATTATGAAATTTCATAAGGTAAAAGATGTCTCTGCTCTGACTGGCTTAAAGTTAAGCGTTCAGTTTACCAACGGCACTACAAAAATCTACGATGTAGCTCCACTTATGCATCGTTTCCCGGTCTTTAAGACATTGGAGGATAACGAATCGCTGTTCAGAGAAGTAGAGATTGATCAAGGCGGCTACGGTATTATCTGGAACGATGACCTTGATCTCTCTTGCGACGAGTTGTGGGAGAACGGAATCGAGGTCGTGACACCCTTTGATGGACTCATATCGTTTTCGGATGCTAGCGAGCTTTGGGGTTTAAGCGAGTCCACTCTGCGTAAGGCTGTTTCATACGGCAAGATAGTTCCAGGCGTGGATGCCCGTAAGTATGGTAAGCAGTGGATTATTAACCGTGACGCTATGTTGCGTGAGTATGGCAATCCGGTTTGCTAGTGGCTACAAATATTCAACCTCAAATACTGTCCATTTCAGTGGACAGTATTTTTTATGTTATTCAGTTTTTGGATTTTGCCGATATCGGCAAGAAGTAGACTGTTTTTCGCAAAAGCTTGCTAGATTTTTGCCGATAACGATTCTGCTTAGGAAGATGACCGCAGAATATCTCTTGTTACCGTAAGTCTTGCAAGCTACTATAAGTTCAATTGATTCACCAGGGCCTTTGGCAAGCGCTGGTGCGAGAAGGGATTAGGTGCATGAACAACTAGCGATACTCATAAAACCCGAATTCACGTAACGTCGCTGACGACACTACCGCGGGTGTAGTATTGCTTAATCATGTCTTAATTCACCGTCATTTATCTGCGTATAATTGCATGCTACTCCGCGTGGTCTTCGGCAGAACCGAGGTATCATGCAGCTTAATCTTTCAAATATTGAATATATCTATCCTTCAGCGGTGGAGCCTACCTTACATGATGTGACTTTTGTGCTTCCACAAGGATGGACCGGCTTTGTTGGTAATAACGGATCTGGAAAAACAACCCTTGCCCGTATCGTATGTGGTTTATTGCAGCCTGATAAGGGAGTTATAAGTCCATCGGTTTTCTCGGTATATTGTGCTCAAAATGCAACGGAGACCCCACCGAATCTTTTTGATTTTGCTGTTGCCTATGATGATGTGGCAATTAAATTAAAGCGAGATCTCTCTTTAGAGGATGATTGGCCTTGGCATTTTGAAACGCTTTCGTGCGGCCAACAGAAGCGACTCCAGGTATCGTGTGCTTTATGGGCTTCACCTGACGTTCTTGTGGTAGATGAGCCTACCAATCATGTAGATGTATCAACAAAGCATGCTCTATTTTCGGCCTTGTCGCAGTTCAAGGGTATTGGGGTGCTTATCTCACATGATAGGGAGTTGCTGGATAAGCTCTGCACTCAATGCTTGTTTGTAGCTAACGGCACGGCAAACATGAGAGCCGGTGGTTATTCTCGGGCATCATTCCAGGTAGAGCTTGAACGGTCTAGCGCATTGCACGCAAAGGAAACAGCGCAAAAAGAGAAGGCTCGCATAGAGCGAGAAACCCAACGGCGCAGAGAAGAGGCTTCTAGAGTTCAGGCTCGTAAAAGTGGAAGAAACATTGATAAGCATGACAGTGATGCGCGTGCAAAAAAGCGGGGCTATATAGTTTCAGGTCAAGACGGTAAAGCTGGGAAGCTTGCTGCTCGCATGTTGGATAGACTTGAGAAGGCAACAGGTAAAGCCACAGGTATTCAGGTTGAGAAACAATACGATTCCAATATCTGGCTGGATAGTGAAGCAAGTAAGAGAAAAGTTTTATTGAGGATGGAACCTACTGACATTCTTATGGGAGAGAGCTACCTACAAACTCCACCGCTGTTTATTGGTAATACGGATCATATTGGTGTTGTTGGCGATAATGGCTGTGGCAAAACAACGCTGATAAAAAATATTATTTCAAGTATTTCTGACGATGTGCGAATGTTATATATTCCTCAGGAACCAACTGAACTGCAGAAAAAAGAGACATTAAGAAAAATTAAAGGATTATCAAACTCCCAACGCGGAAGAGTGTTGTCTATTGTGGCACAACTTAACTCAGATCCTGATTATGTTCTTGCGGGTGAGTCAACCAGTCCAGGTGAAATGAGAAAGCTTATGCTTGCGCTGGGAATACTCGAGTCACCGGAGCTGGTTGTGATGGATGAGCCAACTAACTATTTAGACCTTGGTTCGACCGTAGCGCTTGAACGTTTACTGTCTGAATATCCAGGAGCTTTGTTACTGGTCTCACACGATCTCTCGCTGATTGATTCCGCTACATCTATAAAATGGCGCATTCAGCGATTAAATGACAACTTTGAGCTTGTGGTGCAATAGGGGCGAGAAACACGTTGGACAGTTACGGTGGTTGCGCGTCTGTGTTTGAGTAGCTCGCTGACATAGACCGCTGCTTTTATACCGCTCGCCGTAGTTGTTCAAGCAAGCTAACTTCTGCTGAAAAATTTTATATAAACTAAAAGGTCAAATTGATTTCTTCTGGGATTTCTCGTGTTTTAAGCATGGAATTCGGAGGGACCTATGCTTCACTTCAACCACGGTTCAAAGCAAGAAGCTAACGAGGGAAATGCGAGTGCGGGCGTCGCAGGTGCGGACGCTGGCGGTGCGGGTGCTGCTGGTGCGGACGCCGGGGTACCCAACATCCCCACGCCACCCGAGGGATATCAGCAGGCAGCATTTGCATCCACGCTGCCAACGGTTGCTGATCAGACAACTAACCTAGGCTCGCAGATAGGCGTTATTTCACCAGGCGAGAGTGAGGAAGACGCTGAGGCTCGTGAGGCGTACGAGAGTTTGGCTCGTCACCGTAAAGCTCGTCGTAAAAAGAAACTTATTAAGGCAGGAATAGCCGCTGGAGTCTTTGTTCTTCTCGTCACATTGTTCATTTTACCTATGTGCCAAGGCGGCCAGAACCAGAACACCACCGTGATGCCAAGCACCACGTTTGTCACGCGCGGCGAGTTCAGCGATTCTGTTTCCGCGTCTGGATCCATTAAGCCCGTGTCGTCAACTGTGGTAACTCCCGAGGTAGATGGCATTATTCAGGACGTTCAGGTTTCTGAGGGCACGTACGTCCATAAAGGCGACAAGCTCTTTACTATCAAGAATGATGAGCTGGATAAGGCTGTTCGTAAGGCATCTCAGCAGGTAAAAGCAGCCGAGAACGAGGTCAGTAAGGCTCGCTCAGCTCTAGCGTCCGCACGCAACGGTGTCCCCGAGGCGGGCGAGGACGGACAGGAGGCAAACGCTGCGTCCATTGCTGCTGCCGTGGAAGCGGCGGAGGCAAATCTGGAGAGCGCTCAGATTGCACTTGAGGAGGCACGATCTGCTTACAATGACGCAATTGCCCAGGCAGATAAGCGTGTAGTCACCGCTCCATGCGACGGTACGGTCATCGTGATGAATGCGGTGAACGGCGCTTCTGTTGGCTCGTCCGCGCCGGGTGCTGGCAACGCTGGTCCTCTGATTACTATCGCGGATCTTTCCCAGATGAAGGTAAACGTCCAGATAAACGAGGTAGACATTTCTCGCATCGCCGTTGACCAGAAGGCACAGGTCAGCTTTACAGCTCTGAGAGATCTGTATTGCGATGCAGTGGTCACTCACGTTTCTGCCGTCTCGTCCAACGGTGCCGACGCGGGCGCAAGTTACGATAACCCTGGTAGATCCATTGTTTCTTACACCGTTGACCTGCTTATTAGCAGTCCCGACGCCTCCATCAAGCCGGGTATGACCGCCAACGTGGACATCATGATTCAGCATATGGACAACGTGCTGACCGTGCCTCTTGTTGCCGTTATGGACGACGGCGACGGAGCTTACGTCAACGTGGTTACTTCTCGTGACGAGAAGGGATATCCGCAGGTAAAGCGTGTACCAGTGACCGTAAAGGCACAAAGTTCTACGACGGCCGTCATTGAGGGTGCTGGTATTGAGGACGGCACTGAGGTGATGATTGGCGGTGGCGCCGGCGGCCCATCTCAAGGTGCGGCGATGGACGCTCCCGCAGGTGCAACGTCCGGCTCGACGACCAGTACAACGTCCGACACAACGGGCTCCAAAGACTCCAAGTAGGCGACGCGCATGTCCAAGGTAATTGAGGTACATAAGCTGCATCGCATTTACGAGACGGCCGCGGGTTTGACGCACGCTTTACGTGGCGTTTCGCTAACTGTGGAGAAGGGCGAGTTTCTTTGTATCATGGGTCCGTCTGGTTCAGGCAAATCAACCCTGATGAACATTTTGGGGTGCCTGGACACGCCTACTTCCGGCTCGTACAAGCTAGAGGGACTTGAGGTTGCAGACCTTTCCGACGACGACTTGGCGGAGATTCGCGCTACGCGTCTGGGCTTTGTCTTCCAGTCGTTTAACCTGTTACCGCGCACTACGGTGCTGCGAAACGTTATGTTGCCGCTTATCTACTCGGACATTCCCGCAAAAGAGCGAGAGCTGCGCGCTTGGAAGGCGCTGCGTTCTGTTGGCCTGCCCGAGGAGTATTACGAGCATAAATCAAACGAGCTTTCCGGAGGTCAGGTACAGCGTGTGGCTATTGCTCGCGCACTGGTAAATGACCCGGCAGTCATTTTTGCCGACGAGCCAACGGGCAACCTGGACTCTGCAACAAGTGAAATGGTCCTCAACACGTTCAAGTCCATGCAAGAGCGCGGCAAGACAATCGTGTTGATTACGCACGACCCCGAGACCGCGTTTTGGGCCGACCGCGTGGTGCATATTCGTGACGGTCGCCTGCTCACGGACGAGCAAGAAAAGGAGTTTGTGAAGCAACATGCTGCTCAGTCCGCGACGGGCGCGCACGCTGCACCGGGCGCACATGCCGCGATGGGCGCGCATGCCGCGACGGGCGCACATGCCGCGACGGGAGGTGTCGCGCTATGAGGTTGATGGATCTGCTGCGAGAAACCCTATCTGCGCTCAACGCTAACCGCGGTCGCAGCTTGTTGACGGTGCTGGGTATTGTTATTGGCATCAGCGCGGTTATTGCCATGACGGCGCTTATCGATGGCATCAAGTATTCGCTGGTCAGTTCTCTGGGCCTTAACCAGTCGCGTATGGTCATGATATACGCGTGGCCAGACCGCGAGGTCACGCAGCAAGATCTTGACATGCTGCAGCTTAGTGTACCTGGCTACGAGCTTGTGACCGGCATCGACTCCACCATGGCCCGCGTCAACTCGGCTGAGAAGCAGTTTGACGCGCGAATCATCGGCTGCACACCCGACTACTTTACCGTCATGGGCCTCAAGGCATCTGCGGGCTCGCTCTTTACAAAGTCCGACGTAGACGACACATCTAGAAACGTTCTTCTCGACAAGTTGTCTGCCGAGAAGCTCTTTGGCAGTGCAGATGCTTCCATTGGACAGGTTGTTCGCATCAACAACGACAGCTACACCATTGTGGGCGTGGTTGACAGTGGTCCAAATGGAGGCGGGCAAGGCGATACACTGCTGGCCTATATACCGTACTCCACGTATTCCGCGCGCCTGACGGGCACCAAAACTATCAGCCAGGTCTTTGGTTACGCTCGCGAAAACGTTGACATGAAGGCGCTTGCGGATGAAACAAAGTCCTGGTTGCTGGACTGGTTTAACATTCCTTCCGCGCAAGCAGAAGACCGCGTGACGGTTATGACACTCTCGTCCATCATTGAGCAGATGAATGCAACACTGATGTCGTTCCAGGTCCTGGTTACCGCCACGGCAAGTATTTCTCTTCTGGTTGGCGGCATTGGCATCATGAACATGATGCTCACTAATGTGACGGAGCGTATTAGGGAGATTGGTCTGCGTAAGGCTCTGGGTGCTCGCGCGTCCGACATCACCAAGCAGTTCCTGTGCGAGTCCATTCTGATTTGCATTATGGGCGGCGTGATTGGCATTGCCTTGGGTTACGCTGGAGCGTGGGGCCTGGCCGGCTCGTTTGGCAGCATGATACAGCTTGAAACTGGTATCACGCCTATTATTACTCCAAACATTGTGATGATTACCTCGGGAATCTGCATTGGCATCGGACTCATCTTTGGCTACTGGCCTGCTCGTCGAGCCTCAAAGCTTAAACCTGTGGAATCGCTTCGCTACCAGTAAACGGGGTGCGCCCGAAACGGCTTGCTATTAGTAGGGTTTCTCGCCAGGCGAGAAACCCTTTGAAGTGCGGTAGATTGTGTGGCTACAGCAGATCATCTGGTGGTAGGAGCTCGATGTCCCATGTAGTGCTGACGTAGCAATTAACATCTATATCTGACGGATCAAATGTAGGAACTTGGTTTCTACTCTCGAAATCGTCATACGCGCTACATGCGCAGGCTTTGTAGACAAAGTCTTTTTCCTTAATGTCATAAGTTGCATTTTTTAGTCCAACAACCTTTGCGTCGGCTGCCTTGGCAAGAAGGCTAGCTTGCTGACGGCATGTAATAATAGCGTCAGTAGAAAGCTTGTTTTTAATAGGTTTTTCATTTTCTATTGCGAATTCAACTGAGAAAGTCACTTCATCTCCACACGAACTAAGCGCTTTCCAGATTTTCTCTACAAGGTTTGTTTCAAGTTGTTCTTTAATGGACAATTCTGCACGAAAATCGAATCCTTCAACAATTGTGTGAGCAACATAATAACGATCCCACTTTTCTTTTTGATACTGCTTGATTTCGTGAGCTGAAACTGAGTATCTGTTGTTTTTTAAAATTGATGCTGAAAGTCTGTTCTTCTCGAGCGCTTCTTTTATTGTTTGTACCAGCACATTATATCTAGCAGTGCATTCTTCACGAGTTTTAGAAGTTCCTTTAATAGTGATATCAACGTTAATAGTGTCAGGTGCAACTTGTGTGCTTAGGTTTGTAGATACGTCAATTGTTCGCTCCACGGTGTATTCCTTTCAGATATGTTAGAGAAAAATCAGCCGTTTGCGCAGGTAATTCATTTCTCATTGTTGAGTAATCATAGGCTTAAAAAGGTTTATGAGTGTCCAGTGTAATGGACACTTAGACAGGTATTTTTTCAATACCTTGATAAGCGATTGATTTGAAGATTCGAAGAAACAAAATCAATGAAGTCAAACCAAAAAAACCATGTAAAAGTGCAGTTTTAAGTGTAAACTTTATATCGCAGTTAGTTAAAGCTAACAAACTTCCAACTGAACGGAGTTTATCGAATGTCTGCTCAGAACGAGAAGAAGGATCATCTTCCGGTACTTGGTGTCGGCCCCGCTTATGTGATTGCCATCACTGCGCTGACAGTTGCGTGTGTCACCCTGTCCAAGCTGGGTTTTCTTCCGTATCTGCGTATCCGAGCAACGGTTGGCGTAATGCATGCCGTAGGCACGGCTTTTCTGATTGTGGGCATCTGGCTGTGGGTTTCCGCTGCCATTAAAGAAAAACTTCGCGAGAAAATCATCGCAAATCAGCTGGTGACCACTGGCGTTTATGCGCTGGTAAGAAACCCTATCTACTCCGCATTTGCGTTTGTCATGTCAGGTGCAGCGCTGCTCTCTAGTAACCTTTATCTGCTTCCACTACCCCTTGTGTTTTGGGCGCTTTTAACTGTGATGATGCAGGCTACAGAGGAGAAGTGGCTTCTCGAGCAGTTTGGCGATGAGTACAAAGAGTACTGCAAGCGTGTTAATCGCTGTATTCCGTGGTTTCCCAAGCGTTAACATTTGGGTGGTTTTTGAGTGAAGCTGAGCTTCAGCCCTATTTGAGCTCCAGACTTATTTGAGTCTTAGTTCGTAATTGAACTGGGATTTGTTTGGTTTTCTCGCTATATAAATTCTTTTACGAAGTGGCTATGATATACATACGTCACGCTGGCTTGTCATGTGCTTGTACCTGCTGCTTCAGGAGAAACGAGAGATACCATGCTGGATATTCGTCGCGTTTTGGCAAGTGCGCCCAAAAAGCATACGGAGGAGACACTCAATTCTCTGACGACTGTTTGGGGAGAGGCGCTTGACCCGTCGAATGTGTTGTCTGAGTATCCGCGTCCTCGTATGCAGCGCGACAATTACGTGATGCTGAACGGCGTGTGGGATTATGCGATTGTGCTGGTAGATGGCGGGGTTGATGTAGAGACCCTTGCACGACAGGCAATTCCTTCTCGTTGGGACGGACAAATTGTGGTGCCGTTTTCGCCAGAAGCTCCGCTCTCTGGTGTTGGTCGTACGGTACGTCCAAATGAGCTTTTGTGGTATAAGCGTAAAATTGAAATACCTAAACTGGCCGATGACCAGCGACTTATTCTGCATTTTGAAGCGGTTGACTGGATGTGCACGTGCTTTGTGAATGGCAAGCTTGCTGGTACGCATACTGGTGGTTATTTACCGTTTTCCTTTGATGTGACAGATTTACTTGGCTCGCCTGAAACGGGAGAGAGCGCTGCGTCTGCTGTGAGGACAGAAAGTGCGGCAACGGCAGACAGTGCGGACACGGCAGACAGTGCGGATACGGCTGAGCTCGTGCTTTGCGTTTGGGATCCAAGTGACACTGGCTCTCAACTGCGTGGAAAGCAGCGACTTTCGCGTGGCGACATTTGGTACACCGCTCAGAGTGGCATTTGGCAAAGCGTGTGGTACGAGATTGTTTCTGCGGTTCACCTTGAGTCGCTAACGCTGAAGGGTGATATGTTTGGCGCGCTTGAGGTTAGAGCGAACTTACAGGCAAGCGGGCTGGCCGGAGTACAAACGGGCGCGTTTAAGCTGGAGCTATCGCTCAAAGACGAGCTTGGACAAGACGTTCTTCTCGCCACACTTCCGGTGGACGAGGCAGGGGAGATATCCGCTGAGCTGCACGTGGATGACCCGCAGCTTTGGTCGCCGGAGAGTCCGCACCTCTATGCCGTGGAAGTTACGCTGCAGCGAGATGGCGTGGTCGTCGATGCGGCTCACAGTTATTGCGCGTTTCGTACTGTTGAGGTAAAGAAAGACGTGGCGGGCGTGCCAAGGGTTCACTTGAACGGCTCGCCGTATTTTGTGCGCGGTGTGCTGGATCAGGGCTACTGGCCTGACGGACTGATGTCTGCGCCGTCCGATAATGCGCTGGTATATGACATAGAGGCTATGAAATCGGCCGGTTTTAATACGTTGCGTAAACATATCAAGATTGAAAGCGAGCGTTGGTATTATCACTGCGACCGACTCGGTATGCTGGTTTGGCAGGATTGTGTTTCGGGAGGTAGCGCATATAGTCCCTGGCACACGAGCCAGAAGCCGACGCTGTTCAGTTTTACTTGGAACCGATTTAATGATACAACTCCAGAACATCATCAGGCTTTATCCGCAGGTAAAGAGGGTTATCGCAAGGAGTGGACAGAAACCTGTCAGGAAATGGTTAAGCTTCTGGATGGACATCCATCAATTGGTATTTGGACGCTATTCAACGAGGGTTGGGGGCAGTTTGATGCGCGAGCTGCTACTGAGGTTGTTCGTGCGTTGGATACAACGCGACCAATCGATGCAACAAGTGGCTGGTACGACCAGGGATGTGGCGACTTCCTGAGCATCCACAACTACTTCAGGCCGCTGCGTGCAGGTTGGCAAAGGAAGCAGCGGGGAAATCGAGCAGCAGTAATCTCCGAGTTTGGCGGTCTTACTCAGATGATGCCAGGTCATACGTCGCTTGACCACTCGTATGGGTATGGTGATTTTGCCACGGTTGAGGATTGGCAAGAGGCTGTTCGTGAGCTGCTTGCAGAGGTAGAATCGCTGCAGGATGAGGGGCTTGCTGGGTACGTTTATACGCAGGTATCTGATGTTGAGGAAGAGGTAAACGGTCTGCTTACCTACGATCGAAAAGTCAACAAGTTCAAAGGGTAGTGACTGTCGAATAATGCTGGGTAATGCTCAGAGATGCTGGGCAAATTAAGCGATGAGCAGTGGACTGAAAGATGCCCAGTTACTTGAGGTGTGTCCAGTAATACCGAGTGCTGATTCTATCTAAAGTGGTAAAAAATGCGATTAGTTGGGGTTTCATTTTTCTGCATAGCGAGTTTTCGCAGATAAAAAATTGTAATGGTGGTAAAAAATCGTCTTAGTTGGGCATAAAAATGACTTTTTAAAGTTTTGATCCCCAACTAAACGGATTTTTTACCTTTTTTGACCCTTAAATTTTCGCCCAAAAATTGAGTGATACACAAAATTGAATATCTGCACAAAGATATTCATAGAAATGAATATCTTTGTCGTTGAAGTAGAAATTTTGCAACTTAACACAAAAACTCGCCTTCCAGAGGTTTGTTTCTGGAAGGCGAGGGGAGATCGTATTTCTCTGAGCCGCGTTTCTGCGCTACAGGTACGCTTTGCATTTCACCTTATTGCACTTGGTCGCACGTAGGTGCACGTAGGCGCAGGTAAGCGCATCGCGGCCGTGCGTCGCGGTCGCGCGTAGCTGCACGTTAGGCGCTTGCGCCTGAGGTTGCGTCTACTCCGGTACCTGGTGCGGGAGCACCAGCAGCAGGGGCGGGAGCGCCAGCTGGCGGAACAACTGCGCCGCTAGCACTTACAAGACGCTGACCTGTGGTTTGCAGGTACCAATCAAGCCATGGCTTGAAGTTAAAGACAATCTCGTTGATACCTGCATACGAGCCATCGGGATAGTACATTGCCTGGTAGTTATGGGTGTTGATGATGTCGGCTGGTGTACCCGGGACAATGGTGCGAACGTATTCTTTGTCGCCGTTTCGAAGTACGCCGATGACAAACTCAACATTTTTCATGCGACCCTCGGGAAGAGAGCTATGAACTGTGGAAAGACGGTTGCCCGACTGCTCAGGCACGCGTTTTGCCAGCATAGTGTCTGGGTTATCATGTGCGTTATTGTAGTAGAGGAACTGATTGTTATCGTCTGCATAGGTCAGCTCAAATGGCATTGCCTTCAGGAACATGTCAATCTGGTTGACCGTCAAAATGCCGTGATCAAGCTTAACGTATGTATCGCCCGAGACCGCGCCTACAAGCTCAGCGGCCTTCTCGACCCAATCAGGATCGTCGGGATCAATGCCCTGGATAGTGGTAGAAATTGATTTGGTTACGTCCAGATCCTCTGGCGCGATTGGCTTTGGCTTCTTCAACTTGGAGACCACCTCTACGTATTTGACAAAGTTATCCAGACAAAGGCCCAGGAAGCAGACGGTGCGCTCGTCGATAATGTTGCCTTCTTCGTCAAAGGCCTGCTTAGCCTTTCCAAGCAGAAACTCGTTACCAGGCAAAACGTATGCGTTTACGCCTGGAGCGTCCAAAATCTTGCGCAGATGAACTTGCGCGCGAGAAGTTCCTTGGTCGTAGTAAGAAGCGCCGACAATCATGACAGGCTTGTTCTCAAATGGATGTACGTCGTAGGAGAGCCACTCGATGACGCTCTTAAGTGCAGGTGAGATGGTGTGGTTGTGCTCGGGCGTAGAAATAATGACGCCGTCAGCACGGGTAATCTTGTTGTACAGCAGGCGGAGCTGGAAGTTCTCGTCCCACTTGAGGTCCTGGTTGAATAGAGGGATGTTATCGATCTCAAGGATTTCAAGCTCAAACTGCTTGGCAAAGTGTTTTTTGATGAAGTGCAGAAGCTTTCGGTTATAGGAAATCTCCGCATTTGAACCGACGATTCCGACAAATTTCATAGTAGTAGTTCCTTCCAGGCCTACAGGTTTTCCCAGTCAAAGTTCTCGGCCTCTTTGCGGAGAAGTTCGCGCGATGCGGCCATTTTTTCGTTGAGTTTCACAAAGAGACGGAAATCGTCAAAGAGCAGGTCAAGCTTCTTGACAGTAGCCTTGTCCTTCAAGCTGCCTTTCTCGTCAAATGCCTGCGGGGCGCGGCCAAGAAGGAACTCGGAACCTGGCATGATTGCGGCTTTGAGCTCGGGAGCGTCCAGAATTTGGCGGAGCTGAAGCTGCGCGCGAGAAGATCCGAGGGTGCCCAGGGATGCGCCGACAATCATGACTGGCTTGTTGACCATAGGGAAGATGCCGTAGGACAGCCAAGCAAGCGCGTTTTGCAGGACAGCCGGAATGGAGTGGTCGTACTCTGGGGTTGCGATGATGACGCCGTCGGCGGCCTCAATTTTCTTTGCAAGCTCTGAGACAACCTCAGGAACCTTCATCTTTGCAGGCTTGTTGAACAGGGGAATGTTGTCGATCTCCACCAGCTCAATGGTAGCCTTGTCGGCAAAATGCTTCTGCATAAACTGCAGGAGTCTTCGGTTATTTGACTCTTTTGAATTGGTGCCAATAAGGCCAACAAAGTTAAGCATCAAACTTCCTTTCTGAATTACGCAAGGAACTCAGGCGAGATTCCCGACGAATAATATACGCGATTATCAGTGGTTACTATGAGCGCCTCGATGCCTTTTTCTTGTTCCACACAGGCAAGGAGTTGTTTGGGTTTCTCGCCATAAAGGCGCGTGGTCCAAATTTCCCCGTCAAGTGAGTTGTCCGAGATAATCGTGATGCTCGCAAGTTGCGTGTCAACTGGATAGCCCGTCTTGCGGTCAAGAATGTGGTGATAGGTGTGCTTGTTTACCTGCAATTTCCTTTCGTAGGTACCGGAGGTCACCACGGACTGGCCGCGAATAGGCAGCACAGCAAGGTTGGTACCCCGCGGTTGTTGCGGATCTTGAATGCCAATCTGCCACGGCTTGCCCGTAAGCACATTGGTGCCAATTGTCTTAATGTTACCGCCAAGGTTGATAAGCGCGGAGGTAACATGCTGACTTTCCAGATAATCTGCAATTTTGTCCGCGATGTAGCCTTTTGCCAAGCATCCCAGGTCCAGCTTCATGCCCTCTTTGGCGAGAAACACGGTGCAGCTCAGAGGATCCAATTCAATGAGTTGTGGATCAGTAAGCGACAGCGCGTGCGCGACCTCGGCGTTATTTGGAATGCGAGCGTCAGCAAAGCCGATTCGCCAGGTTTGTACCAGAGGACCAAGAGCAATGTTTAAATGACTCTCTGGTAGGAGGCTTTGCTCCTTGCCAATCTGAATGAGCTCAAACAGCTCGGGGTCAACGGAGACAGGATGTTTGCCTGCCGCTTGATTAACTTGCATAAGCTCGGAATTTGCGTCATTTGCGCTAAACCGCTGGTTGTAGATGTTAAGGAGCTTGAAGACGTTATCAAGTAGCTGCTCTGCAGTGCGTTCTGCCTGCGCATCATTGGAAGGCGACATTAAAGAGATGGTGATAGTCGCGCCCATCAGGTGAGTTGATCTGGAAATGTAGGCTCGTTCTGGCACGACTCTCCCATAGTGTCCAACAGCAGTTTGTTCAATTTTACCTGCAGATTGCTTAGCAGTATTTCTATTTTACGTTTGTTTGTTATGCTCATTTGTTGTATCGACAACATTTTGACGAGAAACCTAACAGCTTTGGCTGCCCGCTGAAGACCTCCTCTGACCGCAAAGCGTGGATTCCTCTGGGCCAAACGTGAAGAAAACTATGGAATTAATTTGATTATTTATTCATTGGGATGCCTGTTTATTGTTGATATGTACTTATTCCAGTATCATTTTTTGCAGAAAGTACTGACCGATGATTGATTCTTGGCTGACGCGAATACGCCAGCCAATTTTTTTGAAGGAGTATGTAGAAAAATGGAAAACAAGATGGCGTGATGTGCGCGTTTTTCTCGCCAAAAGTAATGAAGTTAAATCTACGCACTTAGTAGCATTAGTTGTGCGCAATAGAGTCTGATTTCAAAGTCTTTGTCCAAGATTCAAATAAAAAACTTTATTTGAATACGATATTTCTTAAGAAATTAGGTCAAAAACCATTAGTATGTTTAATGGAGCTATGTATATCTCCAGGGGTACGTTCGATAGGAAAGATGGGGTTGATATGAGCAACTTTAAGAAGTCGTTTGCAACTATGTTTGCAGCAATAATGATGCTCACCAGTATCATTATTTTAGGTACAAGCACTGTTGCAAAAGCAGTGACATATCCGTTGACGCAGAACATTGATTTTGGCGCTGACGGACAACTTACTGTTAACCTTAAGCCCACTTCGCCCACAACCGTTAAGGGCAACGCAAATATTTCCACAGGTATCGAGATTGACGCAACTGGTCTTCACAAGCCAATCGATGGCCTTTACCTGGAGATCGAGGTAAACACCAAGCAGTCCGCAACGGACATTAACAACACCAACAACATTACTCCTGACACCTATCTTGATAACTTTGCTACTCCAGCAGCGGCTACTCAGCCTATCATCAAGCGCGAGGAGACCATCGTTACCCCTGATGGTAAGACCATTAAGCGCCTTTACCTCAATACTATCGATACCACCGTTAAGCTGGAGCTCCCTTACGTTATGAGCTTCAGAGACATGGTTACCCCAGCAGATTTCCAGCTCAAGCCAGTTGTTCGTGTGTACAATGCAGACGGCACCGAGCTTGCTAACATGCCTGATCAGACCTACTCCATCACCTACGACAAGCCTTGGCTCATGAAGCAGGTTGCAGGTGAAGAGACTAACGATCAGCTCCTGTATGGTGGTATTAACGCCCCAGGTGATTCGTCCGCTCTTTCCAACGATAAAACTGCAGACGTCATCTTCAACTTTAGGCTTTACCAGTACTATCGTGCGTATCGCTCCATCATCATCACCGATACCCTTCCTACGTACGTAAATGCAGCAGGTCAGACGGTTACCGCTCACTTTGACCCAGCTAAGAACCCT
The DNA here is from genome assembly GCA_916715765.1 of uncultured Atopobium sp. Taxonomy (GTDB): domain Bacteria; phylum Actinomycetota; class Coriobacteriia; order Coriobacteriales; family Atopobiaceae; genus Lancefieldella. Next base: position 30,956 of record CAKAPG010000004.1, read on the forward strand.
AACTGGACGCTCAGCCCAGACGGACGTACCGTAACCCTTAAATTTGATATTCCTGCAGGAACTACCATTCTCAACGACTACATCAGAGATAACCTTCCTGCGTATTCCCAGCTCAAGCTTTCCTTCCCAGGCGCTCGCTACCTCAACGGCACTAATCGCGTAGTCTTCAACAACACTGCAACGCTTCAGGGCATCCCTTATAACCCAAGTGCAGCAGAAGAGACCGTCGGTCAGGTACCTGGCAACGAGCACAACTTTGATGACGATACCAAGCAGTTCCGCCTTGCTGGTAATGACTTCAGCGGCAACGGTATGCTCAGCAAGCGTGGTCCAGTGACCATTCAGTATGACAAGAATGGCCTTGCTGTTAGGAAGCTTGATTACACCATCAAGCTGGTAAACAAGCTGGACACACCACTCACCGACATCGAGTTCATTGAGGATGTTGCCAATACTGACAATCGTCTCTTTATGACTGCGCTGACCGGCAACCTTGTTGCAGTTGGCCAGCGAGTTGGACTTAACATGGACCAGATTGAGGTCCGCGGCTACAAGGCTGATGGCAGCTACGACATCATTCCTACCAGGGCTAACGGTGCAAACTGGCTCTACCGTGCTGACATGAACTCGGCAAGTCAGCAGCAGCTGCAGTCCTACCTGGACCAGATCAACCAGGGCACGCTTGATCCATCCAATGCTTCCGCTGTGTCTCCTCAGTACAGGAAGATTGGTATTTACTTCAAGAACGTAACCCTGCAGCCAACCAGCAACATTGACTTCAACATCCAGATGATGTTCATGAATCCATTTGGCGAGGTCTACAGCGATAGACCAATCACCAACATCATCAAGGTCAATGCAAACAAAGTTAATACCGACGGCACCAAGACTCCAATGAACTTCTCCGCAAATTGGGATACTCGCTTTACTCCATTTAGCGAGAAGGTCTGGCTGTCCAAGTCCTCTTGGTACCAGCGCGTTGGTATGCCTAACGAGCGCTTTAGTGCTCGCGTGGGCTTTGCACTGACAGAGCTTTCACCTGCTCGTTATTTGAAGAATCCAACCTTCGTTGATCTTCTCCCTGCAGGTGTTTCTTATGACGAGAACACCACGGTTTCAGTGATTGCTGACTCACTGCAGCCTGAGAAGGTTGAGTTCATTAGGAACTACAATGAGACTGGCCGCAACGCAGTCAAGATTACCCTTCCATCCGGATACGTGTATCAGTATGGATCCATGGGTTATGAGATTAGGAACCTGGTAATCAACGACGACATCATTCCTTCTAAGGCCGAGAATGACGTTCTGAACAACAACAATGACGTTTACTTCTACGCTACAAACTGGACTCACGGTACTCCAGATGACTTCTCTGGTATGTACAACGCCAGCAACTTTGTTAAGGATGACCTCGACATCAACATGAATGGTGTCACTGACGAGACCATTCTTAAGGCAACCGCTAAGGTTCTTGGTAACAACGTTGAGAGTATCCAGTCCGACAAGCACATCCGCAGCCTTGAGCCAAACATTGCTGGCGGCGGCGCATTCTACGGTAGGGCATTTACCTCGGCTACTATCATGACTGACTTTGCTGGCGTCACTGATACCAGCGGACTCTTCCAGTATCGTCTGAGCATTCGTAACTACTACAACACGCCAATGAATAAGATTCTTATGTATGACGTGTTGCCATATGTGGGCGACGGCAGAGGGTCTGCTTTCAGCAATACACTTCAGGGTCCTATTGAGCTGAAGATTGGTTCGACTGACGTCAGCTCCCAGTATGATATTTACTATCGTACCGATGAGCACCCAGCTCAGAACGATATCAACGAGATTAACAGCCCAGAGTGGACTAAGACTCCAGCTGACTACACTAAGGTAACGGCAATCAAGATTGTTGGTAAGGATGGTACCATCCTGCATCCATACACCGTTCTGTCTGCGGTCCTGACCATGAAGGCTCCTCTGTATGATCCAAACCTCTCCGAGGCTCTTGCATACAATGACATGAGCGTTATCTACAACAACGAAGCTGCTATGCGTCGTACCGAGAAGGTCGCAAATCAGCTTGTTGACATCATGGACGTCAAGGTAGAGAAGAAGTGGCTTGATGCTGACGGCAATGCAATTGCTCAGCCAGACGCTACCTCCATTACCGTAAAGCTTCTTGCTGACGGTGTTGATACTGGTAAGACGCTTGATCTGACGGCAGCTAATAACTGGACTGCTTCGTTTACACACCTTCGTAAGTACACCGTTGAGACTCACAACGACGGTACCGTCACAAAGACTCCTATCGTTTACACTCTTGAAGAGGTTGGCACAGACGCCAATGGTATGGTCACTTACAATGGTAAGAAGTACAAGGTAACTGCCACTTCTGGTCAGGCTGATGAGAACTCTCCAAACGATTCCGTTGCACTGAGTGTTACCAACCAGCTGCAGCAGGAGAAGGTCTCCGTCTCTGGCAAGAAGCTCTGGGACGACTCCAACGATAATGACGGTAAGCGCCCAGCTTCCATTGTTGTCAGGCTTCTTGCAGATGGTGTTGAGGTTCAGCACAAGACAGTCACTGCTGCCGACAACTGGGAGTACACCTTCTCTGACCTGCCTAAGTTCAGTGGCAACACAGAGATTACCTACACCGTTTCTGAGGACGCTGTACCTGACTACACTACAAGCATCAATGGCTTTGAGATTACAAACCAGCATGCTCCTGAGGCTTTGAGCATCCCAGTCAAGAAGGTTTGGGTTGACGATGAGAACGCTCAGGGTCTGCGTCCTGCTAGTGTCCACGTCAGGCTTTATGCTGACGGCACTCAGGTGGATGAGTTTGACCTGAATGCAGGTAATAACTGGTCTCACATCTTCAACGGCCTGCCACGTTACACCGCTGGTCACGAGATTGAGTACACCGTTAAGGAAGACACAGTTGCTCATTACTCCACCTCCTATTCTGGCTCTTCAGCTACTGAGCTTACAGTTACCAATACCATTGAAGGCAAGGTCTCTGTTCCAGTAACAAAGAAGTGGATTGGTGCACCTGCTGATAGCGTAACTATTCACCTTCTCGCTGATGGTGTTGAGGTAGAGAGCGCAACTCTGACCGCTGCTGATAACTGGCAGCACACCTTCAGCAACCTTAACCAGTACAACAATGGTGCGCTAATCAACTACACCATTACTGAGGATGCAGTTGATGGCTACACCTCTCAGATCACTGGCGATGCTACCAACTACGTGGTAACCAACACCAACATGAAGACTCGCGACATTCCGGTCACCAAGGTCTGGGAGAACAAGGAAGGCGATTCTGCTGAGATTGTTCTGTATCGTGACGGCGTCGAGGTTGATAGGGTAACTATTACCAAGGCTGACGACTGGAAGCACACTTTCAGCAACCTTGAGTTCTACGACAAGACTGATGGTCACGAGTATGCTTACACCATCTCCGAGACTCCTATCTCTGGTTACACAACTCAGATTACTGGTAATCAGGATGACGGTTTCACAGTGACCAACACTGCTCCTGTTGTTCCTCCAACCACGCCTCCTACCACCCCAGAGCCTAAGAAGCCAGGCCTTCCTTACACAGGCGACGCTTCAGGTATTGCTTCAATCGTTGGAGCTGCAGCTCTGTCCCTGAGTGGTCTTGGCATCGCTCTGAGAAGGAAGAACAGCTAATAGCTAGAGTTTCCAAGCTTGCTGATCGCGATTAAAACAGGCTCCTGGTAAACCAGGAGCCTGTTTTTGTGTAGCTCAGCAAAACTGCTAAAGCAACCAAGAAGCCAAGGCCATCAAGGCTGACAAGGTCGCCAAGATCACCGCATATGCAGTCCAGAACTATGCGGCACATTGCTATCCTGGTGTTTTGTAAAGTTCCCACTTCCGCTTTAGCGCCAAGTGGTAAAAAATGCGTTTAGTTGGGGGTTACATTTTTCTGCATACGCGTTTGCCCAGGAAAAACTTTTAACTATGGTAAAAAATGCGTTTAGTTGGGCATCAAATAACGAAATTTCAATTTTCATCCCCAACTAAACGGCTTTTTTACCTTTTTGGGCACTAAAATCAGTACTCTAAAATTGCGGTATTCACGATTATGAATAAACATACTCCATTATGCAGGAATCAAATTACCCTAACGATTTTGACGGCTCTGCCAACGTCAAGTTATCTTCATCCGCCGAATAATTAACGTGTAGCAAAGAATTATCCAGCAACACGATATAATTTTAGGTAGTTCCTAGTTATTTCTTGTACTGCAAAACGTGGAGGTAAAAGGCACATGAGAAGCATCTTTGAGGATCGACAGGTATCAATTAAGTGCGACGATAAATATTCTTATACCGTTACAAAAGATGGTTTGGCTTATGTTCCAGGTAATGGAAAGCCAGAGGTCAAGGTTTTGTTTTCAGAGGTCGGTTCAACCTTCTTACTGAATTATTGCAGCTCAAACGGTCCTTACGAGATTACCTTTAAGGACAACGAAGGCCACAACCTCGTTAGCATTGACACAGATCTAAAGCTCCGCGAATTTGGCCATAACATACTTGATACTAAGACAATCATCCTCGCTTTTGCAGCTAATAAGCTTACTACTGAGTTCCCAAATAACCTGGATACGTTAAATACTAAGCTCGGGTTTAGCCTCAAAGAGAAAAAGATTACTATCGCAAATGGCGTGATTTCCGGTGCAAAGCATCAGGTTAAGCTTTCTGACATTCGCCGAGTCCAGTGTGTCGCAGGCGGCGCCCTCAACAACCTCTTTGTCTTCACCAAAGAGAAGGGTGGCTTCTTTGATAGGGCAGACATTGTAGTTCCTGTCAACGAGCTCACAGTACCTATTCTTGAAGCAGCAATGAGAAGAAATACTGGTCATGGCATTGATTTCAGTAGAGGCAATGGCTTCGACCAGCCAAACAGCAACTTCATTATTATTCGTTATTTGGACTCCAGTTTCTTCGAGACCGCTCCTGGTGTCTTCAAGGAGGACTGGCAGAAGGATGCCTACGAGTTTGTTAAGTCCTTCGGTTATGACCTGCAAACCATGCTAGGGGAGTAATCTCTGGCGAGAAAAACGTCTTGTCCAAGAAAAACAGCCGCCCTCTTGTGAAGGCGGCTGTTTTTGTGTGCGAGAAGATCGCTCTAGCAGTTGGATCTTACTTCTGCTTGCGAGCCCTTAGTGCAAAGCCGAGAGCAGTGATGCCAGAAGCAACCATGCCAACAGAAGCAATTACAAGCTCAGCGACATCGCCAGTGTCTGGCAGAACACGCTTCTTCTTGGTCTTAGAAGGCTTGTGTGGATCAGAGCTAGGAGTTGGCTCAGGGCTAGGGGTTGGTTCAGGCTCAGGTGTTGGCTGAGGCTCAGGCTCTGGGTAGTCGTTGGTGAAGACCAGAGGAGGTGTGCTGTTGCACTCGCACTGGTCAACCTCAGTGACGGTTCCATCTTCGGCAGTCTTAGTAATGTGATAGGTGAAATCAAGCTCGCCATCATCATTCTTGAAGACAGTGTAGGTGAGGGTGTAGACGGACTTGTCGTAAGTAACCCTCTGGTTAGTGCCGGTAACCTCTTTGATGGTGTACACGTAGGTACCAGGCTGAGAAAAGACTAGCTCGCCGAAGTTATTATCGCCAGAAACTGCAACAGAAGTCTCAACGGTATCTGTTGTTGCGTTGTTTGGCATTGGGTAGGAAGGATCGTTGCGGGTGAGCGTGAACTTGAAGACATCCTGAGTTGTTGCAGTGCGTGGGTTGCCGCCGTTGTCATCAGGGAGAACTGATGGATAGTCGGTTGGAGTGTCTGGTGCATCACCAGTAACAACCTTCTGGATAACTGGATAGTCCCTAGCAGGCAGTGGATCAGGGTAGACGTTAGTAAAGACAGCTCCTGTTGCATCGTTATACTCGCCAAGGTCAACGGTGGTAACGTTTCCGTTCTCGTCAGTCTTGGTCATAGTACGTGTTGCCTCAAGCTGGCCAGTGCCATCGTCGACAACGTTGTAGGTAACGGTGTAGACGCTCTGATCGTACTGGATGTTTTGGGTGCCTGTGACCTCTTTGATGGTGTACACGTAGGTACCAGGCTGGGTGAAAGTGATGTTGTGGAATACAGCGTCGCCGCCAAGAAGTCTGCGGGTACGAGCGGTGTTGCCGGTGGTTCCCTCAGGCATCGGGCTGGATGGATCGAGGCGGGTCATCTCAAAGATAAAGACGTTAGGAGCATCGCCCTCGTCCTCAGAGCCGTTTGCCAGGAAGTTGTTGATCAGGCTCTCGGCAAGGCTGTCACTTATGATGCCGTCGGCGCTTGTGGCGCCTGCAGTACCCGCTGTGCTAACGTCGCTCGCGCTCAGGTAAGAATTAACCAGAGATGCAGGTGAAGGCTGTCCAGGTGTAGGAACAACTGGGTAATCGCCTTCGACAATCTTTGTAACGGATGGCGTCACAATAACAGGCCTGACATTGTAGACATTTACCAGCGACTGAGTGGTGGTGTACTGCTCAACGCGAGAAATGCTACTTCTAGTTGAAACGTAGGAATTAGGAACGTTCTCGGTGATGGTGTACGAAACAGTATCAGCAGCAGTATTGTCTACGTACTTACGAAGACCCTTGTAGACGATGGTGTAGGTGTTATTGCTATTATCGGAAACCTCAGGCGCAATGGTGCTGGTATCAAGGTTCTTATCGTTAGAGAGAACCAGATTGTTGGCACCAAAGTCAGTTGTGGATGGACGCTTACCAGCTGCATTGTTGTTATCGTCCCAGACCTTATTGATCTTGAGGTCAATGCCTGCATAGCTCAGAGCGTGGGTGGAGAGGCTACGAGTGGAGTGGTTACCAGCGATATCGTAGTCAAGAACGCTGCTGAATACGCTGCGCTTGCCGTTGTAGGAAGCGTCAACGTTGTTGGCAACCTTATAGGTGACGTCAACAAAGCCGCCGCTGTTAGCAGCAAGGGCGTGTGTTGAGGTAAACAGTACCATGTCAGCATCAGCTGGATCGTTGACTACGGTGTAGTCGCTAGGCTGTGGAGCATGGTTTGCGGTGTAGGTAACACCAGGGTTCAGCTTGATGTACTGATAAGAGAAGTTGGAAGAAGAACTTACGCCCTCAAGCGCAAGAGGAAGCTGAGTTGCACCCTCTGGGTTAATGCCAGCACCGCGGTTTGCAGACTTGGAAAGCAGTGGAACAAACAGCTGCGTGGTATTTGCGGTGTTGCCGGTGTTATTGCGGACTGCAATATGAACGGTAGCAGTGTCTCCGCGCTGCATAACAGGGGTAGTTGCGCCTGGATTAGCGGAGTCGTACGTGTAATCAGTTACGGTTCCAGAGACGGCATCCTTTACAGAAAGGGTAGATGCAGCAGCAATGGCAGATGCCTGAGCAATGTTGATACCAGGGCGCTCGGAGAGAGAAACCATGTCCTCGCCAGAGTTGACGCTGTTACCAAACAAGCTGGTGTACTTGTGAGTGTTCCAGTTGCTGCGGTCCCAGTGCTCGGCCTTAATCTGAGCACCGATTTCCTTGAAGTCTTTGGTGGTAATGCCAATAAAGTCATTGATGTGGTAGATGCCCTTGCCGGCAAGATCAGTGGTGTGGACATCCATGCTTAGAGTCATGTTCTTGCTGGTAAAGTCTGGCTGATACTGACCGCGAGTCTCGTCGCCAACATCAATGGTGTACTTCCAAACCTTAACAGCCACGCCGTCCTTATCGTACGTTCCTACAAACTCAGGAGCGCTGAGCGTGCCGTTAGAAACGGTAAGGTTACTGTAGGTAAAGCCCTCAGGCATGATGACGTAGAGCACTGGCTCCTGAAGAGGGTTCCAGTCCCAGTTTGCGTCGTCGATGCGACCAGAAATCTTGAAGGTCTCACCGCCGTTAATTTGGGTCTTATCGATGTTGCCAACGCCGTTAAGAACCTTAGGTGCGCCGGACTTAGCAGTCAGCGTAACGCCTGCGTCAGGAGTGGTACCAGTGTTGTAGAGCTTGACGTTAGTGACAACGTCGGCGTTAGTGCCCTTCTTCCAAGAGCCGTAAACGCCGTTGGAGATGTAGCTCCAACCGTAGAACTCATCAGAGACAAACTTGGGATGATCAGGGTGGTCGAGAAGATCGCTCATTGGCCTAATGCCATCGTATCCGCCAAGAATTGGACCAAGGTCAACCTTGATGGAAGTGATAGAGGTATTGATATCAAGGCCAAGGGCAGTGTTGGTGATAAGTGCGGAGACACCATCTTTACGCAGAATGCTTGGATCAGCAGTTCCGCTAGAGCCGTCTGATGCGGTCCAATGGATTGGACCATAGGTCATACCAGCCTTGTAAGGGATGGTGACGCCGCGGATGATAGCGGTCTGGTTCTGATCGATGGTCATCTCGAGTGTCTTTGGAGCAGTATCCGTGGAGAGCTCGTTCTTGATGAGATAGGTGCCAAGACGAACGTTATAGGTATCGTTTTTCTTGTATGCCCAGTTAGGTGCTGTATCGACAAGAGCGTGTGTGGTAAGACGCTCTGGGTTAAGGCCGTCAATTACGGTAACCTTAAGCGTAGAAGAAGCGTTTGCGGAGGTACGGTTGACGTTTGGAGTGTCATTCCAAACGGACATAGTGAGGTTCTTAATGGTGACGTTAAAGGTTGAGTTGTTAGGTCTGGTGCTTGACGCAGGAACCTTAATCTGTGGCTTAAAGGTTGGGGTACCTGCGTAAGAGCCTGGCTCGTTCCACTCAACTGTTGCGGTCTTGTTAGTGCCATCATCGGTGGTAGAAACAATGGTACCTGCGGTGTTATAGAGGCTAGTCTCATTGACACCAACAAGCTCCATATCGCTTGGATAGACAACCTGAACCGTAGTTTTACTGTTTGCCTCGGTGAGTACCTTAGAGCCTGTGGCAGAAACCTGCAGGGTAGAAGTGGTGCCACCCTTAGAGAGAACCTCAGTAGACTGATCAGCCCAGAAACCATAGGTCATGGCGTCAGCTGCAGTAACAGATGAGGTATGTGGATCAATGTTTTGTGTTGCAGCGGTGCTCAAGCTAACACGAATTGCATTTGCGATAACCTGGCTTGCGCTCTGGTTCTCAACAGCATCGTCAAGCTTGAACTGAATTTCTCTTATGGAAGAAACCTGGGTCAAGCCGTTTTTGGTCATGTAGACCAGATCACCACTACGGTTCTTCTCGGAACTTGCGCCAGGATAGCCGTAAGGAAGGGTTCCTGTTCCCGTAGGTGCGGTAACCAGGTCAGAGAAGCTGGTGTTTGAGATACCACCAACGGTAAATGTTGCACCTGGAGTACCTGTGACATAGAGTCCGTCTCCAAACCTCACGTTGAGGTACGTTGGAGAGAACTGCAACGATGCAGGAATTGTGTAGCCAACATTCAAGGCGTAGGTGACTCCCGCCTTAAGAGCAGGGGTTTGACCTGCAAGAAGGTCAGCAACTTGGGCGTGAGTTGACGCATCTTCAATGCTCAGAGCATTGATTTGAAGACCTGTGGTGTCTTCTGCGTAAGCCACGCTAAGGTTGGGCAGCAATGCTGCGACGAATGCAACGGCAGCTAAAAGCAATCCCGCTACAATCCTTGCCTTACTTTTCATAGCACATCCTAACTAGAGCGATACAGAACCAATCACTTTCTTTCTTACTTATTCTTACGACGCTTAGTAATGCCAAGTGAAGTCATTACAGCGGTCATACCAGCGAGAAGTGCAGCAAGAGGTGCTACAGCAGAAGCATCTCCGGTATATGGAGTCTTCTGCTTCTTTTTCTTAGATGGCTTAGTTGGAGTGGAAGGAGTCTCTGGAGTCTCATCCTCTGCAACGGTAATAGTGAGCTGGATTGTGTCGTTATCAGTTGCAACGGCGTCCTTACCATCTGGCCACTGGACACCATTCCAGGTGAACGAGAAGACCTTACGGTTGCCAGCTGCGGAATCAGCAATAGCGCTGAAGGAGCCGGTAACGGTGCCGACAGCGGTGAGTTGGGTGCCTGCAGCAACGTTGGAGTCAATGGTGACGCCTGGAATGGTGAGCTTCATCCAACCATCGTTTACACTGGCCTCATCAACAATGCGCTCAAGGTCAGAGTACGTCCTAATGGAGGATGGATCACTGAGCTCAAAGGTGACGGTAACCGTACGACCGTTGACCTGAACATCACTGACCTTAAAGCCGCTGCCAAAGTTGGAAGCCTGGATGGTGTTGGCATCAAGGTTGCTTGGAAGTGTCATTCCCTCAGGAACAGTCAGAGTTGCTGTGAACTTGAACTTCAGGTTGCTCAGCGTAATGGTGTCATGGTTGGTATTAGGGTAGGCACGCTCAATATTGTTCATCTGCTCCTGGATAGAGGAAGCAAGAATTGAACCAGTGAGGTTAAAGGTAGAGCCTGCCTTCATAGTGATGACCTGGTCATGCTCGGTATTCTCGTCAGCGAGCATATCAGCAGGAAGGTTCATCTCAATTGGGTTGTTCACAATCAGAGTCTGCTGAATGCCGGTACCACGAGGGTCTCTGCTCGCAGCAATCTGAACGCCGTTCCAAGAAAGCTCGTACTTCTTGGTGACGTTAGTGACAGTGTTCTTTGCAAAAGATTCAAAGGTGCCAGTAAGAGTACCTGTAGCAGTGAGCTCCTGACCATTGGTTACCTGAGTTGGGTCAAGCGTGAGACCATCAACAGTTACGGTAAGAGGTCTTGCAATTTCTGCGGTAGCTGCATCGTCTTTGCCAACTGTCTCGACAGCGTCTTTGAGCTGCTTGTAGTTGGTGTAAGTGCCCTTGAGCTTCAGGGTAACGGTAACTTCCTGACCGTTCACGGAAACGTTTGTAACCTCGAAGAGATCACCAAGGCCAGAGGTAGTTACTGTTGGATTAGCTGGGACAACAACGCCAGCAGGAAGCGTGAGCTTTGCAGTAAAGGTTGAAGTTGTGCCAGAAAGCGTAATCTTGGTTAGGTCGTCGAGGCCGCCAGCAATGCCATTCTCAAAAGCGCTCATCTGATTAATGACGGAAGTAGCGTCAATAGCGCCTGTAAGACTGAAGCTCTTATCGTTAGAGACTTCCTTGATCTGAGTGGTGTTGCTCTGAGAGTCACTCCACATATCAGCAGGAAGATCGCTAGTAAGCTCTACTTTCTGGATGGAAGGATCATCTTTCCACTTGAGATAGTAGGTGACATCGTTAGTAAGCGTTGCGCCACCGTTAATGGTTGCAGGGGAGTTGCCTGCAGCGTCGGTGAACCAGTAGTGGTAGTTGTGACCAATAACAATGCCAAAGAAGGTCATTGGATCATCCGTGTTGTCCAGAATGTGATTCTCAAAAGTTGCAATCTCTGTATAAGCAGTATTGGTGTTAGAGCTGGTAGGACTTGCAATTCCATCAGTAGACGTGGTCAGAGTGTTGCCGCTGAGATTCTGCAGCAGCGCGTTGATGTTAGTCTGCTCAGCTACAGTTGGGTGAGTCTTGATAGTTGCAACCTCTCCGCCGTTTGCATCGGTTGTGATATCAAAGACGTTAGGGTTCTGCTTAAAGACGCTGTTCGCAGAGAAGGTTCCACCATTTGCCGAGAAGGACACAGTAAGGTGCTGCTCCTCCCAGTCTGCGTACAAATCAACGGTATCGGTGCCCACAGGAACAGCCAGGTTGGAATTAGCTGCAACCTCGTCACCAGCACCGTTTGCCTGGGTGGTCCAGCGCTTGAAGGTCTTACCAGCAATATTGAAGTTGTTGTCGAGGTTGTTGACATCAGCGTTAGAGCGAACCGTTACGGTACGGCTTGCGTTGGTGGCAACGCGGTCAATGACAGAGACGCCGTTACCGTTGTGATACCTGACATAGAGCCAAGCAGTGTTGGCCTTCCAATGTGGATAGACTGTCATGTCAGAGGTGACCTGGGTATCAGCGGTGAACTGGTGCTCGGTACCAGCTGCATCGGTGTAGTACCAGCCGTCAAACTCCTGACCACTTGCATAAGGATCTGCAGGTAGGGTAGTGGAGCCTCCTGCTACAGAAGAAGCGGTTGCAAGAGAGTTGCCGCGCATAGCAAGAGCAGTCTTGTTAGCAGTAGTGCCATCAGCAAATGTTGGGTTGATGCCGGTAACGCCTGGGGTGTTGAGGTCAAAGGTAACGGTTGCAGCAGGTGCCCAAACGTGCTTCTGACCATCGCTTGAAGCGTTAGCAACTGGGTAGGTATAGGTTGCTCCGTTAGCATTAATGAGGCTCAGAGAGTTAGTTGATGGATCAGCAAGGGTAAAGAGCGAGAGAACCTCGTTGCCGTTAGCTGCGCCGTTTGTAGGGATAGTGCTACCAAAGCCACTGTTATAGCTTGGTGCGTATTTGAGCAGGTAAGAGCCGCCAACAACGTTGTAGTTCTGACGAGTCTGGCCAGCGCCGTTATCGGAGTTTTTGGTAGCAGGGGTTTCTACCAGGCTGTTTCCGGTGAACTGAATGGAACCGTTAGTCTGCGCGCCAAAGAGAGCACCAGAGTTACGGCCGTCTCCCTTAATGGTGGAGTTGTTAATGATGACGTCACCGGTGTTGACGTTAAGACCGCCAGTACCACCGTTAGTGAAGTTAAGGGTTGAGTTAGTAACGTTTACTGTTCCTCCAGCTACACCAACAGAAATGCCAGAAGTTGAGCCAGCATTTGCGTTGATGGTGGAGTTAACAATATTGGAAGAACCCTGGATGGTCATGCCCGTCTGACCCCAGAAGGATGGGTTGATGGTCAGGGTTGAATCAGTCATGTTGAGCTGGTTGACATAGAAAGTCTGGCCAAAGCCCTCGACCTTAAGATCAGCATTTCGAAGGGTAAGATTACGAGCGTCATTCCAGGTACGAGCCTGGGAAGTTACGTTAATCGTAGCATTCTCAAAAGTAACGCCAGACTCAAAGAAGTTTGTATTGCTCTTATCATCTGCAGTGATGGTGACGCTGTTTTTGTTAGTGCTACCACTAACGGTTCCGCCAAGAGAAATACCACGAGTACCGCTGGAACCTGCGTTGTTTCTAAACACATAGGTACCATCGGTGATGGTTGAGCCATCTTCTGCAGTTAGAGCGGTTTTGAAGCCGGACATGGTAAGAGTACCAGTGCCGGTGAGTATTGAACCAGGAGAAAGAACCAGTCCGTCAATGCTGTTACCCGTGCCGGTAAGAGTTGCGCCTTCATCCTCAATTTTGAGTGTGAGGCCAGAAGGAATAGTAACCGTAGAGGTCAAATTGAGGTTGCCCTTGAGGTGAATGGTGTTGATTGAAGAAGTTTCTCCCCATAGTTCCAGCGCTTTCTGGAGAGATTTAAGAGGATCTGAGCTGGAACCCTCGTTAGTATCGTTGCCGCTTGTTCCGTCTACCCAGAGCTCATTTGTGATGTAAGAAAGGCTTCTGGTAACACGGCGAGAAGATCTTTCTGTAGGAGCGGTAGCTTGCTCGGAAGTTTGCTGGTTGGAAGTGGCTTCTGCGTTAGTGGTAGTTTCAGTTGAGGTTTCTGCTGTTGCTTCTGAAGTAGAAGCAGTTGCATCGCTTGTTTGAGCTGCTGCAACTTCTTGCGTCTGAGTTACCTCTTGAGTGCTAGCAATCTCTGCTAATGCTGAAGAAGGAACCAGCGAGAGTGCAAGCACCAAAGACATAGCTGTCTTAGCGCCTTTGCTTGCAAAATTCTTGTCTTTTCTTTCCATACCTACCCCTAACAAATAGTGAATACCCCAACAAAATTTGCAATTAAATCTTGTGCAAAAAGTGACGAATCACGAGAAGCACAATAGAACTAAACGGTACAAATTTAGAGCATTTTTCGTATAGATAATTATCCATTATTTTGACAAAAATTATTGTCTCAACCAGCGATTTTTATAGTTTGAACACATTTCAAAAAATGCCTTTATCTCATGTTATATAAATAATTTAATCAAAATATTTGATGCGTTCAGAAATGGCATTTAAATTGCACTATTTTTGACGATTTTCTCGACATTTGTCATAAACGTGCAACGGATAAAAATTGCAAAGGAAATGTATTAAATTTTGAGACAAATGTGAGTTATGCGGAAACTGAATAGTGGAAGCTGGATAGTTAACAATTTCATGAAATTTGAGCTTCAAAATTTGTTGGCAAGAGAAGCTCTGTACACTAAGTAAGAGGGAATCAAGAGAGATTACTCCGCGCAAAAAACGTAAAAAATGTGCGTGAAACCTTTTTGAATGTACTGAGTAGGGGACTATGAACTCAAAAATTATTGATGACGCCTTGGACTTTGTAAAAGAGGTCTTCTCCACAGATTTTAGTGGCCACGATTACTTCCACACGTTGCGTGTGTACAAAATGGCTGTAAGAATTGCGCAGGAGGAAGGAGCAAATCAAGAGATTGTTGCCCTTGCTGCGCTTTTGCACGATGTTGATGACATCAAGCTTTCTCCAGAGACGCATGAGCATAAGGATAGGGCCGTTGGTTTTCTGCGCCAGCATGCTGTCGACGAGGCCACTATCCAGGCAATTTGTACCGCAATCGATGAGGTTTCTTTCTCAGGAACAGACTCGGTAGTTCCTTCAACGCTTGAGGGTATGTGTGTTCAAGATGCAGATCGCCTGGACGCGCTTGGTGCTGTTGGCATCGCACGTACCTTTGCCTATGGCGGAAGTCATGGTCGCGGTATGTATGACCCGGATGAACCACCGACCCTTAATATGAGTGGCGTGGAGTATCACTCACACAAATCAACGTCGCTCAATCACTTTTACGAGAAACTCTTTTTGCTGGCAGATATGATGAATACGCGCAGTGGCAAAGAGCTAGGAAAAGCTCGCGAGAAGTACATGCGTGAGTATGTTGACCAGTTCTTAGGTGAGTGGAACGGTGAACGCTAACCTATAGTTTTTAGCTATATGAATTAGTCAAGTATTTGTATTTCACAAGTAAAGCACTGATTGTCATACTGGTTTCTCGTAAGCAGTTCTAAGGGGTCATGATGGCAATCAAAAATGATAAAACTACTCCACATCGCTTTGATGTTGTTGGTAGCTTTCTTCGTCCAGAAAATCTCAAACAAGCTCGTGTTCAGTTTGAAGCTGGTCAGATTGATGCTCACGAGTTAAAGCAAGTAGAGGACAAAGCTATTACAGAGCTTATCCAAAAGGAGAAGGAAGCAGGCCTCAAAGTTATTACTGATGGCGAGTTTAGGCGTGCAACATGGCACCTCGATTTTATGTGGGCGTTTGAAGGTATTGGCCACGCGCCAACTAATACCGGCCTTCCTTTCCATGATGAGACTGCAAAGATTGACGACACATTCCTTGTAGGAAAAGTGGAGCTCACCAAAGAGCACCCATTTATTGAGCACTTTCGTTTTGTTCAGCAGTTTGAGGATGAGACTACCGTTGCCAAGCTTACTATTCCTGCTCCTGCACAGTTTATTGAGCAGTTCATTATGCCCATGAATCGTGAGCAGACCGACAAGTACTATGCCAATGACCAGGAACTCCTTGAAGATATTGTTGCTGGCTATGGTGTGTTTATTAAGCAGGCATATGCTGCAGGTTGTCGCAATCTTCAACTTGATGACTGCTCATGGGGCGTGCTGGTTGATCCTCGTGCGGAGCTTTTCTTTGGTGCTGACCAGGAAGGTCTCAAGCAGATTAAGGCGCTGCTCTTGGAGATTAACAACCGTGTCCTTGATGCTGCACCAGCTGATCTGACTATTAACACGCACGTTTGCCGTGGTAACTTCCACAGCACTTGGGCTTGCGAGGGCGGCTACGACGATGTGGCTGATGCCCTTCTTGCTCAAGAGCACGTAAACGCATTCTTCTTAGAATTTGATGATCATCGCTCCGGTGGCTTTGAGCCCCTGGCTTCTGTTCCAGCTGGTAAAAAGGTTGTGCTTGGTCTGATCACCACCAAGCACGCCCAGCTGGAAGAGAAGGCCAAGGTTATCGAGCGTATTCATGAGGCGGCTCAATATGTGCCTCTGGAGAACCTCTGTCTTTCTCCTCAGTGTGGCTTTGCTAGCTGCGAGATTGGTAACAAGCTTACCGAAGATGAGCAGTGGGCAAAGATTGCGCTGGTAAAAGAAATTGCAGAAGAGGTTTGGGGTTAAACATCAGCTGGTTTACGGTCTGTTTGCGACTCACTCGCCGTTTACCGAAGAGTTTCTGACCATGCGTTCTTCTCGACTCCTGTCCACTAAAATGGACAGGAGTTTTTATTGGCGCTAGACTTCGGAGGCAGTATGCCAAGCGAGAAGACCCGCTGCTTGCATCTCATTCAGATTTTTGAAGAAGAAACCGATGATGATCACGGTCTGAGTACCCCTCAGCTTATTGAAAGACTTGCTGAACGCGGGCTTAGTGTGGAACGTAAGACGCTGTATGACGATATTAAATCGTTGCAGAATTTTGGTTACGACATCCAGTCTTATCAACGCCATCCTGTTGAATACGGCCTGGCTACCAGGAAGTTTCAGGCCGAGGAGCTTATGTTGATGGCAGATGCCGTACAGTCGTCAAAGTTTTTGACGGAGCGTAAGGCAAACAATCTGGTGAACCTTATTGGAGAGCTGGGCGGGAAGTCTACCTCCGATACGCTCAAGAAGCGTATTCATGTTGAAGGTCGTATTAAGTCGCAAAACGAGTCCGTGTTTTATGCACTTAATGCTATCCAGACGGCGCTTTTGCAGAAGAAAAAAGTCTCGTTTAAGTATCGCAAGAAGGGCTTTAAAGATAAGGTTATTGAAGAGCTTCCCGTAAGAGAAGAAACGCCTGTTCAACTTACGTATATTGACGATTTCTACTACCTTATTGTGTGGAATGATAAGCATCAAAACTTTGTCAATTATCGTGTGGATCGCATGTTTAGACTTGAGGTTTCTGATGCTGATGCCACGGTTAACGAACAAATAAAACAGTTTGATATAGACAAGTATCAAGAGCGCGTCTTTGGCATGTACTCGGGCGAGGTTGTTGAGGTCACGCTTCGCGTCAATGAGCGCGTAATGTGCTCAGTGTACGACCGTTTTGGCAAAAACATTATTTTGAACAATCCAAGTTCTGATGGAACTACAGCTGACGTACATGTTTCTGTAATGGAAGCTCCAACGTTTTATGGTTGGCTTGCAACCTTTGGAACAGATATAGAACTGGTAGCTCCAAAGAAGACCAGGCAGAAATACCAAGAGTACTTGAGCGGAATTCTTCAGAGCTACCAAACACAGAAAGATGATTAGCTAAACCAGGTCAAAACAAGTAGTCTTTCTCGCCCAATTAACGAGCATCAATGACGTAAAGACCTGCTTTAACAAGAAGATGACCATGGTGATCGCTGAGCTGCGTGATCTTGCAAGTAACAATGTTTTGATGTCCGTAGAAGAGCAGAGTACTCCAGAGAGAGTTGTTTTCTCTAGGAACAAAACCCAGCTTATGGTCATTAGAGTACAGAGCAAGAGCCTCTGGGTCATAAGGGTTATCGCGTTCAGGAACAATGGTCAGATCTGAACCAAGTTTAAGCTGATCAAAGATAAGAGGAGCGTCGTAGTAGGGAAGACCGGAAATAACGAAGGAATCAACAAGCTTTGTAGGACTGTACATAAGAGCCTCCTTAGAAGATGTTGAGAACAGAATACGGATTTGTTAAAGAATGAGTGTCCAACAGATTGGACAGTAAAAAATAGCTGTAAGACAACACAGTAAGAGAAAATGAGTTTCAAAGGGAGTTTGCATGATTACCACTAAGAGATTGTTTCTTATTCCATGGCATGCATCCGATGCCAATGAGCTCTATGAACTGGCAAAAGACTCAGAGATTGGTCCACTTTGTGGATGGGAACCTCACAAAACTTTAGAAGATTCCAAGCAGGTTCTTGCAAACGTGCTGTCCGATAAGTCCTGTTATGCCGTAAAAGACATGAGGACCGGTCATCTAATTGGCTCGATGTCATTGGACTTTAAAGAAATTCCTGATCCAAAAGATTCCTCAAAGCAGTTGCATCAGGCAGAAATTGGCTATTGGATTGGTCGTCTTTATTGGGGACAAGGGTTGGCGCCTGAAGGCACTCAAGCTCTTACTACCTATGCATTTGAAGAGCATGGCGTTGACCAGGTGATTATTAGATATCTTGAGCGTAATAAGAGGTCTGCTTCAGTGGCTCAAAAGTGTGGCTTCACAGAAGTAGAAATCTTTACAGACTTGAATAAATATACAGGCAAAGAAGAGCAGTTTGGTATCTCAGTACTCACAAAAGAGGACTGGGAACGTGTTCAAAAATAGCAGTTGTTCTCGCTATTTTGTGTGTTGTTTTTAAATGTTGCATAAGGCAAACTCGTATATGCAATGACAAAACTACATGTAAAGTAAGTAAAACAGTCAGTGGACTAAAGATTCTGTTTGTAAGAAAAGCGAAAGAAGTCTGCGTATGATGATTAACAAACGCCTCATTGCCCTTATTGAGGAGAGTAAAAAATACATTGGCTTGACCGTGCTTTACCAGTGGATTGCACTTCTCGCCAATATTGTATTTATGTATTCTCTGGCAAGAATGATACAAGCCCTATTCATGGATTATTTTGTCCTCGAAGAGCAGTTGGTGTTTATTGCACTCTGCCTTATTGCTATTGTGATCAGGTATTTCTGCAAACTTGCTCAGCACAAGACAAGCTTTTACGCAGCAAAAAGAGTTAAAAAGACCCTTCGCGAGAAAATCTATCAGAAGCTTTTAGAGTTTGGTCCCTCGTATAAAAATTCATATGCAACCAGCGAGATTGTTCAGCTGGCAGTTGAAGGCGTTGATCAGCTGGAAACGTATTTTGCGCAGTATTTACCACAGTTCTTCTATGCTGTTTTAGCTCCACTCACACTTTTTCTTGTTTTGCTTCTTATTAGTCCGGTAGTTGGCATTGTTTTGCTGGTATTTGTGCCGCTCATTCCAATGACCATCGTTCTTATCCAGAAGTTTGCAAAGAAGCTTTTGTCTAAGTATTGGGGCCAGTATACGCAGCTTGGCGATACGTTTTTGGAGAACCTGCAAGGCCTTACTACAGCAAAGATTTACAAGGCTGACGATTTCAAGCACAAGCAGATGAACGATGAAGCTGAGCATTTTAGGCGCATTACCATGAAGGTTCTAACCATGCAGCTCAACTCCATCACCGTGATGGACGTGGTTGCATTTGGTGGAAGCGCGCTTGGTACAATTCTTGCAATTCAGCAGGTAAATGACCAGCTCCTCTTTATGTGGGAAGGCGTCTTTGTCATTTTGATTTCGGCTGAGTTCTTCCTGCCTATGCGTCTTCTTGGCAGTTATTTCCACATTGCCATGAACGGTATGGCAGCATCGGACAAGATCTTTGACCTGCTTGATATGCCTGTTCGAGAGCAGGGTACCAAGACTGTTCCAGCTTCCAGTGATGTCGCTTTGCGCAACGTTTCTTTCTCCTACGATGTCGAGAAACCCGTCTTGGTGAATGTTTCTTTTGGAATGCGAGCAAACTCTTTGAATGCCCTGGTAGGAGAGTCGGGCTGTGGCAAATCAACAATTGCCGCACTTCTGACGGGAAAACTTCGCTCGTATACGGGAGATGTACTGTTTGGAAATACCAGCCTGGCAGATATTTCTGACCAGAATTTGCTTCAAAACGTTACCTATATTGGACATCAAGCGCATCTCTTTATGGGAAGCGTTCGCTCAAACCTTGCTATGGGTAACCCAGAAGCAACTGAAGAGCAGCTTTGGCACGCCCTTGAACAGGTCAATCTTGCTGAGTTTGTAAAGTCTTTAGGTGGACTTGATGCTCCAGTTGCCGAGAAGGGCTCCAACTTGTCAGGTGGTCAGCGCCAGAGGTTGGCGCTTGCTCGGGCGCTACTTCACAATAGCCAGATGTACATTTTTGACGAAGCTACTTCAAACATTGATGTTGAGAGTGAAGACGTTATTATGCAGCAGGTTCACCAGCTTGCTCAGTCAAAGATGGTGCTGGTAATTTCTCACCGCTTAGTAAACGTTAAAAATGCTGATCAGATTGTTGTTATGCAACGTGGCCGTGTTGTTGGAAGTGGCACTCATCAAGAGTTGCTTGCAACAAATGATGAGTACAAACGAATGACGCAGGCCCAGACCGAGCTTGAGAATTATGTGAAAGGAGTTGAGGCGTAATGAAGACAGAAGTTAAGAACAACGCCACAACTGCACGTACTTCTCGCCGTAGTGCGCTCACTATTATGTTGAGGCTGGTGGGACTGGTGCGCCCTCTAGCCGGCTTTATGATACTTGCAATTTTGATGGGTGTTTTGGGTAACCTTGCCGCCACGTTTATTAGCATTTTTGGTGCATATGCGCTGCTCAGCGCCATGGGCTTTGCATCGTCTTCTCCTATGGTGCTGCTCTTTGGAGGCATGCTTATATTTGCGCTGGTTCGCGGCTTGCTGCGCTACGCTGAGCAAGAATGCAATCACTTTATTGCGTTTAAGCTGCTTGCACTTATTAGAGACCGCGTATTTACGGCGCTCAGAAAGCTGGCTCCAGCAAAGCTTGAGGTCAAAAATAAAGGCAACCTGATGAGCGTCATTACCTCAGATATTGAGCTGCTTGAGGTTTTCTACGCACATACTATCTCGCCCATCTGCATTGCGGCTATTTTCTGCATTGTTATGGTGTGGTTTATTGCTAGTAGCACCAACTGGATTTTGGGCGTTATTGCACTTGTCTCTTACCTGATAGTTGGCGTGTCAATTCCACTTGCTATGTCTAAACGTTCTGAGCAGGACTCTGCTGAGGCAAGAGATCTTGCTGGTAAGCTCTCGACGGCTACCCTTGATAACCTGCGTGGACTTGACGAGATTCTGCAATACAGCACCGGTGCACAGATGATTGAGGAAACAAGTCAGTTAGCTGACCAGTTAAGCGACAGACAACAGGCAGTTAAGAAGGCATTTGGTGTCAACGATGCCGTCACGTCAACGGTTATTATGCTTTCCGGCCTTGTTATGTTCTTCAGTTCGTTCTACCTGGCCTATAACCAGCAGATTCTTATGAACGAGGCCTTTATTGTCACTATTGCATTGATGAGCTCGTTTGGTCCTGTTGTGGCTTTGGCAGCACTTGGCACAACGCTTACCAGTACGTTTGCGGCAGGCAATCGCGTCTTAGATATTCTGGACGAGAAACCCCTGGTTGAAGATGTAGAGGGTCAAAAAGATATCTCCTATGAGGGTGTTTGTGTTTCTAAGCTTTCATTCGCGTACGATGATGAGCAGATTTTGGACAACATTTCCGTGGATATTCCTACCGATAAAATTGTGGGAATTGTAGGAAAGAGTGGTTCGGGCAAGTCTACGCTGCTTAAACTATTGATGCGTTTCTGGCCAGCAACACCTGGAGCCATTGAGATTTCTGGAACTCCTTTGGAGCAGATTAATACCTCTAACCTGCGCGATCTTGAGAGCTACATGACGCAGGATACGCATCTGTACCATGATTCCATCAAGAACAACCTGCGCATTGCAAAGCTCGACGCAACAGATGAAGAGCTTGTTGAAGCATGCAAGAAGGCTTCAATTCACGAGTATATCTCCACGCTGCCTCAGGGCTACGACACGCCTGTTGCAGAGCTTGGTGACTCGCTTTCTGGTGGAGAACGCCAGCGTATTGGCCTTGCTCGCGCATTCCTGCATGACGCTCCACTTATGCTGCTCGATGAGCCAACCAGTAACCTGGACAGCTTGAACGAGGCAATTATCTTACGCTCACTTGATAAAGAGACCGAGCATAAATCTGTGGTTCTTGTCTCTCACAGGGCTTCTACCATGGGAATTGCAGATGTTGTTTACACCGTTGATGGGGGACGTGTGAGCTAATGACACCTGAGGAAATTGAACGGAAGCGCCAAAAAGAAAAAGATCTTTTCTCGCTCATGATTCGCTTCTATTGCGAGAAGCACCACCACACCAAAGCTCATGAGCCTTTGTGCGAAGAGTGCTCTGAGCTGGAGAAATACGCACATACGCGTGTAGATCGCTGTCCTCACATTGAGACAAAGACGTTTTGTTCAAAATGCCAATCGCATTGCTATAGCAAAGAGATGCGAGCTCGAGTCAAAGAGGTCATGAAATCCACAGGTCCTCGACTTTTACTGCACCACCCAATTCTTGTCATCAAGCATGCGCTGCAGTAATTAGGCGCTGGTAGACGACAAAGGTTTGCTCTGCGCATATCTTAGGTTCGCACTGATAAAGCTTGCAACTCCATGGTTTTCTTGCGACTCTACGGTCTTCTCGCCACAAAATCGAGAGGACCGCATTTTTTGAATCTTTTTCATTTGAAACATAACTGTTAACTCTGAGAATTACGTATTTTTGACGCGGCATGGTAGGTTTACAGTGACCTCTCGCTTTACAGAAGGAGGTACTGCGTTGATTAAATCAAAGAAAGCGTCATTTATTTTTAAGCTATTTATTGCTGTGATTGGCACCTTTGTGCTGTGTGATTCGGCGGGCGTCTTCCGAATGAACTTCCGCGTTTCTTTCTTGTACTACTTCACCAACATCTCTAACGTGCTGCTTGTTGCCTATTTCTGGGGCGCGCTTTTCCAGGCTTACAAGCATCCCGAGACCGCTCAGAAGCCATGGATGCCAACGGTCAAGCACACGCTTATGCTGGGCATTACGGTAACTGGCTTGGTAGCTTACTTTCTGCTTGACCATGGCGAAGTTTTTGTAAATGGAGTCTTTAAGTTCAACAATTTTATCCTGCACGATGTGACCCCAATCTGCGCCGTTTTGGACTGGCTGCTCTTTGATGAGAAGCCAACTATGAGCTTTAAAGAGCCTCTGATCTGGCCTTTGTATCCACTCACGTATTTTGCGTACATCATTGTCTTGGTTCTGGGCTTTGGCGTGCAGATTAAAGAGAAGTCTCGCTGGCCTTATGGATTCATGGACTTTGATAAGCTGGGAGTCCCAACGGTTGCTCTGACCATTATGATTTTGATCGTTGTCTTTGTTGCCTTGGGTTACCTCTACGTCGTCATTGATAAAAAGCTTGGCGAGAAGATCAAGAAGGCTGAAAACTAATCCGGCAAGGTTAAAAGCCGGAATAACTGCAACGTTAAACCTAGCGTGTTGCGAAAAACCTCAATTAACTGCGCAGCGCCTGACATTCGTGAACTGCCTCCCATTTCTTAGACATGAGAAATGAGAGGCAGTGCAAAACACACCTAAGTCAGATAATCTGTCAAAAAGACGTATACATTACGCTGAAAATACCTCAAACGTGCAGATTATCTTCATTTGATGTGTAATATGGCCGCAATTGTGCAGATTATCTGACATAGGTGTGTTCCTTAGAAGCGGAATTTGCCTATAGTTAAATTTCTTATATAAGTCTATTCATGTTTAAGCATATTAGATGAAGTTTATGCATAGAGATGCATATCAGGTAGTACGACCGCCTAGCTGCCTAACTATCTTGATTAGGAACATGTCGATTCTTCGGCAGAAGCTACCAAAGCTGCGCTATTTTGTGCGTCAGGCCTAAAAGACGACGCTAACACGCTGCAGAATCATAATCACTCGTATATGAACTGCCTCCCATTTCTTATGTCCAAGAAATGGGAGGCAGTTCACATTCGTCAGGCGCTTTTTTATGCCGTTTACGGGAGTACATTTGGAACGCGGCGTGTGTGCTGGTAAAATATTAAAAAGTTGATGAAGGAGGTACTATGTCACTGTATCGTCATCTACGTTCTAGTTTGGGTTCAGCCCAAAAAATTGCGCTTGCTGCCAGCACTTTTGTCATGACAACCGTGATTTCTGTTATGGCAAAAGCTGATGTTATTGATGCGCCAAGAGTTGGTAATGCGCCAAGAGTTGGTCTAGCTACTTCTCATGCAAGTTTGATTGCAGTTGTTATTCTTGTAGCTGTAGTTGGATTTATCATGATTAAAAGGCGTAACAGGTAATAATTTGCCTACAACACAGCAGATTCTTCCCAAAAAAGAAGTCACTACTTTTGCATTTGCGTTGTGCCATTTTGTAGTTGACTTTGCATGCGTATCTACCATGCTCTGCGCGGTAAGCCGAGTGTTGGGAGAGTCTGGCCAGGGTTCGATGGAAGTTGTTACGCTAAGTATTTTACTGTATGACATAGTTGCCTTTACCCTGCAGCTCCCTATAGGCATTGCACTGGATCAGCTGGATAAGAACTCCTATGCCGCCTTACTTTCGTATGCTTTAGTGGGCGCTGGAGTTATTCTTTCTCTGGTCCCTATAGCCCTTCTCGAGTGGCCTGCGATTCTTTTGCTTGCGATTGGAAACGCGCTCTTCCATAGTGCAGGTGGACTGAGCGTCCTTAATATCTCGCAAAAACATGCAGGACCTTCGGGAATCTTTATTGCAACTGGTGCAATTGGAGTCTTTTTAGGCACGCAAAGTGCTCAAATAGAAAGACTTCAGATTGCGTTTTCCCTGCTTGTACTGTTGTTCTTATGCGCAAGCATTACCCGAGTGGTGCAAAAAGTTAATAAAAAGTATTGGAATATACATAACGTTCCCTTTGCCATTCCTGAGTTTTCTTCTCGCACTTTGCTTGCAATCTTCTTGCTCTGCTTTGTGGTTGCGCTCAGAAGCTACACCGGCATAGTCATGGCGTTTCCTTGGAAGAGCGAAATGCTCCTGTTGGCTTTGAGCATTCTTGGTGTATTTGCAGGTAAAGCCCTTGGCGGAATGGTTGCCGACCGTATTGGTTTTAGAACTACAGCTATTTTCTCGCTCATTGCCGCAGCTACTTTATTTGTTCCTTCATGGGAGATGCCTCTTATGGGCCTCCTAGCTGTGTTTTTCTTTAATTTTACAATGGCGATCACGCTGGCTTCTTTGGCTAATATTTTGCACGAAGCAAAGGGAACCGCATTTGGCTTGGCCAGTTTCTCTTTGGCGATAGGCGCTTTACCTGCGCTCGTAGGATTCCGTATTGAACATCCTGTAATGCTCTCTGGTATCAGTTTGGTCTCGGCACTTGCGTTGGGTGTAGGTCTTACGTTAGTCAAAGATTCCGTGGCTACAGGGCCATTTGGTCATGAGCGTATGTTCCAGGCAGCACAAGTTGTTGAGGCTGTAGAGGAAGATAATCTAATCGCAGAGCTATCTGATCAGGTTGATGAGCTTGCGGTTGAAGATGAGTGCACGGCTGAAGACTATCTTGTTGATGAAGACAAACAAGTAGAAGGCTAATGGCATGGACGACCAAATATTTTTATTGCCGTATTTGATGACCGTTATTCCGATATTTGCGTTTTGTCTGATTCTGACTATTACTGTTGAGCTTATTGTCGCAAAATCGCTTGGCGTTAAAGACAATCACGCGCTGCTGATTGTTGTGGCTGCACAGGTGCTTACCAATCCAATCGCTGTTTTTATCACAAGTGTCCTTGTTAATGTGGTTGCTAACGACGCTCAATATTGGGCGTGCGTCATAGCGGTTGAGCTGGCCGTTATTGCTGTTGAAGGTCTCATTTACAAGGTAAAAAGAGTAAGCGACGCTCCATGGACACTTTCAATCTTGTCTAATCTTGCATCGGTGTCTGTGGGTATTCTCGTTCAAACACTTATATAAAAATTTAGCGAGAAACCCTGTGAATAGGAGGGGGTTTCTCGCCAAATCTGGGTGATTTATGAGATGAAGCCTTAATGGATAATTGCAATAAGAAGAGCTCCGACCATAAGACCAATGGATGTTCTTAATGCCACTGATGCTTGCCTGTGCAAGAGTTTTTGCGCACGAGTTGCGTGAGTAAACTGGGCTTTTGAGGTGTTAAGTGTGTGCATTGGTCCTCCTTTCTTAGTTCTTGCTTAGTATATGTCCAAAAGTAAACCTAGGCAAACTCTTTAGTATAAAAATGATGCAAAAAACCACGCCGAGGGTAAGGCCAATCATGCCTCCGGAAGAGGCATCTAGGTAATAACTGCCCGTTATTCCTATCAAAACGCTGGCCGTGGCAATAAGCGGAGAAATCCAGAGCATATGGCGCATCTGATTGGTAAGAAGCCTTGCGCAGGCGCCAGGAACAATAAGCAGCGAGACTGACAAAATGACGCCAACTGCCTGGAGCGATATGACAATTGCGAGGGCTAGGGCAACAAGCAAAAATGAAGTGAGTGTTTTAGTAGAAAGACCGATTGCTTGAACCTGTGTGGGATCAAATGAAAGCAAGGTCAGATCCTTGTTTTTAAGGATGAGTAAGATTGCAATGGGAAGACCAATACAAAGAACTTGCAGCATATCGGGAGTAGTGACACCTAAAAGGTTTCCAAAGAGAATGTGCGAGAGGTTAATTTGACTTGGAACCTTGGATATGAGAACTGTTCCCAGCGCAAAAAACGTTGTAAATACAATGCCGATAGCAGTATCAGGGCGCACAATTTGGCTCTTTTTGACTTGTCCGACCAACACCACGGTAATGAGAGCAAACACAAGTGCTCCTATCAGATAGGGAAGCCCCAGCAGGTGAGCAATGACCACGCCTGGGAGAATAGAATGCGAGATGGCGTCGCCCATAAGCGACCATCCCATATGTGTGATCCAGCAGCTCAAAAGCCCGCAGACTATGGCGGTTGCAATTCCGGTGATGAGGGCTCGCTGCATGAATGCGTATTGGAGAATGTCTACCTCAGGCATGGAGCACCTCCTCAATGTGGGTGTCTTCGGAAATACCAAGGTTCTGCAGGAGGGCGTCTCCAGAAAGAATTTCTTTTGAGGGACCCTGCGCGGTGATGGTTTTATTGATGACCAGGCAAAGCGGGAATTTTTGCTGAGCTAGGTTGATGTCGTGAATTGAAACGAGCAATGTTTTGCCTTCTTTGCTGAGGTTATTGAGTTGCTCGGTAATGATGGCCTCAGAGCGAGCGTCTACTCCTGCAAACGGTTCGTCGAGAAACACCAGTTCAGCAGCTTGCGCTATTCCGCGTGCCACAAAAACACGCTTTCTTTGTCCGCCCGAGAGTTGGGCAAGTGGACGATCTGCAAGGTCGGCCAGGTTAACGCGTTCAAGTGCCTGGGCAACCAGCTCTTTGTCCTGAGTGGAAGGTATGCGCATCCAGCCCTGGTGAACATATCTTCCCTGCATAACAACGTCTTTTACGAGCAGCGGAAACGTTGCGTCAATTGCCTCCGTTTGAGGGACGTAAGCGACTTTTCCCTGCTTGCGCGCCTGTGAAAGAGGTTGCTGACCCCAAGTAAGTGACCCCTCCCATGCAATGGTGTCCATCAGTGCTTTGAAGAGCGTGGATTTACCGGCGCCATTGACGCCAACAAGTGCGCAAAGATCTCCTGTTGAAAGCGAGAAATTCACGTCATAAATGACGGGTTTCTCGCGGTCTTTTTTCTCGTACCAGGCACAAAGTTGCGAAACACAAAGATTCATCGAACAATTACCTTCCCATGAGACCAGATACGATTGCGTCTGCGTCGTGTTGCAGCAGGTCAAGATAGGTGGGCACGGGGCCGTCAGCTTCCGAAAGGGAGTCTACATACAAAATGTTCTTCTCGTCAGTTCTGAGGACAGCGCCCGTCTCGTCGGCTACCTGCTGCATTGCCTTGGGGCTTACCGTGGATTCACAGAATACTGCGGGGATTTGCTGGGCTTTTACGGCTTCGACAACCTTGGCAATCTGCTGCGGAGTGCCTTCATCAGCGGCGTTAACGGCCCAAAGGTAGAGCTCCTTCATGTTGGTGTCGCGGCACAGGTACGAGAACGCTCCCTCGCAAGTCACCAGCGTACGCTGGCTCTCCGGCAGGGTGCTAAGCTCCTCAATCAGGTGAGAGGAGATGTTGTCGAGCTCCTTTTTGTATGCGTCGCCGTTGACCTCGAAGTCCTTGGCGTGGTCAGGGACAAGGTTGCTCAGCGCGCGGACGATATTCTCGACATAGATTTTGCCGTTTGCGGGCGACATCCACGCATGCGGATTGGCCTGACCCTGGTAGTCACCCTCTGCGATGGGGATGGCGGTGATGCCTTCGCTGAGGTCAGCGCGCTGTGCTTGCGAGTCGGCAACAAAGCGTTCAAACCAGCGCTCAAGCCCCAGTCCGTTGTTGAGGATGAGCTGGGCTTTTTGCGCGCGCTTGAGGTCGTCGGGCGTGGGCTCGTAGTCGTGGATTTCGGCGCCGGCCTTGGTGATGGACTCTACCTGACAAAACTCGCCCGCAACGCGAGAAGCCATGTCCTGGATCACGGTGAAGGTGGTCAAGACGAGGGGAGCCGAAGAGTTCTGGTTTTGCGCGGCGCTTGAGCTGGTAGCAGAATCGCGTGGGCCACACGCGGCGAGAGAAGCGAAGGCTGCCGTGGAACTTGCGCCGAGTAAGGCCAGCGCTGACCTGCGGGTTAGGAGAGGGTTGCGGGTGGCGTGCGGATGTGGGTTTGCGACTGCCGGGTTATGCGTGCAGCAATGTTTCATAGTGACTTCCTTCAAAGAGATGAGAGCAGGTAGCTACGGGACTGAAAGCAAGAAACTGATAGCGTGAGGCCAAGAGTTAGGAGTTTGGAGCTACGAGCTCAACGGGTTTCTCGCCATATTGTATTCCTAAAAGTTAGCTATGTCTAACTTTTAAGATTTTTGAGGAAAGAAAAAGACTTCAGTTTGCAGACAAATGTCCAAAAGATTGAACGTGAAATTTAATGTGTCATTTATGTCACATTTTAAGCAAATTATTTTCTTTTAACGCATTGACCATAGGATTTGTGGTTAAAAAATATTTTTTGTATAGAAAATTATGTGAATATGACTAGAATTTATTTGTTTTCCAATGGTTTGTGCTCATGAAAAAAAGGAGAGAGAGCATGGCATTCGATTTTACAGGTAAGTTGGTTCTGGTTACAGGCGGAAGCGCTGGTATTGGCGCTGAGATCTCCAAGGGTATTGTTGCTGGAGGTGGACACGTAATCGTTTGCTCTCGTCACGAGGACACTGGTCGCAAGTTTGTCGAGGAGCTTGGCGAGGGTAACTTCTTCTACACAATGGACATTGCAGACGCAGAGGGCGTTAAGAAGACCGTTGCTCAGATTCTTGAGGAGTGCGGCGACGTCAACGTTCTTATCAACTGTGCTGGTCGCATCAGCTCCGTTCCTTTTACCGAGGTTGACGACAAAGAGTGGAACAACACCATCAACACCAACCTCACTGGTACTTACAACGTAACTCACGCTCTGTGGCAGCACTTTATTGACCGTGGCGGCGCTCGCATTGTTAACGTTTCTTCCGTTGCAGGCAAGATTGGCGGCGGCCTCCTTGGTACCGTTGCTTATGCATCTTCCAAGGCTGGTATGAACGGCTTTACCAAGGCTATCGCTAAAGAGGGCGGCAAGTACGGCATTTCTTGTAACGCAGTTTGCCCATCTTTCACCATTACAGATATGACCACTGCACTCTCCAACGATGAGGAGAAGTACAAGAAGGTCGTAGGTATCATTCCTCTTGGCCGTCCTGCAAAGGCATCTGAGCCTGCACAGATGGTACTGTTCTTTGCTTCTGACGCTGCAAGCTTCGTCAACGGTGAGGTTGGCGACTGCGACGGCGGCATCGTAATGGACTAGGTGATTGTTGATGGCTACAAAAGAACCAATTTCTATTCAGCACCCATTTAAGGCACTGGGCCGCATCCCAGGTGCAAACATTCTGATTCCTCTGCTACTTGGTGTTTTTATGAACACGTTCTTCCCAGAGGTATTCCCAACGCTTGGCAGCTTTACCGCAGCAATGACCGTTAAGGGTACTGCTGCTCTGGTTGGCGCCTTTATGCTGTGCGTTGGCGCAACTATTTCGTTCAAGAGCGCACCAAAGGCAGCACTTCGCGGCGCAATCATCATTATTTCTAAGGTTGTGTTCTGCGTTGCTCTTGGCCTTGCTGTTCTGTTCTTCCTGAACGACAACCTGCTTGGTCTTTCTTCTATGGTTATCCTTGCTGCTTGCTCTGGTGCAAACAACTCCATGTACGCAGGTCTGATGGCTGATTACGGTAACGAGTATGAGCAGGGTGCAGTTGCAATTACTACGCTGGTTGTTGGCCCTCCAGTTACCATGCTTGCTCTTGGTGCAACTGGTCAGTCGCCAATTAACTGGTCTTTGCTTGGCGCAGTTCTGCCAATTATTATTGGTATTCTGCTTGGCAACTTCTTCCCATCCATGAAGAAGATGCTCACAAGCGCTCTGCCAGCAATTATTGTTATGACCTTCTTTGCTATGGGAACTACCATGAAGTTTGATTCCCTCATCATGGCTGGTCCTGCAGGTATTCTGCTTGGCGTTATCTGCTCCGTTTGCGGTGGCTTTATCAACTACTTTGTTGATCGCGCAACTGGCGGAACTGGTATTGCTGGTGTTGCTATTTCTTCCTGCGCAGGTGCAAATGCACTTACACCTGCTGCTATGGCAGAGGCTAACCCTGCTCTGTATGGCGGAGCTGCTCTTGCAACAGCAAACGCACAGGTAGCAGCTGCAGTTATCGTTACTGCAATCCTGACTCCTTTGATCACTGGTTACGTTGCTGAGCACTTTGCTAAGAAAGACAACGCTTCCGAGGAAGTTGTTGAGGCTGCTTAATCGCCCGTAAAGTTTCAAGTGAAAAATCCCAGCACCTTCGGGTGCTGGGATTTTTTGTGCCTTGCGTGCCGTTGGTTTCTTGTAGAGACGCTCAAAGAAGGTTGATAAACGACTGATAAGTAGGCAGCGGATGCCTCAGATTCTTCGGAAAACGCTCGAATAAGTCTCCAAGTGGTAAAAAATCCGTTTAGTTGGGGTTTTCATTTTTCTGCATACAACGTTTGCCCAGATAAAAGTTTTTAGTGCGGTAAAAAATCGTCTTAACTGGGGATAAATCGGCTAATTTTCAATTTTCATCCCCAACTAAACGGGTTTTTTACCTTTTTAGGCACATAATTTAAAGCTCAAAAATTATGTATTCATAGAATTGAATATAATAATCTGATTATGCAAAAAGGGTCAGAACGGAACGTTCTGACCCTTAACTTTGTTACTAAAAAGACTGAAGTTCGCTATTTTGTAAACGACACCTACTTAATCAGGACATTTCCCTCATAGCTGTCATGAACGTCCTGAGGTGTTACGCCCATGTGCTTCTTATAAAGCCTGCTGAAGTAGAACGGATCATTGTAACCAACCGCCTCGGAGGTCTCGCGGACAGAAAGACCAGATTGAAGCAGCTGCTGAGCATGGTCAAGACGTTTTGCAATGATGAACGTCATTGGGCGAACGCCAAATGTTTGAACAAAATTGTTGGAGAAGCGCTGAGTGCTCATGCCACAGCGTTTAGCCAGACCAGGAATGGTAATTGGATCTGCAAAGTGAAGCTCAATGTACGTGCGAGCCTCGGCCATGCTCTCCTGGACTTTTTGGCTGTTGGTGAGCAGGAACATTGACTTAATGAGCTCGGTACCGTTGACAATTTGTGCGACACGGTTGTCCAGCGATGGGGTAGTGTTAAGTTTTTCCAGGTCAAGTGTCTTATCAAGAATACGATCGAATCCCTGAGGATCAAATGCGTATGCATTGAAGATTGGGCTGCTGGTATCTCCTTGAACGCCATCATAGTAGATATTTACATGGTCAAATGAGCGTCCATAGAGCGTGCGATACGTTACGGTCTGACCTGCAGGAGCGTGCACAACTGTGGTTCCTTCACAGATAAATTCTTTGCCGCCAATAGTAATCTCAGCTGATCCAAACACAGGAATAATGAAAACAGAATGAGCAAGCGAAAAAGTAACTTGGGAGTCAGCAATCTTCTGCTGGCGGTTGATCGAAAACACACTATACGTCTGCCGCGAATAGGTCTCTTTTAGCTCCTGCAGATTTGCCTGCATAGAATCTCCTCATTTCAAAAGCGCTCTAATGCGCCGAATATTAAAAATAACATGGAGAGTATTTTAGCCAGCAGAACTGCGATTGCAACCCCAAAATCAAATAAAATGCCATTTCAGGGGTTAAATTTTGATTAACGAGAAAGACAATTGCCTACGTAACTTTAAGAGAATGATTTGAAAAAGAACAATTTATGTATAAATTTTATCCATGTAAATCAAAGATATTCCATTTTGTTTATTTGCTTTAAACTGCCGATAAATAGCGTTTTTTGATACCATAAATTAGTTATGCACAAATGGATACTTCAGGTTAACTTTAGATACTGCAAACTTCGTTTAGATGCCGTAGCTTTCTTTTAGCCTGCCATGGATTCCATTGGTTTTTCAGGTCTTAGGTTTTATTGGCTTCTGTAGAGTTTTCTCGTAGAAGTTTTCTCGTAGAAGGTTTGTATATGGAGCAGCTTGCACACGTTTTTTCACTTATCGTTCAGCCTGCATACGACTTGACCGGCAGTTGGTGGGCGGCAATCTTCCTTTTCACCCTTGCAACTAAAATCATCCTGATGCCTCTGGCGCTCTGGACGCAGCAAAATTCTATTGTTATGGTGCGTCTTATGCCCGAGACCTTCCGCTTGAAGACACGTTACTTCGGCGACAGGGAGACCATCGAGGAGCGCTCCAACGAGCTCAATAAAAAGGCAGGTTATCACCCGCTGCTGAGCCTTATTCCTCTGGCTATCCAGGTAGTCATCCTGTTTGGCCTGGTAGACGTCATTCATGGCATCACTGATTCCGGCGCTCCGGGCACAGAGTTTTTGGGCATGACCCCAATTATTGACGGCGGCATCACCTGGATTATGCCTCTTGCAGCAGCTCTGTCCTCGGTTGCTCTTGGCCTTGCATCCAACAAGCTGAACCCACTCCAGCGCGAGCAGTCTCGTGCCGAGAAGAACACCACAAACGGCCTCTCTATTGCAATGTCGCTTGTACTTGCGGTTTACGTTGTTTGTGGCATGGCATTCTACTGGGTTTGCTCAAACCTTCTCTCAATCCTGGTCCAGATTGTCTGCAACATCATTATTGACCCTCGTAAACAGGTTGACTATGACGACCTCAACGCTGCTCGCGACGAGTTTGAGGCAATGGACGCAGCAACCAAGTCCACTCACAAGTGGTTCCAGCGCGATCCTCATGCTGCCCGCGAAAAAGAGGACTACAAGCGCTTCTTTGACACCATCGGCAAGCACCTGATTTTCTATTCTGAGTCAAGCGGCTTCTACAAATACTTCCAGGGCGCCATTGAGTGGCTGCTGGCAAACTCTGACATCCGCATCCACTACGTTACCTCTGACCCTAACGACCAGGTCTTTGAGCTGGCAAAACAGCAGCCTCGCCTGATTCCTTATTATTTGGGCCAGCGTCGCCTCATCACACTTTTCATGAAGCTCGATGCCGACGTTGTGGTTACCTCCCTCGGTGACCTGGAGAGCTCTTACATGAAGCGCTCCTACGTGCGCAAAGACGCTGAGTACATGTATATGTGCCACCACATGACCTCCATGACAGTCACCTCGACGCGCAACGAGTACACCTACTACGACGACGTCCTCTGCGTTGGCCCTCATCAGCAGCATGATCTTGAGCTGGTCGAGAAGTACTACAACACGCCATCCAAGAGAAAGCCTGCTATTGGCTACGATCTTCTCGACAGGTCAATCCAGAACTATAAGAAGCAAAATCTGGGTCAGCGTAAACCTGGCGAGAAACCCCTGTTGCTGATTGGCCCTTCGTGGCAGTACGACAACTTAATGGATAGCTGCCTTGACGGCCTGCTTGAGCAGCTCATGGGCCGCGGATGGCGTATTGTGGTTCGCCCACACCCAGAGTATTTGAAGCGTTATCCTGCCCGTATGGAGGAGATTCTTGCTCGCTATGCTGACGCGGATCCAGAGGAACTCTCCTTTGAGACTGACTTCAGCTCTAACACTTCGGTTCTCTCGGCTGACCTGCTGTTTACTGACTGGTCGAGTGTTGCCGAGGAGTTCTCGTTTACCACGCTCAAGCCGTCGGTCTTTATTGACACTGCAATGAAGGAGAATAACCCTGACTGGAGCAAGATTCATTCGGATCCATGTGATATTACGCTGAGAAATGAGATTGGCCGCAGCTTTGATCCTAAGGACCTCTCGGGCCTGGGCGACGCCGTTGCGCAGATGCTTGAAGAGACCGACAGCTGGTCGCACAAGATTGAAGAGATTCGTAACAATATGATCTTCAACCTCGGCCACGGCGGAGAAGCCGCAGGTAAGTTCATCCTCGAGCGCGTTTTGGCTCACCAGGAGGGAACTGCGGACGCTGACCTCGAGAAGACCGACGCTGCAGCAACCGACGTCGACACTGCCACAACCGAGGACGACGCCGATGCCACAACCGAGGGAGACAACGTCGAGAAGGACAGTGATTTCCGTGCGTAAAACAGCCACTTCATCTGTGAAGACACCAGTCAGCGCCGCCGCTCACAAGACGCGTGCACTCTTTGTTCATGCTGCATTGTATGTCGCAGCGCTGACGTTTGTGTGGTGGGCGCTGCTGCCAGCAACAGCTCAGGCTTACGTTGACCCGTCAGTTATGACTTACACCATCCAGGCACTGGCAGCAGTTGTAGTTGCGCTCTCAGCGGTCCTTGGTGTTGCGTTCAGGCGCTCTCGTAAGGTGCTCTTCCGTCTGCTTAAGATTGATGAGAACGCAAACAAGATCGTTGAAGGCAAAGTACATAAGGTGGACGCAAAGGGTGCAGAAGCTGCAAACGTTCAGATGAAAGAAATCCTTGCAGCAGAAGCCATCCGTCTCAAGGAACAAAAAGAGGGAACCCTCAAACCTAAGGGTCGTATTGGTGTCGCATTTCTTGTCTCTTTCTTTACTGTCTTTACTATCTTGGTCGTAGCCCCACTTGAGCTGGTGGCAAGCAATGCGCGAGACCTTTCTTTCAACCTCAACGATGTTGCAGGTCCCGTTATTATTGCAGGTCTTATCCTTACGATCATTCTTACAGTGCTTTTATCACTCCTGCGTAAGCGTGTGTTTAACGTTGCCGTTGCATTTGTAGGCGCCGTCGGTGTGGCGTCATACGTTCAGGCAGTATTCTTGAACGGTGGTATGCCACTTGCAGATGGTCACGAGGTTATTTGGTCAGACTTCACCAGTCAAATGATTGTCTCCGGTGTCATCTGGCTAGCTATCATTGCAGCTGCAGTGACCTTCTCGCTCCTAAAAGCACGTCAGCTTAGAACAGGTCTTCTGGTAACCGCAACAGCGCTTATCATTGTCCAGGCAGTGGGCGTTGCAAGTCTGTGGGGACCAG
Organism: uncultured Atopobium sp.; assembly: GCA_916715765.1. Lineage (GTDB taxonomy): Bacteria > Actinomycetota > Coriobacteriia > Coriobacteriales > Atopobiaceae > Lancefieldella. Next base: position 66,171 of record CAKAPG010000004.1, read on the forward strand.
CTGTAGCAGCGTCGATAGATGCTCACGCCGAAAACCAGCAGGTTATCGCAACGCGCGAGGGTCTCTACAGTGTTTCCTCCAAGAAAAACGTCGTGGTGTTTGTCCTTGATACTACCGACACTGCTTTTATTCAGAGACTCTACGATGAGCATCCAGAGACATTTGCCGGTTTAACAGGATTTACGTGGTATAGAAACTCTGTAGGTTCCATGATTCCAACGCGCTACGGTGTTCCATCGCTGCTCTTTGGCTCTCGTCCTCAGCCTGGCGAGAATTTCAACGATTTTGTCTACAACTGGGCACAAAGTGATCAGTACCTCAAGGATATTCAGAATGCTGGATATCAAGCAGGTTTGTATACGGATCAGTTGAACTACTCTCACTACAGAGACACTGCGCAGAAGTATTCCATCAACTACCACGAGCCTCGTGGTCGCGGTACAGATAACCAGTTAGACGTGCTAGGTGCACTGCGCATTCTCTATAAGACGGCATTTTGTAGGGACATGCCTTGGGTGTTTAAGCCTCGATTCTGGTATTATACCGAGGATCTTAATATGCGCATGCGCAAGTTAGTCAACATGGACGAAGTTGATCTCTCTTCACAGCCATACACCGAGGATGATCTCAAGTATTACCAGGAGCTTCAACACTACGGACTCTCGATTGACGACAGCGCTGGTCAGAAAGGATCGTTCCGCTTTATCCACCTTTTTGGTTCGCACCCACCTTATACGCTTGATCATAACGTTGAGCCTACCAGCGATCCAAGCAAGCAAAACGTTGAAGAGCAGACTATTGGCGCGTATAGGATTGTTGCGCAGTATATTGCTGAGCTTAAACGTCTTGGTGTGTATGAAAACACGTCATTTATTATTACCGCAGATCATGGCGACTGGTATTTGACTAACAACGACATTCAGCAGCCGTCTGCACCGGTCATCATGTATAAACCTGCTGGTCAGACTGCTGAAGAGGCAGCTCAGCCTATGCAGATTTCTGATGCACCTGTCTGGCACTACGACATCTTGGCGCAGACGCTTAAGGACATGGGTGTTGACCAGCAGACGCTTTCTAACTACACCACGCCGCTTGATGAGTCCTATGAGGGTGAGACTCGTCCTCGTTACTACATTGAGACCATTTCAAACGGCAAACGAGATATCTTTGTCAGGGAGTTTGTCATTAACGGCGATGCCAATGACATGAAGAACTGGAGTCTCACGGGCAACGAATGGCCTGTTGAACCATGGCACGACTAAGCTAGGTGCCTGGCAACAGCTCGCTGGCGAGAAACCCGGTGTATCCGCCGTCGAGAAATCCACCTACAAGAAAAGCCGTGTCCAAACGACACGGCTTTTTTGGTGACTAGTTATAGGAGCGGCTCTGTGAAGAGAGCTTGCCTGCGACCTGGGATTACTGTGGCAAAATCCAGCTAGGAAGGCCGTCAGAGAAGATACGTGCAAGTGGATACGCTTCTTCAATGGTTAGCGCTGCAACAACGTGATAAGGGCCCTCTGCTGATGCATCAAATACCAGCGCAAGGGGTTTCTCGCCATCGGAGGTAGGAAGCGCAAGGTAGACGCAGTGCCTGGAGGGATTGTAGAGCTCAACGGCCATGCGCCATCCTCGCTTGGCTGTTCGCAGGGCATTCTGTTCCAGTGGCGAGTCGTTATCAAATCCGCGCTCGGGATCAAAGAGCAGAGGCGCGGCACCTGTAACGGGAAGCGAGAAGTCAGCGTCGGTATGCATGAGCTGCTGCTCGTTCTTTCTGTAGACATACGCCGTGGAAAGGCAAGCTTGCGCTGCCTGCAACGAGGGCGCGTCGCTCAGATAGGTGGTGCTAAGTGCATTCCAATCGGAGACAGGAGCCTCGTTCATGATCACGTCAACAGGGTTGATAGGCAGCTGTTTTTCTGCGGCGGGCAGCTTCTCCCATGAAGCGATACCAGACTTAGGCAGACCGCGAAGCACGTCAACTGCCTGATCCTGCAGCTCACTTGCAGAAACGCTAAGCTCCAAGAGCGTCCAAGGACGCAGAGCTCCGCGTTTTGACTTGCGGATGGTAGCGGTAATTACCTCGTCTGTCTGTGGTTTCTTGTAACGCGTGTTAAACGTAAACGTGCCGCCCTTGGAAATGAGCGCGCGAGAAGACACTGCAAGTTTGAAGTCTTCCTCCAGCTGCTTGAGAACGTTAGCGTCGACGGGAGCCATCTGATACAAAATGCCGAGAAGCTCGTTGTTGACGTGGAGTTCTTCTTCAAAATCGGCAGGGTATGTTGGGGCAGGGGCAGGAGCTTCATTCTGATTGATTGCCGGCGCAGAAACTGGAGACTCAGAAGTTGTAGCGGCCGAGGCAGAACTTGTTGTGTTCAGTGCTTGCTGTAACACTGAAGGAGCTGCTTCAAGCGTTTTCTCTTCGTCGGAACCGTCATAGGGGTTGTAGGTGACGGTAAGCGAGATAGTAGGCTCGGGGACCATAGGCTCGGAAGTTACAGGCTCAGGCATTTCTTGCTCTGGAGCTGGCGTTTCGGTTTCAGTAGCCTCTTGAACAGGTGCTTCGGCTTCAGTAGGCTCTGCAGTCGTTTCTGCTGCTGGCACGTCTGCGGACAGCTCCTCGGACTCCTCCGCGACGGCTAGCTCCTCTGACTCCTCCGTGACGGGCAGCTCTTCTAGTTCCTCAACCTCAGACTCCGCCTCAACTACCAGGTGTTTTGGCTTGAGTGCGCGAATGGACTTTGCTCCACGTCGGCGTTTCCATGGTTTGCCATTGTTTTGCGACTCGACGTTTTTCTCGCCAGCTACAAGGGCAGCCTCAAAGGTGTCAAAGGTCAGAAGCGTCGCGTAGACGTAGCCTTTTTTGAACGCAGTGATTTTGATGAAATCGGGGCACGCCTCCATGAGAGCGCGTATGTCGTCAAAGCCAAAATCCTGCGGTGCAAGGTCGTCTTCAATGAGCACGCCCTCAACGGTAGAGAGGGGAGTCTGCTTAGAGACGCCAATGGTTGCTTTGAGTAGTTTATACAGGTAGAGAGCGTGTTCTTGTTTTATAACAGCCATGATGCTCCTGAGATAGTAGTTAGTGGACTACATACTACTCGATTTTGAACAGACAAAGATACTGATTACGCACAGAAAGTCGCAATACGTAGCGAAAAAGCGAGAACTGGACTGATAGAATAAAGCTAGATTGAAGGGAGCTTACATGATTGGTCGTTTTATTAAGAGAGCTGCAGTTAGAGCTGCAGGTTTAGCAATTACTCAGTATGCCGCAAAGGCAGCACTTCAATCCGAGGCTGGAAGAAAGCTGCTTGCTACAACGGCTTCTAAGGCTGCTAACTTAGCAGGTAATATCGCTAAAGAGCAGATTACCGCTGGGTTTAATGCTCATATTAGGCCAGCACTCCCAAGCGGCGATGCTATTCAGTCATCAGTCGCTCGCGCACAGTCTGCGCTTCGTTCGGCTCAGACTTCAGTTTTGGCTGCTCAGGCCCAGCTTCAGTCTAATCTAGAGAATCGTTTTTCTCGCCCAAAGAACAAGCTTTCAAAGCAACTTGCAAGCACTGCAGAGTCGCTTGAAGAGATGGGGGAGACCCTGGCTGAGCATCAGGATGCTGCCGCAGATATCGCAGTTGCAGATGTTGTTGAGGAAATTGCTGCTCAAGATGGACAGGATTCTGACGCTTTGTTAGCCTCTACCAAAAAACGCAAGACGCTCAGAAACGTTGCAATTGCTGGTGGCGTTGTGGCTGGTGCTGCTCTTGGTTTGGCTGCATACGGTGCTTATTCCATTGCTCCTCGCAAGCAAAATGATCGCCTACTTCTGGAGCGTTGGCACGAGATTGCTCGTCATCGCTATGCTCACCGTGGCCTCTACAACAACGAGGCAGGCATTCCAGAGAACTCTCTGCTTGCTTTCCGTGCAGCTGTCGAGAAGGGCTTTGGCTCCGAGGTTGATGTTCACCTAACCGCAGACAATAAGCTGGTTGTTGTTCACGATTCAGCACTTGATCGCCTCTGTGGCGTACAGAAGATTGTTGAGGAGTCCACACTTGAAGAGCTTCGTGGTTTGAGGCTTCTTGCTACCGACGAGCAGATTCCAACGTTTGAGGAAGTCCTTGAGGTTTATGCATGGAGTGGTTCCGGTGAGCTACCTGCACCTTTGATTATTGAGGCTAAGACACGCAACAATAACGCTGAGCAGCTGACAGAAAAGATTATGCAGGCTCTTGATCTTCGTCCCGTTCGTGCATGCATCGAGAGCTTTGATCCTCGCGTTTTGCAGTGGCTGCGTCAGAACCGTCCTGAGATGCTTCGTGGCCAGCTCTCGGAGAATTTCCTGGTTGATCGTCAGACTAAGCACATGAACATTGCTACGCGAGCCGGCGCTACAGCTCTCTTTGGTAATTCTGTTGGTCGTCCAGACTTCATTTCATACAAGTTTGAAGATCGCAAGAACCCCTTTGTTAAGCTCGCTTGCAATACCATGGGCGCACATCTGATTACCTGGACCGTTAGGAACGAGGAGGACATGATTGCCTCCGAGCTTGAGGGAGCTCCTGTCATTTTTGAGGGATTTACTCCAACTCCTGCATCGCTGATCAACTAGCTTTCCACTTAGCGAGAAGAACGTTTGGCTTAAACTACGGCCAAAATTTATAGGTTTATCTGGGACTCCACGGGTTTCTCGCCCGCGGAGTTTCTTGTGAAAAGTTCCTTAAGATTGTTGTATGAATATATGTACATATATCAATTTAAGGAGTAGACTAGGTATAACAACAATCCAAGGAGGAGCTATGAGCTCAAAGACAAAGGTGAAAATTGCTCGCATTGTCTGTTCTGCTGTTTTGCTAGGTATTGCCTACGCGGTTGAACACGCATTTGACCTGCAGCTCTGGCAGGCACTGTTGCTTTACCTGTTGCCTTACGCTGTTGCGGGATACGATGTTGTTCTAGAAGCATGGGAGAGCATCACTGAGGGTGAGTGCTTTAACGAAGACTTGCTCATGACCATTGCTACTGTTGGTGCCTTGCTCATTGGCTTTGTGCCTAACGGTTCTCCTATGTTTGATGAGGCCGTCTTTGTCATGCTGTTCTTCCAGGTAGGAGAAGTGTTTGAACACCTTGCTTCCGATAACAGCAAGAAATCTATTGCCAAGCTTATGGATATCCGTCCTGACAGCGCAACGGTTGAACGTGACGGACAGCTGCTTACTATCTCTCCAGAAGAAGTTGGGCTAGGAGAGATTATTGTGGTCAAACCCGGCGACCGTGTCCCTGTTGACGCAGAGATCGTCGAGGGTTCTACCAGTCTTGATACCGTTGCTCTTACTGGCGAGAGCGTGCCTCGTGACGCAACGGTGGGAGACAATATTATCTCAGGCTGTGTAAACCTTTCTGGTGTGGTACGCGCCCGCGTTACTCACCTCTTTGAAGACTCTACTGCTTCCCGCATCATTAAGCTGGTAGAGAGCTCAAACCAAAACAAGTCCAAGAGCGAGAGTTTTATTCGTCGTTTTTCTCGCGTGTATACTCCAGCAGTTGTTTACAGTGCCATTGCGCTGGCGTTTTTGCCACCACTGCTTTCGGGGGACTTTGTAGCTAACGCTTCTACCTGGGCTGTAAGGGCGCTTACCTTCCTTATTGCATCTTGTCCGTGTGCGCTGGTAGTTTCCGTGCCACTGGCTTTCTTTGGCGGTATTGGCGCTGCTTCGAAGGAGGGCATCCTAATCAAGGGCTCTGCGTACATTGATATGCTTTCTACCCTTGATACCGTTGCATTTGACAAGACCGGTACGTTGACCGAGGGTGTCTTTGAGGTTCTGGCTGTTCATTCTCAGACCATTGGCGAGAAGGACCTTCTGCACCTAGCTTCTCACGTTGAGATGCACTCCACGCACCCCATTGCTGCAGCTCTTCGTGCTGCTTATCCAAGTAAGGACGATGACTGTGTTATCACGGACATCAAAGAAATTGCTGGTCAGGGCATTTGCGCTAACGTGAATGGCAAGAGCGTTGCTGTTGGCAACAGCGCACTTATGGAGAGCGTAGGAGCTTCTTGGAAAGCGTGCGAGAACCACGGAACCATCATTCACGTGGCTGTTGATGGGACCTACATGGGCCACATTGTTATTTCTGACCGCGAACGAGCTGATGCTCCAGCAGCAATCGCTTCCCTCAAAAACGTTGGCGTTTCTAAGGTTGTTATGCTCACGGGCGATAAACGCGACGTTGCAGAAGAGATTGCAGCTAAGATGGGTATCACCGAGGTTCGCTCTGAGCTGCTTCCACAGGATAAGGTAGCTGCGGTCGAAGGCCTTCTCGCCCAAAAGACAGCTGGTAAGTCCCTTGCTTTTGTCGGTGACGGCATCAATGATGCACCCGTTCTTGCACGCGCTGATGTAGGCGTTGCTATGGGCGTTTTGGGGTCTGATGCTGCTATTGAGGCCGCCGACGTAGTTCTTATGGACGACAAGCTTTCTAAGCTCTCAAAGGCCGTAAAGATTGCTCGTCATACCTTGGGTATTGCAAAGCAAAATATTGTGTTTGCTATTGGCGTTAAGGTTGCTGTTTTGATCCTTGCAGCCTTTGGTTTGGCTCCTATGTGGCTAGCGGTCTTTGGAGACATAGGCGTTATGGTGCTTGCGGTTCTTAATTCCACTAGAGCTTTGAATATAAAGTCGATTAAGTAAAAGAGTCAGGGCTGCTGGCCTAAAAAAGAGCGCTCGCAAAGGAGCGCTCCTACAAAGGTTGTTTTCACAAACGGCTGTTTCTACACAGAGCCAATTACAAATTACTGAGCCTTCTTACGAAGTCTACGAGCACGGTTTGCAAGATTGCGGACCGTGCTTTCCATTCCATGAGGAACGTAGGTTAGTGACTCTAAATCTTCTGGAAGGTAGTCAACAAGACTGACAGGCTCTGTGGGTGTGAAATCTGCTGGTACAGGACCCGGAGCAATCAGGTAGGCATGAACCTTAGCGCCCTGGGCGCCAAGTTTTTGTTCGTACTCACTAGGAACATCGTGAGGAAAATCGTTCTGTGCATCTCGCGTTTTCCAAATAAAGTTGTAACCAGCAACTTCAACTTGCTCAAGAGAAAAATCAAAAAGTGGCTGACTGTCCGTTTTAAGTCGAACAACACCCTCTTTAGCCAAAACATTTCTATACTGCATAAGACGCTCAGCATCAGTGAGGCGCATCTTTGCCTGCCTGATTCGAGGAAATGGTGCAGGGAAGTTGAGGTAAATAACAGAGACTTCTTCTGGCGAGAAGTACTCATCTATCTTCATGCCGGTACCAGGAACTACGATGGCGTTAGGCACTCCTGCTTCATACATTGTTTTAGCAGCATATGAAATACAGATAGGTTCTGTATCAATGGCTACAAAAAGCACGTTAGGATTTGCCTTAGCTTGAGCGGCAGTAAAAGATCCCTTGCCGCAGCCAAGGTCTACACGGACCTCAGAGAAGGGAACATGTCCCTCAGCAGTAATTGGCGCACACGCAGAAGCCCACGTACCTCTCAAAGCCTCTGGATGAGGCTCAATGACGCTGGAATACGCCTCTAAGCGCTCTTCCAGAACAAAGTTTTTAGGCAAACGTGCATGTAGTGCGCGCAAAGCAACTCCTCAACAAGTGGGCAAAATCAGCGTTTCTTTACAGAAGCTGATCAAGCGTTTCTCCGTACGAAGGTAGGAATTCTGTCATAAAATCGCGCACTTCTGGAAGAGAATCTGCTAAATCTTCAACAACTCCACGAGTTGAGGCTTCAGCGGTAATAAATTCTGAGTTTCCAGACTGAGCCTCCTCAATACACTTAATAAGTGCTGCAATCTTATCTGCAGCTTTAATAAGCTTTCTAAGATAAGCTTCACTCTCTGAAGCCTCCGCACTGTGAGTAAGCACCTGAGCATAGGCATCTTGCAGGTCTTCTGGCAGTGTGGAGAGAATGGTTTTCTCGGCACGTGCCTCTACCTGATGATATGCATCTCTAATCTCTGAATTAGCATACTTTACAGGCGTGGGCATGTCTCCGGTGATAATCTCTGATGCATCGTGATACATACCAATAAGAGCTGCACGATCTGCGTCAAGATTTCTGTGATAGCGCACATTTGCAATAGTTGCGAGGCAGTGAGAAATAACGGCCACGTCAAGGGCGTGTTCAGCAAGGCTTTCTGAGCGAGAATTGCGCATAAGCGACCAGCGCTCAATGTAGCGCATGCGAGAGATAAGTGCAAAAAAGCTGAACTGCGACGAAGAATTCTGAGACATTGCCCCTCCTTAATTTGTTTTCTCAACCTTACCACGGATACCGGACAAAAACTGTTTTGACACAACTATGCAATGTAGTCATAGCAAATATGAAGTAATCAAATACTTTAGATGTTTATATGAAATTATTGATATCTGAACATCCGTTCATGGGTATTTTTGCTCCGCTTACCGGCAACCATGGCTAACTTATTCCATAGGAGTTAACCCGGGCTTACTATGCAAGTAAACCTCGTCCGTTTAAAAGAAGTGAGCGGACAACAAAGGAAGGATGGGAAACATGAGTAAGTATGCTTTTGTAGGCGGCAAGCTCGTTGACGGTACTGGCGCTGCACCAGTTGAGGACTCCCTTGTCCTTATCGATGACGACAAGATTACCTATGCTGGTCCTCGTAAAGAGGTCCCAGAGGGATATGAGGTACGTGACGCATCTGGCCATACCGTAATGCCTGGTCTTGTTGATACACACCTGCACTTCTCCGGCAACCTGACCGACAACGATAACGACTGGGTTATCGAGTCCGTTGCTCAGAAGCAGGCATGCGCAGTCAAGCAGGCTTATGACGCTCTTACCCACGGCCTTACCACTGTCGTTGAGATTGGCCGCAATGGTATTGCTATCCGCGACCTCGTTAACATGGGCATTATGCAGGGTCCTCGTATCTTTGCTACCGGCCTTGGCCTTTGCCGCGTTGCTGGTCACGGTGACTCTCACCACCTGCCGCTGCAGATTTCCAAGGACGGACACCCTTGGGGCGACCAGGTAGACGGTCCATGGGAGCTTCGTAAGGCAATCCGCCGTCGTCTTCGTGAAGAGCCTGACGGCATCAAGATCTGGGCAACCGGTGGCGGCATTTGGCGCTGGGACTCCGACCGTCTGCAGCTCTTCTGCACCGAGGAGATTAAGGCAATTGCTGACGAGTGCGCACTGGTAGGCATTCCTCTGTACGCTCACTCCTACAATAACTTTGACGCTGCATATGACTGCGTCCGCTTTGGTTGCAAGCAGCTCATTCACGGCTTTGAGCTTGACGAGCGCACCATGAAGCTTATGGCTGAGCAGGGAACATACTTCACCCCAACCATCGGCTTCCTGCCAACTTGGTACGGAACTTATCCACCAGACTGGACTCCAGAGCTTGACGCATTCCCAGGCGAGACTGTTGTCGAGAAAGGCCTTGCACGCACCTACGCTAACCTGCGTAAGGCTTATGACATGGGTATCACCATTACTATCGGCTCCGACTCCTTCAGCTTTGTCACTCCTTACGGCTATGTCACCATCGACGAGATGTATGACTTTGTCGAGAAGGTTGGCATCTCCATCCTTGATACTGTTGCAGCTGCTACCTACAACGGCGCAAAGATGCTGGGCAAGGAGAACGAGTTTGGTGCTGTCAAGGAAGGCCTCTCCGCTGATATCCTCGTAGTCAAGGGCGACGTTGCTAACAACATCCGTGACCTCACACCTGAGAACATGGACGTCATCATGAAGGAAGGCAAGATTATTGATCGCGGTAGCTTCTAAGCTTCCAGCTCGATAATTTGTAACGCGAAGGTTGGGCCCTGACTCACTTAAGCGTCAGGGCCCACTTTGACAGGCAAGAAGTTTATTCTTTGATATAAAAGTTTGACATTTGAAGGAGCTCACTATGTCTGAACCAAAGCAGGTGAAAATTGTGCTGCTTACCGGCTATTTAGGCGCAGGTAAGACCACTATTTTGAACCACATTCTTTCTAACACTGAAGGTATTCACGCAGCAGTTATCGTCAATGACATTGGCGAGATTAATGTTGACGCCGGTCTTATTAAAGACGGCGGCTACGCTAAAGAGGGCGACGTTATTCCTCTGACCAACGGTTGTCTCTGCTGCACCCTTTCTAATGACTTGGCACTTCAGTTGGGTGATTTGGCCGATACCGAGGAGTTTGACTACATCATTATTGAGGCTTCGGGCATCTGCGAGCCAATCCCCATTACCTATAACATTTCTGCATTCTGCAATCAGAGCCAGCATGCAACTAATCACTCTCACCTCAACCTGGATAACATCGTCGCAGTTGTTGACTGTGCTCGCATGTTTGAGGAGTTCCACAACGGCGCCGATCTTCTCGACCCAGACATTGAAGAGGATGACATTGAGAACCTGCTTATTCAGCAGATTGAGTTCTGCTCTACGCTGGTGCTCAACAAGACCGATCTGGTTACTCCAGAGCAGCTTCACGAGCTCAAGGCGCTTGTTCGCGGCCTGCAGAAAGACGCCGTTATTGTTGAGGCCGTTAACGGCAATATTCCAATGAGCGAGCTTATCAATACGGGCCGTTTTGACTTTGACAAGGCCTACGCCTCCGCTGCCTGGATGGATGCAATGGAGCATCCTGAGGAGCACGAGGACCCAGAGGTCTTGGAGTACGAGATTACTACCTTTGTGTATCGCCGTCGTCAGCCATTTGACCTGGACAAACTTAATCAGTTTGTGGCTAGCTGGCCAAAGAATATCATCCGCGTCAAGGGTAGCATCTGGATTTCGCAAGACCCCGAGATGAGCTACGTATTTGAGCAGGCTGGCAAGCAGGTCCAGTTCTACGAGAATGGCATGTTCTACGCATCGCTGCCAGAGGATGAGCGAGAAACCCTTCTTGACGAGAAACCTGAGCTACGCGCAGAATGGGATGATGAACTGGGCGATCGTCAAACTAAGCTTTGCTTCATTGGCCGTCATATGGACCATGAAGAAATTGAAGCCGGTCTGGATGCATGCTTGACCGAGTATGTTCCTGACGAGTTTGACTACTAGCGTTTTCAGCGCCAAGAGCTCCGGCGCTTGAGACGAGGGACCCAGTTTATCCGGGTCCCTTTTTTAGGTTAGAGGTGCCTAATGACCAAGATTGAGCAGCTTAAAGACTGGATTCAGTCGTCAGATAACATTGTTTTCTTTGGTGGCGCAGGCGTGTCAACAGAAAGCGGTATTCCTGATTTTAGGGGTACTAACGGTCTGTATCGCCAGGGCGGCATCAAGGTAGAAAACATGACCATTGGCCTGGGCCAAGACGGCTATGACATGGGAAAAGAAGCCTACGACCTGGGAAATGGTGTAACGGTTGACCCCGATAACGAGGAGTCTTTTGCCTACAGCAAGGCGCCAGACTTTACGCTTGAAGAGATCTTCTCGCTTGATGTGTTTTTTGATTACCCCGCAGCGTATTACACGTATTTTAGAAACTCTCATCATTTGGGAGAGGCTCAGCCAAACATTGCTCACAAGTGGTTGGCAGACTTGGAAGCTGCGGGAAAGTTGCGCGCGGTGGTGACGCAAAACATCGACGGACTGCACCAAGCTGCTGGTAGCAAGCGTGTGTTTGAGCTCCACGGCAACGAGACGCGTTTTTATTGTCCCGAGTGCGGCCACACCTACACGCTTGATCAGATTGAAGAACAGTCCTCTGTAGTGCCGCTCTGTCAATGCGGCGCAGTTATTAGGCCTGATATCGTCTTTTACGGAGAAGGCCTTGATATGGACACGGTTTATGGTGCCTTGAACGCCATCTCTCAAGCGGAGGTCCTTGTGGTTGCAGGAAGTTCGCTGGTAGTGCAGCCTGCCGCCGGTCTTCTCGACTACTACGAGGGTAATAAAATGGCTATCATCAACGACCAACCCACGCCATACGACAACCGCGCCAATCTGGTGATTAGAGACAGAATTGGTGCCGTCATAGAACAGCTCCTGTAGAAAAACGCCTACCCGCAAATGTGCAGGTAGGCGTTATCATTTCAATCAATGGCGAGAACCATACGACACGCGATAAAACCGTGTTAGTTGGCAGTTTCCTCGGCGAGCGTCTGAAGCGTTGCCATGAGAGATGGAACAACCTGTTTCTTACGGCTGACAACACCCGGAAGAACAGCAATGTTGCCATCAACCTTTACGTTAAAGGCGCGCTCGATGACATTGGCAGCGTTTGCGCCGTAGAAGAGCATCTCGGTGACCTGGCTCTTAACGTCGGTGAACATGTAGAAGACCATTGGAAGCTCTTCGGACTTAGCAGCAGTCTCCAAGAATGGTCCAACAAGTTCCTCTGCGGCTTTACGGCTGGACTCGGTCATGAAGGAGCCCTGGCCAACGCCAAACTTTACGCCGCCACGGCTGAATACCTTGTAGTCACCGTGGAAGACTTCTTCTGCAGTACGACCAGTGAGGTCTGCGCCAGCGTCAAACATTTGCTCAGAGTAAGCGTCAATGTCTTCTCCGCAAATCTCCGCAAGCTTCTTACCAGCAACAATATCGCGCTCGGTGCAGGTAGGGGAGCGGAATGCAAGGGTGTCGGAAAGAATTGCAGAGAGCATAAGGCCAGCAATATTCTTTGGAATCTCGATGCCGTACTCGTGGTAGAGGCCATAGATGATGGTGCAGGTACAGCCAACAGGGACGTTTCTAAAGGTAATTGGGTTAGAAGTCTCAATGGAGCCGATGCGATGGTGATCAACAATCTCCATGATCTCGGCCTGCTCAAGACCATCAACTGCCTGAGTGCGCTCGTTGTGGTCAACAAGAATGACATGCTTCTTGCGAGGATTCAAAAGACCAGGACCGCTGATAAGACCAGCAAAAGTGCCGTTCTCGTTAATAACAGGGAAGAAGCGGTGCCTTGAGTTGGTCATTTCCTTGCGAGCATCATCAATTGCGGTGTTGACGCTGAACTTAAGGATGTCGTCAGTGAGCATCTTCTCACGTACAGGCATAGACATGATAAGCAGGCGAGCTACCTCAAAGGTATCGCGAGGAGTGCTGATAATAGCGCAATCACGCTTTTTAGCCAGGTCAATGACGTCCTGAGCAATTGGAGCATCGCAAGAGACAATAAGGCAGGAAGCACCGTGCTCAACTGCGATAGTCTGGTTCTCATGGTTACCAGCAACAACAATAATATCGCCAGCATCAACAATCTCTGAAAGTGCAGAAGCGCTGGTACCAACGCGAATATTGCCCTGCTTAACAACGCCCTGAGGATCACCAAGAACCATGGTGCCACCAAGTGTAGAAACGATATTTGCATAGCTTGTCTTAGCCTTAGAGAGCAGGTTTGGCTCGGAAAGGCTCATGTTTGCATTTGCAATATCTTTAACGGCAATCAGGCCGGTAAGCTCTTCTTCCTCATCAGTAACGCAGAGTGTATCAAGCTTGACGTCCTGCATGAGCTGCCAAGCAGCATAGAGGCTCATTCCAGCATCAACTTTTGGCTGAGCTTGAATTTCTGCATCTTTAATCTGAGGAGTAACCGTAGTAATAAGCTGTGGCTCTTCGAAGCCAAAGTGATTTAGGACAAACGCAGTCTCACGGTTGAGTGAGCCAGCGCGACGAGCTTCATAGATAGGGTTATCAATCTGATTTTTGAGATACGCATAAGAAATTGCAGCACAAATGCTGTCTGTATCTGGGTTCAAATGGCCAATGATATTTACTTTACGAATTGCTTCTGCCATCTTCGCCTCCCTGATGATGTTGATGATGTAACTTTCTAATTAGAACACACTTTAGTAAGCACATTTTGTTTCTTTTTTAATACCACCTTGTAGTGTACCCCTCTCTCTTTTTACTTAGAACAGAAAATCGCAGAAAAACAGCAGGCGTACCTGTGAATCTGGTAAATGTGTATAGGACAAATGACAATTCAAAAGTTGAAGGAAATTAGTACAATGAAATAGTTAACAAATCGATTGAATTGGAATACCTAGTGAGTTCTCCTACGCGTTTTTCTGCTAAAAAAAGAAACGCTCGTCATATGAATAAAGTGGCGCCCGTCCCTGAGCCTTCATCTGAGGCAAGGGAAGTTGCACCTGTAGAAACATCTCAGGCTCCCGTAGAGAAGGCTGATACTACGGCAAGTCCAGTGGCCTCTCTGCAGACTGCATCTGAGCAGCTTTCGTCTGCTTTTGCGTCGTTTGCGCAGCGTAAGCCTGCAGAAAAACCTACTGTAGAGTCTGCAGAAAAGTCCGCTACACAGCCCGCAGAAAAACCTGTAGAAAAACCTGCAGAAAATATGCGGTTTAAAGTTGCGCCAGAAAAAAAGAAGCGCCAGAAAACGTCTCTATCTGCACGTAAAAGCATTCGTGTGGAGAAACGTCCTCGCAATCAAGCAGATCCTGAACCAGAACAGCGCCATTCTCGCCCGGTGAGTGCGGGCAGAAGAAAGCTCGAGCTGGTAAGTGTCGTTGCAATTTTGGTGCTTGCGGTGCTCTCGATTGTGCTGGTTAACCGACCAAGTCAAAAAACACTGGTATTCGGCGACAATCAGGTAACGTATACCGGCACTACCATTCAGGGAAAGATGAATGGTCAAGGCAAGATGACTTTTGAGAATGGCGATACCTACGAGGGAGAATTTGTCGACGGGTATTTCCAGGGTACAGGAACGTACACCTCAAAAGATGGCTGGACGTACGAAGGTCAGTTTGTAAAAGGCCAGGCAGACGGCCAAGGGAAACTGACTACACAAGATAGCATTGTGTACGAAGGAACTTTTAAGCAAGGGATTTATCAAAGTGCGAATTAAATGGTTTTCGCTTGTACGTATAACAGGACTTGTTTTAGTCCTCATATATCACTTTTTTAAGGACGCGCTTCCAGGCGGCTTCATTGGTGTCGACGTATTCTTTACGTTCTCGGGCTATCTCATCACGGCTCTTTTGATTGACGAGTTTGCTCGCTTTAGATCCATCGACGTCATTGGATTCCTGCGCAGGCGTTTCTACAGAATTGTGCCGCCGCTTGTGTTTATGGTGCTTGTGTGCACACCGTTTCTTCTGCTTGTGCGTACCGAGTTCATTTCCGGTATTAAGTATCAGATTGCCGCAGCTCTTGGCTTTGTAACTAATTACTTCGAGATTGTTCTGGGCAACAGCTACGAGAACCAATTTGCTCCTCATGTGTATCTGCACACCTGGAGTCTTGCTGTTGAAATGCACTTTTATGTGCTCTGGGGTCTGTGTGCCTGGCTGCTTGCTTGCCTCAGCAAAACAATCAGAAGCTATAAGGTAAAGATTGCCGGAGCTTCTTTGGTGCTGCTGGTTGCTACCTATTTAGCAATGGCAACAGGTGCATCTACCTCTACAAATCTTTCTATCCAGTACTTCTCAACGCAAACGCACGTGTTCCCCTTCTTTATTGGTGCACTGTTGGCGTGCGTTGCGGGAATCGCTCAAACGGGCGAGCTCTTCGACCAGCTTGAGCAGAAGCTTTCAACTCCGTTGACGCTTGCGGGCCTTGTTGCAAGCTGCGGCGTTCTTGTTTTCTTGAGCGTCTTTATGCACTTCGAGGACCTCTTTACGTACACTTTTGGTTTCCTTTTTGCCTCGCTTGCAGCTGCCGCAATGATTTTCTTTGCTCGTATGCTGCATCAAAAAACCGAGGGCATCCAAGAGCCCGGAATTGTTTCTTTTGTGGCAGATACCAGCTACGGCGTGTACCTGTTCCACTGGCCTTTGTACATTATTTTTGCCGAGAAGACCAATCCCGTCCTAGCTGCACTCTTAACCTTGGTGCTTTCGTTTGTGTTTGCAAGCTGCTCGTTCTATGTGCTTGAGCCAGCGTTGGCAGGAAAATCCCCAGAGATCTTCTCGCACATTAAGCTTGATGGTCAGAAGGTTTTGCGAGGTACTGGCCTTGCACTCATTCCATTTGCTGCGGCTGTTGCCTTTATTGCGCTAACCGCTCCACAACTCAGCGATTTCCAGAATGATTTGCTGCTTAACGCTTCGTTGCAGGAGCAGAGCACCATGACCATGACGCGCAAGCACGCGGACACCTCGCAGGCAAGCAACTACAACGTTGTTGAAGGCGTCACGTATATCGGCGATTCTGTTTCGCTTCGTGCCCGTTCTTACCTGCAGGATGCTCTGCCCGATGCTCAAATCGACGCTTCGGTTAGTAGAAACGTGGCAATGGGCGTAGATTTGCTACAGTCTGCAATCGACAACAATACGCTCTACCAGGACGTTGTTGTAGCCTTGGGTACCAATCCTGTTGGTGGTTCCGATGCAGTCGACAAGATTGTAGACATGCTGCCGCGCGGCCATCGCTTGATCTTTGTGACCCCATACGACGGCAGAAACTCTGATCCAAATGCTGGTGCAAATGCTATTCGCGCGCACGAGCTTGAGCTTGCTCAACAGTACGACTTCATTACCATTGCGGATTGGGCTCAGGTTGCTCAGGATAATCCTGACATTTGGGCAGGTACTGACTACGTTCACTTTGGCTCTGATTCAGATTCCATTAATCGTGGTGGCACCTTGTATGCTCAGATGGTCAAAGACGCCGTAGAAAAAGCAAATCAGGGCCACGTCAAACCATAATTCAGCTGCGTTTATCCGGGTCTACCTGGGTCTAGCCGCGCCTAGCTGCATCTAGCTGCGCCTAGCCATGCCGTTATTTCCCCGGTCTGGTCGTGACGGCGTTCTTGCTGGTGACATATGGCGTGATTACTCTGGATAGCTAGGAGATTTGGACCCTTTGTGGTGAATTGTTCGGCGCAAGTCGTCTGGTATGAGGCATCTGACACAAGCTATGATCAACGATTTATGGGATGATTCATTTCTGCGTATAAACATGGTCTAATATACGTAATTATGAATATCATCATATAAATAATTTAACTACTGCTATTTTCAAGCCTTCAACAACACACCTATGTCAGATAATCTGCTAAATCCGGGTCGAAAAACACACCTAAGTCAAATAATCTGCAAGATATAGAGGTTTTGGGTGCAATGTATACGCTTTTTGAGCAGATTATCTGACATAGGTGTGTTTTCGCGTTTTGCAGACATGCCTTCGCGTCCGCGTCTTGTGCTTTCGCGCATTCATGCACCCCGCAGCGCACCCGCGCGCCTTCTTCCCGTTTCTTCTGCGGTGGAGTCCTTTCAATATTTCATTAGAATGGATATGTGAATATTTCATCTGACAGCCCCTTAAGGAGGAGCACATGGCAGAGTTTGTCTATCAGATGTACAAGGCCCGTAAAGCAGTCGGTGAGAAGGTCATTCTTGACGACGTCACCGTCGGCGTGTACCCAGGTGCAAAAATCGGCGTCGTGGGTCCAAACGGCATGGGAAAGTCTACGCTGCTCAAGGTTATCGCCGGCATGGAGGACGTCTCCAACGGCGAGGCTAAGCTAACCCCAGGTTACACCGTTGGTCTGCTCCAGCAGGAGCCCCCGCTGGATGAAACCAAAACGGTCAAGGAGAACATTGAGCTCGCCTTCGGTGACCTGCTTGCCAAGATCGCGCGCTTCAACGAGATCGGCGTTGAGATGGGCAATCCTGACGCTGATTTTGACGCGCTCATGGCAGAGATGGGCCAGCTCCAGACTGAGATCGACGCAGCTAACGGCTGGGACTTGGACAGCCAGCTCTCTCAGGCCATGGACGCGCTGCAATGCCCGGATCCAGATTCTCCCGTCACTCATCTCTCTGGTGGCGAGAAACGCCGTGTAGCCCTATGTCGTCTGCTTCTCGAGGCACCTGACCTGCTGCTTCTTGATGAGCCCACCAACCACCTTGACGCGGAGTCGGTGCTCTGGCTCGAGAAGTTCCTGCACGATTACCCCGGCGCCGTCATGGCCGTCACGCACGACCGCTACTTCCTCGACGACGTTGCCGAGTGGATCTGCGAGGTTGACCGCGGACAGCTTTATCCTTACGAGGGTAACTACTCAACTTACCTGGAGAATAAGGCAGCGCGCCTTGAGGCTCAGAACCAGCAGGACGCCAAGCGTGCAAAGAAAATGCGCGCTGAGCTGGAGTGGGTTCGTTCGTCTCCTAAGGCTCGCCAAGCTAAGAACCGCGCGCGTCTTGACCGCTATGAGCAGATGGAAGCGGAGGCTCGCGCATCCAAGAAGCTCGACTTCACCGAGATTCAGATTCCTGTTGGTCCGCGCCTGGGCCAGAAAGTCCTGGAGGCTGACCACATACACAAGGCCTTTGGAGACCGCGTCCTTATCGACGACCTCTCGTTCAGTCTGCCAAGAAACGGTATTGTTGGCGTGATTGGCCCCAACGGCGTTGGCAAGTCCACGCTGTTCAAGGCTATTGTCGGCCAGGAAGAGCTTACTTCTGGCACGCTTGAGATTGGTGAGACAGTCCAGATTTCTTACGTTGACCAGCTCAGGCAGGGAATCGATCCGGACAAGACTATCTGGGAGGTTGTCTCTGATGGAAACGACTTCATCAAGGTGGGGGACACGGAAATTCCAAGCCGCGCCTATGTGGCCAGTTTTGGCTTCAAAGGACCTGATCAGCAAAAACGCGCTGGCGTCCTTTCTGGCGGCGAGAGGAACCGTCTAAACCTTGCTCTTACGCTCAAGCAGGGTGGAAACCTCCTGCTTCTGGACGAGCCTACCAACGACCTCGATATTGAGACGCTGGAAAGCCTTGAGGATGCGCTTGAGCGTTTCCCAGGATGCTCGGTAGTAACCAGCCACGACCGTTGGTTCTTGGACCGCATTGCTACGCACATCCTTGCGTGGGAGGGTGATGACGAGAACCCGGGCAAGTGGTTCTGGTTTGAGGGTAACTTTGAGGCTTACCAGGCCAATCGTATTGAGCGACTTGGCCAGGAAGCTGCTCGTCCTCATCGCATCCATCGCAAACTTACGCGCGACTAACGCATAGGTGGCGCAAGAGCAGCGTACAGCAAGAGCAGCGTACACAAATAGGAGATAAAAATAGTAATTATTTTTATCATTAAGATTTTGTGTAACCTGTCTAAGCGACTCACAAGTGGGTATCAAAAATGAGAAGCCAAAGGGCTTCTCATTTTTTGTGGAAAAGAAACGTTATGAGGAAAGAGAAGAACATGGCACTTGATTCAAGCGTTGGCAACATTCTTAACCAGCAAATTAACAAAGAGTTCTATTCCGCGTATCTGTATCTAACCTTTGCAGACTTCTATGAGGAGCAGGGCCTTAAAGGCTTTGCAAACTGGTATGTCATACAGTCTCAGGAGGAGCTTGCACACGCACGTATTCTCCGTCGTTACCTGCTTGATAACGATTGGACTCCAACTATGGAGGCAATCGCTAAGCCTGATCTTACCTTTACCGAGGTAGTTGAGCCAATCAAGGCAGCATACGAGCACGAGCAGTTCATTACTGCAAGCATTAACGAGTGCTATGCCGTTGCTCAGAAGGCAAACGATTTCCGCACTATGCAGCTGCTTGACTGGTACGTTAAGGAGCAGGGTGAGGAAGAGGCAAATGCTTCCGACCTTCTCAAGGCAGTTGAGCTCTTTGGTGGAGATCCAAAGAACCTATATGACCTTGACCGCGAGAACGCTGCTCGTGTCTTTGTCGCTCCAACTATGCCAATGTAAGTAGCGATTTGTCGCAGCTTGTGGCAGCTAGCGCCGACTTGCACGCGGCCTAAGCAACGACTTGCACGCAGCTTCCTCGCAGCTTATGCGCTAGAGCGGAGTTTCGATAGCCTCTGATTTGTTTGAAGAGGAACCTGATAGCTCAGCAAAGATGGCACCGCCTATGATGCAGGCGGTGCCTATTATTTTGAGAAGACCAAAAGGCTCGCCAAGGATAAGTGCCGAGAAAATAACTGCAGATAGCGGCTCAAGATATCCAAAGACTGCCACACGCTGAACAGGAATCTTGGTGAGCTGTGGGAAATACAAAAATGATCCAAGGCCTGTGTTAAAGAGACCAATAGTCAGAACAGCCAGCCAATTTACCGACGCAGGATCTGCGGGCACCTCGATGCCATGGAACACAACGGTAACCAGAGCAACAACAGCGCAGCCAATGCCCAGCTGAATGCTGGTGCCTTCAATACCAGAAACATCTTTGAGCTGCCTGTTACAAATAACCATGACAGCGTAAAGAACAGCAGAAAGAGCGCCTAAAAGAAGGCCAGCAGGCGAGAGGTTCAGTCCAACTCCATAGCCAATAATTAAAGCAGCGCCAATAACAACTACGAGGAAGCCAAGTATCTTTTTAGCAGTGAGTTTCTCGCCAAATAAAAGGGGAGAAAGTGCCATTACAATGACGGGTCCGCAGTAGTACTCAAGCGTTGCAATACCAACTCCTACCAGGTGATATGCCTCAAAAAGGAAGGTCCATTGAAGACCCAGGGCAATGCCTGATCCAATGAGTGCCTGGAAGTCCTTGGGGTAGTTTTGGATGGTAAAAGCTTCTTTTTGCACAAGCTTTACCGCAAGCAAAAAGAGCGTGCCCAAGAGCATGCGGAAGAAGACAATTTGGTAGCTAGGAAGGTTGATAAGACTTGCAACTATTCCATTAGAACCGCAGATAATAAGTGCAATCAAGTAGAGTACGGTGGGCTTGAATGTGGCGTCTCTCATTGGCTACTCACAAATGTCTGTATCCACGGACTGTGGAATTCTGTCGTTACAAATTACCTGGTAGAACAGCTTTTCTTGCTCGCGCTGGTCTGTAGTCTGGCCAAGCATCCACATAGTTTTTGCAACCAGGGCCTCGGTGGTCATGTCGTCTCCTGAGAGAACACCAGGCATATCCTGATAAGCCCTACCAACTTCATAAACACCAAGGTCAAGGCCCTCTTCAGGGACTTGCGTAGTGATAACAACCGTGCGACCAGAAGCAATCCAATCGGTGATAGCTTCTTCGTAAGAGCCGTCGTATGAAGGGATGCCGCCAATACCAAAGGTTTCAAGCACAATGGCATCGTAGTCGTTCTTCAGAAGGTAGAAGATAGATGGATTAAGTTCAGGGGTCAGCTTAAGCACAATGACGCGCGTATTAAGCGTGTCATAGGTAACAAGACCGCCATTTACCTGCTCTTCATTTGGTGCACTGCGAATAATCTTGTTGCCACGGATGTGAGCGAGCGGTGGATAATTCATGCTTGTAAATGCATTGAAGCTCAGCGTGCGCTGCTTGTGGGCTCGGGTGCCGGCAATAACCTCGTTGCCAAAGACCACTACAACTCCAGCGCTTCTGTTGTCGAGCGCGTAAAGAACGGAGTGGTAGAGGTTGAGTTTGGCGTCAGTGAACGGATTTGCCATTGGCTGCTGAGAGCCTGTGAGCACAATGGGTTTCTCGCTATTTTGAATAAGGTAGGAGAGGGCAGCAGCGGTATATGCCATGGTATCGGTGCCGTGAAGGATAATAAAGCCGTCGTAGGCATCGTATGACTCAATAATGGCGTCTCTCATCTGGAGCCAGTTTTGAGGACGCATATTAGTGCTGTCGATATTCATAACCTGTTTGAAATCAAACTCGCAGAGGTCATGAACAAGTGGGACGTTGGCTAAAAGTTCTTCTCCCGAAAGTGAGGGAGCCAAGCCCGATTCAGTGGAAACAGAAGCAATGGTGCCTCCTGTTGCCATCAGTAAAAGTTTCTTCACACGTCCCCCATGAGCTCCAATTGTGCAGACTTTACAGAAAATCAGTCTGTATAGCGCTTTATTGTAACGGGATAGATGCTTTTCAAGGCGAGAAAAGCAAAGTCGGTGTATTCTTTTTTCGGTAAACGAATCTTTTAGCAAGGATTGTTGATGGCAGAGAATAACCTCTTTGGTTTTGGTAAGAAAAAGCGTCCAGCTCAGGTTCCACCTACTGTCTCTCGCAACGGAGAATCATCTACGTCTCCACGTGCAGTGCGAGGCCGTCACGCGGCTATTGGAAGTCGTGCGCAGGCACAGCGTAGGATGACGCAAGATCGCCCAACTAATCCTGTTAACCATGCTCGTGCAGACGCTGCTCGTGCACGTGGTCGAGCAAGAACTGCTTACGGCAATCATTACGGAACGCTCAACCCAAGAGACGAAGCTCAGGCTGCGTATGCGGCTAGAAGGCGTCGTTCTTCTCGCATGAGGTTGGGTCGTGTAGCGCTGGCGGTATTGCTTGCAGCCATCATCTTGTGGGTAGTGCTTACGCTGGTAAGTTCATGTAGCCCAGGAGGCGCTTTTGCGCATGCTCAGGCGCTTGATCCTACCGTTACCCTGACTGGTTCCGTGAAGGTCGGATAGCCTTACGGGCTGCGGCGTGACTGTGGAGTGTCCAGTAGTTTCGATGTGTAAGTTGCTACTTTGGACTCTTACTTGTAGAGACGCGTGAGAAGTCCAAATTCAAATCAACTGAACCGGTAATGCCATCAACTTGTCCTGTTGAGGTGTATTGCCATATCAAAAAGTTAAAGTTTACGTCTGGTTGATCAACGTATTGTGCCAGCCAAATAGGCTCGTCAAGCGAGACCAGGTCAAAGCGATTCAAATCAACTTTATTGCCATAGACAATAACGCGATATCCCGCTTCTTGAATGGTGGTACAAAACGCACGTGCAATAGCGTTAGTTTCTGCGGGGGAAAGGTTGTCGGCGCGACCGCTGTAATCGGGAGAAGGCTCCAGGTCAAACGCAACAGGAAGCGCAAGCTTTGTAACTCCTGCCTCTCTTAGCTGCTGCAAAACAAAAGCAGCCTCCTCGCGAGCTTCTTCCACGTTAATAGCCTGCGAGAAGAAGTACACACCTACATCAAGACCAGCGCTTTGCGCACCCTTTAGGTTGGTCTCAAACAGCTCATCCGCGCGAATACCACCCTCGGTGGAGCCGCGGTAGCCAATGCGAAGCATGGCAAACTGAATGTTATCGGCAGCAACGGCCTCCCAGTCAATTAACCCCTGGTGAGAAGAGACGTCAACGCCCGTGCGTGTGAGCTCTTCTCCGTCTACCACATAATGCGCACGTCCCGTTGCATCATAGGTGAGGTTTTCCCACTCATAGGGGACTTCGTTTTTGATAATCAGGTTGTTGTCAAAAGAGAGGGAGAAAAGTCCCTGGCAAGATTGCAACAATGCCAGCACAAATACAATAGCCAGCGTAATGAGTCCCCATGTAACAACAGGATTGTTCTGGGGATTTTGCTCAAGTGTATGCATCGCCCGCTGCTTACGTTTTGAAGCGTTTGCAGAAGCAGGTGTATGTTTAGTTTTAGAACGAGTCGTAGAGTTTCTCGTTTTCTTGCTTTTATGTGAGCTCTTAAAAATCACTGGTGAAAGAATTGTCCTTGTTCAAAAATTGGCTCGCAACACACGTTAATGCCCAGCTTATGATAGATGGACTCGTCATCGCTTGGAATAATTGACGAGAAATATGCGTCGCATCCACGGAGTAGTTGGGTGGCATCAACGGCTTTTCCGGCCAATGGGTTGGTAATTGAGCTGATAGAGAGCGCAATGAGCATCTCATCAGCGCAGAGGCTGGTACGAGCCAGCTTAAAGTTGTTCTCTTTTAGTGCACAAATAGGCCTTAGGACCTCATCTGAGACAATAAACGTCTTTTTCTCAATACCAACTACGTATTTGAGGGCGTTGAGCAAAAGCGACGCTGGCGCACCTAAAAGCTCCGAAGTCTTGCCGGTAATAATGGTGCCGTCAGGCATAACCATAGCGCCCGCAAGCTTTCCTGTCTCTTCTGCTTTATGCAAACAAGCTGCATGAGCTGGCGAGAAGTTCTGGTCAACGTTAACGTCTTTCATCAAGAGATTAATCTTTGTGAGTTCGCGCTCACCCATGCCAGTACGCTCGAGTTTCTCGGCAGCCCTAAACCACCTGCGTACAATTTCTGCCTTGGAAGCTTCCTGGCAAACCTCATCATCAATAATGCAGTTGCCAACCATATTGACACCCATATCGGTTGGAGACTGATACGGGCTGGTACCTGCGATTTTCTCCATCATAGCTTTAAGCACAGGAAAAGCCTCAACGTCGCGGTTGTAGTTAACGGTAACCTTGCCGTGAGCTTCAAGGTGATATGGATCGATGATGTTGTTGTCGCCCAAATCTGCCGTAGCTGCCTCGTAGGCAACGTTTACGGGGTGCTTGAGCGGAAGGTTCCAAACGGGGAACGTCTCAAACTTTGCGTAGCCTGCACGGACTCCACGGGCGTTCTCGTTGTAGAGCTGCGAGAGGCAGACAGCAAGCTTGCCTGAGCCAGGACCAGGTGCTGTTACAACTACCAGAGGATGCGTAGTCTTGACGTACTCGTTTTTACCATAGCCCTCCGCCGAGACGATCAGGTCAATATTGGAGGGGTAGCCCTCAATGGGGTAGTGGCGATACACGGCAATGCCCATGTTTTCCAGGCGCGCACGATAGGCCTTAGCTTTTGGCTGACCGGAGTACTGCGTAATGACAACGCCGCCAATAGCAAGGCCGCGAGCGCGGAAGATGTCCATAAGCCTTAGAACGTCATCGGCATAGGTAACGCCAATATCACTTCTGCGTTTGCCGTTTTCAATATCGTTTGCGTTGATGGCAAAGACAACTTCTGCCTCGTGAGCAAGTTGCTGGAGCATCTGGGCTTTTGCATCTGGAGCAAATCCAGGGAGGATGCGAGAAGCGTGGTTGTCGTCGAGCAGCTTACCGCCAAACTCAAGGTAGAGCTTGCCGCCAAATTCACTGATACGCTGGTGGATTCGATCCGCCTGCATAGTGATGTACTTCTCGTTATCAAAGCCGATACGCATGCGTCCTCCTGCCAAGATTTACTGTAGAAATTGTATCATCAAGCAAAGACTTCCTATACGCTATAAGCTATACAGAAAACAAATAAACAACCAAGGAGTTGTGTATGGATAGCAAGTTTTTACAAACACCTTCTCGTGGCGAGAAGTTCAAAGAGCTGGCACTGAGTGCTTTGCGTGCATTTGGTTATGGTTGTCTTACAGCAGCTGGAATGAGTGCTGTTATCTTTGCATTTGCGTACTTTACCAGCGGTATGGATATGTTTACGGGCATCGACTGGGTGCGCCGTGTCATGTACGTCATTTCTTCTTTGGGAATTATTGCTTGCGGCGTTGGTCTGCTCTTTAGCGGAAAAGAGTACGAGGACCGTCAGATGGGCTTTACGCGCGATATTGATGACCCCATCAGCCTTAAAGAAGGAAAGCTTGATCCTCGTATTTCAAAAATCGAGACCAATCACCTTTCTTGGCAGGCAGCAATCCTTTATGCCTCAATTGGTATGTTTGTAGTTACCACTATCTTTGACGAGGTTATGAGCCACACCTTCTTGATGTAGGTATTCTCGCTAGTACAGAGATAACTCACTAGTACAGAGGCAGCTTTCTAGTACAGAGGCAGATTGCCTAGTACAAAGGTAGAGCGCCTAGTATAAAGGCAGCTCGCCCGTTAACGGATCAATGTCTTCTGCAGCCAGTGGCTCAAATGCCAGGCAGGTAAATGTTGGTTCTCCATGGAACTCGGTAAAGCCCGCGTCCCTAATAAGGGCCACGACAAAACCACGAGCTTTTCCCTCGACAGCAAGCTCAAGCAACGCTTCTTCAGAATCAACATAGACACATACTTTTGCAACGCCAGCATCAAACCAGTTAGTGATTGCAGAGGTATCTTCGTCAGCATGGTCCAAATAGACCCAATTCTGATCATCGGTAACACGAACCTGATCAAGTCGACGCTCTTTTGCAAGTGCCATCAGCGTGGCTTCAACACATGCATGGCTTGCCTGAGCGGCAATTTTACCTTTTCGCATCTTAAGATCGCGACGAATAACAATCATTTGTTTTGATTTATATGAAGAACTTGGCATGAAAAACCTTTCTAGAAACTGAGTGCTAAGTGTACCATTCACGGCTTTCCGATTTTTGTCGCAAGTAAATCTCGAAGGATCAAAAAGGCTCTCTAAAACCAAGAGCGGCGAGAAGAACGTTGAATGTTCAGCTTGTTACATCAATAAGTTAAATAACGGCACCTGAGTAGAAAGTTGATTCTTGTCTATGTTGCTATGGTTGACTGAGGAGGTGTCTATGAGAGAGTTGGTTATTTTTGTCATGTATATCTGGGCTTCAATATCGGATATGCAAAATCGCACTATTCCAAATAGAATCCCTATTTTGCTCGTTATTTTATGGCCTATTTGGCTTGCCGCAAATGAAAAACCCGCTGAGTTACTGATGAATGCATTATGGAGTGAGCTCTTTGTTATAGGTGTACTGATTACAGTAGGTATAGTTACAAAATTTATAGGTCATATGTCTTCTCTGGGAGGGGGAGATATTAAACTTATTCTCTCAACATGCCTTTATCTTGAAATAAAAGAGACATTTGTCTTTTTATCTTTAGCAAATATTTTAGGTGTTATGTTTTCTTTTCTGTTCTTTATTTGGCGTAAATTTTTAAAGAGAGAAGACAGAAATAAAGAAGAAATTGCCAGTTCAGATAGTATATTTATATATACATTTCCTTTTGCACCATTTCTTGGATTTGGTGTGGCACTTGCGCTATTTTTACGCTAAAATCGGGAAGTGTTATATGAATTTAAAAATTCTTCTAATTCCCGAATATATAAAAAGTTTTTTCTGCTATCAATAGTTTACACGTTGCGTTGAGAGATTGAGTTCCCCCAACACTCAATTTCAGCGCTAAATGGCCCCGACCATTTAGTTTTCTCGATTTGCGAGGCAACGTATGCCATGGAGGCAGGACGACTATTAACGTGGTCGCACACATGTCGCCCTGCCTCATGGCAATCCCTTTAGAGCCATTTGCTCTATCTTTGATATACCCATTATTTCAAGTATTTAAAAGTAAAAATACAGCTACTAAGCTATTTTCCTGCAGTTTTATACGTGTCAGAAACCAGCTACATTGATCATCCAAAATCTTAAAAGCCAGATGGCGTAGAGGCTCTTTGTTATTGCATAAAATCGCTGATACATTATTTTGCATAGTTCAATTGATTTTTGCATATCTTTTGTATAGCCAATTAATTCCAAGCGGCAGAGCCACTTATGATTTATTTACGTAACAGGTATGCAATTTTCTTCAAATTTCTGCTTGTAAAACAACATAACAAATTGTATCTGAAGATATTTTAGTGTAGTATGGTACGGTAACAACACGGGACTATGCATAAAACATACGCATGTTTTTAAGGCATCGTTTGAGCAGATGGGGCTGTGAGATGGCTAAGGCAGGTGTTACCAAAAAGACCGACCCAGGTTTGGGTAGGACAGTAGCAAGGTTGTTACAAGAAAGTGGCAAGCGCCAGGTAGACCTGTGCGAATTCTCACATTGGTCACGTGCGTATGTTTCTTATATTTGCACCGAGCGCCGTAAGTGGCCTTCATTTGATAAAGCAAAGGTTATCGCTGACTTCTTCTCCTTAAGTCTTGATCAACTTTGGGTTGAGCATCTTAAAGATCTTGTTGATGCTGGCGTGGAGCTTACAGAGACGCAGAAGAAGAATTTAGCTGAGGGTGTTAATCTTCCAAATCCTACTGTTATGCATGACGGAAATGACAATAGAGAATACCTCCAACCTGTTGCTTCCTCGGGGAACGGCTCAGATTACACGCTCCCGGAAATTCTTGGCGTCGAATAAGTATTTTTGACTATTTTTATTGTTTACAATGCCATACTTGCTGTATACGCGTATGATTCAGCGTTGTTCAGATTGCATGGGGCTATCTGAAGAGTAGGAGATGTGCAAGATGGCTGGACTACACTGTTCAGACTGCGCTTTTAGCTCGTTCAAATTTAACGAGGACGCCCAGATGTATCAGGCGTACTGCTCGCGCGGCTATTTGCTGGCTGATCCACATATCCATGAGCTTTTTGCCATGCACTTTGCTAAGTCTCCAGAGGATTTTGTTCCCGTCAAAGATCCGTTTAATCGCGAGTATCTGAGAAAGTCATATATCTGCGGAGAATTTATTAAGCGCAAGGATAATTTGGGTTAACGGTATGTCTTAAAACCCTGTTATGTAACATAGCAGGGTTTTATTATGCTTCTGACGTGTTTCTCGTCTAATCAATATCAAAGAATTAAGTAAATATCACAAAAGTTGTTATGTAACGCTTATAGATTTCTGCATAATTAGTTAACTTTCTGTTATATGTTCCCCTTAAAACAAGGTAGTATTGATTTGGGGGAATCTCCTTATTACAAGGGGATTTAAAACATTTATAAAGGAGCGGCAGCAATGTCGAGGCGACCACAAACAGAAAGTTGTGACACGCGTCACAGGCTTCTTAAATCCGCAGAGCAAGAGTTTGCTTTACAGGGATACGATAAAGCTTCACTCAGACAGATCTGTGCACACGCAGGTGTTACCACGGGCGCTCTTTATTTCTTCTTTGATAACAAAGAGGACCTCTTTAAGAATGTTTTGACCCCTGTCACTGAAGGCGCAATTCAGATTCTCGAGGATTACAAAGATCATCTGCTGGTTTCCGGAGAAAGAAACCTTGAAGACACTCCTTTGGGCAATGCAGAAACGCTCGAGAAATTCTTAGATCTTCTGTACGGAAATAGGTATGTAGTACAGATTCTTGTGAATAACCGAGAAAATCCACACGTCGTTCATTTCTTTGAAGAGTTGACTGAGGTTATCTCTGCAACAATCAGAGCCATTCTTTATCCTAACGTTGCACAGGTTAAACCCTATGATGAGTTTATTATTACCTGGCTTGCTCAAACTGAAATGACCACCATTGTCAATATTCTTAAAAATGATGAGACTCGTGAAGAGGCTGACGGTCACATAAATTCAGCAGTAATGTTTACGCAAGGTGGCATTAAAGCTCTAGTTGAGGAACATTAGATGCTCATCTGTGCATAAAAATTGACAATATCTACTTATTTCCGTTATCCTCTTATAAGGTATAAATCACCCAAAGGAGACCTTTATGAAGTTTAATAAGCTCGGCCTCGTAGCAGCATCCGCTTCTGCCGTTCTTGCACTTGCGGGCTGCAATCTTATTCCA
This sequence comes from uncultured Atopobium sp., assembly GCA_916715765.1. Classification (GTDB taxonomy): domain Bacteria; phylum Actinomycetota; class Coriobacteriia; order Coriobacteriales; family Atopobiaceae; genus Lancefieldella. The sequence goes on from CAKAPG010000004.1 coordinate 95,219, forward strand.
AATCTTGCTGATCCAGGAACCACTACTGGCGGTGGTCAGCAGCAACAACAGCAGCAGACTGCGCCTGATGCAAATACCGCAACTAAGCCTTCAGATACTCGTGCTGGTGACTCTGACTCTCAGCAGCTCTATCAAACTCTGATGGACAAGCACAACACTTCCGAGCAGATTACCAACGTTCAGAAGTACGTTGATGATGTTAAGAAGACTGGCGATAAGACTGAGGTTCTTATCGACACCGATAAGATTACCGTTACCGTTACCGGCATTGGTGTTGACTTTGAGAACTCCAACGGCTACTTGGTTGAGGTTGTCAACAAGACTGATACCAACATTTTCATTCAGTCCACTGACACCGCTGTTGGCAAGGATGAGCTGAATCTGTTTGTTAACGCCGCTCCTAACACTACTACCAAGGGCTTTGCATACTTTGATCCAGGTGTAAAGATGGATGCATCCGCAACTGTTCGTGGTACCATCCTTGCTCTTTATGGTTCCGACTACAGCATGGATTCCTTCAGCGTTATGTTCTAAGTTTTACTTAGTTCGTTGAATTTAAAGGCTCAGCTTTCTGGCTGAGCCTTTTTTATTAGCGAGAAACCCAATCAATAGCAGTTAAATGAGTCAAGGTTTAAGCAGTTAGAATCCGTTAGACTATAAAATAGTTATTCATCATAGAGGCATGTATGCACTGAATATAAGGAGCTACGATGCTAGATTCAGATAAAAATACAGGCAGGTCATATAACGACCTCATCTTTTTAAAGCCCCTTTTTTACAATAAAATTTGGGGCGGAAGAAGACTTGCTGAAGAGTATGGCTATGACATTCCTGATGGCTCAGTAGGAGAGTGCTGGGCAATTAGTGCGCACCCTAATGGAGACTGCGAAGTTGCTTCTGGTGTATATGCTGGAAAAACTCTTTCTGAGCTTTGGGCAACTCATCGAGAGCTCTTTGGTAATGCAGAAGGGGATCGCTTCCCGCTTCTTATTAAAATTCTTGATGCAAAAGATGACCTTTCTGTTCAGGTTCACCCAGATGATGAGTATGCTGCAGAGCACGAGAATGGCTCGCTTGGTAAGTCTGAATGCTGGTACATTCTTGATGCAAAAGAGAATGGCGATATTGTTGTTGGCCAGAACGCTTCCTCAAAAGAAGAGTTTGCAGCCATGGTTGAGCAGGGAAAGTGGACTGAACTGCTCAATTACGTTCCTATCAAGGCTGGAGACTTCTTTAGGATTGATCCCGGTACAGTGCACGCTATTAGAACGGGTACGTTGATTCTAGAAACGCAGCAGAGTTCAGATGTCACGTATCGTGTGTATGACTATGATCGTTTAGGAGACGATGGCAAGCCTCGTGATTTGCACTTGGCACAGAGCCTTGAGGTCATCGATTATGCACAGGAAGCTCCAACATCTGGAGAAATTACTGCTCCAGAAATTGATGGTAAAACTGAGCTTATGAGCTGCAAGTACTTCTCGGTAGAAAAATACGAGATTCATGAGTCAAAAACTATTGCTCAGCCATGGCCGTTTATGTGCGTAAGTGTCATTGAGGGAGAAGGTACGGTTTGCGCTGACGGCGGCAACGGAGTAGAGCATAGGATTTGCAAGGGCTCACATTTTATTGCACCCGCATCTTCTGGTAGCCTGCGCTTTACGGGCACTATGACATTGATTACCTCTCATCTTCCTCACACAAAGTAGGATGATACATAAGTCGAATGCAGCTTAATTTGTAACATTTGACTCGTTTCAAGTAGAATATAAAAAGTTGGGACTCCCATACGCTTATAGGAGGAACGTATGAACAAAGAGATGATTACTCGTCGCGCTTTTGCGGGATTGGCTGCAGGTGGTGCTGCTAGCACGCTTGCCGCTTGTAATAGTGATGCCCTTCAGGCAATTTTGAATCCTGATTCCGTTCTTGGTGGAGCTGGTCAAGATCCTCAGAATGGCGATCAGGGCGGTACTGGCGATGCGACTTCTCAGTCAAATCTGGTTAAGCTTGAGGAGACTCCAGATAATCCAACACTAACCGGAGATCTTTCCAAGATTGTTACTGGTGTTTGGTGTGTTGACAATGGTGTTGGAACTAAGGGTGGATCAAAGGAAGGCAAAACCTTTGACCATGGCGGCATGCTTAATCAGGGCTATAACGATGGAACCGTTCTTTACTATTCTTTCAAAGAAGACGGTACTTTCTTCATGCACAATTTTAAAGGCGTGAAGAATGACGGTAAGTGGGAAGCAAAAGGAACTGTTGCCATTCAGTGTACGTATGATGATGGTGATAGTGTGCCAATGCTTTTTGATAAGGACGATAACAACTATCTGAAGTACAGTGATGCCAAAAGTGAGATTACGTTTAATTTCAAAAAGCTTTCAGATAATCCTGACGATACTTCACAGATTGCTTATATTGATGGTCAGGTAGTCAATTTTGCTGCCACCATTCCAGGTACGTACTATCTCTTCGGTCTGCACTATGCAGATGGCTCTAAAGAAGATTTAACTAGTGAACAGATTGAGTCTATGAATAAGGGTTCGGGTGCAGCGTATACCTTCTCTGCTCATAAGGAAGGAAATGCTGCACTGTTCTATCCAGACGGTAGTGTTGCCCCTATTCAGATTGTTGCAGAGGAGCCTTCGGCAGATGGTCTTTCTTTCCCTATTCTTGCTCAGGGCTTTTCAAAAGACGGACAGATAGCTAAGTCTGTTCTGTACACTACTGCGGAGGATAAGAAACTCCTTAGCATTGATACCCCTGGATATACTCTCAAGTTTGCCCTCATTAATCACCGCGAGGATAATTGGGCTAAATATGAGTATCCACCAAAGGCTGAGTTCCCTTGGCAGCCAGATGGTAAGGGCGGCTATACGCTGGTAACACCTACTTCTTCTGGTTCTGGAAATGGCGGCAGCTCATCTGGAAATGGTGGCGGCGGCAAGGGTGGTACTGGTAAGAAATAACCGCAACCTTTTCTAACATCTTTTACTAACAAAAAAGCAGGCATATGGTATGCCTGCTTTTTTCTTGCCAAACTTTTACGCGTGTAAAAGAACGGTGATGTAAAGCTTAGAGTTGAAACTTACGCAGCGTGTGCGCCGCCCTCAATCTCGCCAGTGCAGTGTGGGCAGCGAGTTGCACCTTCTTTAACCTCTTCAAGGCAGTGTGGGCAGTGTGGAGCTGCGACTTCTTCAACAGCCTCTTCCTCGTCCTTCTTAAGCTTGGAAGCCTTCATGAACTTGTTGAGGGCCTTAACCATGCAGAAGACAATAAATGCAATGATCAGAAAGTTGATGATTGCGCTGATGAATGCACCAAAGTCAATGCCGTTCTGGGTACCAGGAACTGGAATGGAAAGACCAGAAACCTCGGTGCCACCACCAGAGATCAGCTTAATAAATGGGTTAATGATGTCATTGACAAGGGAGGTAACAATAGCGGTAAATGCGCCGCCAATGATGATACCAATAGCCATGTCCATAACATTGCCCTGCTGGATAAACTCTTTGAACTCCTCAAAAAACTTTTTCATTTCATCCCTTTCGTTTAATTGGTAGAGGACAGATATTTCTACTCGCGTCTACGGCGTGCGCTTATGCGCTGGCCAGACCATAGATGCGAGAGTATTTGTCAGTTAGATACTTGGTGTAGTAGTGGACGTCAAAAGGCTCACCGCATGCACCCATGATGAGCTCCTTGGAGTCTTTTGCACGGCCCCAGGTCCAAATGCGACTGCCCAGCCACTCTTTGATAGGAGCTAGGTCTCCTGATGCACAGACGGCGTCAAAGTCCATGCCCTCAGCAATCATGGCGTGCTTGTACTGTGCGCCATAAGCGCTGCCAAGAGCATAGGTTGGGAAGTAGCCAAACTCACCCCATGACCAGTGAACATCCTGAAGAGCACCTTCAGTGTTATTTGGAACCGTAACGCCTAGATACTGCTTGTACTTCTCGGCCCAAAGAGCTGGGACATCCTTTGCAGTAATCTCGCCAGACAAAAGTGCTTGCTCCATTTCGTAACGGATGAGGATGTGTAAAGGATAGGTAAGCTCGTCCGCCTCAGTGCGGATGAGACTTGGCTGTACCTTATTAGCTGCCGAGAAGAGCTGGAAGGCAGTGACGCGATTAAGCTGGCCAGGGAAATGCTTGCGCATAAGTTGAATAAGAGGCTCAGCAAATGCTTCAGAAAGGCCAACGTAGTTCTCAAAGAACCTAGACTGGGATTCGTGCATACCCATAGAAGTACCAGTGCTCAGAGAGGTAAAGCGGTACTCCCAGTTAATGCCCTGCTCGTAGAGGGCGTGACCGTTCTCATGCAGCATGGAATAAACGTTGGAGAGAACGTTATTCTCGTAAGCGTGGCTGGCAACCATAACAAAGCCGATACCAGGGCCACCGGTGTAAGGGTGCTCAGTTTTGCCAAGCCAATAAGCGTCCTCGTCAAGACCCTGGAGCTTTACCAGATCTTTTGCAAGGTCCCACTGACGGTTGACATCAAACTTACCCTCAAGAGGCTTGGTGCTTGGTTGGCGCTTAGAAGCCATGCAATCAGCAACCAGAGGAACTACCACTTCTTTAACGTTATTGAAGAAGGTGTTGTAGAACTCTCTGTTGGTGCCGTGCTCAAAATCGCTGAGTAAGAGATCATATGGGTCTTTGGAAGCATCGCGTGCCTGGCACATCTCTTTGCGAAGCTCAATTAAGCTATCTAGCTTTGGAGCAAAGAGTGACCAGTCATCACTGTTCTTTGCCTGCTCCCAGACCTCATTAGCCTCTGTGGTAAGACGAACAAAGTTGCTCTGAAGCTCAACAGGTACATCTACCAGCTGGCTTCTATCGCGACGAAGAATTTTAACTTGTGCGCGATGAGTCTCATCAAGTAGAGCGCGATTCTCGTGAAGTCTATCAAGGAGTGCGCCAACAGCAGGATCACAGAGGGTCTCCTGGACCTGCTCGCCAAGGATTGCCAGGGCTTCTCCGCGCTCCTCAGCAGCCTTCTTCGGATCAATGCACGGTCCAAAAGAGCCAATCTCATTAGCTGCGTAGTTGAGAGCAAAGAGCTTCTTCTCAAGTTCATCAAGTTTAGCGATATCATCGCGGGGATTTGAAAGCGCTGCGTTCAATTCAACAGTGTTATGTGCGCTGTCCATAAAAATCCTCTCTACAAAAAATAGGTGTGACCAGTTACTTTACCGGTCAACAGAAACCGTTTAGCAATTGCGTCATATTTTACCCTGTTATTTATTGTTATTTGAGCGATACTAAAAAGACTACGTCCTAAAACAATAAGCACATCTTTTCGGCACAATTTTTGCCCAAAGATGGCTTGTAAGGAGTAAGAGTTCTATGGATGACAGCAGAATCTCGTTTGATCAGTGGGGTGATCTGTACGCAGATCGCGTTCAAACCATGCGAAAAAGCGAAGTACGAGATTTGTTTGCGGCCCTGTCTCGTCCAGGTGTCATTGCGCTATCTGGCGGTCTGCCGGACATTTCTTCGCTGCCGCTTGATCAGGTTGCAGAGTGCGCTCGACGCTGCGTTGCTGTTGAGGGGCTTAGGTCTCTTCAGTACGGCAACTCTGATGGCCGTATTGAGTGCAGAAGGACCATTTGCAAGATTTTAGCTGCTCAGGGCGTCGAGGCTGATCCTGACGAGATGATTTTGACTTCTGGTTCTCAGCAGGCGCTTGATTTCTTGGGGCGTGTCTTTCTTAACCCAGGGGACGATATTATCTGTGAGGGTCCAAGCTATCTTGGCGCGTTCCAGGCATTTTCTGCGTATGAGCCTACTGTTCACACCATTGATATGGACGAAGAAGGTATCAGAACAGACCTGCTTGAGGCAAAGCTCAAAGAGCTTGCAAGCCAAGGCAGAAAGCCTAAGTTCATCTACGTTATTCCTAACTTTAACAATCCTGCTGGCATCACCATGTCTATGCCAAGGCGCCTCCGTCTTCTTGAGCTGGCTCGCCAGTACAACATCCCTGTTGTTGAGGATGACCCGTATGGTCTTATCCGTTTTGAGGGAGAAGATCTAACACGCCTTAAGGCGCTTGATCCAAGTGTCATTTATTTGGGAACTACCTCAAAGATTTTCGCGCCTGGCTTGCGTTTGGCTTGGATGGTTGCACCTCGTCATTTCCTTGAGCGCATCAACCTTGCTAAGTCTGGCTCTGATCTGTGTACCAGCCCTTTCAACATGATTCTTGCCGAGCACTACTTCAATGAGGTTGATTGGCAGGCGGCCCTTGAAGTGTCTAAGTCTCGCTATAAAGAGAGAAAAGACGCCATGCTCGCAGCGCTTGCAGAGTTCTTCCCCAAAGACGTTACCTGGACTAAGCCAGAGGGTGGTTTGTTCCTGTGGGTAACCTTTCCGCCATACCTCAATACTGAGCAGTTGCTTCCTCGTGCAATTGAAGAGGGAGTTGCCTTTGTACCAGGTGTTTATTGCTATCCTGACCAGCGTATTAGTTCAAGTATGCGCCTGTGCTACTCATTTGAGACGCCAGAGCGCATCCACGAGGCAATCCGCAGGCTGTCTTTGTGCGTCCAAGATCGCATGGCGCTGTATCGCGCATTCCTAGAGGCGGGCGTTCTTCCTGAGTCTTCTCATTCTGAATCTCAATCCTCTGCAAGGGAGTGTTAAGTATGGCTACAAAAGTTGCTGTCATTATGGGTGGAGCCTCATTTGAGAGGAACTTCTCGCTCAAAAGTGGAGCTCTTGTCTCTGAGGCTTTAGAGAAGCACGGGTATGAGGTATTGCCACTTGATGCTGATGCTCACCTGGTGGACACTCTTCGTGCCGAGAAACCCGATGTTGCCTTTGTGTGTCTTCACGGCGCGGGCGGAGAAGATGGTGCAGTACCTGCGCTTTTGGAGTTCCTCAAGATTCCGTATGTGGGCTCAAGGCCTGCATCTTGTAGGGCAGCCTGGAACAAAGCTGACATGCCATTTATTGTGCGCCAGGCCTGGTCAAAGGAGGAGTCCGAGGTCATCTGGCCTCCTCAGATTGTGCTGACTGCCAGCGCGTTTAAAGATCTTGGAGCCGCAGCTGCTCTAGATCTGGTTCCCGAGCGCCTTGGTGGCGGCGTTGGCTTCCCTCTAGCGGTCAAGCCTGTTCATGGCGGCTCTGCTATGGGCCTTTCTAAGGTTGACAGCGCTGACCAGCTTGGACCAGCACTTCTCGGCGCACTTGGTTTTGACGACTCCGTCATTATCCAGCAGTGGGTTGATGGTGTTGAAGTAAGCGTTACCGTGCTCTCTGACGCAGATGGCGAGAAAACCCTGCCACCAGTAGAGATTTCAGTGACCAAGGGTATTTACGACACGGATGCTCGTCTTGATCCAGAGCGTATTCAGCACTTCTGCCCAGTTCGTCCTGAGTCTTTGGCAGCACTTGGCGCAGATCCAGCTGCTGCTCGTGAGGCTCTTGAGCGCGCAGCTCTTGAGGTGTACACCGCTTATGGCTGCAGAGATCTTGCTCGTATCGACTTTATTTGGGATGGACATCACGTATTGGTCATGGGTCTGAAGACGTTCCCAGGACTTACCGAGACCTCCCTTGTTCCAATGGCTATTGAGGCTGCAGGATACGCTGTTGAAGACGTTCTTGCACAGCTTGTTGAAGGTGCGCTTAAGCGCGGTAACTAGGGGGTTTCATGGAATACGTATTGGGCATTGATGTTGGCGGTACCACCATCAAGCTGGGACTTTTCTCTGCAGAGGGAGAGCTGCTTTCTGAGCAGAAGGTCAAGACACCCTCACTTGATAACGAGGATGGTTATCAGACAGTAACCGATGCCATCAAGCTGATTGTTCATGGTCAAAAGGCAAGCCGTAACAATGTTATTGCGTGTGGTTTGGATATTCCAGGTCCTGTTGCAGATGACGGAACCGTTGGTCTTCTCGCCAATGTAGACATTGACCCCGAGGGATTGGTGCAGTCAATTAACATGTGCCTGCCAAACGCAACCATCGCGTTTGTCAACGACGCTAACGCTGCAGCTCTGGGCGAGGCCTGGGCTGGTGTTGCTGTGGGCGTGCCTTCGTTTGTGCTGATTGCGCTGGGAACAGGCGTTGGCGCAGGTGTTGTCGTAGACGGCAAGCTTGCTGCAGGTGCTTTTGGCGCTGGCGGCGAGATTGGCCACATTATTGTTGAGCCAGAGGAGACGCTGACCTGCGGTTGCGGTCGTCACGGCTGCTTGGAGCAGTATGCTTCTGCTAAGGGAGTTGTCCGCCTGTACCTGGAGGAATGCGTTGCTCGAGGCGTTGTTCCTGTAAACATTGAGCACGAGACCGATACCGTATCTGTGTTTAGAGCTCATGCTCAGGGCGATGAGTGCGCAACCCTTGCTATTCACAAGATGTGCCACTACCTGGGACTTGCTATGGCGCAGGTTTCGTGTGTGGTTGATCCTGCTATGTTTTTGATTGGCGGTGGCGTTGCGGGCTCGTTTGCCACATTTGCTACTGAGCTTCGCGAGAGCTTTGAGCAGTATGCTCTGCCAGTAAGTAAGGGTGCTCGTATTGAGGCTGCGAGCTTGGGCAATCAGGCTGCAATGTATGGTTGCGCATATGAGGCGCTGCGTCTGAGAAAAGAACGCTTTGGCCAGGAGGACGCAGAGTAAGTGCGTGCACTCTACGACTGAGGTGCGCATTCTTGATGATGGCACGCTCTTGAAGAGCACGGCCTACGATTGAGATTTGCGTTTCTCGCAAGCCGTAACGCTTCTGCGCAAAACATAACTTGCTAACTGATTTTTTACGTAAAAGTATGGTCATGTAAGCTGCTCAGTGCTAACATTGAGCAGCTTTTTTGGTTGTGTTTGGAACAATTCCGAGCACTAGGATGAAAGGGGAGTGCTGTGGCTGACGAGTCAAAGTATGACATCGTTGCTGCTACTGGTTGCCCAACCGGTATTGCGCACACCTTTATGGCTAAGGAGGCCCTGGAGAAGGCCGCCGCAGCTAAAGGTCTTACCATTAAGGTTGAGACGCACGGACAGGTCGGTGTAGAGAACGAGCTCACCGCAGCTGAGATTAGGAACGCCAAGGCAGTAGTTGTTGCTGCCGATAAGGACGTTCAGGCTGAGCGTTTTGCCGGAAAACCAATGGTAAATGTTGGTGTTACTGCCGCTATTAAGGACGCTGAGGGTCTTATCGACCGCGCTCTTGTTGCTCAGCCTGAGGGCGAGCTTGCAGAGGCAGATGACGCTCCAGTCTCTAGCACCATTGAGAAAGAGTCTGTAGGCCACATCATCTACAAGCACCTCATGAACGGCGTCAGCCACATGCTGGTCTTTGTTGTTGCTGGTGGTGTTCTGACGGCTGTTTCATTCCTCTGGGGCATCACTTCCTTCAGCTCCACCGCACCTGACTACAACAGCTTTGCTGCCATGCTCAAGATTATCGGCGGCATTGCAATGGGCCTCATGGTTCCAGTGCTTTCTGCTTACATTGCTGAGTCTATCGGCAAGCGTCCTGCTCTGGTTCCTGGTTTTGTTGCAGGTATGATTGCTATCCAGGGTCTTCCAATCAACCCTACCACTGGCATGATTGATGCAGGTGGCGCTGGTGTTGGCTTTGGCTTCCTGGGCGGCATTGTCGGTGGTTTCCTTGCAGGTTATGTCATCGTTGGTCTTGAGAAGCTCCTTGCTGGTCTTCCAAAGAACCTTGACGGCCTGAAGGCAATCTTCCTGTATCCTCTGCTTTCCACCACCATTGTTGGCCTGGTTATGCTGGGTATTTCTGGTCCTATGGCTGCAATCAACACCGGCATGATGAACTTCCTGCGCGGTCTGTCTGCTTCTGGTCCAATTGTCCTTGGTCTTGCAATTGGTTGCATGGCCGCATTTGACATGGGCGGCCCAGTCAACAAGGCAGCTTACGTTACCGGTACTGCACTTCTGACCGAGGCTCTTGCTGCTGGTGTTGGTACCCCAACCTATGAGTTTGGTACTAACTTCATGGCTGCAGTTTCTGCTGCTTGTATTGTTCCTCCACTGATCACCACCTTTGCTGTTGTTGTTGGTAAGAAATACTTCACCAAGTCCGACTTCAACGCTGGTCTGGTCAACTTCGTTCTTGGCTGCACCCACATTACCGAGGGCGCAATTCCATTCATGACCAAGAACATTTGGCCTGTCATGCCTATCATGATGATTGGTTCTTCCATCGGCTCCATCCTGACTCTGCTCTTTGGTGTTCACGATCCAGCACCTCACGGCGGCTTCCTGGTTCTTCCCGTTGTTGATGGCGGCCTCAAGTGGGTTCTCGCCATTCTCATTGGCGCTGTTGTTGGCGGCATTCTCTTTGTTGCTTTCAAGGCATACGAGTACCGCAAGAACGGCAACAAGCTGGTCGAGGACTAAGCTTTACGCTTAACACGCTCTAAGCAATGCCGAGAATTCACTTCATGACCAGGTATATGCTTAGATAATCGAAGTAAAATATGGACTCGGCGATTACGCCGGGTCCATATTTGTTTCAGAGGGAGCTTTGATGATTTACACACTTACCACTAATCCCGCCATCGACATGAACGTCAACTCGGGAGTTCCTTCATATACGCACGTCAACCGCACAACCGACGCTGTTTACACGCCAAACGGCAAGGGCTTGAACGTCTCGTTTACGCTTGCTCACTACGGCGTTGATTCCACTATCCTGGGCTTTTTTGGTGACTTTTCGGGCAACTACATTGTTGAAGAGGCATCCAAGGTTTGCCCGGTTAAGCCCGTGTGGATTGACGGCATCACCCGCGTAAACATCTTTGTTACCACGCCGGAAGGCGAGCTCAAGTTCCCTAATGCGGGCGCTCCCGTTGTTCGCTCCAAACAGGATGAGATGCTTGAGCTGCTGCGCAATGCTCCCGACCTGGACGTGCTGGTGGTTTCTGGTTCGCTTTCCCCTGAGATGGATCCAACTTTCTACGACGAGCTCTTTGACCTTTGCCATGAGCGTGGCGCTGAGCTGGTTTTGGATATCTCTCATAAACACCTCGCAGAACTTGTCGAGAAAAAACCACTGCTCATTAAGCCAAACGACGAAGAAGTGGCAGAGATTTTTGGTGTCGACGTCCATAACGAGGCCGACGTTCTTCTCGCTCTCCACAAGATTCACGAGCGCGGCGCAAAGAACATCCTGCTCACGCTTGGCGGCGAGGGCGCGTACTTCTTCAACGGCGAGCACGTCTGGCACGCAAACGCTGCGCAGGTAGAGGTGCTTTCGACGGCCTGTGCGGGCGATTCTACGCTTGCGAGCTTCATGTCTATTTGGCTCGACGACCCGTTGGCTGTCGAGAAGGCTCTGACGCGTGCGATGGCTACCGGCGGAAACGTTGCGATGAGCGCTGGTTTGGGCGACTTTGCCCTGGTCGAGAAGATCGCGGAGTCCATCCACGTTGAGCTGGTAGAGTAGGAGCGAGAGCGTCGCACGGAGGTGCTGCACGGACGTGCGCGGGGTGCGCGGCGGCGCCGGAGGTGCGCGGGATGCGCACGGAGGCGTGCGGAGGCAGCGAGTCGACGGGTTTCTCGGCGTACGGCGTGCATAAGTCTCCATATCTGCAAAATAAGTCTTTTCTCGCTTCTTGATTTCGTGTAACGTATAAGGGCTAATGTGATAATTAGGTTTTCGAACCTCTAAAGAAGGAGAGTGCAATGTCCGGACACTCTAAGTGGGCCACAACCAAGCACAAGAAAGCAGCTATCGACGCTAAGCGCTCCTCGCTGTTCTCTAAGCTTTCCCGCAACATCACTGTTGCAGCAAAAATGGGTGGCGACCCAAATCCGGACAACAACGCTAGCTTGTCTGCCGCTGTTGCCCGTGCACGCATGGTTTCCATGCCTAACGCAAAGATTCAGGCCGCTATCGATAAGGCATTTGGCGCTGGCGCTGATGCTGCCGTTTACGAGGAGATCGTTTACGAGGGATACGGTCCTGCAGGCGTCGCAGTTTACGTTGACTGCCTGACCGATAACAAGAACCGTACCGCAGCAGACGTTCGTTCCGCATTTACCCACTCCGGCGGCAACCTTGGTACCGCTGGTTCCGTTGCGTTCCAGTTTGAGCGCAAGGGTTCCATCGCAGTTGACAAGGTCATTGTCTCCGAGGAGAAGAAGGTTGCTGACCGCGAGAACGCTGTCGATGAGGACGAGTTCATGATGGCAGTAGCTGAGGCTGGCGGAAACGATTACGAGGATGCTGGCGATCAGTGGATCGTTTGGACTGCATACGACAAGATGCAGGACGTTCAGAAGGGCCTCGAGGCTCAGGGCATTGAGGTCAAGGGTTCCGAGCTCACCATGGTTCCAACCACCCCAACTGACGTCTCTGTTTCTGATGCAAAGAAGGTTCAGCGCCTTATCGATAAGCTCGACGAACTCGATGACGTCCAGAACGTCTACAGCACCATGAACATCACCGACGAGATTGCTGCTGCTCTCGAGGAGGAGTAAGCTCTCTGGTCCGCGCCGCGCGCCGAGTGCGATGCACGCGACGAGCGTGACGAGCGCGACGAGCGCGATGCACGCGACGATGCGCGACGAGCGCGAAATCGCGACCGGCGACAAAACTGCACTTCAAAGCCCCGCCAGTTGGCGGGGCTTTTTGTTTGGGTAGCGTTGATGCTGTCAGAACACATCTATGTCGGATAATCTGCACGTTTTTAGAAGCCCGAACACACCTATGTCAGATAATCTGTATATACAGAGCCAAAAACATAACTTACAGCCCTAAAAAACACAGCAAATGACGATATTCTGAGAAAAATAGGACTTTTGAGGGTCAATTTTGCAGAATAAGTGACTTTGCTGTGTTTTCAAAACGCCAAAAATAGGCCTCTAAAAAATTTATGCATACAGATGAATTCACCCTCATGAATATTCATGAGGGTGAATATTTTCGTATCATGGTAGTTTAAATTTTGATGTCTTCTTTGCTGGGCGAGAGAACCGATGGACTACAGCAGTGGAAACATTCGATTGAAGCAGAATCTCGTCGTCCAACGCACGTAGCCGTAGCAGTTCTACAGGCCCACGCGGACAACCTTACGAACGCCGGCAGCTTCGAGGGCTGCTACCTGCGAAATCGATGCGGATTCGTCCGTCATCAGCACGTCGATATCAGCAGGCGATCCATATTGGAAGCTGGAGTTAACGCCCAGCTTGCTTGCATCGGCCAAGACAATGTGCTGCTCAGAGTGCTTAAGCATCAGCGAGTTCACGCGCATCTCGTTTGAAACCAGCGTGGTAAGGCCGCGCTCAGCGGAAATTCCCGAGCATCCCAAGATGCACTTCGCGGCACGAATTTGATTGATTGAAGCGAGCGCAAAATCGCCGGTCATTGACTTCTTAGATGGTCGAACTTCTCCGCCCGTGACCAAAACGGTCATTGATGGGGGATAGTCGGCGGCCAGAACGCTACCGTTATTGGTAACAACCGTGATGTTCTCGGCGGTGATAAATTCCAGGACTTTTATAGCGGTTGAGCTGGTATTAATGAAGACCGTGTCGCCGTCTTTAATCAACTTGGAAGCTGCCTGGGCAAGCTTGAACTTTGCAGTTACCTGGTTAGAGCTGAGTCCTGTCGAGAGCGGGTCAAGCAGCGTGGCCATGCCATAGCTTCGAGAAATGAGGCCTTGAGTTTCGAGTTCGTCAAGATCGCGGCGGATGGTAAGCGAAGAAACTTCAAATCTATCGGCAAGATCGCTAACAGAAACCTGGCGGTATTGTTCAAGAAGGCTCATGATCGAGCTTCTGCGTGATGCTACGAATGAACGACTTGTGGCCATGAATCCCCCAATAGAGCTCAACTGCTGATAAACCTGTAGAATTACATTTAACTAATTCAGTTCTGTGAAAAACAACGTACAAATTGATAACACCTTTTGAACGGTTGTCGAACAATTGTGTAGACGCTTTTCAGTAGAACTGAGTGTATCTTACCTTATTCAATGAACGTTTTGAAAACTTAAACGGATATTATTTAGCGGTCAACGGTTTTTATGACGTAAATCTCTAAAGTGAGCATAGATAAGTATTGCTTATCTCTCAACTTTAGCTATACTAACATTATCGATTCGATTGATAAAACGTTCTAAACGTTCAACAAATAGAGAAATTTGTTATACGGCAAGTCAAATGTCATATAAATTATTTATCTAATTGTTGAAGCGTTCAAAAAATTCAAGTTTTTGTCATTAAGCGATGTGTTCTTGTGTGCTCTTGCTATAGTCCAACACAAGGAAAGATTCACAGTAGTCTACTGGAGAGGAGTGAATCGCATGCTGCTTCGCGATATCTACGAGCAGAATCACTATGCTTTCGTGAAGACCCCCATGACATGGGAAGAGTCTATTAGAGAGTGCTGCAAACCACTGGAGGCTGACGGAACAGTCAATCCAGAGTATGCAGACGACATTATTGAGTGCGTAAAGAAGTTTGGTCCCTACATTGTTATCGTTCCAAACGTTGCAATGCCACACTCAACTGCTCGCATTGGCTCTAATGGAAAGACTGCTATTGGCTTTATGCACTCTGATGTTCCTGTCAATTTTGAGGATGGCGACGACGAGAAGCAGGTTAAGACTTTCTTCACTCTGAGCGCTACTGATCAGGATGCTCACCTCAAGAATATGCAGATGCTCGTTCAGGTTCTTATGAACGAGGAGGTTCTTGAGCGCCTTAAGAACATTCAGTCTCCTGAGGAGCTTTTGGAGATTGACAAGCTTATCTCCGAGTAAACACGTTTTCTCACGCGTCGTTCACGACGCCCGTTTGCGCCTGTGCGCGCTTTTATGCCCGTTTGGGCATGTAATTGAAGTTTTCCTTTTGTAGTGTGGGCTGCAGAAGGTACGTATGTAGGACCCTTTGAAAGGGGTATCAATGGATATTGTTCTTGGTATTTGGAAATGGTTTGCGAGCAACTTCTTGACTCAGCCAGCCTATTTCATCGGTTTGATTGTTGCTATCGGCTACATTCTTCTTAAGAAGAAGTGGTACGACGTACTCGCTGGCTTCCTTAAGGCAGTCATTGGATATCAGATCCTCCTGGTTGGTTCCGGCGGCCTGGTAACTGCATTCCGTCCAGTCCTTGTTGGACTTGAGGCTCGCTTCAACCTTTCTGCAATGGTCATTGACCCATACTTTGGCCAGAACGCAGTACAGGCAGGCATGGAGGCATCTAACGCTCCTGAGTTTATCGCAGGTCGTTCCTTCTCCTCCGTTATGCTTCTTCTGCTCTTCGCTTTCATTCTGAACATTGTTCTGGTTGCTTTTAAGAAGCAGACTAAGCTTCGCGCAATCTTTACTACTGGTCACGTCCAGGTTCAGCAGGCAGCAACTGCATTTTGGCTTATCCTCTTCTGCTTCCCACAGCTTAACGACGTTACCATCCTTGCAGTTATGACTGTTCTCCTTGGTCTTTACTGGGCAGTTGGTTCCAACCTTTGTATTGGACCTACCCAGGACCTCACTGATGGTGCTGGTCTTACCATTGCTCACCAGCAGATGTTTGGTGTTTACTGCGCATCCAAGGCTTCCGAGTGGCTCTCCAAGCACTCCAAGAAGGAGTCTAAGCGCATTGAGGACATCGAGCTTCCAGGCTTCCTCAAGATCTTCAACGAGAACCTCGTTGCAACTGCAATTCTCATGACAGCATTCTTTGGTGTCATCCTTGCTGTTCTTGGTCAGGACTTCCTGCTTGAGAACAAGTTCATGAAGCCAGGTCAGGATTTCTTCTTCTACATCATGACCACTTCCTTCCAGTTTGCTGTTTACCTCTCCATCCTGCAGCTTGGTGTTCGTACCTTTGTTACCGAGCTCACCAACTCCTTCCAGGGTATTTCTAACAAGCTCCTCAAGGGTTCCGTCCCAGGCGTTGACTGCGCAGTTACCTACGGCTTTGGTTCTCCAAACGCAGTTACCCTCGGCTTCCTCATGGGTGCAGCTGGCCAGTTCCTGGCAATCGCAGCTCTGCTGCTTCTGAAGTCCCCAGTTGTTGTTATCGCAGGCTTTGTTCCACTGTTCTTCGATAACGCTACTATCGGCGTTTACGCAAACAACAAGGGCGGCCTCCGCGCAGTTCTTATCATGCCTTTCATCTCTGGTCTTCTCCAGGTCTTCGGTTCAGCTCTTATCGCTGGCTGGGTTGGCATGGCTGCATACGGTGGATACCTTGGCATGTGGGACTGGGCAGTTGTCTGGCCAATCATGACCGGCCTCATGAAGTTCCTGTCCTACGCAGGTCTCGCAATTGTTGTTATCGGTCTTATCGCAATCCCACAGCTCCAGTACCGTGCAAACAAAGACACGTACTTCATGGAGGTTGAGGATTACCAGAAGTGCAAGGAAATCCGTGCACAGAAGGCCGACGCAGCTAGTGCGGAAAGCAAGTAGCCCTCTTTCTTCCTACCCTGAGCAGACCCCCATCTGCTCAGGGTTATTAGTAATACTCGGCACATTGTTTGATGCGGTATTTGCCTTAAAAGCGATCAGCGTAGTGTCCAAATGGGTACAAACACAATGTGTCCGTAAGTAGTTTGTTTGATCGAAGGAGTCAACATGAACGCAAAGATTTTGGTCGCATGTGCAAACGGCGCAGGTACCTCCCTGATGATGAAGATGACCGCTGAGCGCGTCACTCAGAAGCTCAACATGGGCGTCGATAAGATTCACCACTGTGCACTTTCTGAGGGCGTAAGCTCTGCTCGTCAGTATGACATTGTTTTTGCACCACTTAACTTCCTGAATATGTACGAGGATGCTGCTAAGGCAGGCGTTACCGTCATTGGTCTGCGTAACGTTCTTTCTGACGCAGAGATGGAAGAGAAGCTCAAGGAAACCGGCGCTGCAGAGAAGTTTTCCGCATAGTTTAGGTTTCTAAAGAATCGAGCACTTTAATGACTTTTGAAAAGAAAATTCTTGCCGAGATGCCTAAGTGCTATGCACTTGGCATGTTTGAGGGAGAAGACACACCAAGCTTTTTAGCTGCTGTCGAGAAGGACGGTCCAATCCGTCGCTTTACGCTTGATGGTGAGCCTCTGGAGACTGTTGCTCCAGGCCCTGGCGGCGTCATGACCATTACACAGGTCCCTGGCAGGAAAGATCAGTTCCTCGCAACCCGCAAGTTCTTCTCGCCAAACTTTGGTGGAGACGACGCGGCAATTGCATCCTATACCAAACAGGCAGACGGTTCTTGGTCTGAGCAGATTCTCTGCGACCTCCCTTATGTTCACCGTTTTGGCATCTTGAAGGCTGCTGACGGTCAGCTTTGGGTTCTTGCTTGCTCTATCAAGGGTGGAGCTGAGACCGGCGTCAAGGATGATTGGCGCACTCCAGGTGCTGTTTGGGCCGCTCCTCTGAGCGATAACCTTGAGCAGTACACGGCAGACAATCAGCTTAAGCTGACGTGTGTTGCTAACTATCAGGTTCAGAACCACGGTTTTTGGACTGCACCTGATAAATCGTATGCTTTGATCTCAACCGCCGCAGGCGTGTTTAGATATGTGCCACCAACCACTCCTGAGGGTGCTTGGGATGTTACCTGCCTTCTGGTCCAGCCAACAAGCGATATTGTTGCTACAGACTTTGACGGCGACGGAAAGCTGGAGATCCTTACCTTCTCTAAGTTCCACGGTGACACGCTGGCAATTTGGCATGAGGGCCAGACTCGCGATCGCTATGAGCAGGTTTGGTGCGACCCACAGAAGCGCAGCTTCCTTCACGCGCTTTGGGCAGCAGACCTTAATGGCGAGAAGTGCGCAGTCATTGGCAACCGTAAAGATGGTCGCGATTTGTTGCTTGTTAGATACGTTGACGGTGAGTACACCGTAGACGTTATCGACCACGACCTCGGACCAGCAAACTGCATGGTGTATAGGCATGACGGCAGCGATTACATTGTTGCTGCATATCGTGAGACAGACCAGCTGGCTCTCTACAAAGTAGTGGAGTAGGGCTGCGTTTTGTAGCGAGCGCTCAGGATGAGCTTCTGAGCATGCAGGCAAAGTCCTGAGCGCCGCTCAAATTACCTGCATATGCATCAAAGTACTAGTCCTATGTTTTAGAAAGGAGCGTGTTATGGCAGATCTTAAAGACGTCACACGCGACAGTTGGATTATGAGTACCTTCCCTGAGTGGGGAACATGGCTTAATGAAGAGATTGACAATGCCGTAGTAGAGCCTGGTCAGGTTGAGATGTGGTGGCTCGGCTGCGTTGGTATTTGGTTTAAGACTCCTGGTGGAGCAAACGTTGCTGTCGACTTCTGGGCAGGCAATGGTAAGCGCACCCACGGTGACGGCCTCATGAAGCCTGGTCACCAGATGGCAAACATGGCTGGCGTCCGTAAGATGCAGCCAAACCTCCGCAACGTTCCGTTTGTTATTGATCCATTTGCTATCAAGAACCTTGACGCTGTTGTGGTAACTCACATTCATCAGGACCATATGTCCAAGGAGCTTGCAGCTCACGTTGTTAACAACAACATGACTACCACTGACGAGAACGGTAAAGAGATTCCTGTTCCCTTTATTGGTCCTAAGGATGCTGTTGACATCTGGGTTGGCTGGGGCGTTCCACGCGAGCAGTGCATTGTGGTCAAGCCTGGCGACCGCATCAAGGTTAAGGATATGGAGATCGTTGCATACGATTCCTTTGACCGCACCATCATTGTTACCACTACTGATACTTCTGAGAACCGTCCTGACCTTTGGGGTAAGTGCCCAATGGATATGGATGAGAAGGCAGTTAACTACCTCTTTGTCACCCCTGGTGGAAACATCTATCACTCCGGTGACTCTCACTACTCCATCTACTTTGCTAAGCACGGCAAAGACATCGCTCAGGAGTTTGGCGGCGTAGACGTCTGCTTTGGCGCTTTTGGCTGCAACCCAATTGGTATCCAGGACAAGATGGAAGCCACCGATATGCTCCGTATGGCTGAGGCTCTTCAGTCTAAGGTTGTTATCCCAATTCACCACGATGTTTGGACTAACTTCCAGGCTGACGTCCAGGAGATCAAGGTTCTTTGGGACATGCGTAAGGATCGTCTTGACTACAAGTTCCACCCATTCTTCTGGGAGGTCGGCGGCCACTACACCTATCCACAGGACAAGGACCGCTTTGCGTATCATCACGATCGTGGCTTCCACGATTGCTTCGATCACGAGCCAAACGTTCCATTCCGTAGCGTTCTCTAAGGAGCAGACCCTATGATGCTGAAAGAACTCCGCGAGGAAGTTTACGAAGCAAATATGGACCTGCCAAAGCATGGCCTGGTAGTTTTTACCTGGGGCAATGCTTCTGGACTTGACCGTGAGCGCGGCCTGTTTGTTATCAAGCCATCAGGCGTTTCCTACGAGGAACTCAGTCCAGAGAATCTGGTCATCTGTGACTTAGACGGCAACGTTGTTGAGGGTGAGATGAACCCATCTTCCGATACTCCAACTCATGCATGCTTGTATCGTGCATGGGGCGAGAAGATCGGCGGAATTGTTCACACTCACTCAACCCATGCTGTTTCTTGGGCACAGGCAGGACGCTCTATTCCTTGCTATGGCACCACACACGCAGATTATTTCTACGGAGACATTCCTTGCGTGCGCAGCCTTACCAAGGACGAGGTAGAAAGTGCCTATGAGCTTGAGACTGGTAACGTTATTGTTGAGGGCTTTGAAAACTTGGACCCCATTGCGGTTCCTGGAACGCTCCTTCACAACCACGGACCTTTCTCTTGGGGTAAAGATGCAATGGCCGCGGTGTATCACGCTGTAGTCATTGAGGAGGTTGCTAAGATGGCAACACTCACCGAGCTCAACAACCCTAAGGTTCAGGAGGCACCACAGTACCTTCAGGACAAGCACTACATGCGCAAGCATGGTCCAAATGCCTACTACGGACAGGGTAATCACTAAAGCCTGTTCAGTGAGTAGAATCTGTTTCAGTCAGGCGGTCTTTTATAAGGCCGCCTGTTTTTAAAAGGAGAAGTTATGTCCAAGTATCAGCTAGGACTTTACGAGAAGGCCACTCCAACTGATCTTTCTTGGGAGGAGCGTCTGAGCGTAGCAGGAGAGTCCGGCTTTGATTATGTTGAGATCTCCGTTGATGAGTCTGACGCTCGTCTTTCTCGCCTTGAGTGGACTGGCGAGGAGCGCGCGGCAGTTCGACAGGCAATGGTAAACTCTGGCGTTCGCCTGGGCTCTATGTGCCTTTCTGGTCACCGTAAGTATCCTATTGGTTCTCGTGATCAGGCTACTCGTGAGCGTGGCCTTGAGATTATGCAGAAGGCACTTGACCTTGCAGGTGACCTGGGACTTCATACCATCCAGCTTGCTGGCTATGACGTGTACTACGAAGAGGGCGCAGAGGATACGCGTAAGTACTTTGAGGAGAATCTGGCAAAGGCCGTAGAGATGGCTTCCAAAGCAGGCATTGTTATGGGCTTTGAGACCATGGAAACTCCTTTTATGGATACGGTCGAGAAGGCTATGCACTACGTAGATCTTATTAACAGCCCCTATCTTGGTGTGTACCCCGACGCTGGTAATCTGACTAATGCATCATTTATTTACGGCAACACCGTCGCTGATGACATCGCACTTGGTGCAGGTCATATTTTTGCAGCTCACCTTAAGGAAACTGTTGCTGGTGCATATCGTGAGATCCCATTCTCTACGGGCACCACTGATTACGAGGGCGCACTGTCACAGCTTGTTCCCCAGGGAGTCAGGCGTTTTGTTGCTGAGATGTGGTACACCGGCAGCGAGAACTGGAAGGAAGATTTGGTCTTTGCCTCCACGTACGTTCGCAGCAAAATTGATAAAGCATTTGAAGGTTAAACGGTCTTTTTGCACTTGTTTTTGGGTTTCTCGCCACAGACGGTACATAAGAATCTGTACAATGTGGTTTAGCTCTTTCTTAGTACGACGTACGTTTCCAAACTCGTTTAAGTTTGTACAGGGAAGGATTTAACATGAAGTTCTTTATTGACACTGCAGATATCGATGAGATTTCTGAGGCTTTGAGCTGGGGCTGCCTGGCAGGTGTTACCACCAACCCATCACTGTATGCAAAGATTGGTGGCAAGCTGGCAGACTTTGAGTCTCATATGGTTAAGATTGCACAGCTTTGCGAAGATCTTCCTGTTTCTGCTGAGTCCACAGCAACTACAACTGAGGGCATGATTGAGGAAGGTCGTCACCTGGCTTCTCTTGCTCCAAACATTGTTGTAAAGCTTCCTATCTGCGCAGAGAGTCTTGCTGCTACTCATCAGCTTGCTTCTGAGGGAATCCGCGTTAATATGACGTTGATTTTCTCGGCACCTCAGGCTCTTCTTGCAGCAAATGCTGGTGCTCGCTACATTTCGCCATTTGTTGGTCGCTTTGATGATATTGGTGAGGACGGCATTGAGCAGCTGGGAACCGTAGTTTCGTGCATTGAGAACTATGCATGGGATAAAAACGTTGATCACACCGTAGAGATTATTACGGCTTCTGTCCGTACGCCTAACCACGTGACTCAGGCGGCTCTGCTTGGTGCTGATATTGCAACCGTTCCATTTGGAGCTCTGAAGAAGTGCCTTAAGCATCCTCTGACCGATGCTGGCCTCAAGTCTTTTGAGGCAGACTGGGAAAAGGTTAAGGCTCAGCAATAATAGTGATTGAAGTACGCCCAGCCTAGGTTGGGCGTACTTGTTTTACGTGCCTGTCCGTGCCTATCCGTGCATCGTTTGGCACAGTTTAAGCACCGTTTAGGCACCAATTTTTGAGAGGATGAGAATGGGAACAACTGCATTACCCGAGCGCAACCTCACTGATGATGAGCTCAAGCTTGCAGCTAATACGCTGAGGCGCGATGTCATTGACATGCTTGAGAAAAGCAAGTCGGGGCACCCCGGCGGCTCACTGAGCTCGGCAGATATTGTGGCCACACTGTTCTTCTCGGGAGTGATGAAGTACAACCACAACAACCCAGAGGACCATACCGAGGATAGGTTCTTCCTGTCCAAGGGTCACGTGGCTCCTGTGCTGTATGCTGCCTACCACCTGCTTGACTGGCTCCACGACGAGGATATGGTTACCCTCCGTCAGCTTGGTAGCCGACTGCAGGGTCACCCAGATTGCCACGCATGTCCTGGTATTGAGGTTTGCTCTGGCTCTCTTGGCCAGGGTCTCTCGGTAGCTGCAGGATGCGCTCTGGGACTTTCTATGGACGCTCTGGCAAGCGGCGAGCGCGCCAAGAAGGTATTTGTCCTTCTGGGCGACGGCGAGCTGCAGGAGGGCTCTAACTGGGAGGCATGCATGTTTGCTGCTCACCAGAAGCTGGATAACCTTATTGCCATTGTGGACCTCAATAACCTGCAGATTGACGGCCACGTCACCGACGTGTGCTCTCTTGGCGATATTGACGAGAAGTTCCGTTCTTTTGGCTGGAACGTACTGCGCGTTAACGGTCACGAGGTCGCTGAGGTGCGCCAGGCTCTTCTCGCCGCACGAGATGGTCGCGAGGCAGGAAACACTGCTCCTACCGTGGTCATTTGCCAGACCGTCAAGGGCAAGGGCGTCTCGTTTATGGAGGACAAGGCTTCCTGGCACGGAAACGCTCCTTCGGCCGAGCAGGCTGACCTTGCGCGAGAAGAACTTGATGCAGCAAGAGAGCTTCTTTTGATTGATCTTCAGGGTGAAGGTAAGGAGGTTGCCAATGTCTAGAGCAACTCGTGAGGCATATGGTCAGACTCTTGTTGAGCTGGTAAACGAGGGTCACGACATCGTTGCTGTTGACGCAGACCTTGCTGGCTCCACCAAGCTTGCCGACCTCCAGAAGGCCTTCCCACAGCGCATGGTTGACGTGGGAATTGCCGAGCAGAACATGGTAGGCGTTGCATCTGGACTGGCACTTACGGGACGCACCGTGTTTACCGGCTCGTTTGCCGTGTTTGCAACCGGCCGCGCTTACGACCAGATTAGAAACACCGTCTGCGATTCCGGCCTCAACGTGAAGATTTGCCCAACGCACGCAGGCATTACAGTAGGAGAGGATGGCGCCACCCACCAGTCCCTTGAGGACATTGGCATGATGCGCGCCCTGCCTCAGATGCGCGTGCTTGTTCCTGCAGATTACAACGCTACAAAGGCAGCGCTCAGGCTTGCTGCCGAGGCTGATGGTCCCTTCTACGTACGCATGGGTCGCCACAAGGTTTCCGACATCTACGACGAGTCCTTCAAGGGCGGTCTGCCTTTTGCAAACGTCCTGCGTGAGGGCACAGACGTGACGATTGCTGCCTGCGGTGTTGAGGTTGCTCAGGCACTTGCTGCAGCAGATTTGTTGGCAGAGGAAAAGATCTCTGCCGAGGTTATTGACGTGTTCTCCGTTAAGCCATTGGACGAGGAAGTTATTTTGGCATCTGCCGAGAAGACCCGTCATGTAGTAACCGTTGAGGAGCACAACGTGGCAACAGGCCTTGGAGCTGCAGTTGCCGAGCTTCTGGCCGAACAGCTGCCCACGCCAATGCGCTTTGCTGGTATGCGCACCTTTGGCACGTCCGCTCCTGGCGACGTGCTGCTCTCGCACTTTGGCCTGGACGCCGAGGGCATTGCTGCTCGCGTCAGGGAGTTCCTGCTTTCGTAGCCTTTGTCATATTTTGATGGTACAAGCGATTAAAGACGGGATGAAATTTGAAAGGAAACTCTTTAGGAGAGACTATTTATTCTCTTCGTCATAGTAAGGGATTGACGCAGGAGCAGCTTGCAGAGGGTATTTGCTCCCCGGTTTCTCTTTCAAGAATTGAAAATGGCCGCCAGATGCCCTCCAAAGTAATTCTCGACGCATTGTTGAGCAGACTTGGGGCGAGTACCTATCAACTTTGTGACGTTTTTTATCAAAGTGATTGCCAACGTAGCTTTAATGAGATTACAAGACGAGCAAGTCTGCTTATAGAAGCAGGTAAAATCCAACAAGGCCTATCCTTGCTGGAGGGCTTGAGTGAAAATGATGCATCTCATGCATTGGAGCGGCAGTCAGTTTTACTTATACAGGCAGCCGCACAACTCAAGCAGAACAAGAATCCTGAAGATTCATACGTCAAGTTACGTGAGGCTTTGGAGCTTACAAAGCCTCATATTGACCTATCTGATTTTCGACATGAACTTTTATCTCCTATTGAAGCTGAAATAATCGGTTTGATGGTTGTGGCACTTCAGCAAAAGGAAGCTCGTATTGAGGGTATTCGAGTGGGAGAAGAACTTGCAAGAAACCTTTCCGATCAGCAATCAAGCAGCAATGACTTTACGATTGTCCGCATCAACCTTGAAGTTAATATATCTTCCTGCTTGGATCTTGAGGGAAGGTTTGAAGAAGCTGCTCAGCATGCGTATCTGGCAAGAGATTTGAGTATTGAAAGCCATGAGCAGATACTTTTACCGGTGATTTTTTATTTGATTGGTCGGTCTGAATTCCGGAGTGGAAATACTGACAAGGCGCTTTCAATAATGCAGACGATTATTCCATATATGGAACTTATTGGCCAACATGATAATGCGGAAATGGTGCGCGCTTTTGTTGAAGAGAATCTAAGCACTCAAAATTGAACCTAGGGCTTAAAACCAAGTCTAAGCGCTCAGAGACAGTGAGCAAGGCAGCCTACATTTTTCATTACCAAAAGTTAAAATTTTTACGTGCCATGCTTATTATTTTGATACTTTGCATGGATACTTAACATTTGAGGTAATACAAGAATTGTCACGAGATGTTATGGATAGCCTCCTCTTCTTTCGAGACGATGTATTCGTCAAAGAGAGGGGGAGGCGATACATATGACCATCATTGTTATTGTAGTTAAGCACTAAAAGTGCGGGATAGATACCTCTTTTAGATTTATTAAAAGAGGTATCTATCATTTTGCGATGGTCATTTAGATGATTTTCTGCGATTGGAATGGAATGAAAAATATAAAACATCTTTTAAAGAATGTCGGCAAACGAAACGTGATTATTTTTGTACTAGTACAAATTGTAAGTTCTTGTGTCGTTGCCGGCGTGGCTCTTTTACTGAGCTCACTTCTCAATACGGTTTCTGAAGTCATTATTTCAGGAGATATTGCTCGGTTACTTGCATTTATAGGCTTGTGCTGTATATATGCTATAGCAACCGGTATCCTTCTTATACTACAGGGATATGTGCGCGCCCGCCTGGTTCGCGACACCGTAATTAAGATGAGAAACTCTGCCGTGAAGGCTTATTTGCGGAGAAAAGATGCTGTAAATATGAATGAAAACAGTGCTGAGTTTTTTTCTCTTTTAAGTCAGAATATGGATACTATTGAAAAAGATTGGCTTGGCGGACTGCTTGATGCATTTGCTTCGTGCTGCGAAATTACTATTGCAAGCCTCTTACTTTTGTATATAAATCCAATAGTGGCAGTTATTTCGATACTTGTTATGGCAATTCCAACAATCATTCCCGGAGTATTTACAAAACAACTTACTCATTGCCAAGAAGAGATCGTAAAAAATACGGTGTCGTATAACGGACAGATTCGTGATATATCGCTTGGATTTGATGTCATCAGGTCATTTCATAAAGAAAACAACTTTACAAATCGTCACTTACTGGTTGCGCAGCAGTTGGAAGGTAAGAAGGCACATTTATCTGAAGTTACATCTCTTATATCTGGGTTTGTTACAGCAATCTCAGTTTCATCTCAATTCATCATTATGGGTATAACGGGTATTTTTGCAGTGCAAGGATTTGTTTCTCTTGGTAGCGTTGTGGCTGTGACCCAGCTGTCCGGTCAGGTAATCGCGCCCGCTTCAACATTTGCTTCATTGCTTGGCAAAGTTAAAGCGGCCTATCCGGTTTTGAAGGCGGTTATATGCGACGATGAAGAAACTCCGTTTGACAATAAGGAACGGCACTATGATGTAGAGCATGAAATTGAGTTAAAAAATGTTACCTATAAGTATCCTGATTCAATTTCCGGAGTGTCTAAAATATCTGCGTGCTTTAAGGCTGGGAGGAAGTATGCGATTATCGGAAAAAGCGGGAGTGGAAAGAGCACGCTTTTAAAACTGATTTCAGGCCAGATAAAACCTCAGAGTGGAGATATTCTGATTGACGGTTCAAAAGATATTTTATGTGATCCGGCAATGATTCACCAAAATGTGTATTTGTTTGACGATACGCTAAAAAATAACATTACGCTGGGAAGTTCGTATTCGAGTGAGCAAATCGGTGAAGTTATTAAAAAGTCTGGTCTCTCAGAGGTAGTTGCGGCTCTTCCAAAAGGACTTGACACTCCAGTGGAAGAGAACGGAAAGCGCTTCTCCGGAGGTGAAAGACAGAGGATTGCTATTGCGCGAGCCTTACTGTATGGAAAGAAGTTACTGCTTGTTGATGAAGCTACGTCTGCATTGGACACACGCATGGCTACTGAGGTCGAGAATAACCTGCTTAGTCTAAGCGGAGTTACGATGATTGAGGTAACTCATCATCTCAATGTTGCACAACAATCAAAGTATGATGCCGTATTTGAAATGACTCCAAGCGGGTTTGTAGAGATAAAACAATAGTAGGAGCTCAATACGTTGAGGAGCACAACGTGGCAACAGGCCTTGGAGCTGCAGTTGCCGAGCTTCTGGCTGAGCGGCTGCCCACGCCAATGCGCTTTGCTGGCATGCGTACCTTTGGCACCTCCGCTCCTGGCGACGGGCTGCTTTCGCACTTTGACCTGGACGCTGAAGGTATTGCCGCTCGCGTCAGGGAGTTTCTGCTCTCGTAGCCACATGCGAGAGATACAACGGCAACGCCGCAGGTCAGTGGCGCGTGTGGGCGTAACGACGGCAACGCCGCAGGTCAGCG